>CAVSHO010000007.1:0-324925 GCA_963727825.1 Ignavibacteriota bacterium | reverse complement strand
AGTTTAGCAAACGGGACCGCCACCGCGGGAATTGTTGGCTGTTCTCGCAACTGATCGTCACATAGGATCCATAGCATGTCCGGCCAAGCAGGGGGCAAAATGGTACTCAGGCCGTTCGATTCCGTCAGAGCTCGCTGCGGTTGGGAGAGTGACTTCCCGACCTTCTCCGAAGCGGAGCCCCGCATCGTCAGGGTCAAGCTTGAGGATTTCCTACAAGGTGCGGGAGAGCTTCAGGTCATTGCCTGGGACGAGTCGATCCCTCAGCTGCAGCACCAGGTCGGCGAGGTCGTCATCCTCGACGACCTCGCCGACACGTACACGGCCATCCTCGAGTACGAGCTGCCGCTCGAGTCCCGCCGACCAGATGTGGTCTTGCTCGTCAGCGGGGCCGTTGTTGTCCTCGAGCTAAAGGGCAAGGAGCGACCGGACGAAGCCGACCTGGATCAGGCGGCAGCATACGCGCGTGACCTGCGCTGCTACCACAAGCATTGTGCGGAGCGCGAGGTGCACGCCGTCGTCGTTCCAACGCACGCCAAGGGGTACGCCGGAGTTCGCAACGGCGTCCACATAGCGGGCCCCGACTCCCTCCACGGGCTCATTCAACGGCTCCAGCGCCCGTGGGCGGACGGTCCTCTCACAGCCGACCAATTCCTGGCCCACGACGCCTACTGCCCACTCCCCACCCTGGTCCAAGCAGCCCGGGAGCTGTTCCTCCACAATAAGATTCGCCCCATTCATCGAGCGCGCGCGGCCACCCAACCGGCAATCGACGAAATCGCCAGGGTCGCGCACGAAGCCGCGCTCACACACTCACGTCATCTGGTGCTGGTCACCGGCGTGCCAGGGTCGGGGAAGACGCTGGTTGGCCTCAGCGCCGTCCACAATCCCGCACTTGACGATCTCGCGGTCGAGCGCGCGGGTGGAAAGCCTTCGGCTCCAGGCGTATTCCTCTCGGGCAACCAACCGCTGGTCAAGGTGCTCCAACACGAGCTGCGCGAAGTGGGTGGTGGGGGCAAGGTATTCGTGCGCCACGTGTGGGACTACGTGAACTACTACATGGGCGACACCAGCGCCGTGCCGCAGGAACATCTGATTGTGTACGACGAGGCCCAGCGGGCATGGGATCCGCAGCAGGTGGCAGACAAACGCCACCTCACCGTTGCGAAGTCAGAACCCGAGCTATTCGTGGAGTTCGGCGAGCGCGTCCCGGAATGGTGCGTCCTGGTTGGGCTGATCGGCTCAGGGCAGGAGATTCACGTCGGCGAGGAAGCCGGTCTCGCCCAATGGCGTCAGGCACTGTCCCGGGCCGGCCAACCTGATGGTTGGACGGTCCATGCACCGAGGGGAGTTCTCGAAGAGACCTTCTCAGGACCAGACGCCGGTGGCGCCGTCTTGTCATGCCATCTCGTGGAATCCGCGGAGCTCGACCTCCAGGTCGAGCTCCGCTACCACTTCTGCTCGGACCTAGACGAGTGGGTTGAAGTACTGCTCAAGGGCAACGACGGAGCTCGCGCGCATCAGCTGTGTGAGAGCCTCGACAAGCAAGATTACCAACTGCGGATGACGCGCGACCTAGACCAAGCCCGCGCGTATTCCCCCGGAGATTCGACGGCGAGCCGGAGGCTCGCTACGGCCTCGTTGCCTCCTCACGCGACAAGAGCCTGCGCAGGCTAGGAATCTTCAATGACTACCTCTCCACAAGCCGCATCCGTCTCGCGCGGCGACTTCGACCATGCTGGCCAGGCCCGCCGCCGCGCCGCCGATGAAGCAGGTGATCAGGATCAGCTTGCCGACGGGCAGGCCGACCATGCGCGCGGCGCGGACATTGCCGCCCGCGACGCGGGCCGAGAAGCCGAACACGGTGTGGTTGATCAGGATATAGGCGAGGATGCAAGCGACGATCCCCAGCACCAGGCCCCAATGCACTTCGGTGCCGGGGATGGTGCCGATCATGTTGACGTTGCCGATCGACGGCGTCGACGGCTTGTTCCCAGGCTTTTCTTGGGATCGCGGAACCAATCCGCCAGCCAGTTTCCAACTCGGCCGAGGTTAAGCCCATTCCGGAGCGACGGATCAACGAGAGTTGGGCCGGCCCGGTCCGCCTCACCGCGGTTACGCAATTGCCCAGCTTGGGCTCCAGGGCGCGGGGCCACTGGTTCGCCGATCCGGGCGCACCTGGGCGAGGTGCAGAGCCAATCGAATCAACTGACTGAAATTCAGCCAGGCGTGAAGCCGCGGCCCGGTGAATTCCCAGTCGTAGGCGACCTGGTTCGTGTCCCCGACAACCGTGGCGAGCAACCCGGGAGCCGGCGGGCGGTTGGTGAGCGCGCTCGGGCCAGCCCGCCAAAAACGAAAGCGCCGTTGCTGAGGGCAACCGGTCGCAGATACGGCTCCATGAGTGGAAGGCCCGTCCACACCGCGCCCGGGCCGTTGTACGACCGTTCGAATCTGCCCAGGCCCTGGGCGGCGAGGTAGGCGTCCGGCTCTTGCAGCAAACGTTGCGTGACTCGCTCCACCCAGTTGCTGGCGTTGGCCATCGGCGCCGCGACGTAGCTTAGAAACTCGTGTGCGCGCCACCGGCGCCTCTTGCTGGCCCCATCACGCGGAGTTTTTCCGGGGGCGGTGTGAGCAGGATGGCCAAACTCGGAACTCAGGCGCATCGCCATCTCTTTCTTCTCGCTCCGCACCAGAACGTTGGCCATGGCGCTGAACGGCGGGTAGCGCATCATGCGCCGGAAGGCCAGTTCCTTTTCGTAAAAAGCCTGGTAGTCCTGCGCCGCCGCTATGCGCACGGCATAGTGATCGGGATTGATGGTCTGGATGAGCACGATCCCCGGCACGCTGCCGCGTCCCGCGCGCCCGGCCACCTGCGTGAGCAGTTGAAAGGTGCGCTCGGCCGCGCGGAAATCCGGCACGCCCAGCCCCACATCCGCCGACACCACGCCCACCAGCGTGACATTGGGGATGTCGTGCCCCTTGGCGATCATCTGCGTGCCCACCAGAATGCCGTAGTTCCTTATTGCCATGACCGTTTGAGCAAGCGTCAAACCTATCACAGGTAGGAGAAAGCAGACCCTGAGTTCACGGACGTTACAGATGACTCTCCGTCCCGTCGGGGTCAAGTTTCTCACCCAGCAGCCAAACAGTTTTTCGTGGTCGTAGCATGCGCCGATAGCTGGACGGCCCCAATCCGCTCCCAATCTACCCCTCACTTAATGAGCACACAAGCGTTCAAGCTCATTCAGAATCTTTAACGGCTTCGCCGAGGATTCTAAGATTAATCCTTGCTTCCTCATATGCCCTGTCAAAGAGGAGAGCACGCTCAAAATACTTCCTCGCATCGTTTTTCAGCCCCTCAGTGGCAAAACATACCCCTATTGCGTTGAACAATTGGGCATCTCCAATTCCTAGTGCCTCAGCGGTCCGGAGGCTTTTCCTAGCAGCAGAAAAGTCTCCCAGCGCCATCAGGGTGTATCCTAGGTTCAAGTGTGTTCGACTATGATTGGGTTCGAGTCTTATTGACGTTCGATAGCAACTGACAGCTTCACTTAATTTCATGGTTCTTGCCAGAGCGTTGCCATAATTAAAGTGTGCTTCAGGGGAATTGGGGGCAAGTTTCACCGCAGTCGCGTAATGGGTCAAGGCCTGCTGGAATTCACCTTGCTCTTCCAAGACCAGGCCTAGGCTGATATGCCCCCACACTGAGCCAATATCGAATTCCAGTGAGCGCCTGAAGCAATTCGCCGCTTCTTTTAGATTGCCCATTCTCTTCAATGCCTGGCCGTAGTTGACTAATATTCTCGAGCGTATTTGGGGCGGAATATTTACCAACGACCCATTCTCTGTAGCGACATCCCTGTGAAGAACACTTGAGTTGGGCCTCACCTGGGTATTGGACCTGTCGACAATAGCCGTCCGGTCTCCGGGAAAGGCTCTCTCGATAATGTCTAAGACCTTCAATGGGTTGTCTGAGATCAAGAGTGCTGCGCTGTAATTCATGATTACATCGAGGTAGGGCATTTTCTCAACTTGGTCCGAAAGCTCCGGTAGTTCAGAATAGGATTCTGCCCAGAGGTCAATAGGCATCCAACGGTCAGCTTTCGAAAATGTGCAGGTCCCGAACAACGCTATTACTAGAAGCGCTGAAGCACCAAGCCAGACTCCGAGTCGTCTCACGAAGCCCATCTCCCTATTCCACTGAAGCAACAGGACTGCTGCATACCCCACCAATAGAAGCACGCCAGCCATTGGAAGAATGCACCTATATCCGCAGAAAAGATACCGGGGATTCAGGAAAGACTCGGGCAGCAGGGTGATGATAAAGAATAGCAAAGAGAAGGCAACAATCGGTCTATTTCGGGCACATTTGAGGCTAATTCCGATCAACACCGCGCAGCCAGCAAGCGCCAAGAGAGTTGTCCATGGGTGAATAAAGGAACTGGATAACGTCTCAGCCTTGACGAACGGCACACGGTGAAAGAAGGGATCCACGATTGCCGACAAGTAGGCAAACCAGACTCGCGCTTCAGTTAGCCCAACCGTATACAGACTAGTTCCAGCGGCTTCATAGTTATATCTAAGATAATCGATAACACTCCCTGAATGAAGGCTACCAGCTCCGTAAAGGCTGTGAGTGATCACCAGGTGAATCATAACTACTGGCAAGGAAACCTGAATAATGGTACGGCATTGTCGGATAAAGCTGGAACCCCTATGCCGAAAAAAAGTCCATTCCAGCAGTAAGAAAACAGCCGGCAAAGTTATGGCGTTCTCCTTGCTCATCAATCCAGCCAAGAAAAGACTACCTGTAGCTAGGTAGCCCAACCCCGAGTGTCTGAACCGTCCCAGCCCAAGCCTGGTAGCCAGATAAGCCGACACGGCCCAATAGTAAAAAAGGCTCGACAGAAGAGCGGCCCGCTGCCACAAATACAACACTACTAGCGGCTGAAGTGGGTGCAAAACAAAGCAGGATGCGAGGAAGCAGCATACTGCGAATCTAGTCTTGGAACTTGTCGCCACCAAGCCATTCTGGATGCCAAGTACCAGGTACAGAAAGACAAATAATCCCGAACCGGCGATTGCTAATAATAAAGCACTTATCAATCGGTAATAATATGTACTCATACCGAAGAGCAGGTAATTAATGTAGATTGTTAACATAAAAAGCGGGCGCGACGGTTCTATCTGCAATACTGCAGGCAGGTCTCGCTGGTGAAACAAGGAAGCGTTGGCCTCGATAAATCCAATTGAATCATAGATCATGGGAGCTTCGAATCCAGGTCTAAAGCAGAAAAAAATCATACCAAACATTACAGTCGGTAAAACGCACCAGGAGCCCACGGAAGCAGCGCGTCCCCAAGGCAGCGTTCGTATTAGGGAGGATTTAAACCGCTCTTCCAACACCATTTTGCCATATGACCAGGAGAACATCTCTGTGTCGCCCCTGTTTTCTTCACTCAATGCAATACGATTTTCCGGCGAAGCCGGTAGGTGAATGACTAAGGGTAATTGATGATAATGCTATTTGTACCCATGTCAAGCGATTTTTCCACAGGAGCAGAGCAGCGTCCTGGCTGTAAGCAACCCTCCGCAATTACAGAGACAAGCGGCTCTTTGTGGACGTCGGCGCAAGAATGCGCTATCAAGGGCGGGATGAATGTTGAACACCGTCCGCCGCTAATGGAAACCGAGAAAGGTGGGCAGCGGCGTTGAAATTTGTCGGCCACGGTTTCCGGACAATGCTGTTGAATTAAGCAGTCCTGATGACATCGAGGTCAGGCGCGACAAGTTCACACCGGAAGTGCGTTGACATTATGCGGCATTCGCGCGATAAGATTGTCTTAGATGATTATTGAGTGTAATGTTCGTTAGCTTCAGAAAAATTCTTCCAAAGGAGTTCACGATGGCACATAACCTGCTGTCAAGTTTCATGCCAACCAGATGAATTTGTAAGAAAAATCTTCCAGATTATCCCCCACGATCTTCCCAATTCAGAAAAGAACTCTCCAGTCGATTTCACTCGAAAGCGTACCCTTCCTTTGGCGAAGCTCATAGTCTTGCTTCTGTCCCTTACCGCCAGCGGAAAGGCCAAAGGAGTCGAAGGAAAGTCCGGCGAGTTCTTCCGCAATGCGAGGAGAAGCGGCCTTTGGCCTGATGCCGAAGCAGCTTCTCGCAGCGCCATATCCAAAGCTCGAAAGAAACTCCCCGCTGATGTCCTGGAGAATCTGCTCCACAAAGCGGTCAACCTGGCCTACGAGGCTTGGCCCGAGAGCCCTGAATTCCATTGGCATGGCATGCTCGTTGCCGCCATGGATCTGTCCAAGTTCACAATGCCAGCCACAAAAGAGATAAGGGATGAGTTTGATCCCAACAGTGGTTTGGAGCACTCCGGCAAAGGGCATTATCCTCAGTGCAACGTCTGCACCCTGTATGACGTTTTCCGACGCTTTCCGATAGCAAGAGTCATCGCATCTGTCCACGAGTCCGAACGCGACCTCGCCATCAAGCTTTTACCATTCGTTCGACCAAAGAGCATGCTGATCTTCGACCGAGGTTACCCCAGCTACGAGTTTCTGCTAAATCTTCTCACCGACTTCTCCGGACATTTCCTCATCCGGTGCCCGTCACGCTCAACCTTTCCCGCGGTGGAAGCCTTCGTCGCCAGTGGCAGACTCGAAGACGTGATCTTCATTGATCCGAGCCTGGGCTTCACCCAGCGAGTATCGGTCGAAGAGCGAAAGAGCCTCAGACCCATCCGAGTAAGAGCCATCAGATTGGTAAGCCCGACTGGCGTCGTTTCTGTCCTCTTGACCAACCTATTTGACCGTGACGAGTTCCCCATGCAGCAGATGATCGACCTATACTGGCGGCGATGGGAAATCGAAACCGCGTACAGGCATGACAAACAAACGCTGGAGATCCAAGAATTTCACGGGCGAACTTGCAACAGCATTCGGCAAGAACTCTACGCTGCGGCAATCATGACCGTGATCGCCAGGACTCTCATGATGGTGTCTCAGGCGGTTTTCGAGGACTCCCATGAGCCTCAGTTCAAGAATGCGATCATGAGCCTTGCCTCCGACGCTGCAGTCCTGGCCGCTGATGACCCCGAAAGAGCTGTGGCCGTCTTCGAGGAGTTGTTGCAGGAGATCTATCGGGTCCCGTACTATCGACCCAAGCGCCCCAGGCCATCTCAGCAACGAGTTACCAAGAGGCCGCTCAATAAATGGGCCTTGTCCAAAGCCAAGGTGGTCCACCACCCCTAAGTCAACAGCATTGCCGGGGGAAGGGGCGTTTTCACAAAACGCCTCTTCCCCCGGAAATCCTTATTTTCATAGGACGCGGGTTTTCCGGTGCATTTCTGACAAGATTTTTGGCATTTGCTACAACAGCCTGAACATCTATCACAGCATCGAACTATTCTTGAAGGCGCGGCTTTCGCAGGCCCACCCACTTCTCATCTACCGGTCCTTGACAATCCAACCTTCCGCAACGTTGACCCAAAAGCAAATGCTTATCTTAAGGAGAGAGAAAAAATGTCGAACCATTTTACTGGACTCAGTCTCGGTCCACCTCTCGGGGACCAAAGACTCGACCTCTGCGACCTCTACGCGTTCCAGTCGCCCACTGACCCGTCGAGGACTGTGATCATCCTCAATGCAAATCCGACTGCCGACGCGCTCCATCCTGACGCCATCTACCGCCTCAACATTGACAACGACGGAGACTGCCTGACGGACATCGCTATCAGTTACGTGTTCTCGCCACCGCAAAACGGTATGCAGACCGTGAACGTCTTCGTGGCAAAAGGCGCGGAATCCCGCTCGGTCGAAGCTGTTGGGACGAAGATCATCGCCGATGCCGAGGTCTCCTTCGGCGCCAACCCCAACATCGTCAAGTCCGGCGCCTACACGTTCTTCGCCGGTACTCGCAGCGACGCTTTCTTTTTCGACTACGACGGAATCAAGAATCTGTTCGATACCTCGGGCGGCAGAAATTTCACCGCACCCCACCTGGGCGGCAAGTCTCCGTGGACCGGCGTGGATTCAAATACGGAAGCCAATGTGTTCTCGACAGTGATCGAGCTGCCGACAAGCGAGCTCGGAGCGAACCCGGAGATCCGGATCTGGGGGCGGTGCAGCGTGCGCAAGGACGGCAAGCTGCTTCATGTCGATCGCGCCGGCCACCCGAGCGTCAGCAGCTTCTTCAATACCGACGACACCAAATTGGAATACAACGCCAGCGAGCCGGTCAACGATCGCAAGCGTTGGACGGATCAGTTTGTTCACTTGATGGGGCATACGGGCAATTACACCCGCGAAGAAGCAATCGCCGCGATCGATGCTGACCGCATTCTGCCCGACATGCTGTGCTTCGATCCTTCGAAGCCCGCGAAGTATCCAAACGGCCGCGTCTTTTACTGACGACGTCATCGATCATCGCCTTGCCTTCCTCTCCAAGGGCGATATTCCCCCCACCGGCCTCAAGCCGCACACCGACATTCTCAAGGAGTTCCCGTACATTGGCACGCCGCATCAGAAGAAGAGCTAACGGCGCGCGACGGATCCAGTGTTTTGGAGTGCGAAATCCTCGCCGACAGGGGTTGGCGTCGAGCTAGCCCCGGTTGGCGAGGATGCGATCAGGCGTCGGCGGATGACGCTTGCTGACTTTGCCTTCGGGGCGATTCCATCATGGGAGACAGCTTCAGTATTTGAATACGGATTTCGACTGGATCGATGAAATCGCCAATCTTCACCTGCTACGTTTTCCCTGGAGGCCGTCCCCTCGACCTTTGTCGTATAGCGGTAGACAGGACTTGTATGACAGAACATCCGCGCCGGTGGTAGCGGGTACCGCCACTTCTGCCAGGAGTATCCGCAGTTTCAAAGCTGTGGACGTAGTGGACAGGAACTACCCAGGCTGAAATCGATGAACCGGACCCAAGCGGCGTAGGCGCCTAACCCGTCGTTCCAGTGGACTCGCTTCGGTCGCCGCTGAACTCCGTATCGTTAACCGGCCCGACCGCTTGTTATGCGAGTACGCAATATCCCCCCTCGATAGTCTTGATGTGGGGCGCCAACTTCAGCGACACCCATCCCTGCGTGTTCCACCTTGACCACCACGTATTTTTATTTCATTCGAAAAGAAGAACCTGAAGAAGCCCTACCGTAATATTGGAGTTGCTAAGCGGGCGAATAAAGAGAGCGTTTGGCTTTGATCCCCCTGACGACGTTCAGGTCCTGACTCCTGTGAACAGGGGTACGGTCGGGGCGCGGAATTTGAACATAGAATTGCAGAAGATTCTTAATCCAAGAGAAGACGGCATAACCCGCGAAGGCAGGAATTTTCGGATCAACGATAAGGTCATGCAAATGCGGAACAATTATGACAAGGATGTCTATAACGGGGACATCGGGCGGATACTGAAGATTGACACGGAAGACCAGGAAGTCACAGTGGTCTTTGACGGTCGGCGTGTGGATTACGATTATTCGGATCTGGACGAGCTCATCCCGGCCCATGCCGTGTCTGCTCACAAATCCCAGGGCTCGGAATATCCTTGCGTGGTGATTCCTTTGCTCACCCAGCATTACGTAATGCTGTAAAGAAACCTGATCTAAACGGCCATCACGAGAGGAAAGAAGCTGGTTATCCTGGTTGGGAGCAAGAGAGCTTTCGCCATAGCCGTGAAGAACGACAAAACGCAGAAGCGATATACGCATCTCAAAGCCAGACTGTCGGGCCGGTGAAATTCGGAACAACGCGGACTCGGGAAGGCATAGCGGTGGCGGTCTTACCCTTAACCAAATAGAGCCCCTCTTGAGTTCGATCAATTAGACCCGCCGGACAGTTTTACCAAATCTCAGAGCTGTAGGATCTCCTAGTTGGGGCTGTGGGACCAACGATTTGGCGCGTAAAGAACGCGTATCCGGGCTTTGGTTACGGGCCTGTGGCAATTCTGTCTCCCGTGTCCGTTATTCATTCTTGAAGTGGACCCCTCTGTCAATCGGCAGGGCTCACAATCTCTTCAGGACTTGATATCGACCGCACGGGTGTATTGATAGGCCGTCGATGGGACCTTTAACAGGATTGAACATGGTGTTGATAATTAGGAAGGAAACTGTAAGGCCTGCCCCGCTCTGGCCTCAGTCTCCTCCATCCATGGCAGAGCCTTCTTCATAATATCTCTTGATCCACCCCTCAACGGATGACCCTCCACCGCACACAAAAGGCTAAGGTTCTTACACCATAATATTTCATACAGCGACCATGGAGTGATCAGTGATAATAACGTCCAAAAGCGGCTTAATGCGTGTAAACAACACAACATGTCTTGATCGGACGTAAGTGACGGCGTTGTAGCCCTGTCAGTTTCTTTGTGAATTTCTGAAAGGTTAGCGTTATCGGCTATTCTCCAATTGATTCATTGAACTAATGGATACTCAGCTTGCGTGCTTAACGTATTGTATTCACTCCTATTCGCTTGAGGGACGCTACTTCGACGCATTCGACCCATTCTTCGAGAATCTTTGGAGGCTGAGAGATCTGCCTTTACACTCCTACAGAAATAACACATTAAAATATCAAAGTATTTTCTTAATCAACTCCTTGCTCCCAATGTTGGCGCGTAAATTGCTCCGATTTGGATCGTGAGCGGAATATGTCGGCCCCATGATAAATATCTGAAATGGTCCAGACTCCATTATCTCGGGCGCCCCTAGCGTTTTTGAAATGGTCCCATACACCGGTTTAACGATTATTGAGCTGCGTAAACTGCCAGTGGAAAATCTGGGACCACCTTTGTTCCATAAAGTCTGGCCCAGTTTAGAAGGATATTTCGGAGGAAACAGTGAAGAGACGAAGATTGTATGATATCTTGCGCGTAGCGGTTTATTGCTGTGCGTTCATCATTCCCATCGCTGGGCTAACTCAGGCTTCTGATAACACCGTGCTCAAAGTCAGGGGAGCCACAACCGTCTCCAGCCTTATTTCAAGTTGGGCAAAAGATTTCGAAAACACCCATGGCAATGTGTCCGTTGTCCTTTACGGCAGCACCCATGGTGACGGCTTTAAAGCTCTTCTGAACAAAGAGACGGATGTGTTAATGGCCGCTAGAAGGCTGTCTGGGGACGAGCGCTTGCAAGCTAGGAACAATAATTTGGATTTGACAGAAGCTTTCCTGGAGAATGACGCCGTGGCTATTGTGGTTAATCCGGCTAATCCGGTTAATGAGCTTACCATGGACCAGCTCACGAAAGTTCTCACCGGTGAATACTCCAATTGGATACAAGTTGGTGGAAACGATGAGCACATTTTGTTCATGACCTTGCCCCATGACTCAGGAATGAGAAGCTTTCTGTCCAAGGACGTTATCAAAGCCCCTTTTGCTTCCCAAGCGCTAGAGGAAAAATCCGTCACTCGCATTCTATCGATGATCCTGCCACGCCCAGGGGCCATAACTTATTGCCGGACAGACTTGGCCCTGCAAGGGGAAGCAAATGGAACCCTGAAATGCCTTGCCTTGAGGCGCAATCGTGAAACCCCGGCGATCAAGTTATCAGAGGAGTCTGTAATTAACGGGAGCTTTCCGATAACCAGGGCGCTCTGCCTCTATTATGACGCGCGGGGCGCCAACTCTGTGGCGGAAGAGTTTTCTCAATTCTGCGCGAACAAAGCCAAAGAAAAGACACGAAAAGCCAGCGCGGCTCTGGCGAATGAGCGGCAATAATCGAACGGCGGCACGGATGCCTTGCGGTCCAAGAACTTCATGAAATATTCCCAAGCCGTGAGGTTGTTTCTATGATCGGGATTCTACACATTATTCTGGCCACAGGTGAATTGGCCCTCGGAATGTTACCCAAGCAATAGAGACAAGGCCTGATGAAAGATCACCGTCAGAATATAAGGCGCAGACGATGTGGCTGGACCGGTGGACTCCTTGTCCAAACACTTTCTTGGAGATCACCCTGATCACTCGATAATTGTGACCGGAGGGTCTGTGGGTGCGGCTTTTTGAGTCCTGCTGAGTATGAACTGCGAAGCGCTCATGCCGAGCATCTATTCGGTAACCCTGACTGATATCAACGGATGTTCGGCTACAGCCACTGTGATTGTCCGACGGATAATGGCCCGGTAAAGAATGTTACAACTGACCTGACCTATTGTACCATACAGGCAGCTATTGACGCAGCGTCTGCAAATGATATAATCAGTGTTTATCCGGGAAATTACAGCGAAACGGCAAGTAACAGAACACCCGTCTCGATTCCCGGTTCATATACTTTTGGCTTATACATAAGTCCGGAAAAAAATGGAATCACGATTCAGGGTGTTGACGCATCAGGAATCCCGCTTCCAAATATAATACCTGCAGTACTGGCTAATGTTGAGCTGAACGCTACAAATAACTTTGGCCCGGATGGCATATTCATGGAAGGAGACAATGTTACGATTACGGGACTCAAGTTCTGGCAGAATCCGGCCCTGGGTACAAATAAAACAATTACCGTAATCGGTGATAATTTTTCATTGAAATATTGCGTAGTGACAGATATCACTGTAACTGAACCATGGGGATCCGTCTATATCGATGACGAATTGTACAATACAGCTACTAATACGTCGCACATTCAATCTTATACAATTGATGGCAACTGGCTTGATAATTGCAGCATTGATCAAACAATGGCGCTGGTTACAGCGGCCCTGTGTCAGGGAGGAAAATTATCAATAATAAAATCCAACTTGGTGACTGGGCTGGTGCATCTATCAGCTTTTCAGGCTCTGGCACTTGGTGTACCTTGGTTTATCCACGGAGTAGGCGGAGCAATAATTACAGGCAATACTTTTTCAGAGAACGCTCAGCATATCAGGGTTAGGGGTGATTATGATAATTCTCAATTCGACTGGAATTCCTACTGGTCTGCTAATACCTTTGACAAGGCTGTTGTTACGGGTATCAATCCCCCGACTGACGTAAGAGAGTATTCCTATACAGGTGGTTACGGATTGATATCTCATGTGAGAAGAATTGGTTCCGTAATCCAGAGTGATATTCAAGATGTAGCACAAATCGGTGATGTGGTTAAGGTGGCTGTCGGAACTTTACCGAGCAGCTGCATATTACCAAAAACCTGACAGTTTTTCGTTCCGGGCCTTCGACGTTAGTCAAATCACCGGCGACACTACCATTATTTTTCACTACTTCTGATCCTAATCATCCTGTTATCTTTATCGATGGTGCTGCAAATTGTATTATCAAAAACCTGAAGGTCGACGGGGACAATCAGGGTAATGCAAATTACCGGTTCAGCGGGATCGCTTATTGGAATTCAGGCGGATCTGTCCAAAACGTGGATGTAGTAGATCACATGATCACCATTCAGTGGTAATCAGCACGGAGTAGGTATTTATGCATTCAATAACACTTCATCTGCTTCCTATAACATTTCACTGAATACTGTGAACGTGACTGATTTCCAGAAAACAGCATTGGCATTGTGCGGGAATGGCAACCTGACCGTCGATATCAATAACGTAACTACGACAGGCCATGGACCAACCCGGTGACTGCCCAGAATGGTATTGAAACCTGGGGGGCCAGCGGAACAATTGAAAATTGTACTATGAGCCAGATTGTTTATACCGGAGGGACATGGTCTGCTTCCGGACTTTTGGTAATGGGACCTGGCTCTGTATTGCAAATCATGTTGATATTGACAATTGCCAGACCAGCGTTTACTGGTTCGATGCTGACGGAACTTATAAAACTCCACCATCACCAATCCTTTGGGTGATGGTATATATGGTTATAGCGATGCAGGGGCATCTAATTTCTCAGTAAATATGTCTCGGCAACAGGTTCAAATTTTGCCGGCAGCTGGGGTATCAACCCATTGGCCAATGGGGGTGTTATAAACATGAACATAACCAATTGCGATATCAGAAATTGGAACTATGGAATCTATGCTTATGACTATGGCACAACCGGAGGTGTAATTAATACCGTTGCCTCAAATAATGACCTGTCGACGAATACCATCGGTTTTGCAACAAATGCAGCAACAACCCAGATGGCAACATGTAACTGGTTTGGTTCGACAACACCTTCTGTAATTGCTACAAAAATAACCGGACCCGTAACCTATACTCCCTGGTTAACCAGTGGAACTGATATTGATCCTTCAACCCCTCCGGGCTTCACACCATCAGTTTCTTGCGATTACCCATGTCTCATTACATTAGACAAGAAACACATGTTGATGTTTCATGTCCACAGACACCTGATGGAAGTATTGATCTGATTGTAACCTCCGTGTGGCTCCTTTCTCTTCTCTGGACCGGACCAGATAATTTTTCCTCAATATTAGAAGACATCAGTAACCTTGCAGTCGGAGCTTATACAGTTACTGTCACATCAGCAAATGGTTGTACGGCTACTACTTCAGTAACCATAGGTTATATGGATAAACCTGCTCCTGCTGAAGTCGGTGGTCCTGTTTCAACATCCAGTTCAGTCGAATGTCTTACAGCAGCAGCTAATGCACCTACAGCACTTCCTTTGGTACAGGATGCATGTGGCACAACGCTTAATCCAACCGGACCTGTTATTCAGACTAACTATGACGGTTGTCAGGGTACAAAAACCTATACTTACACGTAGATCAATTACCAATCCAAAACATTCACCTGGGTCTATACCTATAATATCCATCATGTAACTTATCCGGTTGTTCCGGATGATGGAGGAAGACAGTCGAATGCCTGGCAAGCGCTACACCGCCTGTCCCACCAACGGTTGTTGATGTTTGTTCAACCAATGTTCCGGCAGTTCTTGTCTCGACTGTCGATGCACCGGCACAATTAACTTGTCAGGGAACAAGAACATATACCTATACTTATACCGATTGTGCAGGACTTGTATCAACGTGGCATTCTATTTCATCCAACACAGCACCCCTCCGGTTGTTCCTCCGGCAGGTGCATCTACCGTTGCCTGTATTGAAGATGCGATACCACCCATGTCAATCCAGACCTGCAATCCAGCGTATGAAGCAACTCCGTGGCCTGATTATGATTGCAAGTTTAAAACCTATATCAATTCGATAGTTGACCAGCAACAGCCCGTTTTCAATAGTTATATAATGAATATGAACACTGGTGTTGGACAATCCTTTACCCCAGCAGTTAGCGGGCCACTGACCCGAATAGATGTCAATGTTTACAACTTTTAGGTTCTCCAACTTTCTCGGTAGAAGTATTCCCGGGGAATGGAAATCGGGTACACCATGATATAGTGCCAGTGGTTACGGTATTTCAAGTACCGGTTGGATATCTTTAAGCATTCCTATACCAACTGAACCTACACTGACAGCAGGTTCACAGTATACTTTCTGGTTAACTCCGTATCCATACAATTCAGTCCAGCTTGGACTTGGCTACCCTAATCCCTACGCTCTGGTGAATCCTGGGATGAATGTATTCTACCTGTAGTAAAAGATGTATGTGGAACGGTAATTCCAACACCGACACCTGTTCAGGGGGCTCTTATAATGGGTGCAGCGGTACAAGAACCTATACATATACTTATACGGACTGTGCTGGCTTGTCATCTGACTGGGTCTATACCTATACCATTCTCCCGCCGGTTGTTAACATGCCAGGACCTGGCGGATCAACGGTGGAATGTGCTGCAAATGCGACTATGCCGGTTCCCCCTGTCATTAAGGATAACTGTGGCCGTCAGTTAGATGTGAGCACCGGTGTTCCAGGAAGTGACCCGGGATGTATGGGACTAAAACCTGGGCATTCACCTTTACAGATTGTGCCGGAGTACAATATCCATGGGTCTATACTTATACAATCCAGCATAGCACGCCACCTGCAGAAGTAGGAGACCCTGTATCAACATCAAGTACAGTGCAGTGCTGGTCAAATGCAGTACCACCCACAACCCTGCCCGTTATGAAAGATGTGTGTGGCACTGTCAGTACGGCTCCGCACCTGTGATCACAGGAACTGCAACGTCCAATCAGAATTGTACCGGAACGGTAATTTATACTTATAAATATACGGATTGCGCTAACCTGAGCACAGATTGGGTATATACTTATACCTTGCAGCATACTACCCCTCCTGCTGAGGTTCCGCCTGCAAAACCAATTGCCGGTACTGTTCAATGCTGGTCTGATGCCATACCACCATCACTGCCGGTATTTCATGATGTTTGCGGCAATGTGGTAAACCCGACATCCGGTTCTCCTGTGATTTCAGGCTCTGCGATCAACAATACGAATTGTGACGGTACGGTTGTCTATACCTATACCTATACAGATTGTGCAAACCTGAGTACAGATTGGGTATTTACCTATACTTTGCATCATACCACACCTCCTGCTGAATCTGGTACCCCAGTTTCAATTTCAAGTACAGTTCAGTGCTGGTCAGACGCAGTACCGCCAACAACTCTGCCGGTTATGAAAGATGTATGTGGTAATGTAATTGCTGCTCCAACTCCCGTGAAGTCCGGAACCGCCACTTCTAACGCAGATTGTACAGGCACCGTGATCTATACCTATACTTATATAGATTGCGATAACCTAAGCACGAATTGGGTTTATACCTACACTTTACAACATACCTCACATCCGGTTGTTCCTCAGAATGGTTCAGCTCCTGTGGAGTGTGCTTCCCTTGCCGTAGCACCAGGACCACCATCAGGAGTCACGGATGTTTGTGGTAATATTCTGGTCGGACAACTCACACATACTACCCCTGATCCTGCCTGTAACGGTACCAAAGACATACATATACTTTCACCGATTGTGCCGGACTGTCAACCACCTGGGATTTTGTGTATACTATCAATGATGTTACACCTCCGGTCATTTCATCCTGTCCCGGTAATATCACTGTGAATATGAACAATGGTTGCACGGCACAGGTGTTAACCTTGGAATACCAACTGCAACAGACAACTGTAATGGAACCCTCACTATTACCAATGATCATATCGGTGACTTTGTTGAAGGTACTACAACAGTAACGTGGACAGTAGCTGATTGTGCCGGTAATCATACTACCTGCACCCAAAATGTAACAGTTATCAGGAACGCCCTTAACGGCCATTTGTTCTATTACAACACCCCTCCGACTTCCCTGAGCAATGTTAGCATTACACTTACGGAAACTTCCCCAAGCTATAGTCAATCCACTATTACACAATCTGATGGCTCATTCGCTTTCACAGGTCTGTGCGCCGGAACCTATACTATTGAGGCAAGCACTACAAGGTCAGCAGGAGGTGTCAATGCAACTGATGCTGCACAGGTAAACGCGTGGGGTGTTACTCCATTAATATTGAAAAGGTCAAGTTCTATTCCGGTGATTTTACAGTCCGATGGGGCCAGTTGAATTCAGGGGATGCAGTAACTATCCTTATGCATTTCATCAATCATAGCAATAGTTGGACAGGCAGGGACAATTGGACCTTCTGGCCGGCTTATGACTGGATCCATAACAACCTGGAACCACAATATGTAACCAAGCATGATATTTTGGTGTCCGGTGCTTCTGTAACCGAGGACCTCTATGGACTGTGTACGGGTGACTTCAACGGAAGCTTCATCCCCGGCAGTAAAAAATCGGTGAACAATGCACTTACATTGACCTATGGTTCAGTGATGGGCGTAAATAACAATGAACCCTTTGACTTGCCCATTTACAGCGAATCAATTATGGCCGTTGGTGCAGTTTCCCTGATCATGGACTTTCCGTCTGATAAACTTGAGATCCTTGGCGTGTCACTTGCTGATCAGGCTAATAGCCCCGTAATGTATAATGTTTCAAGCAATGAACTCACGATCGGGTGGTTCTCAGGCAGTAACCTTTCTCTTAATCCTTCAGATAAATTATTGACACTGAAAATGAAATGAAAGGCACGCTTGGAAACGACGAAATCCTGCGCTTTGCATTGGCAGATGACTTGCTCAATGAACTTGCAACCTCCGTTGGCGAATAATCCCGAATGCCGTGCTGAACATGGATATGATCGAGCTTAACTCAGTCGGCGTTCATCCGTCAGCCTCATCAGACGACCTGCGGTTTACCAACTATCCAAACCCGTTCACCCAAACAACCACTCTTGCATACACACTGCCAGTTTGTGATGTGACCATCGAACTCCGTGATATGCTCGGAGTCCAGGTTAAGGTAGTGGCTGAAAACCTGTCCCAGACTTCCGGTGACCATAAGCTTATCCTGAATTTATCGGATCTGCCGGCAGGCATCTTCATTACCACACTGAAGCTAAACACCTTAAATGGTTATCAAATGAAACGTACTATAAAAGTTGTAAAAACTTACTGATAGTTTGAAATTAATGGAAAGCCGGGGGGCAACCCCCGGTTCTTATTGCACATGGAGTGCAAAAGAATAATTTTAACCAGTACGGAGCACGAAGAGGCAATCATGAAATTATGATGCGTGGGACATTCGCTAATATCTGTTTGAAGAACTTATTGCTTCCAGGAATAGAGGGAGGTGTGACACTTCATCCATCCTCTAAAGAACCGATATCGATCTTCGATGCAGCGATGAAATATAAAAAAGAAGGAACGCCTCTTATTATTATAGCAGGCAAAGAATACGGCTCAGGTTCGTCGCGCGATTGGGCTGCAAAAGGTCCTGCATTGCTTGGTGTTCGTGCTGTAATTGCAGAGAGCTTTGAACGCATTCATCGCAGCAACCTTATCGGTATGGGCATTCTACCTTTGCAGTTCGAAGAAAGGCAAAATTATCAGACACTTGGCCTTTCTGGATTTGAGGTGTTCGATATTGATGGACTCGCCGATGACCTTAAACCTAGAAAAAAGATTACTATTACGGCTATATCGCAAGATGGTTCAAAGAAAAATTTTACTGTGTCATGCCGGATTGAAACACCCAACGAAGTTGACTACTACAAACACAATGGCATTCTTCAGTACGTTTTGCGGTCACTTTTAATCCAAGACACACCGGTTGTCGAACAAAAGGTAAAGCCCATTGATGAAAACAACGCGCAAAAATACCGGATTCTGTTCAAAGGCGAGATAGACGAAGGGCAAGAACTTGGAACAGTAAAAAAGCGCCTAACTCAACTTTTCAAAACTTCACCTGAACGAATTGAAAAGCTCTTTACAGGCAAACCGATTATGCTGAATTACAACATCGATCAAGCTAAAGCGCAAGAATATAGTAACGAGTTAAGGAATGCCGGAGCGCTCTGCGTCATTGAACCGATGCCCAAAACACCTTCGGCTGCTATGAATAAAAAAATTGAAGTACAGCCGCTGCGAACGGTTCCAAAAGTCAACGAGACTTCAATACCTAATATTATATCTTCCAAGAATAGCGATTCAACGAAATCAATCGGATCGACTTCATCACATTCTAAATTATTTCTTACAGGGTGGACAGTAGCAGCGTCATGTATAATTCTACTTCCCATACTTTATATCGTACTCATGCTATCTATATTGAATATGACGTACTATTATTTTGAAGATAATATTTACTTTTTCGATGATCATTCAATAATCCTCGGACTTCTTTTATACATCATTCCAATCCTAATTGGAATCTTACTTGTCGCAGCTATGGCGAAACCGCTCATAGCACGCCCCAGTGCAAAAAAGTTGTTTATTCCTCTTTCACGAAAGAAAGAGCCTGCACTCTACGCCTTTATCGAAAAGCTTTGTCGTGCCATTGGTTCCAAAATCCCAAATAGCATTGAAGTGGATTGTTCGGTTAATACTTCTGCAAACTATCAACGCAGAATAATAAGTTTTTTAGAAGAAGATCTTACTTTGACTATTGGGCTTCCGATAATTTCCGAAATGACAATAACAGAGTTTACTAACTTACTGGCACATGAATTTGGACAGTTTACAAAGAAGACTGAAATGCGCCTTTCATACATTATCTCAAGCATCAATCTCTGGTTTTCACGGGTTGTATATGAACAAGATGTTATCGATAATAAATTGGCCACGTTATCATTGACTGCAAGCGTATTTTTAACCCAGATACCTCTTAATATAATTAAATCCTTTATTTGGCTATCACGAAAAATTCTTACTGTTTTTTTGCTAGCGGGACATATTATCAGCAGATTTTTCATACGCCAAACCGAATTCGAGGCAGATAACTACTCAGTTCAACTTGCCGGTTTCGAGTCATTTAGATCATCTTTGAATAAGCTGCGCACGCTTGACAGTGCATCAATCGATGCGTTCTCTAAATTGAAGACGCAGAGAAATCCAAATGATAATTCCTTGCCGGATGATTTCGTACTTCTTATTTCGACCATTAACCGACAATTCTCTGATAAGAGTAATTTGAAACCGAGACAAAACACACCGCAAGGGAAAATAAGAATACGGCCCGCCTATCCATCCTATCAAGAACGTATTGACCATGCAAAGAAAATAGTATCAAAAGATATTATCCAATCCGATAAGCCTGCGTCTACACTATTCACGAATTTTGAAGAATTATCTAAAACTGCTTCGGTGCTACTATATCGCGAAACATTAGGATTGCGGTTCAACAAAGATGATTTAGTACCGACTAGTCAGTTTGGGAGCAATTCGGGTCAAACGTCTGAAACAACTAAAATCGATTCGAACTTTTTTTAACGCACTATTAGAGAAAGAAACACCAACAATGCCCATTTTTGATTATCGTTGTAATGAATGCAGAACACTCTACGATATCTTGCATAAAGGAAAAGAAATCATTGAAGATATCCAATGCCCATCCTGTGGTTCGTTTCACTATACAAAGTTATTTTCGATCCCTAACATTAATACACATAGTGCATCATCTACAACACATTGCGATACAAATGTATGTGGGATGGATAAATCAAGCTGCGGGAATGCGTGCGGATTAAATTAGAATTATTTATTCACTCTATTTTTTCGTTCTAATTCTTTTTGGATCATTGCCTGTAATTCTGGCTTCATGCTTGATTTTTCTATGAAGCCATCTGCCGGCATATTGAGATTTAAATCCTTATATTCACTTAATTGATACGCTGAACACAAATAGACATAAGTTTTCGGTAAGAAAGATTTAATTTTTCGTGCTACTTCTACTCCGCTTACCTCCGGCAAATTCACATCCAAAATAACAACATCGGGTTGAAATTCTTGAGCTTTGCTCACTGCTTCAGCACTGTTGCTTGCTTCCCCAACAACAATTACCGCTTCATTCATACGAAGATATTGTTTCATTAATAAACGCATGGAGGGCATATCATCAACAATGAGGATTCGCAGCTTCATCATATTTTCTTTATTCTTTATGCTTGACAAAATTAGTACTCACCAAATTCTTCAATTATACTATGTGCAATAAAACATAAGAAACTCTCTCACTGCTATCGATATTACATGAAGGATTACAATTATTTCTTTGATGTTGAAATTAATATCTTGCGTGTTAATAATATAGCGATCATTTAATAATATTTTTTATCCTAATCTTTTTTGGAATCGCATTACACTCATGCTTAATATTATACTTCCGAACATTAATAGAGCGAGTGCTTGCGGCCATAGGATACTCATGCCGACTCCTTTCATAAATAATCCACGAACAATCACAAAATAATAACGAAGTGGAATGATATAAGAAACATATTGAATGATCGTCGGCATGTTTTCAATTGGAAATACAAATCCTCCAAAAAACATCATCGGAAGCATAAAGAAAAAAATTGCCGTCATCATTGCCTGCTGTTGTGTACGAGAGACAGTTGAGATAAATAATCCCAAGCCAAGTGTCGTCATTAGGAATATGAGACTTAGAAACAAAAGCAACAACACCCCGCCTTTTACAGGCAGACTAAAAACCAGTGATGCGAAGGACACTACAAGAATAACATCGATTACGCCGATAAGGAAAAATGGTGCAAGCTTACCAATAATAAGTTGATATGGTTTGATGGGAGTAACAACAAGCTGTTCCAGTGTGCCAAGCTCTTTTTCCTTGACGATTGCCAGGGAAGTCAGGAGCATCGTCATCACCATCAGAAGCAAGCCAAGAACTCCGGGAACCATAAAGTTACGGCTCTTGAGTTCAGGATTGTACCATACACGGAACTCTGCAGAAACGCTTGCAGGCAAAGTTACTAAACCTCGTTTAATAAACGATTCTAATAAAATATTTTGCGAAAATTGTGATACAATAATTGAAGCATAACTCAAACCGATTCCGGCTGTACTGGTCTCTGTTCCATCTGCAATAATTTGAAGCGGTGCAGAGTGACCGGCACCAATTTTCTTTTCAAATCCTCGAGGAATGATGATCGCAATCGATGCATGCCCATCATCTAATTGCTTGTCAATTTCCAAGGTCTTGTCAAAATATCCGATGACTGCAAAATAATCCGTGCTCGTGAAGCTTCGTACAAGTTCCCTGCTAGATGGTGAGTTATCGAAGTCACAAATCACCGTAGGAATATTATTTACATCAAACGTCGCAGCATAACCAAGGATAATGAGTTGAAGCACAGGAGCAATAAAGCTAATGCCAAACATTTTCCGATCCTGTCGAAATTGAATAAATTCTTTTTGTATTATATGTAGAATATTTCTCATCGTTTGCGACTCACGTAAGTATCTTCCGCATTCGTAGCGAACTGATCCCGATCATCATAACAGCATAGATGGCAAGAATTAATGCTTGATCCCAGAAGGCACTCAAACCGGCACCTTTCAGGATAATGGCACGGAGAACAACCAAAAAATACCTTGCGGGTAACACATATGTTATTCCCTGAATAATTAACGGCATATTCCGTATAGGAAAAACAAATCCGGAAAGAATAAATGTCGGCAGCATAGAAACAAATACAGCTATCATGAAAGCAACCTGCTGCGTCTCAGCAAGCGTGGATATCAATAATCCCATTCCTAAGCTGCCCACAAGAAATACAAATGTCACAATTGATAGCAAGAGAATGCTGCCTTTAATACTGACATCAAACAATATATATCCAAGAAACAAAATTGCCACGGTTGCAAATAATGAAATGATTGTATAGGGAATTGTTTTACCTAAAATTAATTCAAGAGGTTTGATTGGCGATACCATGAGTTGTTCCATTGTACCAAGCTCGCGTTCACGAACAATAGCTAAGGCAGTAGAAATAACCGCCGTAACCATCAATATAAAAGCGATGAGTCCTGGCACTAAAAATTTTGCACTCTCTAATTCAGGATTGTACCACACACGCGGTTGGAAATCAATCGGCATGGTAATTGTTTGGCGTCCTATTCTAATAAAAGATTCTGTCATCACCTTCACAGAATACTGTTGAATAATAGCATTGATATATCCGAGAACGGATGCAGCTGCGTTAGAGTTTGCACCGTCAACAATCACCTGTATAGAGATGTTACCGCCACGCTGCATATCTTTTGTGAATGTGGAAGGAATAACCAACACAACGCGAGCATGTTCTCCATCAAGCAGTTCGTCGATCTCCGCTTTACTTTCCAGAGTTTTTACCTTATTAAAATATTCTGAAATAAAAAACTGCTCGATGAATTTCCTGCTTACACTGCTTCGGTCTTCATCATAAACCGCCATAGATGTGTGTTTAACGTCAAAGTTCAGCGCATAACCGAACATCAACAACATTAACGCAGGAATAAGCAATAACACACTTAGAATCCGTTTATCGCGTTTGATCTGGCGAAATTCTTTGTGCACGATAGGAAAAATGTTCATCGAAATAATGGGCCTTTTCAATTGAAGACTCCATTCTTGCGTGCGTCTTCTTCGGCAATTCTATTTATAAAAACATCTTCAAGAGATGGGATAATTTGTTCAATATGATCTGCTGTCATACGCTCTTTCGCAAGGAGTTGGCGTATTTTTTTCCGCGCGTTCGGCTCATCTATCGTGCTCACATGAAAAGATGAACCAAAGATAGATGTTTCAGCAACCCATGTTTGCGTGCGTAACAATTCCATTGCATCCACTGGATTATTGCAGCGAACTTCAAAAATAGAATATCTGTCAAGACCATGCTTCAACTCTGTCGGCGAACCAATCGAAATTAGTTTGCCGTTATAAATCAATCCGATTGTATTACAATGTTCCGCTTCGTCCATGTAGTGCGTCGTAACAAAAACTGTAACACCGTTATGTGATAAGTCATAAATCAAATCCCAAAAATTACGACGCGAAACCGGATCGACACCACCTGTTGGCTCGTCAAGAAATAAAATGGGCGGTTCGTGAAGGATGGAACATCCTAATGCTAATCTCTGCCGCCATCCACCCGAAAGTGCATGAGTTAACATCTTTTCTTTACCTGTCAATCCAGCCATTTCGACAGCCCAACGTTTGCGTTCTTCTAATCGCGAACCGCCAAGACCATATATCCCTCCATAGAAGTTTATATTCTGTTCAACTGTGAGGTCTTCGTACAAAGAAAATCTTTGTGACATATATCCGATGCGAGATTTCACATCATCGGGTTGAGTTGCAATATCAAACCCACCAACACTTGCTGATCCTTCGGTTGGGGTAAATAATCCGCATAGCATTCGGATCGTTGTTGATTTTCCTGCTCCATTCGGTCCAAGAAATCCGAATACCTCTCCGCGTTTGACTTTGAAACTCACATGATCGACTGCAATAAACTTGCCGAATTTCTTAGTTAAACCTTCAGCAACGACTGCACAATCATTATTACATTCTACTTTTCCGGTAAGTTGTTCTTTGTAATTAATCGACAGCTTCACTAATTCTCTCCTATCGCCTTTTTCAACCTCGCAGCTGCAATAGCATAATCAACTACAGCTTGTGTGTGTGTCAGTTTTGCCTGCATGAGAGCAATCTCCGCATCAAGCATCTCGGTGTTAGAAGTAAGACCGTTCTTATATTTTTCTGAATTCATTCTATACGATTCCTGTGCTTGCTCCATCCCGCCATATGCCACACTGACTTTTTCCTTTGCTGTCTGAGCATTATAATATTGCTGAGCAACATCTAATACAACCGCGTCGTTGAGCTGCGTGACACCTGCTTCGCTTTGACGCAATACTGCTTCTGCTTGTGCTATTTGATGACCCGTAGCATACCAATCCCAGACATTCCATTGAAAGGTTATGCCGACATCCCAAGTTCCATCCCATTGATCTTTCGGGGGAATAATACGCTGATTTGGCCGAGCATAGTCATAATTAGCGGCAAAAAATATTTGCGGATACCAGTCGCCTTTTGCGGCGATCACTCCGGCATTGCTCATATCTCGTTGTAACTGCATCGATTTAAGTTCCGGGCGACGTTCAAGTGCAAGAGTTTGAAGCTTGGTTAGATTTTCGTCAAGAAATGTGCCAGCCTCATCTTGTGAAATTGCAGGAGTGTCACTTGGCATTATCTCGGTCTCAAGGGGATTTCTAATCAAACTGTTTAATGCCATAGATGTAAGCCTAATCGCGTTCCTTGCTTCGAGCTGTTTCACTTTCGCATCAGAAAGTTGCACTTGCACTTTCATAACATCTGCATCGGTCGCCAATCCTTGCTGCGATAAATTCCTGGCATCTTTCAGATGTTCCGACATTTGTTCAACTGACTGGCGAATTACCTCTTCAACTTTGATCGCACGGTAGAAGGTCCAATATGCGGTGATAACATCAAAAACTAAATCCGATTGGTCTTTTGTTAGTTCTTCGCGCTTTGCGTTCGCATCTAACTCTGCCATCTCTAAATTCTTTTTCAGCTTGAATCCAGTAAAGAGCGGTTGTTGGAGTGAAAGCCTCATAGAATAATTTTCGGTAATATCCGGAAATAATATCATTGAAATGTTGACCGGTGGACCGAGTTTAAGTCCAAATGGATCGATGCTACTTAACTCAGCGGCTCTTCCACTGAATTTAAGCTGAGGCAATAAAGTTGTTGCTGCCTCAGAAGAATGAGCTTCTGCTGCCTGTACTTTTGCTTCACTTATTTGGATAGCAGGATTCTTTCCTAATGCCTGAGCAATACAATCAGCCAACCGAAGAGATTGAACATTCTGCTGTGCAAACATTTGGTTTATAAATACGAATAGAATTATCAAGTATTTTATTTTCATAGCAACCTCATCAAATTATCAAGAACTTATATTTGCAATAAAAACATCTTCTAAAGATGCTGGAATAATTCGGTAACTGCGAACTTGAATATTTTCATTCTTTAAAGTTTTAAGAATACCTTTTTCTTTCTTTTTGGCGTCCTGAACCAGAATGTGCAGACGATCGCCAAATAATTGGATATCCTTTCGTGCAAAAGATTTTAGCAATACTTCCGAGGCAGCACGAACATTATCGCACACCAATTCTACTACCTCAGAGTGGAAGGATGACTTCACGGCCTCAGGTGTATCGCAAATTAAAAGTTTACCCTGATTTATCAATGCCACACGCGTACTTCGCTCCGCTTCATCAAGATAAGGAGTGCTTACTACTATGGTAATTCCTGATTTAAGAAGGCTCGATAAAATTTTCCAGAAATCTCGGCGCGAAACGGGGTCAACACCGGTTGTCGGTTCATCTAAGAAGATAATTTCTGGTGTGTGAATAAGCGTGCAAGCGAGCGCAAGTTTTTGTTTCATTCCACCGGAAAGTTGACCTGCAAGACGACCGCGGAATGATGTAAGTCGCGTGAATTGCAGGAGTTCCTCTTTTCTATCTCCATACTTGCGAACTTTATGAATTTCGGCAAAGAAGTCAATGTTTTCATCAATAGTTAAATCCTGATATAAACTGAAGCGCTGCGATAGATATCCAATGCGTTTTTTTATTTCATCCTTTTGCGTTTTGATATCAAAGCCGAGTAGAGAAATCTTTCCTTCGGTTGGTGCAAGCACACCACACATCATCCGGATAGCCGTAGTCTTCCCAGCACCATCTGGCCCCACCAAACTGAAGATTTCTCCTCGTGCAATTTTAATTGAGAGATGATCAACGGCAACAATAATTTCTTCATGTTTTATACCGAAGGTTTTTACAACTTGATCAAGAATAATGGTATCAGCCATAGCTTGCTGCCTTATTGATTTTTCACATGCAGTGCAACATCTGCCGGTATACCAGCTTTGAGTGTTCCATCGGGATTAGGTACCTTTACTTTTACGCTAAACACTAACTTTGTCCGTTCGTCATTCGTTTGAATATTTTTAGGAGTGAACTCTGCTGTTGATGAAATGAAAGTTACCTTGCCCTCATAATCCTTCTTTTTGAATGCATCAATGTTTACAATCGCTTTCTGATTCAGTTTCACTTTTGGAAGATCCGATTCAGAGACATAAATTGTTATATCCATTGTTGAAAGATCCGAGATTTTGTATAGCGCCATGCCGGTACTGGCAAGTTCACCTTGTTCCACATATCGTTTTGTAATAGTTCCTGCAATAGGCGAGACCACTATACAATCATTCACTTTTTTTTGTAGAGACGCCATTTGCGCTTTTGTCTGATCGCGGTGCGCACGTGCTGCATCGATTTCTTCTTGCCGCGAACCACGTTTCATCTTTTCCCAGATTTGCTGACTTACGGTAAACCGAGTACGCGCATCATCCAATTGTTTCTCAGATATACTCCTGGCACGAAAGAGATCTTCCATTCTTTTCAAATCATCTCTTGCGTTTTCATAATTCGCCTCGGATTGAATAACATCTTCTTCACGTGTGCCTTTTAAAGCAAGCCGAAATTGTGCTTCTGCCGTCTCATATCCGCCGCGCGCTTGTTCTAATTGGAAACGCCAATCGGTATCATCAATGATAAGAAGCGTATCATCGGTTCGAACGATATCTCCTTCGTCGGTAATAATATTTTTTACCTGACCACCGGATTGGGCACTCAGAGTGATTTCCGTTGCTTCAATTGTTCCAGTCGCGGAGATAGTTTCTCCATCGTGTGAATTGCATCCGAAAAGAAAAACGGCGCAAAAAATAATGGCTATATTATATTTCATATGTACCTCGTTGATTCATTTGATGATAGACTAATATTATTCAATTGAAATCTTTTACGTGTTTCCTCTGTTAAAGCACCCTCATAAAGAATTCTAAAGATTCCTTTAAGAGCTTCCTCTGCAGAAAATGGCTGTTGAGAGAGTACCAGCGGATTCATAACGCCTTGAATTGTCGTGTTCAATACGAGAAAAAAAAGATCCGGATCCAAGTCTTCACGAAAAGCCCCCTCTTTCTTTGCTTGTCTAAAAATATGTTGCAATTGATTCAACACTCGTTCGCGACGAAATATTTCAATTTCTTTCCACAAAGTTGGTGCAAACCGTTGAATATCTGTCATGAAAGGACGTGATAACTTCCGCATCAACGTACCTACAAAAGTTATAAGCGTCGTTAGCTTCTCTTCAATAGGTGTATCTGAAGTAATGATTCCCTGTACTTTACTCTCAACCTTCTTCAGCATATTATGAACAATGGCTTTCAATAAAGCTTCTTTACTGGGGAAAAACTTATACACGGTTTTTTTACTCATCCGAAGATCAGACGCAATTTCATCCATCGTTACTTTATAGAGTCCTGCGACCATGAATCTATCGGCAGCTGCCTCAATAATTCTTGTTTCATCACCATTTCTCGCCATAGATATTTATCCTTAAAAAACTATAAAAGTATTTCAGGTTTCCTGACAGCCATACATTGCTATAGCACAACAATATCAAGCCCTATATATTTTATCTATGGAAACTATTATAGTTTCTTTAGTTTCCAATATATATTATTGATTCTGATTTGTCAAGACATTTTTATAAAATTTTAAGAAGAGGACTACAAATCGGTAGCATTAGATATTTTAGAAACATTGTCTTCTAAATTGCTATTTTCCAGGACACAAAGACAAATTATTTGTTATGAACATTTTGGTCAAATTGTGTTAGCCAAATATTGCGCAACTCGTACGGAAATCCTTCGAGTTGTATGCCGATCTTACCGGCAGGAGGTTCGCATTTTGTAACGCAATTTTGAACGATGCCGTTGATTATGCACTCAATTGTACTATCACGACAAACTATTTCTATTATATTCCATTGCCCGATGGGTTTTTCGCTGTCCGATTTCTGGCGTTCAAGTTGAGGCGTCTTGGCTCCAGGAGCGGTCGACAGCGACTCAGCGAATTTTGCACCAGCCATTGGAAGCAGGTCGCCGACGTGTGCGATTTTAGTTTGAATCTGAAAGCATAGAGGCCAAATATTTCGATCAATCGGTCCAGAAGCAATGTTAATAAGCACACCGCTGTTACTATTTTTAGCAGCGTCATTCGGCCATCTATACTCTATATGGAGCTTGTAGTTTTTATATGAATCGATAGTTGCCAGATATCCAATCGGTTTCCCGGCGACTGCAAGTGCATTATCTGAATTAATTTTACAAACAGAATCTATATCTGCGACAGAATTAGCAAATAATTTCCAGCCATTAATATCCTTGCCATTCCAGAGCTTTATAGTTTTGGATGAGGATTGACCAAAGAGATTGACAAAGGTAGAAATAAATAATATTAGTATTGAAACATGGTGTTTCGTAAATTAGAATCCCATAACGTGATTACAATTTTTCTATTAATAATCAAATCACTACTACAACTTAGATGATACAATCACGGATGTTTTTACTACAATATAGCCGTTACTTTCTCCTGCATCGGCAATCCAGTAACGATCACTTCTTTGTCCTTTGAGATATAGACATCAATCTCACTACGGATACCATATTTGTCACGCAGATAAATTCCCGGTTCAATAGAGAATGACGTTTGAGGTATGATAATGCGCTCATCACGAGTTTCGAGATTGTCCATATTAGCGCCGTTGCCATGCACCTCCTCTCCTATTGAATGTCCTGTTCGATGCACAAAATATTCGCCATATCCATGCTGTGTGATAAAGTTACGCGCGGCATCGTCTACCTCATATCCGTGAATAACCTTTCCTGCTTTTATTGACGAACGAACGAAATCTAACGCTGCATCACGTCCACCCTTAACGATTTGAAATATCTTTTCAAATTCATCTGGAACTGTATCTCCAAGAAATCCCATCCAAGTGATATCGGCGTAAACCGATCGTGGTTTATCTTTCTTTGCCCAGAGATCTAGAAGCACATAATCGCCTTTATATAACGGTGAATTAATTTCCTTAGTCGGCTCATAGTGCGGATTCGCGCAATTTGCATTCACGGAGCAATTCGGGTCGCTCGATGTCACTAACCCACGTTTCTTGAACTCTGATAACATAAACTGTTGAACATCATATTCTGTAATCGCAGCATTGGCTTTTATATTCTTGCGAATGAATCCAAACGTTTCATCAACAATTTGACGCAGGTGTGTTGCACTCTCAATGTTGTCCTTCAATTGCTCACTGTTCCATCGAGCTTCAAAATATTGGATAAGATTCGCTGACGATACGACTTCAACTCTTGTACTTCTAACAAGTTCAATAGTGCCAGCATCAACAGTTGAAACATACGGAATCGCGCATTGAGGTGAATATTCCATTGCAACCTGTTTCGCTCCTGAAAGAAGTTCCTTAAGGCCTTCTTCCAGCGAACGCCAACTGAGATAGACGCTCTTGTCACCGGGGAGCGCATCCAAGTTCAAGTCTTCAATTCGATGAACTAATTTTTTAGGTGCACCGTGTGCTGGAATATAGTAGAAATACCTTCGTGTGAACATAATATGTTTGGGAAGCGCAAGAAGGCGAGTAGCAAATATGTTCGAATCACGAAAATTATAAAGAAGCCAGCCGTCTATGTGTTCTGCCTGTAATGCTTTTTGGATTTCGCGAATCAACTCGGAGTAATCTTTAAGTGGTGTCATTGAATTATACCTTTCAACCAAGTAATATTTGTTCTATTCAACGGGAATGCCTATAAATAAAAAATCCCGTTCTTATGAGTCGGAACGGGATCAATGTACGATTCAGTAATTCACTTTCCAACTTGTTCCATAGGAACTTTTTCTTCAGTTGCATCTACAGCGGTTACGGGTTTTCGTCTCCCGTTCTGACGTTTCCTCAAGTATTTATGTTCCACCGGAAGCTGTTCGATCGGTGCCTCTTCTACATCCGGATAAGTATAGATTTCATATTTATAATTACGGAGAATGATATCCTTCCCGTTTCTTCCAAGAACATATTGCGGGAGTAATGGTATTTTGCCGCCACCGCCCGGTGCATCAATAACGTAATATGGAATAGCAAGGCCCGAGGTGTGTCCGCGCAATTTATCCATAATGTCTAGACCAACACGTACTGGGGTTCTGAAATGATTAGTACCTTTTGTCAGATCAGCCTGGTAAATATAGTAGGGACGTACGCGCATTTTGAGCAGCTTGCGGTGTAAATCCAGCATGATATCCGGGTCATCATTCACACCCTTCATAAGGACAGATTGATTGCCGACAGGGATTCCAACATCAGCCAGCATATTGCAGGCGCGTTCAGCTTCCGGTGTGCATTCCCATGGATGATTGAAATGAGTATTCACATAGAGCGGATGATACTTCTTCAACATTTTGCACAACTTGGTAGTAATACGCTGTGGTAATACACATGGCATTTTTGTACCAATGCGAATAATCTCTACGTGAGGGATTTCCCGCAACCCTGCCAGGACCCGCTCCAATGCAAAGTCTGTCACCATCAATGGATCTCCGCCAGAGATGATCACATCCCGAATCTCCGGGTGGGCGCTAATATAATCCAATCCCCACTGGATATATTTTGCATTGATCTTCGTTGAATCGCTTACTTTTCTTTTACGCGTGCAGAATCGACAATACATAGAGCACTGACTTGTTATAAGAAATAATACTCTATCCGGATACCGGTGAGTAATGCTCGGAACCGGGCTATCGGCATCTTCATTCAGCGGATCTTCAGGTGCTTTTTCATCCTGGAGTTCGATTGCATCAGGAATACATTGCCGCCAAATAGGATCATTCGGATAACGAATTAAACTCAAGTAGTACGGATTTATTCTAATGTGAAAGAATTTATTGAGCTTTTCTGCTTCCTCTTTATTAAATCCAAAACGCTCAACTAAATCTTTTGCGCTATCAACGCTCTGTCTAAGCATTTCTTGCCAGAGTTCCATAAATAATGCTATTGCTCCTTAGAAGTATTTAGAATAGATGACAAGATCGTCATCCTGTGCATAATAATCTTTTATACGAGCTGCTTCTACATATTGGTGCCGAAGATAGAATCGTCGCGTAGGTTCATACTTCGGCTGTGACGATGTTTCAACGACAAGCAATTTCCCGCCTAGCGTTTTCACATGCTCTTCACAATGTTCAAGTAATTCATGACCAATTCGTTTTTTATGTACACGAGGATGTACAGCTATCCAGTACAAGTCGAATGTTTTTTGCGTCATTGGCGTAGGCCCAGCGCAATAATATCCTTGTACGATACCTGCTTCATCCACATATGAAAAAAGAAAATAATCTTTTTGCTCTTTGTCATTTGCAGCAATGTCCATCAGTTCCACTGCGACATCAATTTCATCTTCCCGAAACACACCGGTCGCCCTCACAATTTCTGCAAGCGGCTTAATATCCTCTTTTTCAAATTCTCGAATCGACATACCATTACCGATGCGACCGTTCAAGCGCGGTCTCCACTATTTTTACAATCATATCGTCAAATGTCATTCCAGCTGTGCGGGCTGAACGAGCGAAACCAGCATCACATGAAATATCCGGATTGGGATTCACCTCCAAAACATAGGGAGTATTTTTTGCATCAAGCCGGATATCTACACGCGCGTAATCTCGAATTTCCATTAATTGATACGCACGCATTGCAATTTCTTTCACGAGTTGTTCTACAATGGGCTCAAGTTGTGCAGGGCATGTTCCGACAGTACCGTCATATTCCGGTGTGCCCTCAACCCATTTTGCATTGTATGTAACAATCTTCGGATAACCAGACGGCAATTTCGAAAAATCAATTTCAGAAATCGGCAATATTGTCGGCTGCTCGTTGCCGATAATGGCAACATTTAATTCTCTTCCTTCAATATACTCTTCCACTAATGCCGGCTCGTTAAAAGTTTTTAAAATGTAAGCAACCTGCTTCTGAAGTGATTGGATATCATAAACCACAGATGAATTCTCTATACCAATGCTCGCATCTTCATGTATCGGTTTAACAATAAATGGAAAACGCAAACGTGCGTCGTTAATATGGCAAGTCTCAACATTAGTGGAAATGATGTGCCGCGCGGTTGGTATCCCGTGTGATCGAAGAATTTCCTTAGTGCGGACTTTGTTCAAACATGTTCCTAATGCAAGTGTCGCGGCACCTGTGTAAGGAATATTCATCAATTCATATATGCCGGCAACGTGCATCTCGTGGAGCGATTCACCCATCAACGATTCACACAAATTGAATATAATGTCAGGCCTTTGTACTTCTATAAAACTGATAAGACGTTTGATGTCGCCATCAATATTAAATAGTGAAGTATGATATCCTTTGCGTTGTAGCGCTTTTTCAACTTGTTCACGCTCTTCGATTACACCAACTTCCGACATGTCAACTAAATGACCCGGCATATTAGCAATTATTTCTGAATGAGATGCAAGGGCTCCAACCTGTCCTTCCGCAGATATGAACATTCGTCCTTTTTCTGTTGCAATGGTTGGTTCATTAAAAACTACTGCAATATGTGCCATTTTGAGCATCATCTATTTAATCAACATAAATTATATCGTTTGATTCCTGCATTTAACACAGCATTAATCATCGTGTCGTAATCCATGCCTGCCGCTCTGGCAGCTTGTGGGAAGCAAGAATGTTCTTCGGGATTTGGCAATATTCCAGGTAAAGGGTTCAATTCCAGCACGTTTGGACGCCCTTGTTCATCTAACCTTATGTCAATTCGACACCAGTCTCGACAATGTAGTACTCGATAAGTATCGCAACATACAGTTTCAATTTCTCTCTGAAGTCTTTGAGAAACCTTAGCCGGACATTCATGTACGTCAATTGGATTCTCAAGTGTATCCCAAATCCATTTCGCCTCATATGAATAAATAGGATTGACGCCATCTGGCAATGAATCGAAGCGTATTTCTACAATCGGTAATACACGAAGATCGGAGCCATTACCAAGAACTGCTACTGTGAATTCGCGTCCTGATAAGAACTTTTCTACTAACGCGGGTTCATTATACTCCTCAATTACTCGTTTGATTTGTATATGGAGTTCTTCTTCTGAGCGAACGATTGATGCATTGTAGATTCCTTTGCTCGATCCTTCATGCAATGGCTTCACAATGCAAGGCAGAGAGATATTTAATTTCGATAATTGATGAAGAGCGTCAACGACAACGAACGACGGAGTTTGAATTTTATAATATGAGAGAATTTCTTTCGCTCGTGACTTATCGAGACAAATTCCAAGTGTGAGCGAATCAGAACCAGTGTATGGTATGCCAAGCATCTCGAGGATTGCCGGAATTTGTGCTTCTCTCGATGGTCCTTGCAACCCTTCAGCAATATTAAAAACTATGTCAGGTTTCGCTTGAAGAAGTGTTTGATAGGATTCCTCGTTTGCTTCGATAAGGGTAACATCGTGATGCAATTCGAGCGCGGCTTTCACGGCGAGGATAGTTTCTTCCGTGTCCCATTCTGCGTATGTGTCAGCTTTCGTCTTATGAAGTTCTGTTTTTACTGCAACGGATTTTTCTTCTCCGGTGCATTTATCCGGATCACCATCGCCACTCGAAACTTCTTCTACAATTTCTTTCTTCACGTTGTAGACGAGAGCTACGTTCAGTCGCTGTAGCAAGCGGTAAGATCAACCTTTCACTTGTTGAACTAATCAACTTTGCTGTTTCAATGAACAACAAATGTTGATACTAATATAATCCTTTCTATCTTGTTGTCAAGTTTTTTCAGTCGTTTTGTCGAAGAAATGTTCGCGATGTTTGAGTATGACAAGGAGAGACAACTTAGGATTTTGTGCTTGAGATTTTAGATTTAAGATACAAGAATGGAAAATGATAAAGAATAAATATTGTTAGTAGTTGTTTGTTTTCTGTTTCCGTTTTATCCGATCTTTCCCAATTCAAGAATTTCTCTAAACTCTTCTTCATAATGTTTTCGAATGCATTCATTCGACTTCTGACGAAGATGCGGATCATTCTTAATAAGGTCGAAAGCTTCTTTACGTGCCAGATTGAGCAAGTTCATATCCTCAACAAGGTTTGCGATGCGAAGTGCCGGCAATCCACTTTGTCGTGTGCCAAAGAATTCCCCTGGTCCCCGTAATCTTAAATCCACTTCTGCTATTTTGAATCCATCTGATGTTTGCACCATTGTCTCTAAACGCTCGCGCGCGTGTTCTTTCTGGTCATGTAATTCCGGCGTTTCCAATCCTTTTGTATGTGCATCGAACCAACCGTAGTTTGCAATAAGAATACAATATGATTGATCGGCTCCGCGTCCTACACGACCCCGCAGTTGATGCAGCTGCGATAGTCCGAAACGCTCCGCGTTTTCAATAATCATAACAGTTGCATTCGGAATGTCAATACCAACTTCGATAACCGTTGTCGAAACGAGAACCTGAATTTCACCTTTTTTGAATTTCTGCATCACTTCATCTTTCATCTCTGGCTTCAGCCTGCCATGTAATAGACCGAGTCTATAGTTTTGAAAAACACTTTTTTGCAGATATTCATACTCTCTGGTTGCAGCTTTAAGATCCATCTTTTCTGATTCTTCGATGAGAGGAAAAACAATATATGCCTGCCTATTTTGATCAATCTCATCCTTGACAAACTGATAAACTTTATGTTTTTGAGATTCAGTACGAATTGCCGTACGAATAGATTTTCGGTTTGAAGGCAATTCGTCAATTATTGATACTTCAAGATCGCCATATAATGTCATTGCAAGTGTGCGTGGAATAGGTGTTGCAGTCATCACGAGGACATCAGGATTAATGCCTTTTCCGCGTAAAGCCGCACGCTGCATCACGCCGAATCGATGCTGTTCATCTACAATAACAAGACCAAGCTTTGCAAATTCAACTTTTTCCTCAACTAATGCGTGTGTGCCAACCACGATATTTGCACTTCCATTACGGATGTCTTCTAGAATATCTTCTCGTAATTTCTTCCGTTGATTGCCAATAAGCATGCGTACATTCACTGTCAGATCTTTTAGAACCGATTTAAGAGTTTGATAATGCTGTTCAGCAAGAATTTCTGTCGGCACCATAAATGCAACCTGCAAGCCATTTTCAACAGCAATAAGTGCCGTGCAAAGCGCTACTATTGTTTTTCCACTTCCAACATCGCCTTGCATAAGCCGATTCATCGGGCAGGGAGATTTTAAATCATCAACAATTTCTCGAAGTACGCGCTTTTGCGCAATTGTTAATTCAAACTGAAGAGAATCTACAAGCTGGCGTGCGAGCGTACTTTCAACATTATATGTCAATCCGCGTAATTGCTTCTGTGCTCCGCGCTTGCGTAATGCCAGCATTAATTGGAGAAAGAATAATTCGTCGAACTTGAGCCGTCGCCGCGCTGTTTCTAACATCTGAAAGTTTTCCGGAAAATGAATGGAATGGATTGCCGATTGTTCGTCGCAGAGAGATTGACGAAGTAAAATATCAGACGATATAGTCTCCTTAATTACAATAGAATGATGATCTAGTGCGTTGCGAATGATACGCCGAAAACCGCGACTGTCGAGTCCTACTTTTTCGAGTTCAGCATTAGAGCTATATTTTGGAATGATACCGCCAGTATTGAATAATTTGCCCCAATCCGGTTCATCTTCTTCAACACTTTTCAATCTATCAAATTGCGGATGAAGGAATTGCGGACGACCGAGTTTATCAAGAGTTGGAATGGAAGAAAACGCAAGTAACTCGCTAACTTCAAATGCATCTTTCAGCCAATAAAATCCTTCAAACCAGACACATGTTAAAAATCCGCTTTCATCTTTCACTGTAAGCATAAACATTAGTTTGTTATTGCGTCGGGTACGCCTCGCTTCTTGCCGATACACTTCAGCGAAAATTGTAACGGCCTCGCCTTTTCCGATATAGCTTTTCAAATCGGCAATACGTACAATTTGACTACGATCCAGATAACCGCGAGGAAAATACGAGAAGAGATCTTTTATGTTATGGATGCCGAGTTTCGCCAATGCCTCCGCGCGTTTCGGTCCAACACCCTTAATATATTGAATAGGCGGCTGTGAATTCAGGGTCACGGTGTGGTTTATTTCGTATTAATATAATAAGTCTGCATAAAATACTGAAGAAAGATAGCCAAAGAGCAAATAAAATTCAAATTTAGCAGCTAATAAAATGGGGAACGTTAGTATTACTTTCTGTTTGCATTTGACATAGTGTCTTCCTAACTTAATCTCAGTATTTGTTAAGTTAAGAGGAATCTGCTATGAAAACGAATTTCAAATCCATTATATCAATAATAATATGTGTTACCACTTTAAGCGGCATTTATTTTTGTAAAATCTTTGCTCAGGATAATTCCAACGTGAAAGAACCGCCCATTCCGGTCTATGTCATCTCTCCTTATCACGAAGACAGTCTCGGTACTAGTAGCGAAGGAATTGCACAAGCCAATAGTCAGTTAAATGCCAATATCATTAAGAAATTAGATACGCTTCAACTACAAGCTCGTAAATTGTCCGCAGAGAGCACTATTCATTTCATTTGGCTTTACACGCTCGTGGCATTGCTTGGTATAATGAATATCGTTTTTCTATTTTCATCTATTCGCATTAGAAAAGAATTGTTACAAATGAAGCGTATTGAGCATCAAAGAGTGCTTTTAGCTGCTGAATCTTCTATTATTTCACCGCCATCTGTTAAAATTCTGGAAGAGCCGTTCAAACAAGAACCGCCGCTATTGCGAGCACACGTACGAACTCGTAAGCCGCGGACATCGAAACCACGCATTAGAAAAGAGAAATAGATTTTATAAACAATATTTTTCTAAACTATACCAAAGCAACGAATTTTTGTGTCTTTCAGTTCGTTGCTTTATTGTGAAAAATCAACCGATTAGCCATTTTTGAATTCCAGAAATATAGAAACTTTGTAGAGCTTATAAAGTGAAGATTATTTATTTCCTTTATGGGAATTTGCGCTTATTTCGTTTTCCTCTTACTTATTAGGCGTTTTCTCGTTTTTTCTTTTCAAAGAGTGACCTTTCTTCGACTGGCACATTGAGTGAACTTCTATATTAGAAATTGAATAACGGTTAACTAAGCTGAAGATGAGAAAAAGATTCCAGTAAATTTTAATATGCCTGCTAATCTCAGCGGCAACAGCATACGCCGTCAATAATCTTGCTGTGTTGCGAACTGCAATAAATACTCCCGAAGTTCAACTTACCAATTCCGAAGCGGTTGCTGGTATGCAATTCATTTTGCACACTTCGTCCGATGTTGTATTAGGTGAACTTGAACATGGCGATCGTACTGTCGAATCGCATTGGATGGTCGCTTATAGTCAAGCAAACAGTTTGGGTGTAACGATTAATAAAGTGAATCGTCTTGTTAACCAATATCAACCAGTTGGTGATAATAGGGTAGAATGGAGCAGCAACACAACAAGCGGACAGAAATTGTTATCAGGGCATATATTTTCGCCCGACTCGTTGCGGACAATGAAGGTGCTACACCTAAGATGATTATAACAAAATAAATTTAGCTTATGTCTCTGCACGATTATGTTCGGTGGAGGCGTCATCTATTGAAACATCAATTCCGCTCCTGAGTTTTCTCCCTTACTTCAGGAGCGCGAGTTTTTTCTCGGCAACTTGTTTAAAATTTCCCTGAGGATACATCTGCAACATTTTTTTATATGTTATTCTTGCAGATTTTTTGAGAACCTAACTGTTACTCTTATGATTTAATCTCGACTGTGGATTCTTACCATTCTCTTTCACTGCTTTAACGAAACCGACAAACAATGGATGCGGTGCAACAGGACGAGATTTTAATTCCGGATGAAATTGGACTGCAACAAACCACGGATGGTCTGGCAATTCAATAATTTCCACTAAATCGTTATTAATGTACATTCCGCTAAATATCATGCCGCCATCCGTAAGCCTCCTCCTAAATTTATTGTTCACTTCAAACCGATGCCGATGTCTTTCCGTTACCAACTCCTTCCGGTAAGCGGCGTATGCATTTGATCCTTTTTGAATTGTGCACGGATACGCCCCAAGACGCATCGTGCCGCCTAAGTTCCGTACTGATTTTTGTTCCAGCATCATATCGATCACATTATGCTTCGTCTTTCTGAATTCAGTGCTGTTTGCATCTTTCATCCCGCATATGTTCCGTGCAAATTCTATGACAGCACACTGCAAGCCAAGACAAATTCCGAAGAACGGAATCTTATTTTCTCGCGCAAATCTGATGGCATCAATTTTCCCTTCAATTCCGCGATTGCCAAACCCCCAAGGAACCAGTAATCCTGAAGCACCTTTCAAATATTTTTCAGCGCCATAATCTTCCACATCTTCCGCTCGAATCCAATCAAGTTGAACTTCCACATCATTCTCCGCGCCCGCATGAACAAACGCTTCAGAGATGCTTTTATAGGCATCTTTTAATTCAATATACTTCCCGCAAACGGCGATACGCACTTTGCCTGCAGGATTTTTTACTTTATTGACGAAGCGAAGCCATTGCTTTAAATTAGGTTTGCCGCATTTGATATTTAATTTTTCAATAGCAATTCCCGGAAGGTTTTCCTTCTCATACATAAGCGGAACTTCATAAATAGACTGAACATCTCGCCCTTCAATCACAGAGCGAGTCTCTACATTGCAGAACAGAGCAATCTTTTCCCTTAATTCTTTTGATAACGGTTTCTCCGTACGGCAAATAAGGATATCCGGCTGTAATCCGATTTCGAGAAGTGTCTTCACACTGTGTTGTGTAGGCTTGGTTTTTATTTCACCTGCTGCTTTAATATATGGAATCAATGTTAAATGAATATTAATTGCGTTACGCCGTCCAACATCGTGTTTAAATTGACGAATAGCCTCAAGGAACGGCAATCCTTCAATATCACCAACAGTTCCTCCTATTTCTACAATAATTACATCATATTTGCCGGTCTTGGCAAGATTCCATAAGCGTTTTTTAATCTCATCCGTGATATGCGGAATCACCTGTACGGTTGCACCAAGATAATCGCCGCGTCTCTCTCGTGAAATCACTTCGTAATAAACTTGACCTGTTGTCGTGTTATTTTGACGAGTCATATTCTCATTGAGAAACCGCTCATAGTGACCGAGATCCAAATCAGTTTCAGCCCCATCTTCCGTTACATATACTTCACCATGTTGAAATGGATTCATTGTTCCCGGATCAACGTTGATATACGGATCGAATTTCTGAATTGTCACGCGCAATCCACGGGCTTTGAGCAGCATCCCCAGTGAGGAAGCAGCGATTCCTTTGCCAAGCGATGAAACGACGCCGCCTGTTACAAAAATATATTTCACATTGTTTCTTGCCATTGGTCTCTCGTTTAAATATCCGACGATGTTTGTCGTAGTATCGCAACTACACGAGCAACATCTTCCGGTGTATCAATTGGAATACTATCGTATGTCGTTATACCTGCTTTAATTTTATACCCTGCTTCAAGAATCCGCAGCTGCTCTAATTTTTCCGCTTTTTCCAAATTAGAAACCGGCAGTTGCACATAATGAATTAGAAACTTCCGTCGAAAAACATACAACCCGATATGTTTATAAAATGTATGCCGTTCAAGCCATCGCTTCTCGTCAGATTCACCACGCAAATAAGGGACAGTTGAACGAGAGAAATATATGGCATATCCGCCATAACTCAGCACGACTTTTACCACATTCGGATTAAATAATTCTTCTTGTGAAGAAATTTGTTTTACTAATGTTCCAACCGGAACTGATGTGTCGTCAAGAAGAAGTCGAACTCCTTGATCGATCATCTCCGGCGCAATCAATGGTTCATCACCTTGAATATTGACAAAGATATCCCCTGGCATGTGCAATGCAACTGCTGCAACGCGGTCACTTCCGCTTGCTATCTCCTGGGATGTAAGCATTACATCTCCGCCAAATTGACGCACAGCTTCTTCGATGCGAACATCATCTGTCGCGACGACTACACGATCAAGCAGCTGTGATTTCTTTGCCTGCTCATATACTCGCTGCACCATTGGTTTGCCGCATAAATCAACTAATGGCTTTGCCGGCAAGCGGTGTGATGCATAACGTGACGGAATCACTCCAACAATAATTGGTTTAGCGGCCATCAGGATTTCTCGCTAATTACTTTAGGTACTTTGAAAAACTGTTCATTCTTTGCCGGGGCATTCTTCAAAGCATCCTCAGTTGATACGCCGGGTTTCACCTCATCCACACGGAACACATTGCTGAGTTCGATAACATGCGAAAGCGGTTCAACATTGCTTGTGTCTAAAGAGTTTAATTTTTCCATGTATGCCAAGATTTGGTTCATCTGATGCGTGAACTTTTCCTTCTCTGCATCGGTGAATTCCAAATTCGCAAGTTTAGCTATGTGTTCAACATCCTTTATCGTTACTGCCATATATCATCTCATGATTGATCAATATAATTTTTTTCGATTGCTTTATGTACTTGGTCCATCAATTCCAATTCATCGGCTTTGTTTTCAAGTTTGTCAGTAGAAATTGGTTTTTCCAATAAAACTGAAATATCCGCCCGTTTAACGTTGAAAGACCCTTTCGGCATAATTCCAAAAGTATTATTGATAGTCATCGGCACTACTGGAACTCCCGATTTCGCCGCCAACGTGAATGCTCCGCGCTTGAATGGTTGCAGTCTGCCATTTCTTGTCCGTGTTCCCTCCGGAAACAAGATAACCGATTGACCGCCGCGAATAGTTTGCACCGCCCGTTCGATACTTGCCAGTGCATCCCGTGGATTTGAGCGATCAATCATAATAAAATGTCCATAGCGCAACGCCCAGCCCCATATAGGCACCCAAGTTAATTCTTTCTTAAATACAATATTCACTTTGCCATTTAAAGCCACCATTACAGTTGGGATATCAGCCATGCTGGCATGGTTCGATACGAAAATGTAAGGCTGATTGGAATCAATATTTTCAATCCCCTTCACGTTAACTTTAATGCCAAAAGTCCATAGAATGCATTTTGACCACATCCAAGGACACCAACGAAAGAAATCTCCTTTCCTATCAAATGGGATACATACCAATGCTAATAATGATAGTACTAATGAAATAGGAAATAGAATAATTAATTTCGCAATTGTTAAAAACAACACACACTCCTTCTATCGATAATGTCTTTGAAAACATTTCCTTTAAGCCGATGCCAGTGATGATTTAATTTTGAAGATGGTGCGGGGGACTCGTATTCCGTAGAAAGCGGGGGAAGAAAACAAACTTGGGCTTTCAGGTCTGAACGACCTGTTTCAATTTGCTCCATGGACTCATATTTATCTGAGTGTTCATATTGAATTCATTCTTAAAATATGAAAGCCTTGCTCGAAATGCAATGGCTTGAAAGGAATTTTTCCGCTAACAATAACTCAAACAAGTAATATTAATATTCTAATAGCACTTTTAGTTATTTATATAAAAGATATTTCTCCCGTTTTGCCATAAATTGTGCTCGTAACTGATCGATCTTATGAAGGATTTCTTCAACTGAAGTTCTATTCTGAAGTGAGCGACGGATATCATCCGTTCCAACAGCTTTATCAAATGAATTGATTCTATCCGGTTTGGCGCGATCAAAAATATTATTATCCGGAAAAAGATGAAGCAGAGCTTCAAGAATTGCAATCTGCACTTGAGTCATATTTAGTGTCGCCCGATCGATGATGTGTATCTGCACGCCTTTGTACCGAAGCCCTGTTGTATCTTTATAGAATGGGATATACGAAATTGGACGGAACTGTACACCGGGCAAATTGAGATTGTTCAGATAGCGAGCAAGAGCATACCCGTCGATCCATGGGGCACCGACCAATTCAAACGGCAGCGTATACCCGACACCTTGATTTGCTGTACCGAGTTCCCCCAGAAGCCCTGTGAGTACGGCAAAGATCGTAGTAAATGAATGCGGAATATGCGGGGATGTCGGAACCCAAGTTAAGCCGGTTTCATCCCACCACATAGATCGTTTCCACCCTTTCATCGCCACGACAGTTAAATCGCATTTACTTGCTTCACGAGATAAACCGCCGTTATCAAGCCATTGTTCTCCATTTATCATCTGCGCTAATTCACCCGCAGTCATTCCATAGACATAAGGAATTGGATACTCGCCTATAAACGATTTAAATTTTGGATCTAACATCGCGCCTTCCACTCGCTCGCCGGTCAATGGATCCGGTCGATCAAGAACAATAAACCTAATTCCATTTTCAGCTGCAGCTTCCATCGCCAATCCCATTGTTGAGATGTAAGTGTACGAACGCACTCCAATATCCTGGATATCATACACAAGCACATCAATACCTTGCAGCATTTCCTTTGTCGGCTTTCGCGTTTTACCATAGAGAGAATACACCGGTAATCCTGTTCTTACATCGTTGAAGCCGTTTATTTCTTTCCCTGCATCTCCATCACCGCGCACACCATGCTCCGGGCTGAAGAGCGCAACAAGTTTCACCCCGGGATAATTGAACAATACATCAACTGTGCTTTGCAAATCGGAAGTAATTCCAGTAGCATTAGTAATTAGACCGACTCGTTTGCCTTTTAGGATATCAAAACCGCGTTCGCGCAACACATCAATTCCCAGTTTCACCGTCGGAGCCGCAGAAAACAATTGAGTTGTGAATAATAAGACGATAAATATTAATAAAGAAAATTTATATTTCATTCGGATTCTATTCAATGAGAGTTTTATTTTTTAGTTAAGAATAATATCTGGATGACAATATATGCAAGCAATGCCGCAATCCCTAATGAAAGTATCCAACCGAGAATTGTTACTGGTGGATCAATAAGAAGAAATAATACTAATAGGATCGCAGTAATTATCGCACTTCGTTGAATTCGAGAAAGTGATTTTATCGATTTGTTATTCCCATTATTTCTTATTGTTTTCTGATTTGCATTTTCGTGAATAGCATTTATTTTTAATGATTTTGTCTCATAAGGGAGTAGTTTCCCGTCTATTTGCCAATTCTTTATCCAACTCAAATCAGAGTGCAACTTCATCAAATGAGCAAAGCTTTCGGTTTCCATTGCACAGAAAGTGTCTAAATATTTCTGCGAAATATCTGTTGGTACTTTTCCAACAAGTATTTTCAACAAATTGATTGATTTTTCTACACCCGAATGAAATTCCATTGAAAGCTTTTCGAAGCCTTGCGCTTCATTACCGATTTGTTTCATTACATCCTGAGTCCGCGTCAAAAACTTCGCTTGAAAGATCAATTCTTCAAATTCACTTATCAATCCATTCTGAACAGCGGTCTGAAGTAATTCTGAAACCTCCAAAGGATAGTTAAGTTTTCTTTTACCGAATACCTCAAGTTTGACAATAAATTCTGCAATATCTGGGCGAATGTTCATTTGTTTGTCGTTAGTAATGCGTTGCTCATTGTTTCATAGCCCAAATCCTTAGGAGCTTCGCTAATTCTGTTTTTGAGTACTTTGATTCATTATACTGTCCAGAGGCAATTCTCTGGCGGACGGCTTCAAAGAGAATGACTGCTGTTGCAACAGAGACATTCAAACTTTGAATCATTCCAAACATTGGAATCTGGAGAATACCATCTGCATTCTGCGCCGCTTCCAATGATACTCCTTTATGTTCATTCCCCACAACAATCGCTACTTTTTTCGTCATATTGATTTCGAACAATGACTTGGCTTCTTCTTCCAGGTGAGTTGCAAAAATCGTAAAACCTTCCTCATGCAGCTTTTTATAACAATCTTTCACATTCTTGAATTGCCGCAGTTCGACCCATTTTTTTGCGCTTGCCGAGCTTTTTTTGCCAATATTTGGAAAATCCGTTTCCGTATAGATTAATTGTACTTCCATCACTCCAGCTGCATCGCATGAACGAAGCACCGCACTGACATTATGCGGATCATGAATATTTTCCATTACTACTGTTATATCTGGTTGACGATGCCGCAACACCTGCTCTAAACGATTCAAACGACGCTCTGTTCTCATTTTACATTTGCCTAAGTTATAGGCAGTTCCCCATCATTTTTCTTCATTAACATTGGATGCGCTTGTAATAATCCAATTGCTGCTACTACCAACACCGCACCGAATATTTGTATAACGCCAAGAGATTCACCAAGAATTAGAAATGCGGCAATAATTGCAATTACCGGCTCCAGAATACTTACAATTCCGACAGTCGATGCATTCAGCAATTTTAATCCAGATGCGAATGCTGTCTGAGGTATAAGGATAGATATAATAGCAAACATCCAGAATATTTCCCAATCACTGTATATGTAATTCTTCGCAAGAATAGCCCAAGGTGGATTTATGCACAGCCAGAAAACAGTAGAGAAGCCAAATATATAAACTAATATTGTCCAAACGGAATAACGTTTCAGCAATTGCTTCGTTGCAACAATCTGATATGCAAATGTGAACGCCGACGTCGGCCCGGTGATAATTGCCAACCCTTTCAAATTTAAGCTTTGAAAAGACCCGGCAGTCACTGCAAAGAAACAGCCGATCAACCCGAGGACGAGCGAGATGAATGTAATGCGATCAAGCTTATCCTCCTTAATTACAAACACTGAATACAGCACAACCCAAACCGGCGCAGTGTATTGGACAAGGATTGCCGTTGCTACCGATGATTCCTTCGCAGTGAAATAATAAGTATAATTTGTCATTGAAATGCCTACCACACCTAATATTCCAAATTTCCAAAAATCCTTAAAATCAATTTTAAATATACTTCGATCCGTAAGAAGAAAAAAGAAAAGAAAAAGTATGAAGGTCAGCGATGTACGTGTCTGGGCTAAGATAAGTGTATCAAAGCGCGTTACAATGAGATATTTTCCTATCGGCGCCGAACTTCCCCAGAAAAGTACGGCAATCATCAAGAGAATGAATCCGCGTAGTGCGTGCGAACGGTGATTAGTTGTATTAGTTTTGATTGCGTCCGAGATCATCAGCGAGAGTTCTGTAAAAATCTGACTGCTTCTGATCTCCATGCATCTGGTAGAGATACGACAATCTATGTAGAAGCGTTTTCTTATCTTTTACAAGATTGATGCCTAACTTTAAAAACTCTACAAGCCAATATAATGGCGGAATGTTAAGTTCCGGATCATGACAGTCGGCGGCATCAAGATATGGCTGAACTTCTTGCGGCTTCACCGCTGCCGCTTTACGATAGTATTGCATAGCCAGTTCAAAGTTATCAGACAAGGAATATGTTGCCTCGAACACACTTGCCAACCACATATATGTCTCATAAGCAAGATTTGGAAATTCCTTGGCAAGTTTTTCACCAAAGAGGCACAATTCATCGGGACAGAGTGCAGAGTTCCAGAAGAGTAGCCGATAAAGTTCGACATCTTGAATACCTTGGATCAGCGCATCTTCAAAGGCATCGAAGATTTCATTAAAATCTTTGCCGTTGGCAAATCTATTGCGTATTTCGTCTACTTTAAATCGAGGCATCAGGTGTGTTAAATAATTATATAAATGAAATTAATAAACGCTCGCTTGAAAGGCAAGCTGTCTATATTCATTACGCCGGAAGGTGCAATACACGCGATTGGCTCCATCGTAAAAAGGCCGGTTGTAAAGAAAGGACCGATTGTTCTTGAGCATAAAATTCTGATAGTGAAGCCGGTAGAGCTGATGCTGTAATCTTGAAACAGCGAAGAACAGTTTTAAACCTGATTTTCACGGATATAAAATAAGATCCTTCTTATATTTGCCTTTTTATTAAATCCCGCGTACATAACAAAGGCATCATATTGACGTCTTAGTTATGTAAATTATACTTTGTTTTATTCCAAATCAGTAGAAAGTTTAAACCTGCAGATCCTGTTACTCCCCCTATCTACAATATAGATCGTATAATTATACCAAGCGACACCGTAGGGTTCAACCAAGTTTCTTCCGTATTTGTCGTTGTGTCCACCGAAAGAATATTGTTCTATCCCTCGAGTGTTAAATCTGTAAAGACTGTCAGTACCGGAATCGACCACAAACAGATTATTTGAGGGATCAACCGCCACACCTCTCGGTTGCATAAATTTATTGATCTGTGTTATGCCGACGTCGGGATCAATGCTGGCATATTTAGAAGCATAGCCCTCTGTTTGTCCTTGCACAGTTAGTTGAATCCACTGCACTTTTATAAGAGGAATAACTCCACCCGGCACTTCGACTTGTCCAAAGATAAAGTCTTGATTAGTCCCAGAAGGCAATGTAGCAAGACATGTTGCGTAGTGAATCGAGAGTAAACCAGTCCCATCTGGAGAAAAACCTGTCGTAACCGGGGTGATAAGACCGTCGTTTTTCGAGAATAGGATAATTGCATCATCTCGGTCAATCAATGTAAGATCATTTTTAGGGCCGGTACGAGCAACATAGTATTGATCATTATAGAGTGTTGCAACCGCTGTATAACGTCTTGTAGAATCGGATGGTTCAAAGAATACTCGATTCGGTGTCGCCATAGAGATGGAATGATTCACCGCTGGCAAATTCAACCGATAGAGTGCACCAAATGTCGTTGGTGCAATGTGGCCAGATAGTAGAGTGTCGAAGCTGGCACAGACAAGCAATTGGAGTCGTCTATCTTGCGCAAGTGCAACAGGTCGATTTATAAATTGCGAATAGCCAATGACTCGACCTGCGATATCCATCATCACGATCCGATCATTATAAGTATCAGCCACATAAATAAACGGTTCATTACCTACAATGATACCTTGTGGCTTATTAAAGCCCTGCCAATCCCAATCAGGTTTCTGTTGGACATAAGTTGTCTCTGAGATTACACTTGTATTGGCTTGGGATTGAGGGAGACTTTCGACAGGATACTTGTCTACCTGACATGCAACAAGAGATAAAACAATAGTAATAATACCAATGGAAAATATTATTTTCATATCTTCACAATTATGGAAATACGGTGTACTCCGCCAAGATCTGTAAATGCTGCATATCCGTAATCAAAGTTAATGTTAACACCTTCTATTGATGTGGCAACGCCTGCACCATAAGAGAAGGACTGTTCCTCAACATTCAGTTTGTATCCGGCGCGCAGAAAAAATGTTTTTAGCAAGTTATACTCAGCACCTAAGCAAATATTTTCAGAATTATCATTTGGGTGGTTGAGTTGAATCGATGTGGTTAGCATATTTTTATCATCCATAATCGGCTCAAACGCAAATCCAAATTTAAATATTGTTGGCGGAGAAAATTCTTGAAATTGATTCACTATCTGACCGCTATTGAGAGTCAAAGAGCCGCTTGGCGACATTCGATTTCCAAAATTCGTCACCACTGCAGAGAACCTTGATGTACCAAGTCCTGTCCAATAGTATGTCCCAAAATCTATCATGACACTGCGCATTTTCAATACATCCATAGTCTCGTCAATATAGCGTATAGTACCACCAAAGCTAAATTGAGAAGTTAACTTTCGACTATAGCTTAAGCCAAAGGCAACATCACCAAATGTGAAATAATTGCCATTACCGAATGGTGCAAATTCTGTCGTAACCGGCATGTCATCCATATGCAAGGAGATTACCGACAACCCGATAGCATCTGCAGAAGAGAGATGATATACTGCTCCAAGAAATTCATGCTTGATATCCATAAACCATTCGGTATGAGCAAAATAGACTTCGTTCGTTTGGAATTGTGTTATACCGGCAGGATTCCAATAGAGAGCTGATGCATCGTTTGCGACAGCTACAAATGATTCTCCCATCGCAGTGGCACGAGCACCAACACCGATTTTGAGAAATTCAGCAGTCGCCGTCCCAGCGCGTTGAGCGCCTAACACGGGAAGTAATTGTGCGTTCACTGTCGCTGCGCTAACAATACAAAACCCACAAACTATAGAGAGAATTGATTTCTTCATTCTTAGAACTTCATGCTTAGTCCAAAAAGCACATTGCGTCCGGCAAGATATCGGGAAGGATCATAAGGATACGGAGTAATAGGCGCCTGAAGTTGCGGATATAACGGATTATTCCAGCTTTTACCATAAGGAGTATCGTCGCCATACTCATATGCCTTACCAGTCACCGGATTAATGATGGCAGAATTTTTAGTATCGAGAATGTTCTTCACCTGTACAGAAAAAGTAAAATCTAGTCCTATAAGTTTAAAGGTTTTTTCAAAATTTACATCTATCCAAAACCAATCCTGACCAACATCACCTAACAGGTTGTTCAGATCCTCATAATATTCCGGTTGACCATTTGCAGCAACTCCGGAATAAATATACGGCGTATAACGTTTTCCCGATTCGTAGAATGCATGTATATAGAACGAATAATTATCCAAAATACCACGGCCGAAGCCGAACAACGGTTCATCTTTCACTACGTTGAACGTCGTTGTAAGATTAAATTGGAATGGACGATCCCACTCCATATAATTTTCTTTAATCGTTTCATAATCTACTCCGCGCGCCACCAGAACCGCTTCATCTGGAGTGGAACTTTTCCCCGTCGTTACGGAATAAGACCCTGAAAGTATGCCGAGGAACCATTTTCCTATTCGCTTTTGATACTCGGCCTCAATACCGCGAGATGTAGCATAATCTTGATTGACATAAGTGTAAAAACTGCTGCCTGATAAGCGTGCGCTGGTCACTTTCGCAGCCTCTGTCGTCACATAATCAAATATATCTTTGTAGTAGGCAGTAACTGATAGAACGTCGTTATTTGAAAATTGGGTTTGTACACCTAATTCGTAAGCTACTGTTGTTTCGGGATTAAGATCTGGATTACCAAATTCCTGGAAACTCGATTGCGCTGCGGAGGGACTCAATTTTGCATAGACAAATTGCGGTTTAGGCCGCTTTGAAAACTGACCGTACGAGAAAAAAAGCATTTGATTATCTGATATCGGATGTGAAATACCAATCCGCGGACTAATTCTTCCTTTCCAGCGATGTCCTAAAAATGAATAGGTCGAATTTTCGTAATCTTGTCGAATCTGATCCGGGATAGTGATCACATTCGTGTCTTTTACTGCATTATCCACATATTGTCCGGGAAACCAATAATCGAAACGCAATCCCGCATTAAGAATCATACCGCCATACGTAATATTGTCCTGTGCATAGAAGGCGCCAAACGCAGGAAAGACTTTGTAAATATCATTATTGAGCCCAAGTGTACCAACCCAGGGTTCATAGATATCGATATTTTGCATCTCTTGAAATGTTACGTCAAACCCTGTCTTGAATTTATTTTTTTCCGAGAAATTCTTAGTAAGATCAAATTTTAAAGTATTTTCTATAACATAATGATCATGCCAGGTGAATCCATCTCCAAGGTCATACAAACCGTCACCAGGAATAACATTAACCGTATCGCGCAATGGCAGCGGATAGTAAGATACAGGGAAAGTAACGATGTCTAATGGCTCTGTATATTGTGTGTAATTCAATCCATTGGCATCAGCACGAAGGTGAGTATAATAATGCGAATACTTCAATTCATAGAACATGGAATTGGATAGTGTCTGCGTAAGGCTAATCATGTGCATTTGATTATCGTGCGTATATGTCATAGCATTGTCTAGAATATTTTCAAATGCATATTGGAATCCCGGGCTTGATTCAACATATTCAAGATTTGTTTGTAACTCTTGAGTGTTTTGGTTGATCGAAACAGAACGAGTGTATGAATACGAAATACGCATCATTTGTGATATTTTCCATGTCAACTTTACCAAACCGAAGTAATTATTTTCTTCCCGCGGAGCAAATCGAGTCCCATAGAAAATAGAAGAATTTATTTGGTTTGCGCGTTTTCCATATATTCCATCGGAAAGGTTAGCACTAAAATCTGTAAAGAAGGTCACGGTGCCAATATCGTGAACACCTAAGACCGGTAATAAGTAAGAGGTAACTGGTTCCGGTCCGCTTAATGTAAACTCGCCGAGATCTTGATTGAAGATATGCAAAGAACCATCAACTCTTCCAAGATGATCTCGTTTATAGGAAAGGCTTCCATGGTAAGCCTGTGAGCCCTCTTTCAAAGATACATTGACTACACCAGACGTTGCTTGTCCATATTCTGCATTATAACCACCTGTAATAATCTGAACTTCTTCTATTGCATCTGTGCTTAATTGCAAACCAAACCCCGTCCCTGCAAGCGGATCTTGAATGGACACTCCATCAAGGAGATATGCATTCTCGCTCGATCTTCCTCCACGGATATGTATTTCGTTATCAGTTTGCACAACTCCAACCTGCTGCGCAACAACATCCTTCACATCTACTACTGCAGTCGCTCTTAAGTCATCAGACGATATGGAATGCTTACTCGATGTCTCTTCGAGATTTACAAGTGGTTTTTCGCCAACTACAACGACTTCCTGACCAAGAGAGAGAACTGTTTCCTGCATATCCTGATCGATAGTACTTTCCTTATCTGCTTCTACTCTTACGTCAGTACGTTGCACTTGTGTATAGCCAACAAGACTGAATTCCAATGTATAACTACCGGGATTAATTTTAGGAATAGTGTAATGACCATCGAAATCAGTTACAGCACCGTAATATGTCCCTTTTATTTTGACATTCACCACCGGCAATCCCTCACCGGTTTTGGCATCCTTTACTGTGCCTTTTATGACACCTTTCCCTTCACCGAAAACCATATTAGCAATGAATCCTATGCAGCAGAGAAGCAATAATATTGTTTTTATTTGCCTCAACTCATTGCACTCCAAATTCACCTTGAAATACTCTACGGAGAATAGCAGGGACATTGTTTGGTACACCTGGTGGCAAACCACCAAAACGGTGCAAAATTGCAGAGATCATAACAAAACTTGCCTGATCAGCATCTTTCACACCCATAACGATCATAGTCGTATCATGATTCCAACGCGAAGATGGCAGCATTTGATAGATGATCCGGGCGTTTACTTTAGGTAACAATCCACGAGGGAATGTATAGATTGCACCGTAATCACGGATGAGATTGGGATAGCTCGGATCAACCGCTACTATCGAATCTGCAGGGAAGAGCTTTAGTGCGAATGAGTTCGATTCAACATTATCGATGGGAGCAAAATCCCCGATTCCAGTTAGGTCAAGAGAACCGTCAGGAAAACCTGTCGCAAAAAGAACCTTACCGCCGTTCTTTTCAAATGCCGGAAGAGCTACCTGTGCAATACCTAATTGCGGATTATTGTCTGCATACCAAAAAATATATTTGAATAGTTCTATGGTCTTTATAAATGTGGGATCAATAAGCGGTGGTACATACGTACCCTTACTGCTTCCGGAATATCCGGTTTTTATATCCCATACATCTTGCGCTTTTAATCTCCCATTCATCAAAGTGTCAAAAATCTGAGAATAAAATACATCCGCTGGATCTGTAAGTCCATAGTCATCGATGATGAGGAAATCACCTTTGGGTTTTTTTACATACCATGTTTTTGTTGTATCAATTGGCATACGAATAATTTTACTATATGCTCCCGCAACATCTCGCGCCTTTAGATAGAAAATATGATTGCCTTCTGTAAGGCCATTAGATGAATCCACCGTAACATTATTGATAGTGCCCGCTATGGTTTTCCAACTAGTAGGTTTCAATGTATCGTCTATTGCATAATAGTAATTGACGATTGTTTCGTTTCCGTCAACGTCCGTACCAATCCACTGGAATGTTGCGACAGGATAAGTAGTATCAGGGACATCCGATTGCAATACAAATGATACCACTGGAGGTGTATTATGGATAGGATCATGTATTGATGCTGGTGTCGGATCCACTAATCCTTCATTATCAACTGCGGCTACAAAAAATTTATATGTTGTATCGTTTGTAGTGAGTTTTAATCCTATAACACTATCATTGCTTGTTGTGAACGTCCAGTGAAGACTATCGAAAGAAATGTAATACCCCTTAACAAAACCATCCGGGTCAACCCCCCACCAATGAAGATGCTGTTGGCTTGTCGTACTCCGCAATGTACTATCTGTGAGTATCGTCAGAAAAGTCTCCGGTGGCTGATTGGGCAATGGCTGATTGGTAAAATGCTTTGAGCATCCAATCATTAAAATTAATAAGAGAATAGCAACAGTTTGAAATCTCACGAGAGTCCTCAAATAATAGCGGCGGAGAGGAGCAGCAAGCACCTCTCCGCCTGAACAATTACTTCAATAGAACCATTTTTTTAATATCCCGGAAATCACCTGCTCTAAGTTCATAGAAGTATACACCACTTGCGAGTCGTGATGCATTGAACTGAACGACGTATGCACCCGCTGTTGCTTGACCATCAAATAATGATTCTACTTCTTGTCCCAGAATATTATATATTCTCAATGTCACCTTACTCGTCATAGGCAACATATAGCGAATAGTTGTCGTGGGATTAAATGGATTAGGATAATTTTGCTCTAGTTTAAATCCTGTTGGAAGAGTGTTCTGCTCTTTGAAGACTTCAGTCGTGATAATACCAAAGTCATCATTCTTCCGTGGTTCTAATTTATAATTGCCGTTTGTATAATCTAATATGCCACGTACGTATGAAATCTTCGCATACAATGGAATCAGATATGCCGGATTACCTTTTATACCGACCGTAAAAAGATGGGTGGTGTTATAACTATAAATCCCTCCTGAAATATACATGCTGCTTGTATCACAGTAATAATTGTTCACACCATTATCATCCACACGAACACCGTAAAACGATCCAATGGAGTTAGGTGTAGTACTACTTGATATAAAGAACTCTCCATAATTATTTATAGCAGTGTTTAACTGATTATCCGCATTGCGAAGGACGACATACCAATTATCAACCTCATTAAGCATTGACATAAATTCTTGAAATGCGTAGGCGGTGGAGGTTCCAGAGATAGTTGCCCCAATAGGACTTAATACATCATAGTCGAAGTACGGTGAACTCGCCACTTGTTGCATTTTAGGCGCAGGAATAACGGAGCCACCACGTCTAAAGTACGGCATGGATGTAACCGCTAATTGTATCCTATTGGTAGTTCCATACACTGAACCACGCACAGAGACGCTATCTCCACGTTTCAATGTATCAATAATTTTTCCAAGGGGACTCCAAATTTGGATACCATTATACATAGACGTTCCTGCCTGCAACCATAACAATGGAGAATTCGCTCGTCCGCCTCGTGTAGCTATATCTTGTATATCGGTTGTATCAGCAATAATAACACCACTCACTGTAACAGTATCGTACGCAAAACCCGACGCACCATTGGCAAATGGTGAATAACAAACATCATAGAGATTCGGACCAGCAGCTCTTACGACATAAAAAGAGGGAATCGACGAATCCGGTGATGTACTCTGAACCCCCGCCAACCATGATTCCACATAATAACTTACCAGTGAACCTTCTGCTTGTGCAGGTATAGATGCGTGATAAACGGTATCTCCAGCAACGAAATTAATCTTCACCCTCTGCCAAGGCAAAATGCTTCTCACATTGGATTGCGTTCCAACTCTATATTTAAAGAATGTACTATCTGCATTTTGAGAAATATTGGCTGGATTATAAGATTTGTATGTTATATTTACGATATCTGTTGGCTTTGGTGGAGATGGCAATCGTCGAAGCGACGTAATTGCCGGTCCATATTGACTTACAACAATATCACCGGGATAAGTTGACCCTTTAAGTTCATTTGGTCCTGGATACAACGGCATAACACAATAGTCGCCACACGTACCAGTTCTTGCTTGATCAACAATCACTCCTTGGATATATTTCAAAACCGTTCCAACGGGAGGAGGTGTATATGTCGAGTTCGTCGCTGCATGGGAACGAAGGGTATACCATTTTGAACCATCGTACATCTTCATCATATTTCCCCTTGAATCCATAAATGTAAAACTACCGTAACCGGCATCAATGGCGGTCACCGTCACACTATCGATACGTACATACATTCCCTCATATTGTTCGCCACTGGATGGTTTTGGAAACAATCCTCTAGCAAAAGTATCACAGCCCACGAATTCTATAGGCTTGGGACGCACTCCTGTGTTGTTCTTCCATGAACTAGAAACATTTACAGGCGTCACTTTCTCATAAAAGCCCTTTGAATAGCAAAGTATCTCCGTAAGCGAGTTATTTTGACCGCTCGCACTGTATTCCTTTAGTTTTCCGGTAATAGTTACAACGTCTCCTGTATCAAGAGCCGTTATTCCCGTCCCCTGGGCAGTTGCTGAAGTATCGTCGGTGAGAACGTTGAGGCCTCCAAACACATTCCCTGCACTATCCTGTAAATAAATATTGAATCTGGCAAGTGTGTACGTAAGAGTACGCGGTGCAACAATTACGACGCCTTTCACCTGTACCGTATCATTTTTTGCATCGTCATTGTATGCTGTTCCAGAACCATGCCAATAGGAAGATTTATCAAGCCGTATTGCACTCGCAGCATTTTGAAGTGTATCCAGTTTTAGTAACGAATCTCTTGAAGTGTACTGCAGTTGTGGAATGGTGATAACCTTCTGCGCATTTGTGGTCGAAAGAAATCCACAAATACAAATAGCGATTAAAATAAAAACAAGTAATCGCATTTTCATAAATACCTCCATTATTTTAAAGTGAATGAATTGAAAATGAATGAATTATTTAATAACTAAAAATTTACCCCGTTGCATTTCACCTGTATCTTTATTCTTTACTGTAAATAAATACAATCCTGATGCAACTGCCTGATCTTTCCTCGTAATCAAGTCCCACGCATGCTCACCGCCAGCTAATTGTTGAGTGCCATCCGAGAACGTTGATTGAAACCATTGTATGTCATTGGCATTGTAGGTCGCTGCATCGTGCTGCATAACATCTACCACGTCGCCTGCAAGTGTATAGATTCTAATTTCTGCGTGTGCGGGCAGGTTAAAGAAATAAAGTTTACGATCGCGTTCTTGCGTTCCATCCCAATAGGCACGAGTATAATACGGGTTGGGATAAACTCCAACCGGATGACTTCCATTTTGCTGGGGTGGAGTTCCTGGAACCACTCTTTGAAGAGTCTGCAACGCGCTGCTTTCAAGGCTGATAAGGTTTGTCGCTGCATCGCCTGAATCATATGCTGTGACGGCAAATCCATATTGCCATCCATTGAGTAAATTTGGTACGGTGAATTTATAATAATAATGTGTTGTATCATGTAAAAATTGAACAGGTGCACTGAGCCGGATACGACCAAATCCAGTATTATAACCTATTTGATCATCTGCACGATCAAAATCGCCAAGGAGAATTAATTTTGAAAGAAGCTCACTTGTTCCGACTAAATCAGCACCTGTATTTGTACCGTATACTCTATATCCTTCAAAATCTTTCAGGAATGAAATTGGATCAACAGAGTCCTCGGCACCTCTATCCCAATAAATATCTGCTGTCTTACTTGACAATACAACTTTTACGTGCGGGGCATTTGGTGGTGAAGGCAAGAAATATCGCTTAGGTGCTGGACGTCCTGCCGCATCGTGACCTGTCCATACTTCATTAGAATCCTGGATACCGTTGCCATTACGATCTTCACCATTATACGTTTTTTGTGCCCATGTGCATGTTTGATATAATTTATCGCGGTTATGCGGATAGTACGTCAGGTTATCGGGATCAGGCGGTCCCCAGGTTTGCATCTTAGCTGCAAGCAGTGCAAAAACTACGTTTACAGAATCACCGGCAGCAATATGTGAAAATGGCCCTACAGTTAACAATGTCATATTGTTGCTTGGTTTTCCATCTCCGCCAATTCCAAATAGTGCATTTAATTGCGCAGGTAATAACGCAGTAGCCATTTTACTATATTTTACATCATCTGTGAGTGGGGAAAAAAATGTCGCATCAGTACTATTATTGTACAGCCAAGATTGATAAAGTGTTGCGTTTTTATATGGTGAAGAACCCAAAAATTTTATTCCTCCATACGAATCCGCAGCACCGCCATCACCATCAAAATCGTAGGCATAAGCGAGATTGAGTGTATCAACATATCCCAGCCCGCCTTTATTATAGTACGGCGTTCCAACCGTTGAAGGAGTAAGATTCCAATCTCTTACAACGAGATCAGCGTATAGACCGACATAGACACTATCTAACGAATTTCCGCTTATATTTTTTATCCAGTAATTAAAAATAACAAAATTGTCTGCGAAAGAATAATTGAAGGCATAAGTTTCCATGTGCACATTAATGCCCATTGGGCTATGGTTGAAAATTGTCTGATTATTTGCAGGGTTTATTGTATTCGTATCGGTAAAATCAGCAATGAAGTCTTGATGACTGATGGCGGAAGGATCATAAAATCTGCTATCCGGTAATGTAGATTTTTCGATAACTATTGAATTTACTCCGGTAGTAAATTCAAATCCTTGATACTGCTTTCCTGGAGCTATAGAACTGACGTCTACAGCACCTGTTGTAACGTGAATACCATTAACAGTCATCGCGCCTACCCAGAGCCCGCCTATAAATAGATGTTCTATACCCGAACCGCGCGGATATTCCATGGAGGGCTGTCGAAAACCTGTTGTCGGCCAATCATTCAGTCCATTCCCAAAGACACCGAAATTTGAAACAGTAATTGCAATATTGCCAACATTCGTATACTTAGAGTTATCATCGTCAGTCGTTTTACTTAAGTGCTGTGCTTCAGTTGTAAATAGTGGAAAAAGAAAAGGAAGGAAAAAGAAAAATCGAATAAGTAATTTATTGTTCATTTGCATAATGGAAAGCTTTACTACAGAATCCTCACTCAATGTATATATTTTTGATTGAGAGTCAATATTCTTTTTCAGATAAAATCAAAAATAATAATTCGATAACACCAATGCTATGATTGCGTTTTGGATGGTATTTTCAGGATTTGCCCAACGAGAATTTTATTCCTATGCAGACCGTTTTGCTTTTTCAGCTTCTGGATATCCACACCATACATCTTGGCGATTGTGTAAATCGATTCGCCTTTTTTCACTTTGTGCGTTGGTGAGAAAATACCTGTGCTCGATGTTTTAACCGAATGTTCTGTAGGATATTTTGCTGATGATGAAACAATCTTGACGCGTTCTTCAGGCTTATCGTAAATTTCCAGCGATTGCCCGGCAACAATCCGCGAAGTACGAAGATTATTCCACCGTTTCAAATCGCTGATGCTGACTTCAAACGTCCGTGCAATTTTCTCTAGTGTCTCACCGGATTTGACTGTGTGTTGAAGCCATTCTGTTGACGAAGATTTAGTTCTCGTATTTACTTCTTCTGATCGAGCCGCTTCTGCAAGATCACCTTTTATCAACGATTGCTTTTCTGAGAACTCCATCTTGTCAATTTTTGTTAATAGTTTCGCCTTTGTTTCTGATACCCAGATGGCAATAGCTTGACCCGCATGAATGTAGCTGCCGTATGCAATGTCATTCCAATTTCGAATATCGCTGGCACGCACACCATACCATTCAGCGATATGCCCAATCGTGTCGCCTCGTTTGACATGATAGACAAGTTTCTTTTTCCCTTTGGGCTGTTCCACTTCTCTCTTCGCGTGCCTCAACTTTGTTTTGCTAACTTCATCTTTCGCTGCATAGGATTTCATCGCACCAAAGTTCATCCCCCTTACCTCCGGCGAATAATCAAATGGAACTTTACTATCTGCTGCATCGCGTGGAATTGGAATTGCGAGCACTGTACCAACACGCAAACGTCTGCTGGTATGAATATTGTTTACATCATTCAAAAGAGATGCAGCTAATCCATATTTGCGGGCAATGGATGAAACTGTTTCGCCGCGCTTAACTGTATGAATTGCCCAATCCTTTTTTTGTTCAACAGGAATATGGGAATAGTTAACAAGAAACGTATCTTTTCTTCCGTATGGAATTCGGAACCGATATCCAGTAACACCGGGGGGAGTGCACCAACGAAGTAGTTCTGGATTAAGTTCCTGCAGTGTATCCACTGTGGTCAAAGCGCACTTTGCAAGTATACGCAAATCGATACAGTCATCAATATTCACTACATCGAATGCAAGTGAATCCGCCTTTTGCACGTCGGTGAAACCATGCCTTTGTGGATTCAGAACAATTCTAGTGACTGCAACATATTGAGGAATATAATTTCGTGTCTCACGCGGTAAGTACTTTCTCATTTCCCAATAGTCGTTTGAACCGCTTCGCCGCATTGCACGAAAGATTCTTCCTGCACCTGCATCGTATGCCCCTAATACTAAATTCCAATCGTTTAATTCAGAATACAAATCCTTCAAATGCCTGGCCGCTGCGCGCGTTGATTTTTCAAAGTCTCGTCTTTCATCAATCCACCAATTCGCACGCAATCCGTAAAGTGAACCGGTTCCCTTCGAAAACTGCCATAATCCTACACAACGTGCCCACGAACGTGCATCAGGACGCAAACCGCTTTCTGGCATAGCTAAGCAAGCAAGTTCTTCAGGAGCTCCTTCCTCTTTGAAAACGCGTTTCATAATAGGAAAATACTTGCCCGAGAGATAAAGCCAGCGCTCTATATAATGCCTGCCTTTGCCCATAAAAAATGCAGTGGCGCGCTCAACATACTCGTTGAGCGGCAATGGGACCTGTGTTCCTTTAATTTCAAAGCGCGGAATCTTTAATCCTGTGGTGTCACCTTGTTCCACAAATTGATTTATTTTTTCCCGAAGTGCATATACGGATGCATTCGGGCCAAGACTGTCGATTTGCGCAATGTACTTTTCGTAATCTTCTACAAGACTCTTACTCAAATCCTTATATTCTTTAGAACTATCGATGCTAGAATAATCACTTAGCTCGTTAAGAATCTGAATCGCGGCTTCAAATTCAATTCCGCAGCTGACAGAATCTCCCGATTCTTGTGAGGCAAGCGCAAGTAAATAATGCTGGCGAGCTTGCTCAAGCCGCTGGAGAATGAGTTCCATATCCTCGTTCAAAGTGTCGGAGGTAATACCGCCATTACCATTTGCATAAACTGTATCCGCTGCATTGTTTAGTGAATCGGCAGTGTCGGATTTGGGCTTGCTTATATGCGGTGTGATTCCATTCAACGCTTCAATCGAAGAGATTTTGATTCCCTTGCTGGATGGAATTGCTTTTTGAGTATCTAAAGATTGTACTATTGGACTAGTACCTGGTATGAGTTGCTTGTTCTGAAGAACAACTAAGAATGAGCAATGATATAACCGCAATAACAAACCGCTGCATCTGCCTCAATACAATTTTTAGTGAATTGAATTCTCTATATAAAATACGACATCTATACTGCTTAATCAAGTAAGTAAGAAATATGAGATAGAAATATCCTTTGGGAGATTCGCGTTGTTTACAGTAAAACTTTTTCCGTTGGTTTAGCATCATAGATGAGTGAATAAACCAACATTTCCATCAGATGGTACGGATCGGGTGATGTACTTTTTAATTGTAAATCCGCATCAAGAAGAACACTAAATGAGTTTTCAATCTGTGAAGATGAAAATCGCCTTGCTGCCTCTGCATAGTTTTTAAAGTAATACGGGGAAATTCTTGTTGCAGTAATAACATCTGAATCGGAGGCGCCGTGATTGAGCATGTCCTGTACTTTCCATACTAGGTTAAAAAATCTTGTGAGCATAGCAATAGTAAGTTGCAGCGACGGTTCACCTGTTTCAATTGTACGTTTCACAATTCGTATCGCTTCATTAATATTTTTCTTCCCGATTGCATTTTGCAAATCGAAAATTGTGAATCCGCGTGAGACTCCCACTATATCCGCAACGTCCTCCTGTGTTACATGCATTCGTTCTCCGATGTATGTGAAAAGTTTGTCCAATTCATTCTGGATTGCTCGGAGTGAATTTCCAACATATGCCTGCATTAATCGACAAGCTTCAATATCGGCTTCTTTTCCCATCTTTTTGCATTTGGCGGCAATCCACACAGGAATTTGATTATCATAGAGTGGGTTGAAAGAGAATACTGCGCCGTTTTTTTTCAGATCTACAAACGGCTTCGTACGAAAATCAGGTTTCTCGGCTAACAGGACAAGGCAGGTCGATTCTAATGGACGAGCAATGTAAGCAGATACTAGTTCCTTATCTGAGTCACCGGAAAGTAATCTATCGAATTCTTTTATTACAACTACGCGCCGATCGCTCATCATAGGAAATGAGGCTGCATGCGCCATTACCTGGCTTGTATCAGCTTTACTTCCGTACACAATATCGAGATTGAATGCCTTGGTGTCTGCCGTCAACAAATCGCTAATGACACGATCCACACATTCCTCACTGAAGAAATCTTCCTCTCCAATAAACAGATACACCGGCGCATACTTCTTACCTTTCGTCGATTCAAGGAAGTCGTCGTAATTTGGGAATTTATCTTTTTTAGATTTCAACATTGACACGGATATTATTTCCCTGCTTCTTTTTTCACCGTAACCTTTTTCATTACAACATCAACTTTTGGCTTGCCGTCTGTATCTCCCATCTGTGGGATAATCTCGACCGCCGCAATTGAATCTACTACATTCATTCCTTTCGTTACTTTACCAAATATTGTATAGTTCTTAGGCATCGGCACATCGCTCAGCATGATAAAGAACTGACTTGTGTTCGTGTTCGGTCCACGATTTGCCATCGCTACTGTGCCGCGTTTGTATCCTTCCTTATAGGACAACGTTGCAGGATTTAGTTCGTCTTCGAATTCTTTTCCGTAAATACTTTTTCCGCCTCTGCCCGTTCCAGTAGAGTCGCCACCTTGGATTACGAATCCCTTGGAGACGCGATGGAAGATGATACCATTGTAGTAGCCTTGTTCGGCAAGTCCGACGAAGTTTGCGACAGTCTTCGGTGCATCGGATTCAAATAATTCTAATTCAATATTGCCTTTGGTTGTTTCGATTAAAATGTTCACGGTTTTTCCTTTTGTTGTATCAGATTGACAGCCAATGGACTGTGAAAGTCCAAAGATGATTGTAAGACAGACTATAAGTTTTGTTGTGTACATAATTTATTCCTTATATAAAGAGAATGCCAAGAATGCCGATTGTCAAACAATAAAGTGAGAACCAACTGAATTTTCCTTTCTCCATAATTTTCAACAACATTTTGATAGCGAAGTAGCCTGCGATTGCTGACACTGTCGTACCAACGAGCAACGGGAGTGCACTAATCGTAGTGCCGTACTTATAAATTCTGTACCCTTCCAAGAGCGATGCACCTGCAATAGCCGGAACAGAGAGAAGAAATGAGATTCGTGCTGCTCGGACAGGAGGTATTTTAAAAAACATGGCGGCACTCATTGTAGAACCAGAACGTGAAATTCCCGGCAGAATCGCAACTGCCTGTGCAAGCCCAATGATGAACGCCGCTGCCAACCCAACCTTTTTCCCTTCTATTGGTTTAGCAAGCCGAGTCAAGAATATAATTAGTCCGGTGATAACGAGATTCATCGCCACAAGTTTTGGATCAGTGAACGCCGCTCCAATCTGATGGCGGTAGAGCAGTCCAATAATTCCCGCCGGAATTGAGCCGATGATAATCGCAACACCAAGCCGAAAATGCTCTGTCTTTTTGTATTCTTCTTTCAGTTTCATAGTCGTAAAAGCTTTAGTGAACGACTGCAGTATTTCAAGAATATCTTTCCAAAAAACGAACACAACACTCATGAGTGCACCGAAATGCACAAAGATATCGAAGACTATTAACTGTGTACCAGGCAGATTTAGCAATTCCTGTGCCAGCACCAAATGTCCGGAACTGCTAACCGGCAAGAACTCAGTAAATCCCTCAAGAATTGCTAAAAGAACTGCATCAAATATACTCAACACGCATTTCCTTATTTAATAATTGATGTTACGTAAAAAAACCAACTTTACAGATTACAATGAGAGATTACTCGATACACCTCCACTTCCGCCCGAAAGCCGGCGGATAAATTTTCCCCTCCTTGCCAAGGAGGGGATATTGGGAGGTCGAAGTTTTTAATATTGATCACTGCCAATTGTCGTTTTTCAGTTCATGCGTAACATGAGTTAATAATTCTGTTTATCACTTCTAAGTTAAAGATCGACCATTTCCAGGTTTCAATGGATTTCATTGTATGTATTATATTCATTCTTCTTTTGATGAAGCTCTAGTTAAATCGGACACTTGAAGATGGTCATGAAAAAAATAATATGCCCCGATAACCATAACAACGATATATCCCACCTCATGCGTAACAATTGCGTAACTCAACGACGTTGCCTCATCAATTCCATACAGCTTCATCATCGCGACTTTTAAGAAAGAATGATATGTTCCCATCGCACCGGGAGCAGGCAAAATCCATGCGACAGATGAAATTACCAACAGCACTACAGATGCGCCAAAATCCATTCCTGATTTTATTAATGGAGCAAATGCGAAGAAAGGCACAAACATTATCAGTGCATTCAATGCCCAAATTAAAAAACTCTGGAATAAAATCACGCCAAATTTTTCGTGTAATTTTGCTACAGCAAATCCAGTATAAAATCTATCTAATATTATTTCTACTTTTTCTTTCTGCTTGTCAGGAAGAAAACGGAGAACTTTAGCTAAAAATCGAAATGATGCCTCTGCTTTGAAAAAAAGAAGAATAAAAATGATGAGAGACGCAATAGAACCAAGAAGTAAAAATGGCCGAATAGTGTCTGGTTGATTTACAAATGGATCGAGCGAATTAGGATAAATAAAGAGAACTATACAAACAATGAAATAAAAACTCATGAAATCCAGAATACGTTCAACTACAACAGTTCCAAACACCGAACTTTTTGAAATACCTTCACGGTTCCCGACAATATATGGGCGAACAATCTCACCAACACGCGGCAGTACATTATTTATGGCATATCCAATCATTACACCCGAGAAAAGATTGCGTTTTGAAATGGGAGATTTGATAGGAGCCAGCAAGTGCGCCCAACGCTCTGCCCTAACCCAATTCATGAGAACGTTTAATGGAATAAGAAGCGATACCCACCAGTAATTAGCACCTTTCAAAGAATTCCACAATTCAGAGAGCTTTACACCGCGAAAAGCGAGATAAAGAAAACCGAAAGCTAAAATGAAACTTACCGAATATCGTATAATGCTTCGAGATTTAGCCGACATAGCAGGATAAGGAGTGATTAACGAAGGTCCACAACTTCCGCACCTTCCGGCGCCAAGAAAGTGAATGTTTTCTCTTTTATATTCGTATTTAGTTTAATATCCTTCACCGTATATGTTGTTTCTGTTTCGTTGACATCCAAAATTACAATCTTTCGTACCATCCAGTTGTTTTCTTCAACAGAAATTTTTACGGATTTCACAAACGAGCGATCATCTTTTGGCACGAGCTTTAAAAGAATGATATTTCCGGATGATTGTTTTTCATATCCAAGCAGGGAAGCATAATAACTTGCGGGAAGATTTAACATGAATTGTTCCGGAGAAATTGAATTGGAATTCTCTTTATAATTATCAATAATAACTTGATTGTTTGCTGTAGAGTATGCCCACACCGTTGTTCCATCCGTAACTATTGTTTGATGTTCAGACTCGATTCTGTAGTGCTTTGGTTTTTTCATTTTTAGGATACCGCTGAAATTCTGTTCAATGTTTGAAAAACCAAACTTGACGTGCTGTTCAAATTGCACGACTGCATCATCAATCATTTCGTACCGATGATGTAATTGTTCAGTCACTTGCTTGACTGTCCATTCTTTTTCCTGCGCTGCAGTTTCTATAAAACAGAAAAATGCCAACGCCGCTGTAAGTTTTATTTTCATTCTCATAGGCTTTTTAATATCACTTCCAATTCTGCTTCTGTTTCCACTAACACTTCGCGCGCCTTGCTTCCATCAAATTGTCCGACAATACCGGCGGCTTCTAATTCATCAATCATCCGAGCTGCACGTGAATACCCTACCTTCAATCTCCTTTGTAATAACGACACCGAACCCTGCTGATGCCGCACAACAATGTGCGCCGCTTCTTCAAATAATTCGTCTTCACTCACGCCCACGCTTGCACCGGCCTGTCTTTTCTTTTCTAAGACCGACGGTAATTTAAATGGAGCGCTGTACCCCTTTTGCTTGCCGATATGATTCGTTACTCGTTCCACTTCATCTGTGGAAATAAACGCATTCTGAATTCGATGCGGCTTCGGTGAGCCGGCAGGCAGGTACAGCATATCGCCGTTTCCGAGCAATTGATCCGCGCCATTCATATCAAGAATCGTGCGTGAATCAATCTTCGACGACACTTGATATGCAATTCTCGCAGGGAAATTCGCTTTTATGACACCAGTGATAACATCTACCGAGGGCCGCTGTGTTGCAACCACGAGATGAATGCCCACAGCGCGCGCTAACTGTGCTAAACGTGCAATCGGTTCTTCGACTTCTTTTGCGGCAGTGATCATTAGATCAGCCAACTCGTCGATAACAACGATTAAATATGGAATTTTGCGATGCCTGATACTCTCTGTATCATGTAAACGTCCGGCAGCGAACCGCTCGTTGTAATCGGCAAGATTCCGTACACCGGCAGCCGCCAATCGATCGTAACGGTTCTCCATCTCCAATTCAACGCTTTTTAGAATGAGCACAGCATTGTTTGCTTCTGTTATAATTTCTTCATCCAAATCCGGCGATACGGCAAGATAATGACTCCGCAGTTTTTTGAAAAGTGTGAGTTCAATTTTTTTGGGATCGATAATCACAAATTTTACGTCGCTCGGATGAAGGCGATAAATCAAGCTTGTGAGAATAGTATTGATGCCAACACTTTTACCGGAACCGGTTGACCCTGCAATTAACAAATGCGGCATTTTTGCAAGATCGTCTACATACACTTCGCCTGAGATTGTTTTTCCCATGGCCAGAGGAAGCGTTGCTTTTGAATCTCGAAACTTTGCAGAATTGATAATACTGCGAATCGTCACAAGTGATGGATTATGATTTGGAATTTCGACACCGACTGTTCCTTTGCCCGGCATTGGCGCAATTATTCGGATGCCTTTTGCCTTTAACGCTAGTGCAATATCATCTTGCAGGCTTTCAATTCTGCTGATTTTCACACCGGCGGCAGGAACAAGTTCATAGAGTGTAACAACCGGACCAGGCGTTACCGAAACGCTATCGATTTCGACTGAAAAATCTGAAAGCTTCGCGCGTAACAATTCTGCGTTGGCTTTCAATTCGTCATCATTTACATTTTCACTTTCTCTGTGAACGTCAAGAAGTTCCACTGATGGAAAAACGTAATCGATTTCTTCTACGACATTTTCATCTGTTTCTGTTTTCCGTTCATCAAAATCAACCTCCGCTTCAACAACTTTCTCATGGATATCAATAGAAAGCATAGAATCTTTCGACTGCTCTTTCACCTGGGCATCCGTCGGCAACGACTCCTTCGTTGGGAGTGGTACATCTGCCGGTTTGATGACAGGATTGACTGGAGTCGGCAATGTTTTTACTTGGGCGACAGGCTCTGTTAATTCTTCTGCCGGTTTTTTTATTCGAACTGTCGTGGTTGCTTGTTTAGCCTCAACATCTTTTTGTTTGGCAACGCGTTGAATTCTCCATAATTCTTGTCTTTCTTTCAGCCACTCCATCCAGAGAGCAACAGCATCGCGTATTTTTACCCATGTGACCTTATAATCTAAGTCTATTAACAGCGTCAGTACGATAATAAATGCGCCTGCCACACAAATGATTGCGCCAGTTATGCCGACAGATTTTATTAGTACGTATGCTATAAAGTGGCCGACAACTCCGCTCCATTCTATGGGCAGTGCGCCATCGAATTGCTTCAGCAGTCCGGCAAACGATGCAAATAGAATAGCAAGAATGATTGTGTAGTTTGTTAGAATAATTTTGCGTCGCAGGTTTTTTTCATTTAATAAATAGATAGACCACACAAATCCGAGAAAAGGAACAACGATTACAGCAAAGCCAATTGTTGAGTTGATAAACCAATTTGACACCACTGCCCCGAACAAGCCAAGCCAATTTTGTGTACGTTCTGCTTTCAACAAAATGGATTCATCGTTTGAAAAAACTTTCCATATATCCCACAGCGAAATCTCTCCACTCGCCTGATCGATAGCAGAATACGATATAATACTCAGCAGAAGCATTAGTGAAGCAAGAATACCAATAAATGCCCCAATCTGCCTTCGATGATGCGGCGTTTCTTTTTTCTCGGATTTCTTTTGATTCTCTGCCATATGAATCAATCTCTACACAAGCGCAGCTATACAGGAATAATGGGTGGTTCTTCTTTTTTTAACTTGATTTTATTTTCAATTTGTACCGGAAGTACCGGCACAGAATCGACAGCAGCGCAAATCTTTAAATCATCTGCGAAACCGATCTCGGTTAAGTACTTACCATGTTCGGAAGTCTTCAGCATCTTAAGAATTGAACGCCCAAAGGATTTGTACAGGGCGTGCGCTGCTTTTGCCGAATCGCTGAGATTCAATTCCAACGATTCAAATTTCATTAGCTTTTGAATTATCATTCCAGCGCAAACTGCATCTTCTAAACTAAAATATCCGACTGTATTTACTCTGCCAGCACAGATAAATAAAAAATCCTTATTCTCTTTACAAATATGATCCACGACGGTTGTCAGGTTTAGAAAGGAACCGATTATCAGCGTACGTGCGTATCGGCTCTTAGCCATTGCGACCGATCCATTTGTTGTGCAGTAAATGATAGATTTCCCCTTCACAGCGGCTTCGGTGTATTCCAGCGGCGAATTTCCGAGATTAAATCCTTCGATTGTTTTTCCACTACGTTCACCGCCGCGAAGAGTGACTTCTCCGAACAGACTTCCGGAAATCTTTACTGCAGATTCAATGCTTGCAACTGGAATAACTTCGCGTGCGCCGTTGTTCAACGCAACTGTGATCGTCGAACTTGCCCGCAAAACATCGAGTACCACTACATTCTTATCCCGCAGTTGTAAATCATCGAACTGACCTGCGCTGAAACTAAGATCTATTTTCATTTAAGCCCCTCTCTAATGATTTTGTAGAAACGGCATCACTGCAATAGTAGCAGGTATTTCTTTATCTCTTATGCGTACCGAGACAACATTTCCAGCATTTGCAATTTCGGCAGAAACATACCCCATTCCAATACCTTTTTTAAGTGAAGGTGAGAATGTGCCGCTTGTTACATAACCAACGACACTTCCATTATATGTAATTTCATAACCATGACGCGCCAATGTTCGATCCGGAAGAGTGAAGCCGACAAGCTTCCGTTTCAATCCTTCTTCCTTTGCTTTCAGTATAGCATTGCGTCCGTTGAATTCTTTTTTTCCGAGTTTTGTAATCCACCCTAATCCGGCTTCTATAGGATTCGTTGTCTTATCTATGTCGTTTCCATATAAACAAAATCCCATTTCAAGGCGTAACGTATCGCGGGCGCCAAGCCCGACCGGTCGAATGCTAAATTCTTTACCGGCATCAAAGATTGCATTCCAAATCTTCTTTGCTGTTTCTACATCAGCATCGAAATATAATTCAAATCCTAATTCACCTGTGTAACCCGTGCGGGAAATAATCATCGAGACCCCGGCAAGTATGCAGCGCGTGAAAGCGTAGTACTCGATTTTAGATAAATCTTCTTTCGTCAATTTTTGAAGCGTAACTAATGATCTAGGACCTTGCACCGCAAGCAGTGCTGTCGCATCGCTAACATTCTCAATCTCTACATCGCCGAATTTTTGAGATTGAAGCCAATCAAAATCTTTCTGCAAATTTGACGCATTCACTACAAGCATGTACTGATCTTCCATCCGATAAATAAGAAGGTCATCGATAATTCCGCCATCCTCATAGCACATTGCAGAATATTGCACCTTTCCAGGTTTCAACCTTGCTACATCATTAATTGTAACTTTTTGGAGGAATGCAAGTGCATTTTTACCGCGCACATAGAATTCTCCCATGTGCGTTACATCAAAAACGCCCACTGACAAGCGTACTGCATGATGTTCTTCAATTATGCTCGAATATTGCACGGGCATTTCGAAGCCAGCGAATTCCACCATCTTCGCACCAAGCGCTGTATGCTGATTGTAAAAGGGAGTTCGTTTAGGCATTACTTTCCCTGTGCCTTTTTCCAATCGGCAAGAAATCTTTCTATGCCGATATCTGTAAGTGGGTGTTTGATAAGCTGGTCAAGTACTTTGAACGGCATAGTGCAAATGTCCGCACCGATCATTGCGGCATCAATTACATGCATTGGATGGCGAACACTCGCCACCAGCACTTCTGTTGTGTAGCCATAGTTGCGATAGATTGTCACAATCTGGCCGATTAAATCCATGCCGTTCTGACCGATGTCATCCAAACGACCTATAAATGGGCTAATAAAATATGCACCTGCTTTCGCCGCCAGCAATGCTTGGTTTGCTGAAAAGCACAAAGTCACATTCGCTTTAATTCCTTCACCACTCAACGCTTTTACTGCTTTTAATCCATCTTTAATAAGTGGAATCTTGACTACGATATTTTTGTGAATCTTGACAAGTTCACGAGCTTCTTTCATCATACCATCGTAATCCAGCGAAATTACTTCCGCGCTGATTGGTCCATCCACTATCGAGCAAATTTCCTCTAATAGTTTTCTGAAATCTTTTTTTTCCTTAGCAACCAAACTGGGATTCGTGGTAACGCCATCTAGCAAGCCCATACTTGCAGCTTCGCGAATCTCATCGACATTTGCTGTATCTATGAAAAATTTCATGTGTTTGAACCTCGCTTTACTTGTATTGGTCCGTGATTTCTTTCTTCTGCTTTACCGAGAAGAATTTGAATTCCTCTGCAGGTAATGCCGGATCAGGAATGAGTTTCATTTTAACAAAGAACTTGAATTGTAATTTTGTCAGCCTGCTGATTGTGCCTGCAGAAAGATATTCTGCGATTATAGGATTAACCCTCAGCTCCAATCGGTACTCGCGCTTTTCTGTTTTGAACCGCTTAATCCAACGTTCAATTTGGTTCATGGTCGACGTCTTGGACTGAACTAAACCGGTGCCGCCGCACATCGGACACCCTTCGCTAAAACTCAATTGCAGGCTTTGGCGAACACGCTGACGCGTAATCTGTACCAATCCGAAATCAGTCATTGGCAAGACCGTTACTTTCGCACGGTCCTTGCGCAATTCTTTTTTCATCTCATCGTAGATTTTTTTCTTATTCTTTTCATCTTCCAGGTCAATAAAATCCACAACAACGAGACCGCCTATATCACGCAGCCGAAGCTGTCGGCAGATTTCGCGCGATGCTTCAAGGTTTGTGCGAAGCGAATTTAGTTCTTGTTCTTTTTTCGCCGCATAACGCCCGCTATTCACATCAATCACGGTCATAGCTTCTGTTTTTTCGAGGAATAAGTAGCCGCCGCTCTTCAACCAAACTTTCTTGCTAAGAAGAATTTGTATTTCTTTCTCAATGCCGTACTTATCGAAAATCGGTTCTTTCTCACGATAGTATTCCACGCGATTAAGCATATCGGGCGAAACCCATTGAACATAAGCCCGAATTTCTTTGTAGAGTTTTTTCTCATCTACAACGACATGCTCTACGGCATCCTGAAATAGATCACGAATAACACTGGACGTGGTGTTCATATCTTTGTAAATAAGGGCAGGAGCTTTTTCCGTCTTCACAGATTTTTCTATGCCCTGCCACGTCTTGATCAATTCGTCAAGATCTTGTTTAAGCATTTCGTCTGTTTTTCCATCTGCAACTGTGCGAATGATTGCGCCGAATCCCTTAGGCAACATCGCACGGACAACTCTGCGGAGTCTACGTTTTTCTTTGAAGTTCGAAAGTTTTTTGGAAACGCCGACTTTTCCATCAAAAGGAATGAGAACAAGAAAACGTCCGGGCATGGAAATTGCTGAACGAACACGCACACCTTTTTTGCCTACCGGCTCTTTTGTGATTTGAACTAATATTTCTTGTCCCTTTTGTAAATTGACTTGCGAATAATTTTGTTGAGAATGATGACGCCGTTGTTGATCGTGACGATGATCCTTGTTCTCTGCATGTTCAACGCTTTTAGGGACGCCGTTCGTTTCACTCGTCGGATCTACGCCATTAGAAGTTTGAGATGCTGCCTCCGCGGCTTCTTCCTCCTTCTCGTCTTCATCTTCATCGAAGAGTGTATTAAACTCTTCAATAGAACCGACATCAGAAAAATGCAAAAAGGCATCTTGACTCATACCGATATCTACAAATGCAGCGCGGATACCAGGCATTACCTTAGCAATCTTGCCAAGATAAATGTCGCCAACATTGCGTGCTTTACCGGGTGTTTCTACAAACAGTTCAGCGGTCTTGCCATCTTCAAGAATGGCAATACGATGTTCGTTCGCAGTCGAATTGATAATAATTTCTTTTTTCATGCGGAATCCTCTTCCACTTCAGCAATAAAATTGGGTGATGAGCTTGCTGTATTTCAAAACGAAGTGGAAAAGTCCCGCCTGAATGTGGATTCCATTCGAGGTGGGGAAACACTTGCGTGAATCTTCCTCCAAATCGGTCGAAACAAAGTGCTCTACCATAAACAGTACGGCGCTTCTCTTGAAGCGTTAAACTGATGGTAAGAATAAGAATGGCTATATAATAATAAACCATATTGTTTGTACCGTTTTACAATCGCCAGCGGTCTCGTCGAGCGGTTGAGCCATCGGTGGTGGCTTTAAGTATTGAAAATTAAATAAGAGGTCAAGCTTCCCTGCGTCACACAAAACTGTTTGCCGACCGTTGCTTCCTTCCGGACCTGGCGGGGTTGGGCAATGCAATGTTGCGCAGGACTTGACCCCAAATAGGTAAATAAAACTCCAATAAATAAATGTTTATAATAGGCTAATTTGTGATCAATGCTGATTGTTTTTATTCCATTTACTAACTAATCACACATTATTACCTTGTGGAGCTGATCAGGATCTCCCAAAGGGATTCCTTCGGAAGAACTGACGACCTTCCCGCTTGCAGCGGGACGCTCTTTCCATTGAGTTACAGCTTCTCACGTTTCACCACTCTACGGGTGAATGTTCCGTGGAGCTGATCAGGATCGAACTGACGACCTCTTCGTTGCGAACGAAGCGCTCTCCCAAACTGAGCTACAGCCCCATAGTTAATATCAAATTACGCAATAACATCTAAAAAAACAAACATTTGATTCTCGAATTGTTTTTCGGTATGATAATCTAAAATCGGAGCATTCATGAGAAAAAACACAGAACCTATTGAAAAATTTCTCAAAATAGTCAGACGTCTCAGAAAAGAATGTCCATGGGACCGCGAGCAGACGCATAAATCTATCCGACATAGTTTGATCGAGGAAACTTATGAAGTCATCGAAGCGATTGATCAAAATGATGCAGACGAGCTAAAAAAAGAACTGGGCGACCTGCTTCTTCATGTTGTTCTCCACGCTGTAATGGCGGAAGAAGAGAAATCGTTCACGCTTGGAGACGTTATCGATTCAATTTCCGAGAAAATGATCCGGCGGCATCCGCATGTATTCGGCAATATTGTAGCAGAAGATTCGCACGAAGTAAAAAAGAATTGGGAGCACATCAAGATGACCGAAGGAAGAAAATCGGTGATTGATGGAGTGCCAAAGGAAATGCCGGCATTACTTCGCGCACTGCGCATTCAAGAGAAAGCATCTAAAGTCGGATTTGATTGGAAGAAGAAACGCGATGTCTGGAAAAAAGTTGATGAGGAAATTAAAGAACTCGCCAGCGCAGAACGATCCAAAAACCAAGCTCATATCGAAGAAGAATTCGGTGATTTGCTCTTTTCGTTAGTCAATTATTCCAGATTTATCGTTGTCAATCCCGAGTTTGCGTTGAAAGAATCGATTAATAAGTTCAGCAAACGATTCCACCACATTGAAAAAGAACTTCAACTGCGTGGAAAGCAGATCGGAGCTGTTTCTATGAAAGAAATGGATGAAATCTGGGATGCAAAGAAAAAAATGAAAGGGTCATGAAAATTAATTCCCGCCGTTTGTTTTTCCATCTCCTGTTCCATTTGTATGGTAACGTTCGTATGCATCTATGATATCCTTCACAAGACGATGCCGCACTACATCGGATTTGTCAAAATAGCAGAACGTAACACCCTGAATCTTTTTAAGAATTTCCTGTATTTGAACAAGTCCCGATGTTGTCTTTGTAGGCAAATCGATTTGTGTAACATCACCTGTGATGATGGCGCGGGAATTTGTACCAAGGCGTGTTAGAAACATTTTCATTTGCATTGCTGTAGCATTCTGTGCTTCATCCAAAATCACAAACGCGTTGTGAAGCGTTCTTCCGCGCATATATGCCAGCGGTACAATTTCAATAATTCGTTTTTCGATGTACCCGCGCAGCTTCTCTGCGGAAAGCATATCATCCAGCGCATCATATAACGGACGCAGGTATGGATCAATCTTTTCGCGGAAATCACCCGGCAAAAATCCTAAGCTTTCTCCCGCTTCCACTGCCGGTCGTGCTAGAATAATACGCGTCACATCTCGGTTTTTCAATGCAGCAACTGCCATTGCAACTGCTAAATAAGTTTTACCTGTGCCTGCAGGTCCAATCGCAAAGACAATGTCGTTTTTCCTGATCTGTTGAATGTATTGTTTTTGGCCTTGGGTTCTTGGCTTGATGATGCCGGTCTTCGTGTACAATATTGCAGTATCATTATCCTCTAACTTTGTTTCTGAAGGAATATCTGGAGTGAAACCATTGACCGAAACAAGATCAATGACTGTATCTATGTCGTTGGGATTGAGAGTGCCGTTTTTATTCAGCATGTAAATGAGTTCGCTGACAACCTTTTCTATCTTCCCAATTTCAAATTGCGATCCTTGAATCGTCAACTGATCGCCGCGAACTGTCAAGTTCGCATCGAACCGTTCTTCAAGCATTTGAAGATTTGCATCATTGAAACCTAATAATTGTACAACATCTACACCTGCAAGTGGTATTTTTTTTTCAGTCAACTTTTATCAACTCCTTTGGTAATAATATAGAGAAAAACAAACGCCCTCCGGTAATAAAAATACCGTGAGGGCGTTTATTTTCAAATTCCGTATAAACACGCAAGATTGCGCGTAATTCAATCTCGTTATGGTTTTGCTGCAGCCGCTTTTGCGTTTTTCTTTGACCAATACTTACGCACAGCTGATTTTTCTTCCTTCGTTAAATCTGCCTTTGGCGGAATTTTCAGCTTTTGACCTTTTTTAATCACGTCAGGATTTTTAATCTGATCACGATTACCCTGCCAAATCTTTGGCCACAAGAATGGGTTATCATAAATCTTTGGCTTCTTTGCAATATTCCATAAACAGTCTCGATCCTTTGCCCAAGTACCTACTGTGTAGGTCGGCATTACTTCACCAGTCGCAATAATATTAGCCAGAGTCTTCTTTAAAGCATCAAGACGGCTTTGTTGATCCTTCAAGCGCTCTTGATACTTTTGAATTGCGCTTACTGGATCCTTCAGAGCTTCATTAATCCAATTTTGAACACTGTCTAACTCTGCTTTACGTGCCCATAGATCCTGATTTGACAGACGTGATAATTCATTCAGACGTGCATCAATTGCATCCTCCTTCGCAACCAAAGGAGCTACCTGATTGCCTTGTAACGATGCCAGAGCATCCTGACATTGTTTTAATGCCTGTGCTTTGTCAGCATCTTGCTTTTGCAGATCAGTAACTTCTTTTTGCAGACCAGCGAATTGATTTTTCAAATCATTCCGCTTGGTAGTCATTTCAGTTATTTGTTTCTGCCATTCTTCTTTTGTCATTTGATCCTGCGCGAACGAGCTGAAAACGAATGCACTCACAAGCGCGGCAATGACAGTAAAACGAACTAAATATTTCATTTTTTCATTCTCCTTGTTGTGCTATCCGTTTATTGTCCGCCTTTAAGGCGCTGTTGAAGTGCTTCTTTATCTTTGGAGCATTGTGCCAGTTGTGCATCCTTATCTGCAATCGACTTCAGCAGAGCAGCTTTTTCAGATTCTTGTGCTGCAATTCCTTTTTCAAGCGACGTTACTTCTGCTTTCAAATCGTTTAACTGCTTCATTTCTTCTTCCGAAGGTTTATTGCTGCAGCCAACGAATGAACCCGCCACCATCGCGCTTCCAATTAATATGAGAGCGAAGGGCTTTTTCATTGTATTCTTCTCCTTCTGATTATGACCTGTTATATAAAGGAATTTATTAGTCAATACCATACTTGATGTATATTAACCAGAAGAACAAAAAAAGTCAAGCGAAATCCCAAGAATAATTCAAGAATAAAAGCAGTTATCCTTTATTGTAGGAGAATTCACATTAAATAAAAAGTTCGCAATCTAATGGTTTCGCCAGATAGGTCTAGACAAATGTATAACGGGCTGTTTGGCAGATAATTTCAGTTTATGCCTTAGCTCATACGAATACCTGCTAAAAAAAATATCAGGTAAGCCCATCGCAGTTTTCCTTTTTTACTTTCCAGCTCCTTCAAGGACAGATATAGCGCGATCGAGATCTTCGACATCGAGTATGACTGCTGCATCCTTTTGTCCTTTGCCTACTGTGCCATAGCAGTAATCAATGTTAATACCGGCCGTACCAAGACGTGAGACGACAAATGCAAACGAACCCGGTTTGTTATCGAGTTGAAGCCGAAGTACTTCTCGCAATATTTCACCTATGCTACTTTCTCGGACGGGACGCAGGTGGCACCATTTCGTTGAGACGGTAATACACTACCAATTGTCCATAATGTTCGCCGGCGTGCTCGATAGTACTCATCCAACCAAACGAACAATGAACCATTATATTGCCCCATGGCAACTTAAACTCGCGTGCCAATCCACTGTCACCTTGTGCTTTGATCAGCTCTGCACCGTCAGCAACTGCCTGTTTCAAGTATTTTACAATGTCTGCTTTCGTCGAATACTTTTTGTGCAAAGAATCATCGTTCCCGATGTATCCCACCTCTGATCCTTTGATAGCATTGATTATGTAATAGTAATCTGCTGCAACGTGCAGGAGATTACCGCCAAACGTCCGTTCATCCTTCTGAGCTTTGAAATTATATTTATCTTCGGGAAAATCTTCCGCCATGGCGATCAGCTTTCCCCCGATACCGTTCCACCCCCACAACAACTCCTCAGAGGGACTTTTCGCCGGCTTTGGAGGCTCAACTGTTTTTTTCTCCTGAGCCGAAGTGAATGCCACGAGCAGTGTCGCGAGCGCGGCAAACATGAGAGTTGAAATAATTCTAGGCATGGGATGCTCCTTTCATCTGAGAGATGATTTATTGATGGTTGCCGTCTTGTATCTCGATTGATACAGGCAATTCCTGTATCTTTTCATTGGCACGACTATCTTGCTCAATTATCACTATCGAATAATTTTATCAGATTGACGAGTTGATGGAGCAGGTCATAGTAAGAATATTGCTTCTGCTCTTCTGAATTAGTACGTTAAATTACATGCAAGTAGATGTTGATAAAACAAATCCGGAAAGCATGAGGCAATCATGACAAAACGCACATCTGGAAAAAAAACAGACCTCTCTCCCTCAACTATACTGGATTCAGTTTATGCATTTCGAGAGGCAAGGGTTCTATTGACTGCTTTCGAGCTCGATCTTTTTACCTACCTCGGCGGTGAGTGGAAATCTTCCGAAGAAACTGCACTGATGGCGCAAACGAACCCGCGGGCAACCGACAGGCTGCTGAATGCCCTTTGTGCCTCCGGATTTCTCATCAAGAAGAAAGGGAAATTTTCAAATACTCCACTCACATCACGCTTCCTTGTAAAAGGAAAAACTGATTACCTGGGAGGGCTCATGCATCAGGTCAGCCTGTGGAACACTTGGAGTACACTTACGAATGCCGTGCGCAAAGGGTCATCAGTAGTTGTGCGCGAACCTGCAGCCGGCGGCGGAGTGAATTGGTTAGAAGCTTTCATAGCAGCGATGCATATGCGGGCGACTCATCAGGCTCCGGCTATCGTCAAGTTGATTAACCTGAAAGGAGTAAAACGTGTCCTCGATGTCGGAGGGGGATCCGGAGTATTTTCAATGGCGTTCGTTCGCGCAAGAAAAGGGATTACTGCAGTAGTTTTTGATCTGCCGAATGTTATAAACCTGACAAAAGGCTATATCGAAACAGAGAACCTCGGCAATCTCATCAGCGTTGTCGGAGGTGATTACACAGTAGATCCCCTGGTAAATGGTTTTGATCTCGTATTTATGTCTGCGATTATCCATAGTAACTCCGCGGAGATAAATAAACAATTGTTCAGGAAGGCGTATGAAGCCCTCAATCCAAATGGACGTCTGGTAGTACTGGATTATATAATGAACAACGACCGAACCTCGCCTGCGGCAGGGGCGTACTTCTCGCTCAATATGCTGGTTGGCACTCGTGAAGGCGATACATTCACGGAATCGGAGGTGCGTAGTTGGATGGAGGAAGCCGGGTTTAAAAAGATCAGCAAGATGAAGACCCAATTCGGGACAGGCCTTTTAACCGGTATAAAGAAATCTTAGCGGCGGAATGTTATTGTATATCTTCAAAGTCAAATAGACAGAATTGTATTTTTAAAAATGATTTTATAATTATTACAGTACAAAAGAAAGGATATCTTATGAACACCAATTCAACAACCCCCGATAACACCGGCAAGCGTGCCGAATCTGAGTCATTCAATGCCGTTACATTCTCGATCTCACTGACGGTGAAGGATCTCAGTAAAAGCCTTGAATGGTATAACAATGTGCTGGGATTCACTATTGACCGCAAGATGGAGCGTGATGGTAAATTAAGATCGGTAGCGCTCAAGGCCGGGAACGCGCGAATCTCGATCAACCAGGATGACGGAGCCAAGGGATGGACCCGGATCAAAGGTGAGGGATTTTCGCTGAACATCACGACAGAGCAGAATATTGATAAGATTGCAAACCGGATCAAAGAGCTTGGCGGAGTTCTCGATACCGAGCCTACTGACATGCCCTGGGGTTCGCGCATGTTCCGATTGAAGGATCCGGATGAGTACAAGCTGGCAATCTCGTCACCGCGCCCGGCGTAATTTTTATTGGATGTAAATTTTCCAGCGATCATTGGTAGGGGCGATTCATGAATCGCCCCTACTTCAATGCCAATTCCTATACAGAAAATATTCTGATGTCATCATCATCCGATAACACTCCTGCGCATCTCGAGCGTGGTCTCGGCCTGAAGGAAGCCACTGCGCTCAACATGATCGATATGGTGGGGATCGGCCCGTTCATTGTTATCCCCTTCGTTGTAAAAACCATGGGCGGCCCTCAGGCGATAATCGCGTGGGTAGCAGGTGCAATACTCGCATTGATGGACGGCTTCGTGTGGTCGGAACTTGGCGCCGCAATGCCCAAAGCCGGGGGCAGCTATTTCTTCCTGCGCGAATCGTACGGTCCTGCGCGCTGGGGAAAAGCGATGTCGTTTCTTCTGATATGGCAGACGATGTTTCTGGCACCGCTTGTTGTCGCTTCCGGTGCCATCGGTTTTGCACAGTACTTTACATACCTTGTACCGCTCACGGGGCTGGAGCAAAAAGCAATCTCCGGCGCGCTCGTCATCATCCTTGTGATTCTTCTCTACAGGCGCATTACCACGATCGGCAGGTTGTCGCTCTTATTGTGGACAGGTGTGGTGCTTACGTTTATCTGGTTGATATGGGGAGGCACAACACACTTCGATCGGCGGCTGGCTTTTGACTTTCCGGCTGGCGCGTGGGATTTCTCATTCTTATTCTTTGCAGGACTTGGACAAGCAACGGTGCAAACCATTTATACATATCTCGGTTATTACAATGTATGCCACCTCGGCGGAGAAGTGAAAGCACCAGAAAAAAATATTCCGCGAAGCATTTTTATTTCTATACTGGGGATTGCTATATTATATCTCGCCATGCAGATGAGCATCCTAGGTGTAATTCCATGGAAGGAAATTGCAGAGTCTCCTTTTATTGTCAGTACATTTGTCGAGCGTATCTATGGAGGACATGCCGCAGCGGTCGCAACTATTCTGATCCTCTGGATTGCATTCGCATCACTGTTCTCAGCGTTGCTCGGATACTCCCGCGTTCCCTATGCGGCTGCAGCCGATGGTGCATTTTTCTCGCCGTTCGCCCGCCTCCATCCGACAAAACATTTTCCTCATGTTTCATTGCTCATATTAGGGAGTATGGCGTTCATTTTTAGTTTGATGTTTAAGCTCACCGATGCGATTAAGGCAATCCTGGCAATGCGGATACTGGTACAGTTCATTGGTCAGGCAGTCGGTGTGATGCTGTTGCGGCGGTGGTGGCCATCGGAACGATTGCCGTTCAAGATGTGGCTCTATCCTCTTCCCGCTCTGCTAGCGCTTGTAACGTGGGGAGCAATATTTTATTCAACAGGTACTGCGTTCATGACTGCCGGCATCTGTGTTGTCACAGCGGGCATAGTTGTGTATCTCGTCCGCAGCCGGATTATTCATGAATGGCCGTTTAAACAGCTTCTGTAGAATATAATTTCTCACGTTATCCATATCCTTATCACCACGAATAATGTGATCATAGAATCGTGATTGCCATCTGAGATGATGATAGCCGTTCGTCCGGCAGAGAGTTGTTACCGCGGCTTTAAATGTTCGGATGATAACAGAAAGAGATCCCTTGTAAGGTGAGATTGATGCATGTGTTTTCTCCGATAATTCTGCATTTGTATCAGGTATAATGTTCGCGAGCGCGTCCTCTGTAGAGACGTTCAATTGAACGTCTCTACCATGATCTTTTATTATAATAATTCCATGTAAATGATTGGGCATTACAACATACGCGTCCAATTCCACGTTTGGAAAATGCTTCGGAATTTCCTCCCAGCAACGCTGAGCGATCTTTCCGATTTCATTGAGGTGCATCTCTTCACCCCGCACCTCTCCAAAAACGCATTTATGACGATGAGCGCAGAGAGTAACAAAATAATCTCCTGCCTGCGCATAATCATACGTTTGCAGCCGTGCAGATTCAATACGATATGTATTTTGGTATAATGCCATAGAGGAAAATGATGACAGGACAATTATTATTACTCAAGATAATTATCTTCCAATTCGCTATCAACAAATTCGGGCACCGCGTTCATGACAGCCGGCATCGGTGTTGTCACAGCGGGCATAGTTGTGTATCTCGTCCGCAGCCGGATTATTCATGAATGGCCATTTGAAAAATGAGTATGGCAGTAACCGAAGGAGAAATTTGCTAAAGCTTGAGTGGTGCTTTTTTAGGCGGGATGAATCACAAGCGCTGGGTTAAGCGCTATAATGAAGTTCTTAGCTATAAAAAAAAGAGGATATTAATCCTCTTTTTTCTTGTTACCGGATGTTTTCCTTTTTTGCTTGGGCAAACGCGTCAGCTTGCCGTTTACCCACGGGCCGCGAGGGTTCGCCCGCATCTGTTCTACTATTAATGCCTTTTCCTGAGACTGTTGAGGTGTGAGCACGAAATGCGTAATAGGATTTGCCATGCTGTTACTCCGTAGTTGAATATCATTGGTTCGTTGATGTGTTGTAATAAGATACGGAATTTCTTCGTCTTATTCAACCTGTGATCACTGGTCATCGAGGAATAATTTATTCTGCTGGTCGATTGGGATTATTTTCGTCGAGATACCATTTTATGGGATTTTCAATAATATATTCGCAAATGCGATCGAGATCTTTGCCATCTCGAATAATATGGTCATAGTAATTACGCTGCCAGGAGAAATCGTATATATTTTGTTTTCGGCATTCACGCGAAACCGCCGCTTTATAAGAACGGACAATCGACCCCAATGAATTTGATATTACATGTTGAAAGTTTGTTGGTAGGGGTTGAATATATTCAACCCCTACAGTGTTGTTCATTCCGTTCAATTGACCGTCCCTGCCATGATCATTTAATACTATTATTCCATGTATATGATTTGGCATTACAATATATTCATCCAATTCCGCCATCGGAAAATGCTTTGGTATCTCATCCCAACACCTTTTGGCAATTATTCCTATGGAAGATAACCGCACCTCGTCTTCTACTACATCACCAAACACGCAAACTTTTTCGTGTGTACAAAGCGTAACAAAATATCCGCCGGGTTGAGAATAATCGAACTCTTGTAGCCGGATTGATTTACGATGGTGAATGGTAGTATTCCGCTTCATTGATATTCGGTCCTTTGTAAGGGCGTATCCCGCCACAAAACATGGTGGGCAAGAATTATACGTCCCTGCATTGTATTCGTTATCATTTTCAAACTTTGCTCCGCTATCATCGATCGCGGCTTTAAAATCACTTCGCCTGTTATTTCTTCTTCCCCTCGAGTGATTTTATCAGGTTAATGAGTTGAAATTCATGCCGGATTGGGTGCATAACAGCATGTTCGAGCATCGCTTCAATGCAGTACTCCGTCTTCCAGTTCGAGGCATACGTTCGGTCGAAGAAACGCTCTTCGGGAACATCGCGCAAAGGCAAATCCCATCGTTCCAGCAAATGTGCGAGAAATGCATCTGCAGCATGTTCTATGTGCTCCAATTCTGGTACAGGGTCAATTCCCGGATCGGGCAGTTCAAGTTTCTGACATATCCAGATTATGTACCCGCGCGATGATTTGAGCGGGTGCCGTAAAAGAGTCTCCATGGATTTGTATGATGGATCGGTCGTTTGAGGCAGTATAACGCCCGCCTTTTTTGCCTTTCGCCATGTTTCCAAAAACGAGCGCATGTGCTGTTCGTGCAAAGCAACCAACGCACGCGCCCCGCCGTAAGTATATTCTTTCATGATCTTTGTATCCTCTTTTTTTCTTTTTGAGTGCCATATCTAATATGAGATCTACGTTTTTATCGTAATCTGACGTACGTCGGATTTACATCATACGCTTAAACTGAGTTTGGGAGCAAGGTTAATCGTCTTCGGACGTAGATTCCCTAGAAATTCAAATTATTGTATTGATGTGAACCGGGAAAAGTAATTATCAATTTCTGGACGTAGTTCGATTCCCACTTTTTAAAAACCAAATAAACTTGTTTGCTTGAATTTTTATTATACAATTTCAAATTAAGACTTATCGACATTCATTGATATAGCCTGTTGTATCGCAGCAGAGAATATTATATCGATGCTCGTGTTTATCCCTTCTTCGATGCAATCTTTTGCAATTAATATTTCTTCTTCCGTTAATTCTCTACAAAGCCTTTCTTCTGCCTCCAGTTGAAGCCATTCTTTATTAATGCTATAAATTACTTCATTTTTATCGGTTGTTGACATAAATATTTCTCCTTTTCTTTTAGAGGCAAAATTCTTTTCTCATTTTTATTAAACTAACCTTGGTAGAATACAATAATCCCATTTTTTCATGGATAGCATGAATATATTTAAAACTATATTATGGGAAATTATTAGATACTTGTTTAGATCTTTTCTCTTTGTCTGCAACAATATACAGACAGAATATTTAATCTACTTCTAAATTGCCGCTATTAAATTGAACTAGCTTTTTCCAATTAATTCTCCCAGTAACGCAAAATTCTTTTGAGAATTCTGTGGTGAAATTGTTTATTAGAACAGCACGTTCTTCTTCGTAATGTTGATTATGTTGCTTGGCTTCGTATCCGAGTGGTTCAATAATGTCGGTGTAAAGGTTTTTATTACCACTAATGAAGTACCAAAATTCTTGTCCACAAACGCTTAAATATTCCCCATTGTCTTTTGTTTTTTTCTTGCCATAGCAAGATGCCAGCACCGGTTGAACTGTCTTGATCGACCTTGATTGTTTTAATATTTGTACAGCTTTTTAAAATTATCTCTAAGAGCTTTATATTGAGAACTGTTTCCCCAGTTTACACCTGATTTTATAGAAACAAGATATACGACTTTAGAACGTTCAAATTCTAAATCAATTCCAGACCCATGGGCTTTTCTTCCACCAAGCGTTTTGTTTGCAATAAAAATAGCAAGGTTCTCAAGAAACTCACCGAAAAGTTCTTCTTCCGATGAAGAAAGGTATGCTTGAAGAATAGATTCAACAAGCTTTTCTGCAGTAAGGAGGTTTTTTGCTTTAAATAAATATGGATTCTTTTTCTGTAGTACTTGTTTGAGTTTGACCTTTTTAATTCTGTTAACTCTGCTTTCATGGAATTCGCCAATATTTTCACTGACAAATCTCGTTACTTCCTTTAAAGATATTTGTTTCATTTGAACAATTCTCCATTGTCGGAATGTTCTTTTTTAACTCGTTGTTCTGCTATTTGAGAAAATTCCTTTAAAATCTCAATTCCGATATATCTTCTTCCAGTCCTTTTTGCGGCGACTGCGGTACTACCTGATCCAAGAAAAGGGTCAAGAATAATATCTCCAGGTTTTGTAAATAATTTAATGAACCATTCTGGTAAAGACGTTGGGAACGCTGCACTGTGGTTCGTATTTGAAGATTCTGTCGCTAAATGGAGTACATTGTCTGGGTAAGCCAATTGTCTTCCTATCCAGTTAGAAATATTTTTTCCAAAACCGCTACCAACTTTTGATTCATCGCGCCTTTTATCTGTTTCGCTAAGTTTTTTTAGCCGCGTCTTTGCCCAATCGCCCATTGGCACTCTAACAGTCTCTTGGTACATTGCAAATTTCTTTTCTTTATTGAAATGGAGACAATGTTCCCATGCATCTCTAAATCGATTAGGCCACTTTCCTGGATAACTATTCTTTTTGTGCCAAACATATTCTTCTGTCCAAAGCCATCCTTGTTTCTTCAATGCGAGAATCAATTCAAGAACATATGTTTGTCGTTCACCTTCAGACACACCTTCTTTGATATTGAGAATAAATGAGCCCGATGGTTTCAACACCCTTTTAAGTTCACTTGCAATAGGTAAGAACCATTGGACATATTTATCTGGGTGTATTCCGCCATACGAAGTTGTTCTTTTGTCTGCATAAGGTGGAGAAGTTACTATAAGATCGATAAAATGATCAGGAAGACTCTTGAGAACTTCAAGCGCATCTCCACATATTATTGTATCAAGTGGCAGTTTCGATTGAGTAGAAGAGGTCTTAGTATTATACACTGCTTGTTGTTCGGCAACTCGGAGTTTTACAGAATTCTGTCTTTTTGCCTTAGATCGGATTCTTTTTTTCTGTTTGGTCTTTGCCATTTTTTTTAATCTGGTAATCAGGCCTTGTTTGTATTAATCTACCAAACCCTTGGCATGATTGCAATAACTCACCTTATCTTTTATCCACGCAACATCTTTATCCTTTTCGCCTCACATCCACTCGCTGATATAAAACCCAATAAACACATTCAAACGCATTGTATATCGGCCTAGAAAAGAAATCGCGCTGAAACTCATATTTATAATCTGATTTGAAATCTGACGACAGCGGATGGTAAGCGATGTTTCCCCAACACGCTTCTCGCAAAAATGGTAGCGAGTTAAAAGATGAGAATCAAGTAGAGACGTTTAATTAAACGTCTCTACAAAGGCAATACACTATTATGTTTGGGAATATAGCTCCGTTATTTTTGCCTTTTCACTCCATATTTTGCCGATGTTTCTTTTACATGGAAACCGATTTCGCGCTTTGGTTTTTCGGGCGGCTCCATTAGTTGACGCAATGCATGGACAATAGCTTGAAGTTCTGTATCGTGTGATTGAACCTTTCGCTCTAATTCCGATAATTTCTGTGCCAAATCTTTATGGAGAGCAAGTGTTTCGCGCAAACGAATAAATGCCCTAACGACATAAATGCTCATTGAAAGAGCACGTGTACTTTTCAATATGTTTGAAGCCATTAAAGCGCCGTGCTCGGTAAACACAAACGGTAGAAACCGAATGTTGCGTTTTGATGCGGTCACAATTTGTGACCGCATACCACGCTGATTGTCTATGGCTGCAATTTCTTCTAGCTTCAATTGAAATGCAAAATCAGCGGAGCCGGAGGCCTGATAATATCACGAATCTATTCGTGTCAATATCTTCTGAGCGTGTTCCTTTTTACTGCTTGGTTCAACACTTTCGTTTTTACGCCATAAATAGCACTGAGGTCGCTATCAAGAATTACTCGCATCCCCCGAATAAAAAAAATATGTTGTTCAATCGATTCAGAATATTTGTAGATCGTTTTTGTCATAACATACTCATTACTTTATTTTAAGAACTCGAGGATATCACATTTCGTGATATCTCCATAACTGTATTTCAAGCGCTCTTTAATGTCCCCAATTGGTACCTTAAAGCTGCATATTCCTCTGGTGTAAGTTCAAAGAAAAAATCGGTGGTAAGCAATGTTTCCCCAACACGCTTCTCGTAAAAATTGTAGCGAGTAATCAGCCAAGAATCAAGAGTCACGTGTAGGGACGTTTAATTAAACGTCCCTACAAAAGCCATACATCGCTTTTGCAAATAGCTATTTTCTTGCTGTATTTGGCATTTCTTCTCCGTCGAATCACTCCGCGGCATCGTCAAAGTACTTTTCTGCTTAACTTTTAAAATTGTTACAATGTCAGACGGCTCCGCGCAAGTGTAAACTGACTTCGCGTCATTGTCACCTGACATTTCTTCCCCGTCAAAGTACTCCGCACGATTGTCTAACTGCTCCGTGGCATTGTCAAACCGCTTCGTGTGACCGTCAAACTACTCCGCGCCATTGTCTAACTGCTTCGCGCTGTTGTCAGATGACTCCGCGTCGATGTCAGATAGCTTCCCGTCGATAAAAGTCCCCTCTTACATAAGACCTAAACAAGATGAGAGGGGATTTAGGGGTGTGTTATTTGAGCTTCAATCCATTCCCGCAATTGTCCGACCACTCCGTCAACATTGCTCTTCACATCAGAATCCCAGAACCGCATCACTGTCAATCCCAACGATTCCAATTTCTCTTGTCTGATTCGATCCGCCTCTTCCTTTCCATCATGCGAATCACCATCGATCTCGAGAACTAATTTCAATAGAGGACAATAAAAATCCACTACATATTCATCAATCGGCTTCTGCCTATGAAAATCATATCCCATCAATTGTTTATTCTTTAATTGCTGCCACAGAAGAATTTCTGACAATGTCATATTCTTCCGCAATGTTAGGGCAATTTGCTTAAGTCTTGGATTATAGTGAATCCATCGATCTTCCATTGCCAACCTTTTCCACACACCCCTGTGGTCCCCTCTCAAGAGGGGACATTGTTTCTTGAATGCAAAGATTACTTTTCAGCATTAAAAAAGGATTTTATAAATCTCCTCTCACATAAGAATTAACGAGAAAGAGGGGACGGATAGTCTTACATATTAAAAAAATCATATCATAAAAAATTGACACGAATAGATTCGCAGCATTTTTAGGCCGCCGGCTCTCACATCTATGTCGCCAGCCCGGTCGCCTCAAAATTTTATTTCTCTGCGAATATACTCGGAAAAATCCACAAGAGCGGGAGCGTACTCCGAGGTGAACAGAGATGAAGAGATCATGAAATCGGCGGTCGAGCGATTGCAAGCGGTCGGCACATTATAAAGCACGGCTATCCTGAGTAGTGCTTTGACATCGACATCATGCGGCTGCGGTTCCATCGGGTCCCACAAAAAGATGATCATATCGACCTCTCCTTCTGCTATAAGTGCACCGAGCTGTTGGTCACCCCCGAGCGGTCCGGATTTGAGTTTCCTGATATCAATCTTCTTTTTTTGATCTTTGTCCAATTTTTTCCTCAATACAGCTTCGACCATACTGCCTGTAGTTCCCGTGCATATCAGTTTGTGGTTCAATAGAGCATTCCAATTCCATTCAACCCATTCGGTCAGATCCTTCTTCCGGTTGTCGTGTGCTACTAATGCAATACGTTTAATGGTTTTCATGGTCCTCTCGCATAATATTAATTCTCGGTGTTTAGTTAATTTCTTCGTTCTTCAAAGTACTCTCTTACGCACGAATTAACACGAAAGAGGGAATGGTTGGTCTTCCATATAAAATAAATCATCATATAAGATTGACACGAATAGTTTCGTGACATTTTCTGGCCTCCGGCTCGAGTATCCATCCTATCAGTATAAAGTTTTCTGACTTGCCAATTATACACTTGGAGCCTTGCATATTTTGGTTACGAATATTTCGATTAGCAATCCAAATATGGTTCCTGCCGTTGTGTACATAATAAAACCAATTACATTATTATCGAGTATCATGCCTATTGAATATGATAGAGTTACTAAAAAACCAATAAATGCTCCGTGGAGAAGATAATTCATTCTTAATCCGCTTATACCGATAACAAAACCAATTAGAATTCTATTTCCAAAAGATGAAACAATTAACGCGGATAATGTTATGTCCGGAATTAAATATTTTCTTCCAATGGCACAAATAATCGCACAAACAATTCCAGCTATGATAGATAACGATAATCTTTTCATTTTTTATACTCTCCTTAATAAACACCTTTTATGGATGAATGCATACAATATAAAGATCCGCAAACAAACCACCGCGATAGTTCTCCATCTTCTCTAAAAGTTCCTTTGCGAGATTAATCTTGCTTACCGTACTAATCCAGAAACAAAATCTGAGAGTAAAAGCGTGAGGTTCACTTGGCCCGGCTGCGTGAATCGGTATGATAAATCGAGACGGAATAAATCGAGTATGTTCGAAACACCGATTCCCGCTTCATAATACCAGCCATCAGTATCTTTCACGGGAAATTGCGGTGTCCGAAGCGCCTCGTCAGTTAACCATGACCGCGCCACGGCTCCTAACACGATAAATTCAAGTTTCGATTCATAAAGCGCTTTAATTCCCGTTAATGCAAATGGAGCGCGACGGAAATTGTATTCTATAGAACCAACTGCATATCTATCTCCATAATATTCACGCGATCCAACACCGCGCAGTGTCCCTTGTTCTCCCACGAATAACACGTTAGAGGCAAGCGAAAAATATCTCTGCGGTGGAAGATGTCCTATCGCCGTTCCCGCGTTGAGTATGACGGTGAGCGATGGCGGGAATAGTAAGTTATAATTCATTGTAGATATTTTTTCGCGAATTTTCAGATTAAATTGTGTGAACGAATAATCACTCATTAAAAATGGATCTGAATATTCCACTACAGTCGATGCGGTGAATGCATTTCGTGTAACGCCCGGCAGTTCTGTCGTTGAATATCTCGCGCTCAATGTGAAACTATTCATTCTCCCATCTACGATAGAAGGATTATCTGGATAAATCTTTGAACGATCGAAGAATGAATACTCGGTATGCTTGGCAAGCGATTGCTGATTCTCCGTAAGCCCCATTAGAGAAATGCGCCAGGAAGGAGCCGGCAAATAAGTCAAGGCCGCCGTCACTCCGCGGGCAGCATAATAATCGTACGCGTCCGAATGAGTTAGTAAGGCAATGAGCATATTGTCGAATTGATCCTTCATCAATACGAACGGAAACACTTCCAACTGATCATACACATCTAATGCGACAGACCACCTTCGATCTGGAATTGATATTGAAGCAGGACCAAACGATATTGAACGGTTCACTGTATCACCGAACAATAAGGTTGCCCCGGCATGCCATTTCCATCTTTCGTCTGCTGTGCCGTATGCCGCTCCGCCTCGGACACCCAAATCGTTTGTCAATGAATCAACAGTTTTAGAAATTCCCAGATGCCATGCTTCCACTCGGTTGAATGTAAGATCCAGATAACTGAAGACTCCGGTTGACATCAAATTCATCAAACTCATCATTGCCCCAGATGGAGCAAGTTGTTTTTCCAGTGTTTGTGTACTATCGAGTTTATGATAGGCGCTGTCCTGTTCAGCCGTCAGCGGCAGCACGTCATGTGTTGCCCAAAATGTAGAATCAATTTTCTTCGCGGAAGAATCGAAAGCTGTCTTACTTATGTTCCGAATACTGTCGGGGAGTTCGGGATTTACTCGGTAATCGTAGATGACCACGTCCCGCTCAAGACCGATAGGCGGAATTTTGATTCCCATAAACTGCACTTCCAGGTTTGCTTCGAAGCGATAATGCACAGGAAGCGATACCGTGTTGTTGAAAAGCCGAAACGACTGCATGTAATGCGATTTTGAAAAATGAATAAACGGCTGCTCGTACGCTTCATTCGGCTCAAGATCGGCTTCAATGACAGCATACGAGCGTTCGGCAATCGCAATTATTCCTTTGAATAATGGATTGATGCGTGACTTCGGTATTACCTCAATCTCGTATACATCAAAGTCGTCCATTCTTCTGGTAGAACGCAGCTTATAATCGTAATAATCAAACGCATCCGGTGCAGTCGGGCAGGTGAATTGAAATCCTCCCATCGCAATTTCATCGTCATTTAAATTGATTATTTTCCCCACACGAATCGCCTGCATCGATTTTGGAAGATTACCGGTTTGCTTTTGCTGTGTTACAATTTCGCGGAGAGAATCGTCACTTCGCCAATAAAGCGTTGAATATGACTCAGTGATAGCGGCAATAGAATCCTGTATACGAATAACCACACGGTTAAATGCCTTGCCCTCGTAAGATGTCAACCGCTTCATCCATTTCTTTTTACTTTCAATAGCATATCGAATGATTTGGTACGCGGGGTCTTCACCTGTTACTATCATTTCCGCTACTTGAATGGCGTTCGGCTGTAAGCGAATTTGCACACTGTGAGAACTTCCGATAGAGATCGTGAGAGTATCCGATTTATGTCCGACATAACTAACTGCAAGTCTCACGAGAGAATCCCTGACGGTGTACCTAAATTCCCCTTGAGCATTCGATATAGTTCCCTGCGAAGTCCCAATGAATCTGATGGTCGCCGAAGGCAGCGGTTCATTGCTCGCGGCATCCACTACCTTACCGTGAATAACAAATGACGGTTGTGCAAGTGCGGTAATCGCGCTAACAAACATTAGAGTAAATAGCAGAATTTTATGTCGCTTAGTCATTTTCCAATAATAATTTGTTAGGGATTATATCGTGGCTAACTATAAGCCATCTCAAAAATGATTTTAAGTCACCCTGAGCTTGTCGAAGGGTGACGGAATATGCCACAGATCAGACTTCGACAAGCTCAGTCTGACGGCAAATGGTATTTTTGAGATAGCTTCTAATTAGTTTGCTTTTCCCAGTTAAACTAAATGTTCGCCAACACTGCCTGCATATCTTCTGGTAGTTCAGAATCAAACTTCACAAATTCTTTTGTTGCAGGATGAATAAAACCGATAGTCTTTGCATGCAGTGCCTGTCGCGGGATGAGCTTAAGAAGATTTGCTGCGGATTGTGCCTTCTTCCCTTCCAATCCATTCCACGTATTGGTTCGCCCGCCATAGGTAGGATCGCCAAATACCGGATGATTAATGTGCGCCAGATGAACACGAATCTGATGAGTACGGCCGGTCTTGAGATGCAGGCGAACAAGCGAAAGAAATTCAAATTCTTTCAGTACCTCATATTCCGTAATTGCAGATTTCCCATCTTCTGTTACCGCCACTTTTTTCCGATCACGCTTGCTGCGGCCAAGATTTGCATCAATCGTTCCTTTCGGCGATTTGAATCTGCCCCACACTATCGCCCAGTACTCACGGTCGATAGTGCGCTTGGCAAATTGTTTTGCGAGAAATGCATGCACCGCGTCGCTTTTCGCCACTACCATTAATCCTGTCGTATCTTTATCTAATCGATGTACAATGCCGGGGCGCATTTCAGTGTTGAGCGTAGAAAGATGATTGCAATGATGCAGGAGTGCGTTCACAAGAGTACCAGAATAATTGTTGTATGCCGGATGTGTTACCATACCAGCTGGTTTATTTACAATAAGCAGAGACACATCTTCAAACACAATATCGAGCGGAATATCTTCCGGCTCTGCATCCATGCGCGGCGGATGCGGAAACGTAATATCAATAACATCATCAGGATTGAGCAGGTGACTCGACTTAACAATCTTGCCGTTTACAAGCACCGTTCCAGCTTCAATGGCCTGCTGGACTTTATTGCGCGTGGCATTTTCAATTCGATGTGTAAGATAGACATCGAGGCGTTTACGATGTTCACGGGGGGGAACGACGATGCGGAGTTGCTCGCGCTCCTCTGTATTATCGCCAGAGGATTCTTGAGGAAACATAATTCGTGCTGTTATGACGGATTCACCGATGAACTCTGTATATCATTCTTTGGTTCGTTCGTATTGCTGATCGAAGAGTTCTGGTCAGTGGAAATCTGCTCTGCTTCATTTGCTTTTATTTCCGGTTCTTCCACTTTAGAGAACTTTCGGTAAAATAAAAGCATCAGCACAATACCGGTGGAGACAGAGGCATCAGCAATATTGAATATGGCAAATCGGTTTATGTGGAATATAAGAAAGTCTATATGAAAAAAATCCATATCTATAAAATCAACAACTTTGCCGTAGAACAGTGATCCCTCACCAAAAATAACGCCATAAAATATTCGGTCGATGAGATTACCCACCGCTCCACCCAGGATCATTGCCAGCGTTAAACGAACAATAAATGGTTCTTCGCGCAAACGGTAGATATAATAGAAGATACCAACGCTTGCAACAAATGAGAAGAGTGTAAGGAATAACCGTCCACCGATTTCAATGCCGAATGCCATACCTGGATTTTCAACAAACGTCAGCCGGAGAAAGTCACCGATTACAGGAATACTTTGCCCAAGCTGCATTCCTTGGTGATAGTATTCAAATATTGGCAGGGTGAATCCTTTCACCAACAACTTTGTAACCTGATCAAGAAAAACAATACCTAGAGTTACATACAAGACACGCAAGAAATACCTCGATATTCGTAATGAATGAATAGTGAAGAATAAACCGTGAAGAGTGATTTGTGATTACTGATTTATCATCGATCACTGATAGCTAGTTACCGCCTTTTTTCATTTTGCATTTAACGCACTGGTGTGCATGTGGAACCGCCATGAGTCGTTCCTTATCAATCAGATTACCGCATTCAGAACAGAACCCGTATGTACCATGCTGGATACGCTGCAAAGCGTCGTCTAAGTAATTAAGAAACTTACCTTCGCGCGAAGCAAAAAGAAATGTTTTCTCCCGCTCCATTGCGTCCGTACCCTGTTCCATGTGAAGCGAGTAAGTTGAATTTTCAATCTCGTATTGCCCTGTAGTTACATCCATTATCGTCGATTTTAGCGATTCAAGTTCTTCAAGTATTTCTTTTCTTTTTTCCAGAATTATTTTCTTGAATTGTTCGAGTTCAGTTTTGCTGTAACCTTTTTTGGACTGAATTTTCTGGACAGCAGCTTTCGGTTTTGATTTCTTTATGCTGATTTTTCGTTTGGCTTTCGTCGAAACGCGCCTGGTTATTTTCTTCACTGTTGGTTTTTTTGCAACTTTTTTCTTTGCCATGGCTTTTCTCCCGCGTTATCGCGACAATATTAAAAACGATCAATTAAACTTTCACAAATATAAACTAAATTCTCACAACTGCAATTAAACTTTGTTCACCATTAATATCTTCACTTTTTATTGTAAGTTTCTGGGCATCTTCTTTAGAGATTGTCTGAAGATCAATTGCCAATGTTTCTTGCTTCACATATTCTGTCATACGGTTCAGCGCTTTGGTTAAGCGCTCTGAAGATGCATGCTGAATATGAATCCGATCTATTACTTCAAAACCTGAATCTTTCCGCAGGTTTTGTACTCGATTCACAAATTCACGCGCCAGCCCCTCGTCGATGAGTGCATCTGTCAAAGCTGTATCCAACGCAACTGTCAGCGAGCCATCGGTTTCAACTAACCAGCCTTGAATATCTTCGTGTAATATTTCCACATCGTTTGTATCTATCGTGTAATCTTTGCCGTCAACTCTTAACAAAAGAGTTCCTTGCGATTGGAGCATGGTAATTTCTTCGGCTGTCAATTCACGCAATCTAGCTGCTATCGGTTGGACTGATTTACCAAACTTTGGACCAAGAGATTTAAAGTTCGGTTTTGATTTCTTTTTAATGATAGCAGATTCATCTGCGACGTATTCAATCTGTTTAACATTTATTTCTTCAAGAATCACATCTTCCATCAATGCTATTTCTTTCCGATCTGCTTCGGATTTTACCGGCAGAATAATTTTCTGAAGAGGCTGGCGAACTTTTAAATTTGATTTCATCCGCATGGCCCGCACAAGTCCGACTATCCGGATTACATATTCCATCCGATGCTCGAGTTCCAAATTGATAATACTCGAATTCGGCATCGGCATTGTTTCAAGATGAACAGACTCTAACACCGATTTATTTCCCATCATCAGATTGTGATATATTTCATCCGACAAAAACGGGGCGAATGGAGCAATGAGTTTGCTAATCGTTAGTAGACATTCATGTAAAGTTTGATATGCCGCGGTTTTATCTTTCCCTTTTTCACTTTTCCAGAAACGCCGCCGGTTGCGGCGCACGTACCAATTGGAAAGCTGATCAATCGTGAAATCACTTACAGCTCTCGCAGCCCGTGTTACATCATACCCTTCCATCGATTGATTATAATTTTTTATAAGTGAATTCAACTCAGACAAAATCCACTGATCAATTTCCTGCCGATCGCTTGTTGGAATTCTCAGTTCGCCGTTATTGAATCCATCCACATTCGCATAGAGCGCAAAAAAGGAGTACGTATTCACAAGCGTGCTGAAGAATTTCCGCTGAACTTCGCCTATTACTTCTGAATCAAATAACGTAGGCCGCCATACAGGGCTTTGCGAAACCAAATACCAACGCACCGTGTCAGCGCTGTATTTTTTAAGCAGTTCAAATGGGTCAACTGTGTTGTTCTTCGACTTGGACATTTTCTGTCCTTGCTTATCGAGAATAAGTTCGTTGACGAGCACATTTTTGAACGCCGGTTTGTCGAAAAGAAATGTGCCGATGGCATGTAATGTATAAAACCATCCGCGCGTTTGATCGATGCCTTCAGAAATAAAATCGGCAGGATATACCCTCTCAAATCTTTCCTTATTCTCGAATGGATAGTGCCATTGTGCGAACGGCATTGAGCCGGAATCGAACCATACATCTATAAGCTCAGGCGTGCGTTTCATTGTGCCTGCCGCAGTCGCATACAAACGTTACATTATCAACATACGGCTTATGTAAATCCAGCGGCTCCGAAACATTCGCACCTTTCCTGTATTCTTCCACATTGCCAATGCATTTTTGTTTACCGCATTTTTCGCACAGCCAAATGGGTAGCGGTGTTCCCCAGAAACGATCGCGAGAAAGCGCCCAGTCCTTATTGTCTTCAAGCCAGTTACCGAATCTGCCGGCGCCGACTTCCGGTGGAATCCAATTGATCTGTTTGTTCATCTCGATCATTCGTTTCGAATATTCGGTAGTGCGAATGTACCACGATTCGCGCGCATAATACAATAACGGCGACAAACACCGCCAGCAATGCGGATAACTGTGGAGATGCATTTCCTTCTTGTAGAGAATATTTCGATGACGAAGATTTTGAATGATCTCCTGATCGGCATCTTTCACAAACATGCCGGCAAAATCGGTGACTTCAGAATTGAACTCACCTGATTTATTCACCGGATGAATTGTCGGTAAACCATACTTCCTACCAATTTGATAATCATCTTCGCCATACGCCGGAGCCATATGAACAATACCGGAGCCGTCTTCCGTCGTAACAAAATCAGCGAGGACGACGTACCATCCTTTTTCTTTCACTTGATGATACGAATACATTCGCTCGTATTCTTTGCCGGCAAGCGCTGCGCCTTTGAATTTTTCCAGCTCAACGTATTCATCACCAAGCACAGACAAACGTGCTTCGGCAAGAATTAATTTTTCACCTTTATGTTCAACTTTCACGTAATCAATTTCAGGATGAACAGCGATAGCGACGTTCGAGATCAATGTCCATGGCGTCGTTGTCCAGACAAGGAAAAAAGTATTCTCTTCCCCTTTCACTTTCAATTTTAAATAGACAGATGGATCTTTGACATCTTTGTAACCAAGCGAAACTTCGTGGGATGACAATGGTGTTTCACATCGCGGGCAGTACGGCTGAATTTTGTATCCTTTATAAATAAGACCTTTGTTGAAATACTGCTTCAGTGCCCACCAAATGGATTCGATATAATTGTTCTCGAAGGTGACATACGGATGCTGGAGGTCAACCCAGTAGCCCATCATCTTCGTCAATTCTTCCCAATCTGTTTTATATTTCCAAACCGACTTCTTGCATTCTTCGTTAAACTTAGCCACACCGTAACCGACAATGTCATCTTTGTGTTTGAAACCAAGCGATTTTTCCACTTCTATTTCAACCGGCAAGCCGTGTGTATCCCAACCTGCTTTGCGATGTACTTGAAATCCCTGCATCGTCTTGTAGCGGCAAATTATGTCCTTCAGAGTCCGACCCATCACATGATGAATACCGGGGCGGCCGTTTGCCGTCGGCGGACCTTCGTAAAAAGTGAACTCCTCTTTCCCTTCACGCGTGGAGATACTCTTTTTGAAAATGTCGTTCGTTTCCCAGGACTTCAGAATTTCTGATTCGAGTTCGTGGTAATTTAATTTGTCTGTTAACTGCTTGAACATTCTAAGAATTTCTATTTGATAATTTGGTTATTAAGTGATTTATGTATTGTATATTATTTAAAGTTGTCCACCTCCCCTCCGTCCCGATATTGAGATATTGCATATTAGAAAGTATCATAAATTAGGACGGTTTCCCCTCCTCAAACGAGGAGGGGATGAAGGCCTGCCTGCCGGTAGGCAGGGGTGGTGCGTTTTATTCTATTCTATTTCATTTTATATTTATTGGTATCACGTTGGTATTGCGTAACATCTAAGTGATTTACGATTTGACGATTTCATGATTCAGCGATTTTTCATTTATATTTTAATTTTGCATTATGGCTTCATTCTCTTCACAACTTCCTTCATAATCGCTGTCATTTTTGGTTCAGCTTTCATGGCAACTTTTAGTATCTCTTCCAGCAACGCCGGCTTCAGCGCGTCCGGGAAACATTCATCAGTGAGAATTGAAAAACCAAGAACTCTCATTCCCATATGGACTGCTACTATGACTTCAGGGATCGTAGACATTCCTACAGCATCTGCACCAATAGTCCGTAAAAAACGATATTCGGCTTTCGTCTCAAGATTTGGTCCTTGCATAGCAATGTACACGCCTTTCTGTACGCGAATCTTCAAATCAAGTGCGGCTTGTTCGGCGAGTGCGATGAGGTCTTTGTTATATGCTTCCGACATATCTGGAAATCGCGGCCCGAGTTTATCATCATTAGGACCTATAAGCGGATTATCGCCCAGTAAATTAATGTGGTCAGAAATAATCATCACATCGCCTTTTCGAAAAAGCGTATTGAGCGCACCTGCGGCATTGGAAATGAGAATACTTTTTACACCGAGAAACTTCATCACACGAACCGGAAACGTGACTTGCTTCAGATTATATCCTTCATAAAGATGAAAACGTCCCTGCATAGCCACGATTTTTTTCCCGGCAAGAGTTCCGAAAATCAATTTACCGTGATGTGACTCGACAGTTGATATTGGAAAATACGGGATATTGGCGTAATCGATAACAACTTCCTTTTTGATCTCTTTCACCAACCCGCCAAGACCGGTTCCAAGAATGATGCCGATCTTCGGTTTTGCATCCGTTTTGGTACGGATAAATTCTGACGCTTGCGCAATTTGATTTCTTAGTTCTATCATCTTTGAATCCTCTATTACAACTTCTTCAGAATCTGTTCAAGCTCTAAAAAATCTTTTCCTGTACCTCTAGACGGATCTTTCTTTCCTTCGTCATCATCAATCTCAAGCGCTTTCATCAAATTTAATTCTGACGAGAGCAAGACTTTTAATCGACTTAAAACGCTTTCTTTCCTTGCTTTGAGCTGCGAGATTTCTTCTTTAATATGGGCAAAATCAAGCCGCGCTTTTTCCACAATTTGTGACGCCTTGACCTCTGCCTCCTTTACGATAATCTCTGCCTCACGCTTGGAATTTTCAATGGATTTTCCGCTTGTTTCCTGCGCTTGCATTAAAGTTTGCTGAAGTGTCTTTTCAATGTTTTTATAATCAGCAAGCTGCGTTTCCTGCTGAAGGAGTTGATCTTTCTGTTCCCTATTTTCGCGTATCAAATCTTCCATTTCGTTCGAGACCATTTCAAGAAAAGTCTCTACTTCTACGGGATCATATCCGCGCATCGATTTCTTGAACTGCTGATTCTTAATTTCTAACGGTGTAATTTTCATCGTCGTTCCTTTCAATTCAAGTCCTTTGTGCGTCTTCCAAATATTGCCGTTCCAATTCGAACTAGCGTAGCTCCTTCTTCAATCGCTACATCAAAATCATGCGTCATGCCCATCGAAAGGTGACGCATCTGCACATTCATCAATTCCCTTCGGCTTCAATTTGCTTTTTCAGTTCAGCCGCACATCGGAATGAAGAACAAGAATCATTCGGGTTATCCGAAAATGGTCCCATGGTCATCAATCCGCAGACTCGAAGATGAGACAACTGCGACAACTCTTTTATCAAGGCGATTGTATGTTCCGGCTGAACGCCGAACTTTGTTGCTTCATCGGTGGTGTGGACTTCCACCAGAACATCTTGAACACGATTGCATCGTTCGGCTCGCTTGCTGATTTCTTTGCCGAGATTTAGATTGTCGACTGAGTGAATGAGATCGACATATTCGGCTATATATTTCGCCTTGTTCGATTGCAGATGACCGATGAAATGCCAATGTACTTCTCGTTCAGCGAGAGCCTTGTGTTTTTCCTGCAATTCCTGAACGTAATTTTCACCAAAATCTATCTGACCCGCATCGATTGCTTCCTTTATCAATTCTACGGAAAACGTTTTCGCGACCGCAATAAGCTGTACGTCATCAATCTTCCGTCCACACTTTTGGCAGGCCTGCTCAATGCGTTTCCGCATATTTTTGAGATTTTCAGCAATCATTCTGCTTTTACGAACATTAAATATACTCCAACTCGCTGCAAAAATCAAATACAAACATAAATGGGTATTGGGCGAATTTAGATTCCCGATAGTCCCGATTGAAGGCATCAATCGGGACGGGAATGACATTTTACTTTTTTTTGTCATTCCCGCGGATTGTAAGCGGGAATCTAACTTTAGATTAATTGACGATGTAAAAATGGCCCACTACTCATAAATGAGCGAATTTGTAAAAAATTAAATGGTGTCTTTGTGCATTTCTTGACTTCAAGTCGTTAATTTCTTTTATTGATAAGTGAATTATTGAAGATGGAGTAAGCAGTGTCTAATCTTGATCATTTTGATGACAATAATATAGGCCCGAAACCAAACAAACATTCAGAAGATGATGTTCGGCGGTTCCGTGAATTACTGCGTAATGGCGGCAAAGATATTAACAATCCAGAAGCGTTGGAAGAAATTATCCAATTCTATTTTGAACACGATAAGTTTGATGATGCTTTAATTTATGCAGAACGGTTGCTCTCATTTGAGCCTTTCAATGCAGATGCTTGGCAGAGGAGAGGTATGATCCTCAATAATTTATTCAAGTATGATGAGGCACTTGTCTGTTTCGAGAAAGCGCTAGGACTGAATCCTACCGATCCAGAGGTATACATAAATCGCGGTATAACCTTAGATAATTTGAATCGCATAAATGAATCGATGGACTCGTTCGACCAAGCACTCGAACTTGATCCATCCCATCAAGATGCACTGTTCCACAAGGGTGTGACACTGGAAAAACTTGAACGATACACGGAAGCAGAATCTATCTTCCATCATATTCTTCAAATCGATGCAGATTATATTGATGCGTGGTATGAACTTGGATATTGTTACGATTATCTTGACAAGCCAGAAGAATCCATCCGCTGTTATAACGAACATATCAATCACGATCCGTATAATTATAATGCCTGGTATAATAAAGGTATCGTCCAGAATCGAATTGGGCAATTCACTAAAGCCATTGAAAGCTACGAATATGCTTTAGCGATTAAGGAGGATTTCCCTGCGGCATGGTATAACATGGGCAACGGGTACGCAAATCTTGGACGGCTTCAGGACGCTATTAGATGTTTCAAGACAACTCTCCAGTATGAACCGAAAGACGTAGCGGCATTGCATAATCTAGGTAATGCGTATGAGGAATTAAATGACTTCACCGAAGCCATCGCCTGCTATTCAGCCGCAATTAATATTAACAATCGGCACCATGAATCATTTTTTGGCAAAGGATGCTGCTACGATGCGATCGGGCAAACGGCACAGGCTTTGATTGAATATCAGAAAGCCGCTGAGATTAATTCTGAATATCCGGAATATTGGTACGCCTGCGGAGATGCATTGTATAATCTTGGACGAATTGATGATTGCCTGGAGTGTTATCGAAAAGTTGTTACATTGGATCCGAAAGATCCGGAAATTTGGTTTGATCTCGGAGACACTCTTGGTGAAAAAGGATCCTATGACAGAGCACTATCGGCGTTAGGAGAATGCATAAGACTTGATCCAAAATTTGCACCGGCATACTTTAGTCGAGGAAAAGTACTGTTGGCAATGAATTCAAAAGAAGAAGCATCGAACGAATTTTTTATCGCCTTTCATTTGGTGCCAGATATGAAAAAAGATTTTGAACAATTATATCCCAGCCTCTTGACCGATCAAGTGTTCGCACATCTTTTTAAAAAACACTGACCGCTCTTCAATATTGCAACTGATTTCTACGTTTTTCACTTTTTATAAAATTAGGATATGTATCTATTATGAAACATTTTGCAGTTATCGGCCATCCAATTGGTCATTCCCTTTCTCCGCTAATGCACAATACGGCATTCAAACTGCTTGGGTTGGATTGCGAGTATGAAATGCTTGACATCGAACCAGCTTCTTTGAAACAAGCAATTGAACGATTCAGAGAACAGAAATGGGGCGGATTTAACGTGACCATTCCGCATAAAGAAACAATCATTCCTCTTATTGATGAAGTCGTTCCGGAAGCACGTGCAATCGGCGCTGTGAACACTGTCGTAAATCTCAATAATAAGCTTATTGGATATAACACAGATGTTATCGGCGTTGAAAGATCGCTTCGCCTCGATCGAGAAAAAATCGAGGGTAAAATGTGTACAATTATAGGTTCCGGCGGTGTGGCTCGTTCAGTGGCATACGTTCTTATTCATAATATCAAACCAAAGGCGATTACTTTCTCAGCTCTATTTCCAGAGCAAGCTCACGCGCTTATTAAAAACCTTGGAAGCAGTGATATCCTATTTAATGTTATTCATTGTACCGATGCGACGCTTGAAACTGCAATTAAGGACTCCACGCTCATCGTCAATGCGACTGATGTAGGAATGTTCCCTCATGTTCTTGACTCTCCACTTCCAAATCCACATTGGTTATCATCCAAGCATATTATCTTCGACCTTGTTTATCGTCCATTGATTACTCGCCTTCAAAGCGACGCACAAGCCGCCGGCGCAAAAACAATTGACGGTTTGGGAATGTTTATCAACCAAGGAGCAGCGGCGTTTCAGCTCTGGACAGGAGTGGAAATGCCTTTGGAACAGATACGGCAAGTTCTCGAAGACAAATTAGTTGGGAAATGAAATTTTCCATTTCTTACAAAATTCGTTGACTCTCTTACGCTTTTTCAGTAAATTGTATAGTTCAAAAACGATTGTAATCAAATTGAGGACAATAATGTACGCAGTAGTAGAAATTGCAGGAACACAAGTGAAGGTTTCCCCTTCTGATAAGGTGTTCGTACCGAAAATACAGTCGGAAGTTGGCTCGACGGTAAAGTTTGATAAAGTAATCCTGACGAGTGATGATAAGAAAGCAACTGTCGGCAGTCCTTTTATTAAAGGAGCGTTTGTCGAAGCGAAAGTGCTGCGACACGTGAAAGATGAAACTGTCATAGTGCTCAAAAAGAAGAAGCGGAAGGGTTACAGAGTACGCAACGGACATAGACAACAGTACACAGAAATTGAAATAACAAATCTTGCTTAGACTGGAGAGGTAGTATGGCTCATAAAAAAGGCGGTGGAAGTTCTAGAAACGGCCGCGAAAGTAATGCCCAACGCCTCGGGGTTAAACGTTTCGGCGGTCAGGTTGTGCTTGCCGGCAATATCCTCGTGCGTCAACGCGGCACAAAGTTTCATCCAGGCATCAATGTTGGAATCGGCAGTGATGACACTCTCTTTGCACTTGCTACAGGCGTTGTTAAATTTGAACGCATTGGCAAGGCAAGGCAGCGTATTAGTATTGTGCAAGCCGGTTGAAATCAAGCTATTCTCACAAAGCCTCCACTTGGAGGCTTTTTCTTACCAACGAATTTTTTATAACTACCGATTAACCATTTCCCTTATTGTTACTATCCATAATACTGAATTTATATTCTGAAAATTGCATCTTAATAATTCATTTATTATACTGCTTTCAATTGGAACAGAATACACAACGCTTTGTTTGATTTAACAACAAATCACAAACCACTCACTTCACTTCAGGAGGTCACCTTGAGGAACATTACAAATCGTTTAATCGGGATTATCGTCCTTTCTGCCTTGGTTGTCGGCGTTATGTTTGCTGGCGGGTATCAGCTTAACGAACAAGACGCACGAGCCGTCGGTATGGGCGGAGCTTTCGTAGCAACAGCTTCCGATCCTTCTGCAATTTATTTCAATCCAGCCGGACTTGCATTCCAAAGCGGCATTAATGTTCTCGGCGGTATTAATTTTATTATACCATCGACCACTTATTCGCCTGCATCCGGCTCATTCATGCAAGCCGGTTCTATATCTACTAATTCTCAAGTATTTACTCCTTTTAATATTTATGGATCATATCAGGTTAATGATCAGATCGTTGTTGGACTTGGAATTTACAATCCATTTGGATTGGGGACACAATGGCCTAATTTATGGGGACAAACAATAGCCACTGCACCTTTTTACGGAAATTATCTCGGGAGTTATCTATCCGTTAATTCAAATATTGCAACATATTATTTCAATCCAACAATTGCATATAAAATTAACAACGATCTTTCAGTCGGCTTGGGAGTAAGTTATGTATATGCAACCGTTGATATGACGAAATCTATTCCTTTGGGCCTGATCGGTCCGTCCGCATATTTTCCGATTCTAAATGGTCTTAATGGAAACATGGAATTAAAAGGCACTGGAAACGGATTTAATGCGAATCTTGGTGTTATATACAAACCGGTAGATAAATTATCACTGGGTTTATCATATCGGATAACAACCAAAATCGATTTTTCAGGAAACGCAACCTACACAAATATGAGTGTGTTGGCTCCAGGCTTTCCAAATGGAACCGGAACAGCAACTCTTCCCATGCCGGGGAATTTATATGTTGGTGCAGCGTATATGCTGTCACCTGACTTAAGAATCGAAGCCAATTTCCAGTATGTCCAATGGTCTTCATATGATAAACTTCAACTCAATTTACCTGCCCCCGCAGGCACGGTAACCTATACGAAAAATTGGGATGATGAACCAATTCTCCGCATCGGTGCAGAATATAAATTAAATGAGAATTGGACCGCTCGCATAGGAGCAATCGAGGATATGACACCGCAGCCTGCGAGTGTCACAGAGCCTATGCTTCCCGATGCAGATCGTACTGATCTTACGGTTGGCGCAAGCTGTAAAATTACCGATAAATTATATATCGATGCGGCATATATGCTTGTGTTATTTGCCGATAAAACTGCCCCATTTTCTTCCGGTGCAGGTAACACCACACCAACGGTTCCCGGAACTTATAGCACCAACGCCAGTATTATTAGCGTTAATTTCGGTTATAATTTCTGAGTTGAATTTATCTTTAACAGTAAGAAAAACCCGTCTTCATTTGAGGCGGGTTTTTCCTTTTTATAATTCATGCTCGCAGTTATAAGTTGTTAGTGAAGCTTCACCTGCATCTCCACAAAAGAACCTGACTTAAGCCGCTTAAATTTCACCTTATCCATGAGTGAGCGCATTAAAAACACACCACGCCCGTTTTCTTTCAACAAATTCTTTTCGTCACGCGGATCTTGCAAGCTTTCTGAATTAAATCCTTTCCCTTCATCTATTACGAAAACGGTTAATATCTTCTTTTTAACAACGCATCGAATAATTACATTTTTATCAGGATCGGATTTGTTACCGTGAACAATTGCATTATTCACTGCCTCTGTACATGAAACGAGCAACCGGTGCATCATTCCATCGTCTATACGCAGCTGAGTACCTAAATGCTTCAGAAATTTTTCAATGCGCATTATTTCTTCTTGATTACTTGGGCACACCATTTCATAAATACATTTTTGATGTATACTGCCCGGCTTGTTCCTGTTCATAATTGATTTCATTATGCTTCTAAAATTACAAGATAAACCCTACTTGTATAGAGAGATTTGAAATTATTGCCGCCGTCGTCCCATTGTTTCTTTGTTCTTCCCGCCATCCATTAATCATAACTTTTTCTCCAGCCAATCCTGACCATTCAATAGATGCGGTCGGACCTAACGCTTCTATCCCTTGAGAGAATATTCGCTGACCACTTTGGTAGGTGTAACGATCTTGACCAAAATAACGGAATCCAATTCCAATTTTTAATCCAATCATCGAAGACCAAACTAATTCCGGCCACATTGCTTTCTCGACGACGTATTCTTCTGGATTTTCCTTAAATTCCTGCCAGCGAAGTGTTCCATTTTCAAAGATACGCAAGCTTCCTGAAAAATTACACTGGATTCTTTCGCATAACCGTATAGCGGTAGAATCTGACCACAGAGCTTGCCTGAATGAAAAGCTTTGTATAGAGGCTACCTGCTGTTCATAATCATAGACCGTATAATTTGCCAGGACTTCAGTGCGCATAACTGTACGGAACCATGGATCCGGCATATACTCAACAGTTGGCGACAGCCGGATAACACGGTTCCAATTATTATTTGCACTCTGATCTCCATTCAGATAAACAAGATGAAATAATGTCAGGTCTGCATTCAGCGTCAGAAGCAAGCGAGAGGAAAATTTATGCAAATACTCGGCTCCTGACGTTAAGAGTAATTCATCACGATCATCAGTATTAAGTATATCCGGTGTATCATAATGCAAAATACTTGACGAAGATACCAAATGAATTTTATCATACTGCGATACATCAATTTCTAATCCTGCCGTAAGCGTTGTACGTTGCGCATTATTTTCTAAGCGGCTTGCCGAAGCTCGTTGTGTATCAACGATAGCATCCGAAGCATGAATATCATCCAATACTGAATGTCGTTCTTCTTTTTCAGTGTATGCAAGTTTAATGTCTGCGCCTAGCCAGTAAATCGGTTGCCACCGCATTGAAATAATACCAAAGAATTGCATTTCTTGGATGCGCGAATCCAGAATCAATGATTCAGGATGAAGATAATCCTTGAAGCGATATCCTCGATTGATCAATTGATTTGAGATCCCGATTGAAACAACTGTAGAGAAACTTCGGCCTAAATTATACTTCGTCTGGTTAGAAACTTCAAGAACGCTTGCATCACGCTGAAAAATATTATGCGACACACCGAGAACTAATTGACTTGAAGAATCGAGTGACGTATAAAATTGCCTGCGCTGTGTGCTGTAGTTAACTGCAAGTGAATCGTCAATACCATCCCCGAAATCGCGCAAGAGTGTAAGCTTGATGTCTCCTGTATTTGGAGAACGACGGCCTAGAAGGGATTGGTTCCAAGACGATTGAAGAGAAGCATTGAATTCTTCCAGTGCCACTTGACGCGCATTTAAACCGAACGCGTAAGTAAAACCATGGTCGTTCTCCTCTTCTTGTGTGTTCAGTTCATATCCTCCCATTGCTTCACCGACAATGTTTCTCGTCGGCAAGTACTCCAAACCTGCAAGAACTTGATGCTGTGCCATTCTGCTAAGATCAATGGCACGGTTATCAGCAAGAACATTGGATGAATTTTTTAATTGGAAATTCCAGTCTTCAAAAAGTCTTGCACGTAAAGCAATTAATCCTTGATACTCATCTTGAATTGCAGTCTGGTCCGTTTCGATAAGGCGAGAATGAATTTGCTGATGTAAATCAACATCCCAAAGTTGTCCATAGATTTCTTTCTTGAAATCTCCTGTCCATACATAAGTGTTAAGATCGCGATCAAAACTGAGTGAGGAAGATTGTAGACTATCTACACTTGGAGCCGTAAAAGGACGAGATAATTCCTGACCAGTCGCTGGTTGATGAAAGAAAAGCAATCCTAAAATAAAAGGATATAAAGAAATGCTCGGACTTCTGCGTACGAATATCACTGATTAATTCCATTATCATTCACTGAACATCTACAGAAATCGTTCGCAACCCGCGTTGGTTGATATTTTAGCCGGAAATGCGATTTCATCAAGTCTCATTTTCATATTTCAAACTTCTCTCCTGTCACGGGAATACAAATCTCTTCTTTTACACCCGTTTCTTTGAGCTTCGCAGAAAGTTTTTCTATCTGCACTAATTCACCATGAACAAGAAATATTTTCTTCAATTGAGTTTGGTCGGCCATTGTAATATACTCTACTAATTCATCCTGACCTGCATGTGCGGAGAATGAATTTAACACTACTACTTCTGCATTTAGTTTATGTATTTCCCCAAAGATGTTCAATTCTGGCTGTTTCTCAACTATTCGCCTGCCGAGCGTATGTTCCGCTTGATATCCGCATATCAGAATAGTGTTATTAGGATTTTCAACGTTGTTGGCAAGATGGTGCACAATTCTTCCGCCTTCACACATTCCGGATGCTGAAATAATAACGCACGGAGAATGCATATCATTCAATTTTTTTGATTCATCTACCGACCGCACATACGTTAACCTGTTGAAACCAAAAGGATCTTCATGCGCATGCAAATGAGCAAGTGTTTCTTGATCAAAACACTCGGTATGCAAACGGAAAATGTCGCTTGCATTTACTGCGAGCGGGCTGTCGACATAAATTGGTACAACAGGTAATCTGCCTTCATCAAATAATTCTGACAAAAGATATGCGATCTCCTGTGTCCTTCCGACACTGAACGATGGCACAATCACTTTGCCGCCGCGATCAGCTGTTCGCTGGATGACTTTGCATAAGGAATCCTTCATCCCGGTTATTGGATCATGTAATTTACCGCCATACGTGCTTTCGGAAATTAATACATCTACGCTGCCAATTGGTTGTGGATCTCTAATAATCGGCGCATTCTTTCCTTCCCAAATCACCCGTGAAACCGATTTTCTTCCTTTTACCATTCTCTTCCACTTCAAGCACTGTCACAGCAGAACCGAGAATATGTCCGGCATCGAAAAATTTCAACATCACTCCCTTGGCAACCTGCACTTGTTGTTCGTAATTAATGCTAATGAATTGCGTCATAGCGTTTGTTACATCTACGACATCATATAAATGTTGTACAAGCGGTTCATGTCTTTTTTGGTGTTTCTTGTTCACATATTCAATGTCCCGCTCTTGAAGGTAAGCGCTATCGTACAACATAATGTTGCATAAATCGCGTGCGGCCGAGGTAGCATAAATAGGGCCGTCGATAACCATTCTTTACAAGATTCGGAAGTTTACCAGCGTGGTCAATGTGAGAATGCGAGAGAATGACCGCATCAATTTTAGATGGATCGAATGGAAAACTACGATTCTTTTCATACGCTTCTGCTCGCCTTCCTTGAAACATACCGCAGTCGAGAAGGATTTTTGTGCCATTCACAGAGACGAGATGCATTGAGCCGGTGACTGTTCGTGCAGCTCCTAGAAATTGAATGTTCATTAGATATTGCTTTCTGTAAAAGTATGATTTGATGTTTGAAAATAGAAAGAAGAGAGGTGAAATGCAAAAAAGAGTAAATCTGTTTCAGGATAGTCTCTCAATTGTGGGGGGATAATTTATTACATTAAACCCAATATTATCTATGCGAATGTTATTCTAAAAATAAAATATAAGGCGTTTTGTTTATTCAACTGACAAGAATGAAACGCCCTATTATTATCAATGCAAGCACTTACTCGATTAACTCTTCTATCTTGCAAATCTAAAAATCATAAACAAAACTGACCTTCGGTTCTACCCGATCTTGTCTAATAAAGGAACCATCAGTGCGTAAGGATCCATCCGGATTTCTGTTTGAAAATGTACGCTGATAAAGCATTGACACCAATAGATATTTGACAGGCTTGTAGCCAACCTCTGCACTCAGGATCGTATTATCATCCGATATAAAAATCCGGCCTATTCTTGTTTTATCAAACGCACATCGTACAACGATGCCGGTAACTTGCGGCAATTGCAATTCTGCATGCAGAACACCTTGGTCTTTGATATCAAACGGCGCTTGATAGCCAGCGATGATGTTAAAGGTCTTCAAGACACTAATGACGAGCTCGCTATAATAACCATGATTTGCACTTACATATTTTAGTGTATCAGATTTGCTTACACCACTGACAGGATCAAATCGATCGTGTTCATACAATGCATTAAAGTACGCCGGTAGATATTGTATACCATTATAACGTAACTCATATTTACCTCTAATGTCAACGAGTCCAAGTCCGGAGAAATTCATATTGATGCCTACAGTTGAGCCATGTCCATAGTTATTGATTTGCGCAAAATCATAGTATAAGGAAGACTTCAAAATCGAATAGGAGATTATAGGCAGTCCAAAATCAAATCCATAAATGGACAATCCTGAACGTTTTGTATAATATTCAGATGTATTTGAAAAATATGTCCAATCTGCATTTTCGTTTAAGTCACGCGCATAGGTAGCGCCAACTTCAAAGTTATTTATAACCGGAACCTTAGCAAAACTGGTAAATTTTAACGGCTTTACATAGCCTCGCAAACCCAGCAATCCTCTTCCCGTAATATCGCTGTACATAGATTCGAAACCGAGTTTATCAAAATTCATATCTAATTCTATTCCTGTCCTCCGCATATCATAGCTTGCACTATTGTTATAATTATAGATAATTGATCCGTGACCAAGCATAGAGTAGTCAAGTTGTCCGACTCGTATGTAAAGAGGATCACCTTTCTGCGCCCAGCGGACATAACGAATGATGCGGAGATAATCTTCAAATTTTACGTAATCACCCGGCCGTAATTGTCCCTGCGTGTTAAAGCGTAAATTAAGATCAAGACCTAAACCGAGTTTCCCGAACGCGAGTTCCGGCGCAATATTAACTAAGTAATAAGTTTCACCATCTATGAAAGTTGCACCAACACCCATAGGAATCGAACTATTCCCATTCCCCATTAGTGCTGCGGTGGCGTTTTGGAGTTGTGCGGTTGCAGTAATCGATAGTAACATCAGCATAAAGATTATTATGAAAATAGATTTCATGGTTTCTCCTGTCATTTTCTTTATATTTTCTAAATTCCGAAAAGGATACGGCAAATAAAAACAGCGCCAAGCATGCCGGCAAGATCTGCCAATAATCCAACTGGAACGGCATGACGAGAATTTTTAATATTCACTGACCCGAAATAGACAGCGAGCACATAAAACGTTGTTTCTGAACTGCCATACATTGTAGAAGCAAGCACGCCAACAAATGAATCCGGGCCGTGCGTCTTCATCAACTCTGTCATAATTCCTAATGAACCACTGCCCGAAAGCGGTCGCATTAGCGCCATCGGCAATGTATCTGCAGGCATACCGATTAAATTTGTGACTGGCGAAATTATTAAAACCAACAAATCCATAGCACCGCTCGCACGGAAGATACCTATCGCAAATAACATTCCTACTAAGTATGGAATTATGCGAATTGCGGTATTGAATCCATCCTTAGCCCCTTCTACAAAAACTTCATATACACGTACTTTCTTGACAAATCCCCAGCCAAGAAACACGGCAATCATTAGCGGAATTGCAAAGATAGAAACCAGGTTGATGATGGAACGAAAGAGATCAATCATTGTCTTTCTCCTTCGCTAATTTTTCCTCTTTATCCAATTCCTTTTTATATTTTGGAAGACGCTGAAGAATTTTTGATGCAATGACTCCGGTTATCGTCGCACAACCAGCGCCGAAAATTGCAGTGCCAATAATGATACCTGGATTTGCAGAGCCAGATGCTGCTCGGACCGCAATCGCAGTTGCCGGTATTAAAATTAATCCACCGGTATTAATAGCAAGGAAAGTCACCATCGCATTCGTTGCCGTGCCGGCTTTGGGATTAAGCTTATTCAATTCCTCCATTGCTTTCAAACCCATCGGTGTAGCAGCATTGGAGAGACCGAGCATATTTGCCGCAGTATTCATAATGATCGCACCAATAGCAGGATGATCAGAAGGAATATCTGGGAATAAACGTTTTGTAATTGGAGTAAGCAATCGCGTGAGCACTTTCACCAATCCGGCTTCCTCCGCAACTTTGATGAGACCAAGCCAAAGCGCCATTACACCTATCAAGCCAATTGCAATCTCGACTGCAGTATTTGCGAAATCAATCGCGGCTTGTGTAATGGCTTTCAATTTCACAAAGCGAATCGGTTCCAATATTATAGTCGCCTTTGCCCAAGATTTATCGTCAGAGAATTCTATTTTCTCCACTTTCCCCGTTAGTTTATCTTTGGCTGAAGCGGATTTACTCATTTCCTTCCAGCGCATCGGTGTTGCATCTGTGGATGAAAAAAGAAAGCTCCCCGTTCCGGTTCCATCTGATGAAAGTGAAATAACAACCGGTTGTTTTACTTCTTCAATCTGCGATGTTATTTTGTAGAAATCATTGAATTGTTTTGCTGTAAGATAAAACTGGCCTTCTAATCTCATAACAGTACCAGATGCTATTTGCGATGAAAGAAATGTTATTTCCATCGGCTCACCATTTTGGTACGTGTTTTGCAATTCATCGGTGATATCTTTGCCGATACCAACGATTAGCGCAATTGCTATAAGAAAAATCCAGACGTAATTTAACATTACATTTTCTAATTATAGACACTTTGAGTGGACAAGAACGAATTCGACGTCAAATTATTCTTTTATACCGAGAAAACCAAATGGAATGTTAGGAAAACGACGACAATCACATTTCAGAAAGGAAACGAAAGAAGAAATATTCAGGTACGAATATATTCCTTCCCTTTTAGGTAGAAAAACACTGGTAATCATTTTCTTGAACGAGCTTACGTAATTAAACTACTTCTTCTCTGGAGAAGAGCGAGACCCTTTTCTTGGTTTTCGTACTGCCGGTGTTTGCAGAGCGGTTGGCTGCTCTACCTTAGCTTCGCCTTGCATAGGCATTGATTCAATTTCAATTGGTGCGACATCATCGGTTCGTATCTCTCGCTTGAATCGTTCTTCAAATACCGTATAAAGAATTGGAACGAAGAATAACGTCAAGATTGTAGAAAATGTTAAGCCGCCTATGACTGCAATCGCTAACGGTGCTTGAGTTGATTCGCCGCCTATGCCGGCTGCCATAGGAATCAATCCAAGAACAGTCGCCAGTGATGTCATAAGGATTGGTTTTAAACGCGTTTTGCCACCGCGTATAACCGCTTCGTGCAATTCAAGACCGCTTATGCGCAAGTGATTCGTATAATCCACTAACAGAATTCCGTTGCTGACAACAATACCCACCATTACTATCACTCCTTGAAACGACGTGACCGAAAGTGTTGTATGCGTAAGGAACAACATCCATAAAACGCCGGCAATGCCCAGTGGAACTGTGAACATAATGATGAACGGATCGATGAATGATTGAAATTGTGATGCCATAACGACGTATACTAATATAATGGCAAGCAGAAATGCCATACTTAAATCACTAAATGTTTTTTTCTGCTGTTCAACGTTGCCCGTTTGTTTGATTTCAAATCCCGGCGGCACATTCAATTTATCGAGTTTGTCTTGAATATCCTTCGAAACGCTTCCCAAATCTCGTCCCACGGCATTTGCTGTCACTTCAACAAGGCGCTGCTGATATTTTCTATCAATCTGTACCGGGCCGCTGCGTTTTTCGATCGTTGCAATATTTCCCAGCAGTACTTGCTGTCCATTTGCCGTTGTGATGGTTAATTGTTTTAAGTCTTCGATCTGGTTTCTATAATTCTGATTAAGCCGTACAAGAATATTATACTGGTTGCCAGATACCGGATCTGTGTACAACGATGCAACATAGCCAGCCATACATGTATAGATAGTATTTGAAATGCCTGCAACATCAATTCCTAACACACCAGCTTTGTCGCGGTCGATATTGATATGAAGTTCAGGCAAGTTATCATCGCGAGAGATCTGCACATCCGCCGCACCCGGAGTTGATCGGACAATTTGTGCAATTTCCTTACCGAGTGCATTTCCGGTCTCAAGATCAAACCCGCGTATTTCAACATCAATGGGAGCGGATGAACCGAAATTCAGCAGATAACGCAATATTCCACCGGGATTCAAAAACACCTGAACACCCGGCAGTTTTGCTAACCTACGTCGCACATCTGCGGCAATTTCAAACACCGAACGGTTTCGATTTTCTGATGGCACAAGTCCAACCGAAATATTTCCTGCATGGGTGCCAGAATTACCTCCACCTCCGATGCCTGAACTTGCTTTTGCATTGGTGGTAATACCAACATCTGTAATGAGAACCTGTGTTTCAGGAACTGACGAAGAAATGATTTTTTCCATTTGTCGCGCTATTGAATCCGTTTCTTCATAACGAGAACCGACAGGTAGTTTAAAGGATACAGTAAATCTGCTTTCATCCTGATCCGGGAAAAATTCTGTTCCGATGAACATGAAAAGTCCGAGCGACAATGCCGAGAAGAGAACAATGCTAATAACAACTGTTTTCCGATGCTTCATCGTCCAGCGAAGGCAAGTTTCATAGAACGATTCAATACTCTCTAGCATATCGTGAAAATAAACTCTCGTTCGATCTGAAAATTTTGTCGATACCCTGTCTAATTCTTTTTCCGGCGGGAGATAATTCAAGCACATCAACGGAGTAACTGTTCTCGAGACAAAGAATGATCCGAACAATGCAACAGCAATCGTAATTGTAAGGGGAACAAAAAGAAGCTTTGCAATTCCACTTAGAAAGACGATTGGTAAAAAGACAATAACCGTTGTGAGAGTGGAAATAAATATCGGCGCAGCCACTTCCTTTGCAGCATCTAATGTTGCATCAAGACGGGATTGACCTTTCTTCCGCATATTATAGTGACGAGAGATTGCTTCTAACTCGACGATGGAATCATCGACAAGCCTTCCAACCGCAAGTGCCAATCCACCAAAGGTCATAATATTGAGTGTAATATTACCAAACCGGAATAAAATAAATGTAATGAGAATGGAAAGCGGAATAGCAACAAGGATAATTAACGTGCCGCGAATATTGCGCAAGAAAAGGATGATGATCAACATTGCAAGAATACCGCCAAGCATCGCTTCTCTCTGCAATCCGGAAATTGTTTGTCGTATATAAACAGACTGATCGAATGTGACTGTCATTTTTACTGCAGAGGGAATACCTGTTAACGTCGGAATACCGCGCACTACATTATCGACCACTTGAACTGTATTTGCGCTTGAAAGCTTCAAAACACGCATTATGACGCCGGGTTTGCTGTTGACACGGACAATTTCTGTTTGTTCTTGATAACTGTCTTCAACAGAACCGATGTCTTTCAGCCGTATAGGAACACCATTGACCGTAGTTACTACGACATTTTCCATCGGCTTAACGACATTAAATAGGCTTTCCGTCTTTAAGGTGTAATCAAACGGGCCTGTTTTAAGATCACCCGATGGGATGATGAGGTTCGAATTGGCAACAACGTTTAAAACGGTTTGTACAGGAATATTCATTGCCTGAATTCTATTCCTGTCGAGCGTGACATGAATTTCCCGAATTCTTCCGCCTGAAACAGTTGCTGAAGCAACACCGTCGATATGCTCGATCTGCGGTTCAATAATATTGAACGCCAGATCATAGAGATCCCGCTGATCCATATCACCTTCAACCGCAACTACGCATACCGGAAGGCTCGTAATGTCGAATCGCAACACAGAAGGCTGCGAGATACCGGTGGGAAGCTGGCTCAACACTCGATTGACACGTTGTACACAATCCACAAGCCCAACATCGGTGTTGGCATCCCAATTGAAATATACCTGTACTGCTGAAATTCCCTCACGTGTTGAAGACTTTACGTAACTCACATCGTTAATAGAACTGACACTTCGCTCAATGAGGCGTGTTACGCTCTGCTCCATATCGAGAGGGCTGGCACCGGTATAATACGTTACGGTGGTAACTACCGGAATTGTAATATTCGGCAGCATATCGATGGGGAGCTGCGAGAATGAGACAAATCCTAATAAAACAATGGTGAGTGCAAAAAGAAACGTAGAGATTGGATAGCGAAGAGCAAGTCTGGTAATCCACATAGGTAATAAACCGTTTTACTTTTGAATATTAAGAGCCGTGCCTTCTTTAACAAATTGCTGGCCCGTTGTGATAACATCTTCATCGCCATTTAAACCCGAGAGAATCTCGGTGTGCGAATTAGTTTCGTTGCCGATGTTAATGCGAACTTTATGTGCTTTTTTTGCATCCGAAATGAAGACAAAATATCCGTCATCATCTTTCAATAATGCATCCGACGACAATGTGACGGCATTTTCCCGTTCACTTACAATAAATGAGATAGTTGCAAACATACCGGGTTTAATGATGCGAGAATGGTTGGGGATGTCCACTTCAATCGGCATCGTGCGTGTTGTCAAATCGACGGCTTCGCTGAAATCGGCTAACGTATCCAGTAAATTCCTGATTCGGCAGTGCATCAAGTATTACTTTTGCTATCCGCACATGATACATTTTCGATAAATCTTTTTCCGGCACGTAGACGATAATCTTCACGCTGTCCAAGTACATCATTGTGAATAAGGTAGAGGTGCTTGCGTTAACTAACGCACCGGCATCTAGAAATCTTCTTGTAACAAAACCGTTAAATGGGGCAACAATGTGTGCATAACTAAGATGCGTTGCAGCGGCATCGTAATTTGCTTTTGCGACTTTCATTGTCGCTTCGGCATTATCCACGTCTTGCTGTGCCGCAAGTTTTTTTTCAAAAAGCTGCTTTGTGCGTTCAAATAACAAAGACGCATTTTCGTACGTTGCGTTTGTCTGCTGATATAGCTGGAATAATTCCGTTGTATCGATCAATGCCAACATTTGATTGCTATGAACGTAGGATCCCATTTCGACATAATTGCGTTCCAAATTTCCGTTTACTTTGGAATAGATAGTCGCCTGCTGCATAGGAACAACATCGCCAGTATATGTAAATACTGTTCTCATCGTTTCTTTAAATGGTTTTTGAATTTTAACAAGCGCTGTACCCAACCGCCGCGGGTCGTCTGCAGATGATGTCAAGGTAATTCGTAGACCCACAACGAGAAGAAGGCCAAGGATTATTCCACCGCCAATAAAATATTTCTTTTTTTTGCCAATGATCATTGATAACTTCCTAAACATTATTTTTTTGATGAATCACGTTCCCGTATTTTTGCTTCGCGTGCATCCTTTGCCTGGAGAATTTCATCAAATATTTTCGTTTGATCTGCATTTAATATTTTACGGATTTCCATTCGTATTGTATCCCGTACCGCAAGCATTTGATTCCATTGAATATCCACCTGCTTCTTTCGCACCTCCAGAACCGAATCTAATTGTACAACTTGATGGTTATCGAGGTGCAGTCGCTCCGTTAACATTTTTTGGAAATCTGGCGGTTTATGACTTGCCATTAGGAAAAAGCGATCCTGAACAAACCATCCGCAAAGAACTCCAAGGATAAAGCTGAATATAATGAATAGGATTGTTTTTGTCTTTGGTTTCATAACTCACCTCTTACACCTATTTGACCATCACTGCATACAACACATCATTCTTTGAGAGATTTTCTTGTTGAAGTAATACACGTGTCGAAATAGAATCCGACGTGATTCTATTTAATAGTTGATCATTCATTGCTGAGACAGTGTTGTTGTTGAAACTCGTGAGAAAGATTATTACAAGGACAAAACCCGCAAGCAAGAAAAATGTATTTCGTGCTGATGGTTCTATACCAAGCCATTCCATACTCTGTTCATCTCGTTCCTCTACTGAATATGCCACTTGTGCTGTAAAAGAATTTGCAAGCTTTACTTCACCAAGTGCACTAATTTCTTCTTTCATGAGTTTTGCATGCTCAATAAATTGACGGCATTCCGAACATAATTCGAGGTGTGAAAGCACCTCAGCTTTTTCGCTATCGTTGACTTCATCATCCAAATAGGATGACACAAGTATTTGTATCTTTTTGTGGTTCATGTTCTTTCCTCAAAATATTCACTTAAGAGATTTTTGAGCTCTGATCGTGCACGAAAGATACGCGATTTCACAGCTTCCAAACTAATATCAAGTGCATCGGCAATTTCACTATATCCTAAGTCTTTATATTCGCGTAACACAAGTATATCTCTATGTTCTGGTTTTAACCGTTGAAGTGCCGATTGAACCATCTGACGTCTTTCATCTGTTAATATCGAATCAGAGGGCATCATATGATCTTTGTTCTTTCGGCTTTTTTCCAATGCATCTTCCGTTAAGAAATCCAACGATAAAACTTTCCTGATCTTACGTTTTCTAATTTCATCGATGCATAGATTCATCGTAATCCGATAAATCCATGAAAAAAACGATGCATCGAACTTAAATCGGGGCAATGACCGATACACGCGAATAAACACTTCCTGTGCAATGTCTTCCACACTGTCACTGCTGCCCATAGTTACATATATCAGGTTTGCCACCTGACGCTGATAGCGGCGGACAAGCGACTCAAATGCTTGATGGTCACCTTCCTGAATCGCTTTAATAAGTGAGAAATCGTCAGTCACGTCGTTTCAGTTTCCTAATAAACGTCCGGTGTTTCAATTTGTTTCCGTTGCTGATGATTGTTGCCGGTTTTGTCGAAACAAAGTTATGAAAATGATAAGATAATCGAAGAAACATTTATTGTGATTATATAATAAATTTATTATTCATTCAAAATATGCTGCAAATATCTTTATTCCGATATAATCAATCTAAAACTTGTTCTATTATACCACCGCATAAAACATCGTCTCCATCATATATTACGACTGATTGTCCTGGAGTGATTGCGCGTTTTGGCTGATCGAATATGACTTTAATATTTCCATTTTCTTCTATAGAAACAAGTGCATCAGTTCCTTTATCTTTATATCGCACTTTCGCCTGCACACGCAGATCTTTATCCAATACTGCTAATCCACTCCAGTTTACTTGACCCGCTATGAGAGTGTGATGATAAAGTTCATCATTCGTACCAATTTTAATTGTATTTGTCTTGTTGTCGATTTCAGTTACATACATTTTCTGACCGTAAGCTCCGATGTTGTGGCGTTGACCAATAGTATAAAAAGGATATCCGATGTGTTTACCGACGACATTTCCATCCTGTATAATATCGCCACCTGAAACTTGCTCCTGCAAACCGGGAATACGTTCTTTCAAAAACCTTTCATAATTATCATCGGGAATGAAACATATTTCGTAACTTTCGTGTTTTCGTGCATTGAGCAGTTCATACTGTTCTGCCAGTGCCCGTACTTCAGGCTTTGTCATTTCACCGAGAGGAAACATTGTCTTGCTAAGTGCTTCTTGTGTTACCGCCCAGAGTGCATACGATTGGTCTTTCTCAGCATACTTGCCGCGCGAAAGAATAAACCTTTTACGCTGCTTGTCAAAACGAACACGAGCATAATGCCCGGTTGCGATATACTGCGCCCCAAGTTCTTGCGCCTTTTCCAATAGCACGCCAAATTTAATCTTCCGATTACAGATGACACAGGGATTTGGCGTTCGCCCTTTCAAATATTCTCCTACAAAATCATTTACGACTGCAATCCCAAACTCTTCGCGTAAGTTGATAACGTAATGCGGAAAACCTAACTTTTCTGCAACGGTATGAGCATCCATTACAGCTTTTAGATCACAGCAACTGCTCTCATTTGGGCTAGAACCACCGACTTCCACATAATCGTACGTCTTCATCGTAATACCAATGACGTTGTAACCCTCTTTCATCAACAGTGCGGCAGCAACAGAGGAATCAACACCTCCACTCATGCCAACCGCTACAGTAATATTTTTATTGTCGGCTTTCATTTCTTTTCTTAAGATACGAAACAATTACTTCGCGTTCAAAAACTACAGATAGGCTATGCAACACATTTATTTAACGTTGTTGACGATATAAAGAATTGTAGCTTAGGATGGACTTATTTCTAACGAATGTATATTTGCTTCACGTCGATAGTTTTTTTTTAATGAGCCACACCGAGTCTATCGAGGTCTTTTAAAACCTGTTCTTTTGTTCCCCAATCGCTCCAAAGGATTCCTTCTACGCGTAAAACAAAAAGGCTATCAGGAATTTCTTCCAGAAGGGATTTTGAGAAATTTTTAGAGGGGATATCAGCAAAGGCTTTAGCAATAAAACCTTCTTCACTATCAGTGCCATAAGTTATATTTGCTTTCTTGAATGCGTTATAAATACTTTCCAAATGCTGCCGGTACATTTTGACTAGTGTCTCGCACTTTGCTGCAAGCACCAACGAGTTCCATAACCACCCTTTGTTAAAATATTGCTGTGCGTTTTCAATATCTGGTTTTTCATTAAAACTGACGACTCTATAAAAACGATTGCCTTTATAATGCAAGAAATTTTTACTCGGCTCAATCCACCCATAGTCCGGGACAGCTTCGGTAGGTTTAATTCCTAATAGAACGACATAATCCGGATGTTCCTGATTGAAAGAAATCGCTAATTCGACATACTGGAGAAAGCGCTCTTCTTCTCCAATGAAATGATCCGATGGAAATAGTGCAATTATGGCTTCAGGATCGCGAACATAAATATGAGACAATGCAAGATAGATGCTTGCCGCCGATTCGCGATTTTCTGGTGTAAAGAGAACAGCTTTTTTCTCGCGTTCTTTCAATACTTCAGGAAGATATCTTGCGATGTTTGCGGGCAACAACAATTTGAAGTTGTTTTGGAGGAATAATTCTTTCCACACGATCAAGTGTGTGGCGAAGCATGGATCCGCTTGCCGATTATTGCAGAGTATTGTTTGGGACGCTCAACACCATACCGCTTGCGGATAAATTCCTGCAGCCGTTTCCCTTCTCCACCGGCTAGAACGATTCCCCAGAGATGGTCTGTAATTGCCATTTGTTGCTCGTTTTTTATGAGCAGCAATCATACACTGTCATATGCATCATAGTTCTTTGGACAGAGTATTTTCTTTAAAAGAAATGTATGAAAGAAGTACCATTGACGCAACAACCGATTTTTCGATAAAAGCATAATTATACAAACATTCGGCATTTTTCCGGACTCTCATCTCATTTATTCCACGCGCTGCACATTAACGGTATCCGTGGTTCCCATTGCCAAGAATGGTAATCCAGCGGTAAAAACAACAAAGTCCCCCCGTTCAACATATCCTTGTTGTTTGAGGTGTTCAATAATCTTGCGGAATGCCGTATCATTATCATGAATGAAATCTTTGATGGTGATACCACGAACAGACCATACGAGGTTCAAACTGCGGAGAACTCTTTCATCACTTGTTACAGCTATAATTCGCGATTCAGGGCGATACTTGCTGATTCGTAATGCTGTCCCACCTGAATGTGTGATTGGTACGATTGCTGTAGCATTTACCTGGCGAGCCAAAACACAAGCTGCACGGGCGATTGCATCGAACACATTTTCCTGAGTTTCCGCCGGAATTTGTTTGATACTTAGGTGATCGTGCCTGCGAATTTCGGCGCGGCAGATGATACGATCCATCGTTTGCACAGTCTCTACTGGAAATTTCCCAATCGATGTTTCTGCGCTTAGCATTACAGCATCTGCGCCATCAAGCACGGCGTTCGCGACATCGCTTGCCTCGGCACGCGTGGGTCGTGGATTTTCTATCATCGATTCAAGCATTTGCGTTGCAATAATCACTGGGACACCAGCTTCATTACACTTTCGCACAATCATTTTCTGTAGGATTGGTACATCTTCGGGCAACATCTCAACTCCGAGATCGCCGCGCGCTACCATAACTGCATCAGTTTCCGTCACGATGGAATCAATGAAATCGATCGCCTCTTTCATTTCGATCTTTGCTACAATTGGAACACGTAATTTCGTCTGCTGTTGAATAACAGATCGAAGATTTCGAATATCTCCTGCGGAACGCACAAACGATAGTGCCACATAATCTACGTCATGTGCAAGACCGAACTTTAAATCTTCGATATCTTTATCTGTTAGTGATGGCGTGCTTAACCTGATACCAGGAAGATTCATTCCTTTATTTTCTTTCAGAATGCCGCCGTTCACCACCGTGCATTCAACATCCTTTGCTGTCTTCATTACTACGCGCAATGCCATCTTGCCATCATCCAATAAAATTATATCTCCTGCTTTCACATCGTCCGGTAATTCGCGATATGTCGTAGTAACCCGATGTTCATCTCCCTCAATTTCATCGATAGTGAATACGAACATTGCCCCTTCTTTCAACTCTACAGATTTATTCTGCAACTTACCGGTACGAATCTTTGGCCCGCATAAATCCTGTAAAATGCCAATGTGCTCTCCAGTGAGTTTACTTGCCTCTCGTACATTTTTTATCGCCGCTAGATGATCCTCATGCGTTCCATGCGAAAAATTCAATCGTGCGACATCCATACCTGCTTGAATTAATTCCACCAATTGTTCAACACTTTGCGAAGCAGGGCCGAGTGTGCAAATAATTTTTGTCTTGGCAACTGTTCTTTTACTTCTCATAGTTCTATCCTCTTATTTCTTCTCTAATCTTCACAAGACGCGGCAGTGCTTCGCCTGCTTTTCCAAGTATTGTCTCATTAACGTTATGCGATATTTCCGTTCGCTCCATATTAATTTCTACAACATATGCACCCTGCTTCCGTGCTATTAAAGGTAGATTTGCGGCAGGATATACAACTGCCGATGTACCGACAGTTAGAAATAATTCACACCGGTTCGCTGCTTCTGTCGCTGATTCAAAGACTCCTTCCGGCAGCATTTCGCCAAACCATACAATGTCTGGACGAATGATTCCATTACAGGATTGACAGTGCGGCACTTTGTTTTCAAATGAAACTTCGACGTTGGAAGCAAATTTTCCACAATTAATACAATAGCTGCGCTCTATGTTTCCATGGAGTTCTAACACAGCTTTGCTGCCAGCACGTACGTGTAGATTGTCGATGTTCTGCGTAATTAATGTGAAATCTTTTACCAATTCCTGCATGCGCGCAAGAGCGAAATGTGCAGGGTTGGGTTTCACATCGTGAATAATTTTTTTTCTATAATTGTACCATTCCCATACCAACTCCGGATTACGCATAAATGCATTGAAGTTAGCCAGCTCTTCCGGTTTTAGCTTCGACCATAATCCATTGGAACCGCGGAAAGTTTCTACTCCACTTTCTGCTGAAATGCCCGCCCCTGTCAGCACACAAATTGAATCTGTGTTTTGAAGCAACAAACGAAGCTTTTCGGATATATTCATCTCATTGGCCTTAGCGTAAGAACATCTCGGCATGTTGATTCAATAATCGACTGCTGCATCGGACGCGTTTTATAAGCGCCATTGAGCCAGAGTGTTACTTGATCTTTGTAGTGGCTGGAAAACACTTGCCCCGATTGACCCGGCGGTAAAACACTTCGCGTATCATTGATGTCAGCGAGATTAAATACTTGCCGCATTGACGGTCCAACGGCACTTTTAAAAGAATGAGCAATGAAATACTGCCCAACATTAATTGTAGAATGCGAACCACCTATCGGGAATGGTCCAATATTGAAGAATCCAGAAAGTAATTTGTTCGCACCAAAAACATGTCCGAATGTTACCGTGTGCAGTCTTCCCCATTGCCATTCTTTGAGATTGCCGCCGAGTTGGTTTTTTAACATAACAAGTGCGTCGCTTACACTCTTGCGTATAAGATCATCCCGTGTTTCACGCGGAGGTGTGTTAAGATCATCGAACCACTCCGAGTTAGGGTTCTTCAATAAATGAGACAATGCTGACAAAGGCGTGCTTGCCAGCGTATCATACAATCCGTAAAGTCGATCACCCATTTTATCATGGAAAACATTGTAGATAAGTTTGTTGATTGTTGCTTGGAATAGAGTAGTACTCACATCTTCTTTCCGCATTTCGAAATTCCAATTCCGGAAATATTCCAGTGCCGTTTTCACATCTTCATCAATAACAATGACGCTATCGTATGCATGAAGGATGTACGGCACAACTTCCATTGCATGCGTGGAAACAAGATCGAGCTGTAGATGCTGGATTTCATCTACCGTAAATTTATCTTGTTCATTCAGCACTTCACTTATCCGGATTGACCGCCACGGAGATTCCCAATGATTAGAGATGTTATAAGGATACGAATCATCGACAATCTTGTTGTTTGCCGTCGCTATAAATCCTTCTGGCGGGTTGAAGACATACGGCATCTGGTCAAACGGGACAAATCCATTCCAATCGTATTCATCTGTCCAACCGGGGAACGGCAGTGTCGGTCCCTTCGTTTTTCGGATCGGAAGCTTGCCGCCCGTTCGATATCCGATATTGCCATCGACATCAGCGTACACAAAATTCTGTGCGGGTACAGCAAATAATTTTAACGCTTCCTGAAACTCCTGCCAGTTACCAGATTTATCAATTCGATACAAAGCGCCGGCCTCATTTGATATTTCATTTCCAGTCCATCGCATTGATATGAGCGATGATGCTGATTGGGCAGTTGGTTCTATTTTATTTACAATTGGTCCACGGTGCGTACTATATATAGAAATTGCAACCGGCAGTGATCCCTTCACAACAATCGTATCAACAGTTTCAGTGATAGACAGCCATTCGTTGTTAAATCGATAACGTGTCGGATGTTGAAGCGAATCAACTTCTTCAATGTAAAAGTCTTCGTCATCCATCATTGCATTCGTTACACCCCATGCAATGCGCTGATTTCTTCCCATCACAATAAATGGCACACCAGGAATAGACATTCCGGCAACATCCAAGTTCGGTGCGCTGATGTGAAGTTCGTACCACCGCGCCGGCGACATCAGTATAAGATGTGGATCGTTTGCAAGCATAGGCTTTCCGGTAACAGACTTAGCACCAGAGATTGCCCACGCGTTGCTGCCAGACTCAAGAGCGCGAATTCCGAGAAGCGAGCGGCATGCTCCTTCCGCTTCAAACAACGGACGAAGGTCTTCAGCAATTGTTTTCCCTTTCAATTCTTTTGGAATAATAAAAGGGGCGTTATCCGGCCAGTACGGGAAGATCTCTTTCGCCTTCGCTTCACCAAATCTCTGGACTAATTCGGCAAGAAGTAAATCTATCCAGCGTGAGTAATTCAATTCCCATGCCATCAATCGGCTGACAAGGATCGAATGCTCGATCGTCCACGGCTCCGGTTCGATTTTCAACATATCAAATTCAATAGGATATTTACCGGCATGTGTTACAATGAATTGATTCACGCCATCTGCATATGCTTGCAATGCTTTACGTGTATCATCATCGAGCGACTGTGAAATTTTTTGTGCATGGCGCCATAAACCGAGAGTGTGGAACATTTTATCAATCTGAAGCGCCGGTTCTCCTAATACTTCCGATAGACGCCCCATACCAACACGCCGCGTCAATTCCATTTGCCACAGCCGATCCTGTGCATGCGTAAAACCAACTGTAAAGAATGCATCATATTCTGATTGCGCGACAACATGCGGAACGCCAAATTCGTCCCGATAAACTTTCACATCTTGCGCCAATCCTTTAACATCTATTGTTCCTGAAACCTTCGGGAAAGATCGCGTCACGAGGAAATATCCAATTAATGTTCCAACGAGTAAAACAATAATAAATATTGTACCGATTCCAATCAAAGTCCTTCGCATAAACGACCTTTTAAGTGTACAAAAAAAAATCCGTCCCGATTGTTCATATCAATCGAGACGGAATAATGTAATCAAACTTGAAAAGCAGTGCAACTAAACTAAAAATAGTAGGACAACGTCAGATTAAAATTACTGGTGGTAACCGTTTCATCGGTTCCGACATATTGAGTCACGCCTGATCCATCTATATACGAATAATTTGTCCGTAAGGTTTTCCATGTCCCGTATGCATACGCAGCGTTGAGAACGGTCCGCTCATCAAGCGAATATCCGATTCCTGCAGTATAATACAACTGGTCTCGACTACTTGGGTCCCCTTTCCACGGAGATGGATTATAAATAATTCCGGCGCGCAGTTTTAGCCCTATATTAAAGAGCGAAACCTCTCCTCCTCCGCGAAGATTTGTTGTTGCTCTCATTTGATTCTTGATACGGGAATTTTCCTCACTAAAAGCTGCATTGTCATTGAACTCCATCTGTGTCCAATCTGTATACTCTGCATCTCCTGCTAATAAAAGCCATTCAAGCGGCTGAATTGATATTCCACCGCTAAGTACATAAGGTGTTGTTACTTTATAATTTGTTGAATTTGCTGTCACAGGATAAAAATATGAATAATTACCGGAAGCATCTGGCGTTTTGAATTGACTTGATGCAGATTCTGAATACGTTTCATGTATATCATAAATAGTAGCTGTTCGCATAGCAATACCAATTGAATATTTTCCAGGATTTCTGTACATCAATCCTAAGAGTGCATTGAATCCGCTGATATCATCATTAATTGTATTCTCGTAAGTGAATTGGCTAAAATCGTTTGGATATGTCGTATACAAATTCAATATATCGTTTTCATTTACCGTTTGATCATACGAATATGAGCCAGAAGCAAAATTGAGTGATACACCGATAGAGAGATTTGGACCAACATCCATTGCGCCACCAAAAGTCCAGTGGTTTAATCCACCTCCTTCTAAAACATTTATAGTTTGTTGCACATTGCCCTTCATAATCGAGGATAGTTTTCCGGTCAAAGTATCCATATTCGCTAAGTATAATTGATAAGGAATATTGTTGTCTAACGGTTGATTGAGTAAATATGTTGACTGAGAAAAAGAACTAGAAGGATTAAATGCATTCATCGAAGCTGTTGTTGTGTAATCTGCCGCCCTATTGAATCCAAAGGCAAATGTTAAGCTGCCCCGTGTAGTCGGAACTGCATAAACAATACCAAGATTATTGAGATTTAAAACATTACTATTCGAGGTAGTTTTTGTGCCTAAATATGACACATCATTTGAATATCCAAGGTTTGAAAGTCCAATAGAAAATTCATTATCACGTTCAAGTGCTAAACCTGCAGGATTCCAGAAAAGGGCCGAATAATCATTAACACCGCCAACGGTCGCGTTACCCATCCCAAGTTCGCGTGCACCAACTCCCAACCCAAGTTGTGAATAGCGTAGTGCATCTTCAGCGTATTGTGCTTGAAGTGCCTGCAAACTTAAAGTTAAAACGACAACTAAGACAAATATCTTCTGAATCATTTTCATCGTATGTCCCATCCTAATGTTTTGATATATAATTATCAGCGTGATCTACCCGAACCACCACTTTGATGACCACTACCGCCATCGTTTCTTGATGCTGGTGCGCTTGAAGAAGAACTTGTCCGAGTTGATGATTGCGGTGAATAACTTCGTCCACTTGATCTAGATTGCCCGTTACTTGATCCTTGACTTCGAGAATATACACGACCGTGCGAGCTGCCGGTTCTAGATCTTCTGCTCGTTGTCATAGTGCTTTGATCCCGATGACGCGGTTGCTGAACGCTCAGATTATACCAATTGCCTCTTTGGCGGCTTGTTGAGACGCTCCTCGAAGAATTACGCGAAGTTCTTGTTGTTACGGCACTTCCACTTTGAGTGGCTGCACTTCCAGCTGCGCGAGGAAGGCTAACGCCTCCCTGGCTAGTTTCAACTCGACCATTGTACGTGGTTCCTATTCCAGCATATCCAGATCTTGTGGTACCAGTTAGTCTACTATTTCCACTTCTCTGATAGCCAAAATTGCGCGTCACAAACGATCGAGGATAGCCATAACCGTACCCTGAATAATAACTCCTGTAACCCCAATAATGAGGATAATAGGAATAACCAATATAGAATGCAGGACCCCAGTACCATGGATCCCAATACGACGGGTATACACATCCATAATCCCATGACCAATATGAATTCCAGCCGGGATAATAATAAGAGAATCCGAGACATTGGTGTGATTGCCAATTATCATTATCTTCACCGTAATATGAAGAATCATTTTGAACAGCAGATTGTTGTTCCTGTCGATATGATAAATCTTCATCTCGCGTTGGAACAAATTGCGTGTAGCATCCTTGGAAGAAAATCGCCATTAGTCCAAACGACAGAAGAAGTTTGAAATATAAAATCATTGTTTTCATGATTGACCTCATTTGTTTGACGCTTAAATAGTGCTCAAGTTTCTTGCCAGCGATAAAAAAACAAAAAGCCTGAATTCGGCGAGTTTTCGCTATATTCAGGCATTTAAATTATAGCCCAAATTCTTATATGTCTACAAATCTAAACGCTACTGTTCACAGCCCTGTACATTTAAGTAATAGATTTTCTGACAGATTTATAAGTTAAAATTTAAATAACAAGATATTATTATGATAGAGGATTAAAAATTTCCTATGTAATCAATCTGGAGTGTGCGATTTCCAAGGTCCACGTTGTTTTGGTTCTTTGTGATATTTTTAAATTGAAGCCGACAACTAATCCTTTTGCACATGTCCATCTGAAACCAAAATTGAGGTACCCGTTTCCTTTGCCAAGTGCATAATTATTATTATCATTTTTCGCAAAATCGTATCAAGCATAATTGAGATATCTCTGCCTATTGATTTCTCTGCACCTACGTACGCATTAAGATCCTTATCGCCATCATTTGTTTCCATGGATTTATTCAATCCGCCATGCAAACTGAGATTGCCAAGGAATTCGTAATTCTTACTGGCGGCTAAATACACTCCGGGCGATTTGATTGTATAGCGTTTTAATGTATCGGCATTGAGATATGGTTCTTTGCCTTGAGAATCAAAACCGATGGCGAGCGCTGGCATGGTTGAACTCTCACTCACAAGACGCAGTTTTGCGTTTATTCCGGGCATTGGATTCATATTAATTTTATTCTGACCTATAATATCTGTGCCGCCATACGAAATTCCAAATGTAAACGGTTCAAAAACTCCCACCGAAATCCCCACCAACACGCCGCCGTCTTGAAAGAAGTTCGAAGAAACAGAATACGATCCTCTTTTTAGCAAACCGGCTGTCGGTTTATCAATCAGCATTGTCGGTTCAATAGTTGCTCCGTCGCCTGCATAGCTTTGCGCTAATGCCGTTTCTACTGTCACTATCATTAAAAGATTCACAATCAGAATTAAACTCGATTTTTTCACTTGATTCTCCTTTTCATAAACTAAACTATTCTTCGTCGTCACCAAATATTTTCTTAACATTCTTTGGAAGTTCCTTAGCCGTTTCATGCGAGGCATTACCTTTTGCTTGCGGAGCAGACGTTGTTCGTTCCTTTCGAACAATTCTAAATCCTTCTTTAGCAATCATATCCTCTTCAGAAGATTTACTTTCTTTTTTTTGTTTTTCAGAGAACTTGAGTATCGGGGCTGACAATGGCAGACCTGATGTTTTTTGTTTATGGAAAGATAATAACTTTTTGAAAATTGTTTGCCCTTCCCTTGCCAAATCTTCTTCTGAATAAGTGAGAGCATGTCCTTCACGGATGTAAAATTCGCCATTAATCATTACGTCGCTTACCTGTTGTGAGGCGGCTTCTTGAAGAACAATCTCAAGAATTTGTTCAGCATTGTCATCCGCAAGGATGGAATTCATACGAAACTCAGATAGATTAAGGAAAACAAGATCGGCTTTCTTTCCCGTTTCAATCGTTCCAATTTCCGCATCAAGCCCAAGTGCATATGCTCCATTTTTTGTGTGAAGAGCAAGTAAATCGTACGCCCGTTCATCCGGCAAACCGAGCGTTTTAAGAATAGAACAATAGGATTGAATATTCTCTAACGGCTTTGCAATTCCCCAATCGGTACCAAATGCGAGCATAATTTTGTATTTGAGTAATTCTTCGAATGGCGGGATTTCTGTTCCCTTCTGAAGAATTGCCGATGGCGAATATACCAATGGCGTACCAGACTTCGCAATGATTTCAAAATCTCCATCCTCAAAACATGAGAGATGAAGTAGATGCGCCGGCGAGTCAATCGCTCTATATTCGGCATATAATTGGGCAATGGATTTATTGAAATTTTTCTTCACAATATTAAATGCCTGCCGGGTTTGGCCCAAATGCAATATTACCGGCCATTGAAGTTCACGCGCTGAACGAATACTTGATTGAAGATTGTAAGTTGTAAGATTTTCTTCATCGGTGATAACAAAAGCGAAACGAATTGAAGATTCGTGCTGCTTACGAGCCGCTTCAATCTGATCGCCATTATGCAAGCCGATAAAACCTCTTTGATTCGTTTGCTGCATTGCTTCGAGTGATGCTGTAAAAGAATGTTCAAGATTATCGATGCCATATTCTGACAATGTTGTTACACCGGATTTGAGCGCGGCATAATATGACAATCGGTAAAGGGTTAAGAATTCCTGGAATGTGGCTTCCTTGCGTAAATAATCATTAGCGCGGCTGATGATCGGGGTCTTATTCCATCTCGACATCGGCTGACCGGATGTTAAATATCGCAAGATAAACGATTCACCCGTATGATGCGCATCTACGAATCCCGGCAAAATAATTTTTCCCGCGGTATCAATAACTTCGGCATTCGGATATGTCGCCTTGAGAGCATCAGCGCGCTTGCCAATCTCGATAATACGGCCGTTCTGAATTATGAGCGTGAGTTTCCCAGCGCGATTTTGTTTGTCACCACGTAAAAACTAATCCGTTTTCGATTATTTTAATTGAATCGATCATGCAAATTAGTTTATCTTACGCCAGTTTGTGCCATCTTTCTTATCTTCGATCATAAAACCAATAGTTTTCAAACCATCACGAATGATATCTGACAACGCCCAAAGCTTTTGCTTGCGTACTTCTGCTCGTATACTTACGACCAAATTCATGAGACTGGATTCTGCTTTTACATCACCATTTGCAGATCGAAGTTGGTCTGGTATAATCCCCAGCACTTTTCCCCCAAGCTCGCTAAAGAGTTGATCAATTTGTTTAAGCGCATCAATACTAAGCTTTTGTTCGGAGTTAAGCGATTGATTTGTCTCACGTGCCAAATCAAATAACACGCCGATAGCAAGCGGTGCGTTGAAATCATCGTCCATCGCCTTTAAAAAGTTTCTTTGATACAAAGAAAGATCAAATTCTGTTCCATTTGTCCGTTGTTCAGATCCAGCTTTCTTTGATTCTTCACGGAGATTGCGTATTGTGTTCAGCAATTTATCATAACCGGTATTCGCTCCTTGCAATGCTTCGTCGCTGAAATCCAATGTGCTGCGATAATGGCTTTGCAATATGAAAAACCGTATTACAAGCGGATCATATTTCTTGAAGGCATCTTTTAGCGTCACAAAATTTCCGAGTGACTTCGACATTTTTTTCCCATTAACCGTCACAAGGTTGTTATGAATCCAGTATTTCACAAACGGCTTTCCGGTTGCACCTTCGCTCTGTGCAATTTCACATTCGTGGTGCGGAAATTGGTTATCCATTCCGCCGCCGTGAATATCGAATGTTTCGCCAAGATATTTCATCGACATTGCTGAACATTCGATGTGCCATCCAGGGAATCCTTCGCCCCAAGGACTCGGCCAGCGCATAATATGTCCGCTTTCTGCTTTCTTCCATAGTGCAAAATCAGCCGGATGCCTTTTCTCTGAACGCGATTCGACACGTGTTCCTTCTACCGATTCCTCTAGTACACGTCCAGAGAGTCTGCCGTATTTCTTAAACTTCTGCACGTCATAATAGACAGATCCGTTCACTTCATATGCAAAACCGTTCGCAAGAAGTTGCTTCACCCTTTCGATTTGTTCTATGATATGTCCTGATGCACGCGGAGAAATATCCGGACGAAGAATATTAAGTTTATCCATATCTTCAAAATAGCTGCGTGTGAACATTTCTGCTATCTGCATTGGATGGACGCGATCAAGACGCGCTTGTTTGACGAGTTTATCTTCACCTTCATCAGCATCATCGGTAAGATGACCAACGTCGGTGATGTTTTGAATATAGCGCACCTCGTTGCCAAGATAACGCAAGTATCGAACAATGACATCGAAGGAAACATAACTTTTTGCATGGCCAATGTGTGAATGGCTGTACACGGTAGGTCCGCATACATACATGCCTACATGCCCTTCGTGGATCGGTTTGAATTCTTCTTTATTTCGGCTTAATGTGTTATAAATAAATAATGACATGGTAAATTATCTAAACCTCTTTCTTTCTTATCTCTTCCCAATTAATTCTCTTGCGCCGTTCAAACTTGCCTCAGTCACTTCTTCACCGCTGAGTAATCTGGCAATTTCTTGAATGCGATCTTCTTCCTTTAACTTACGAATTGTCGAAGACGTACGATGTTTCAATTCGCTTTTTTCTACTGCAAAATGGCAATCTGCAAATCCGGCAATCTGCGGTAAATGTGTAATGGCAATGACTTGGTGAAATTGCGATAAACTCTTCATACTTTTGCCCACTGCCTGAGCTATTCTTCCGCTTATGCCGACATCAATTTCGTCAAATACGAGCAGTGGCAGACGATCTGCTTTGGCAAGAATTGTTTTCAACGCAAGCATAATGCGCGATATTTCGCCTCCGGATGCAACCTTAGCCAATGGTTTCAAGTCCTCACCAACATTTGTCGAAAGATAAAATTCGATAAAGTCAATTCCGCTTTGTGTTGCGTCGTAAAATTCGCGTCCCAGTTTAACATAAGCACTGTTCGCTTTGCCCTCCAATTTTCCCAACACGCGATTTTCAATCTTCACATCGAACTGTGCATTTGCAATGCCTAATTTTGCTAACTCCGCGCAGACCGATTTACTAATCTTACCTACCAACTCACGCCGCTTTGTTGAAAGACGCTGTGCAGCAGCAGAACAGGTTATTCGTTCAAGCTCAATGTACTCATTCAATTTGCGAATTTCACTTTCGAAGTTTTCCGCCATTGTAAATTCTTTGCCAATCTTCTCGCGACGTTCAATTACAGCATCCATTGAACCGCCGTATTTTTTCTTAAGGAGCGCAATTTGACCGAGTCGTTCTCGAATTTGTTCTAACCGCTCAGGATTAAATTCAATCTTTGAATTGTAGTTCTGGATAAACTTTGTAAGTTCGCCAACAATCGCCGCTGCAGAAGCGCATTCATTCTTTATATCTTCGAAAGTCGTATCAATCTGCGCAAGGTCTTCAAGTTGATTACGCGCTTTCAGTAGTAAATCATATACCGACTGCCCGCCGATATTCTCCGAACTTAGCCGGGATGGTTCTCCTTCGTAAAGTGACTGATATAATTGAGATGTTGCTTCAAAAAGTTTTTCAGAATTTTCTAAAATGCGCAGTTCGTTTTCCAGATCACTTTCTTCACCTGCACGCGGATCGACAGCATCAATTTCTTTAATTTGAAATTCATAAAGGTCGCGCTTTTCTCTCAATTCTTTTTCCTTAAGCGAGAGCGCACGTAATTCCGTAAAAAGCACCGTTAGCCGATCGTATGATTCGCGATATTCATCCACCAATTTGTCTAAACTTCCGAATTCATCCAGCAAGCCGATGTGTGTCTCCGGTCGAAGCAATGATTGATGCTCATGCTGGCCATGAAGATCGACAAGATGATCACCGATTTCTTTTAGAACCGTAAGCGAAACAGGCGAATCATTTATAAAGCAACGTGATTGTCCTTTAATAGAAACTTCACGGCGAAGAATAAAATCTTCCTGCAATTCGATCTCATTCTGTTTCAGAAGTGCTTTTACTTTTCCGTTTTCCGCTATTCCAAAAATACCTTCAACAACGGCTTTGTCGGTTCCCTTACGTACTACATCAGAACTTGCTCGATCCCCGAGTATTAGGCTCAATGCATCGATAATAATAGATTTGCCGGCGCCGGTTTCACCCGTAAGAATGTTCAACCCGCTCTCAAATTCGATTTCGACGAATTCGAGTAGAGCATAGTTTCGGATGGTCAGTGATTTGAGCATACAGATTCGCTCAAATGTAAGGAAAAAAGATGGAATTTCAATGAAAGAGATTCTTCTTGGAGCAAATCAATTCTGCGGTTGATTAAGTGCATCAATATCAAAGAATAGTATCTGCGGAACGTCGCCGATGATGCCATGAAAGTAAGCATAATTAATAAATTCGGTTAAACTTTCTTCTTCCTTTTCACTAAATTCATACGAGAACAAGGAGAGATATTTAGTCAGTTCACTTAGAGAAAGATTCTGCTGCTGTGCTATACTTTGTGCAATTTGTGATTTCAGAATAACACCGTTATTTTTTGCCGCGAATAATGCCTGCGCTTCCACTTTTGACAATTCTTCTTCACGCCCAACCCAAAATCCATGAATATACGGCAAACCCGTCAGGTCATTCCATTCTTCTACAAGATCGATTGTGAACGTATCTGCACGAGCAATCATATGCGGATTGTCTTGGACAATTAAAGCCGCATCGGCTTTAGCTAGCATTGCATCAACATCTGGCATCATCGGAATAAATTGGAGGTTAGAATGCGTTGATTGGTTCTGGTACTTTTCTGATAGAATAATTTTTGCAAGAATGATTTCAGACGTAAATCGCACATCGATTGCTATACGTTCAATGTTATACAGATTGGATTTGAGAATAAGCTGAATTGTGTTTGTCTGATTGGAAGAAGCAATGCAAATATTCGGTACTATTCGGTATTCCCCGCCATGCCGTGCATAATCGATGGGCGATAAAAAAGCGTTCCGTATTCCACCGGAACGCTCACTGAGTTTTATTGCATTTTTTGCAGGAATGTCTATGACCAGATCAAACGGAGATTCTATTCGATCCAATCCAAACAGGAGCGGCTTCAGAAACAGTGCATCAGATGCTGCAAGCCGCGATTTCATCAGGCATTTGTTTTTTGAGCAACAGCTTTGGTTGCCAATTCGCGAACATAATAAATTTTTGAGCGGCGAACTCTGCCATCTTTCACCTTCTCGATTTTTGCAACGCTAGGAGAATGCACAGGGAAAATTCGCTCTACACCGACACCATCAGACATCTTGCGAACAGTGAACGTTGTATTAATCCCTGAACCACGCTGGCCAATGACAATGCCTTGGAATTCCTGAATACGCTCTTTATCGCCTTCCTTGACTTTCACATGCACATTTACGATGTCGCCGGATTTAAATTTTGGGACATCGGTTTTTAGTTGAGTTGCCTCAACAAGTTTCAACTTATCCATTAGTATTTTACTCCACTAAATCAAGTCACTGTGTATTATCTTCAATTATTTTTATGAAACAAAACTATCGCCGCGCAGACGTTTTGTTCTTCGTTCACGCTGCTCCTGCCGCCAGCGATCTATTTCCTGATGATCTCCTGATAGCAATACATCCGGCACAGTCAATCCGCGAAATTCCGCTGGTCGCGTGAATTGCTGACATCCAAGCAACCCATCCTGAAATGAATCTGTCAATGCGGACTCACCATCATTCAACACACCGGGAATGAGCCGCACAACCGCATCCACCACAACTGCCGCAGCCAATTCACCACCGGTTAGGACATAATCACCGATAGAAATCTCGCGTGTAACTAATATTTCACGAACTCGTTGATCGACGCCTTTGTAATGTCCGCACAGCAGCATCAAATTATTTTTTAACGAAAGTTCCGTTGCAACTTTCTGCGAAAATAACTCACCGTCAGCCGAAAGAAAAATGATTTCATTATACCGGCGTTGTGCTTTTAGCTCTTCCACACATTCAAAGAACGGTTCCGGCTTCAGTATCATACCTGCGCCGCCTCCATAAGGGGTATCGTCAATAGTATGATGCTTGTCGTGTGTGTAAGCACGGAGGTCGTGAACAACGATCTCTACAATTCCTTTTTCCTGCGCCCGTTTCAAGATACTTTCTTGGAGTGGACTTTCCAACAACTTCGGTAAACCTGTAATGATATCAATTCGCATCAGTCAAGTAATCCATCAATATCGTGAATAGTGATGCGTTTATTTTTGATATCCACATGCCGGATAATCGCTTTAACTGCCGGAATGAGAATTTCCTTTGCATCTTTTTTAACAACCCATAAATCATTCATCGGAAGCGAGAACAAATCAGTTATTTTGCCAATTGTCGTTTGTTCTTCTGTCACGACTTCGCATCCGATTATATCGTCTATGAAGTAACTTCCATTCCGAAGTTTAACGGCATCATCTTTAGCAACAAAAAGAAACGAATTCTTTATTTTTTCCGCTTCTTCAACCGTTTCAATACCATCAAAGCTAAAAACCACTTGTTTGGTATTGATTCTCACATCCATAATCTTCTTCAATTCTACATTAGCCGCATCAAACCCAATCCACACATCTTGCAGATTTACAAACCTCTGCCTGTCTTGTGTTAACGGCAAAATTTTTACTTCACCCCGAGTGCCAATCGGTTTAGAAATTCTTCCGACCGCAATCAAATCCATACAGATTCTTTGATTTCCGAATTGAAATAGAAGGATTTCAATCGAAAAATATTTATCCTACAATATCCAATACCGCTCGCTTACCTTCTTTTGCGGCAACTGCTTTTAACAGCACTCTCAGGGAGGTCGCCGTTTGGCCATGTCTGCCAATAATCTTCCCAATATCTCCTTCTGCCACCTTGAGCTTGAAGATTTGAGTATTTTCCTTCTCTTCAAACTCTACGATAATGCTTTCTGGATTATCCACCAGATGTTTCACAATAAACTCCAGAAATTCTTTCATCGTTCCACCTCATGCGCAGGAAAATGGCTGTGTCAACACAGCGATTGATTCTTTCGCCCGTCCATTTCACAACCATTTCGATTGTGGAAATTGTGTTAGTGCTTCACCTCTGCTCTAACTATGGATTATTGAACTGCTTAAAAATCAAAATCCGTCTGCTGGAAAAACTATTAAGCATCGTCTGCCCTGCTGATTTTCCTTAAACTCGCTTTGGTGTACTACAAGAGTTTATGCTCGTTGATCGCCTTATGCGGCAGCAACAGGGGCTTCAACTGGTGCCTGAACTGGAGCTTCCGTTGGAGGTGCAGCGGCTTTTTTCTTTCTCTCCGAACGCCTTGCTTTACGATCTGCTTCATGCTTTGGCTTGTCGACTTGAAGCATCTGCCAACGTTCCATAACGCTATTTACAGTTGCCTCATCTTTACCTTGGCGTGTAAGTGTCCAGCGCAGCCAGAAGCCAGTCCGTCTCAGCAATGACCGCACTGTATCAGTGGGTTGTGCGCCTTGTTTAAGCCAGTATTCTATTCGCGGTTCTTTCAACACTAAGGTGATAGGGTTAGTATGTGGATCATACTGACCGAGAGCTTCAAGGTATCCACCATCACGAGGAGAGCGGGAATCCGTTGCAACTAATTTGTAAATAGGATGCTGCTTTTTCCCTTCTCTTCGCATTCGAATTTTTACCAATGTTTTTACTCCTCTGTTTAACTTTATTCTTTTAATTAAATAGTTGTTTTCATACTATTTGATTAATTCATTGGGAGTTGCATACCACGCATTGCACGGCGCATATTTCCCTTGCTGAATCGTTTCATCATCCGCTGCATTTCATCAAACTGTTTCAGCAAACGATTGACATCTTGCACCGTTGTGCCGCTACCTAACGCAATACGCTTTCTCCGGTTTCCATTAATGATAGATGGCCTTACGCGTTCTTCTACCGTCATCGATTGAATGATCGCTTCTATTCGCACGAGATTTTTCTCGTCGACCGCGGTATTTGCCGGAAGTTTATTCATCCCCGGTATCATACTCATCATTTGATCCAATGAACCCATTTTTTTGATTTCACGGAGTTGATCCAGAAAGTCTTCGAACGTAAATTGCGATTTCCGAAGTTTTTCTTCTAACTTGACAGCTTTCGCTTCATCAAAATGTTCTTGCGCCTTCTCGACGAGAGTTACAATATCACCCATACCAAGAATTCGAGAAGCGATCCGCTCAGGATAAAACGGTTCTAGAGCGTCTAATTTTTCTCCGACACCGATAAACTTTATCGGTTTCTGGACCACAACACGAATAGAAAGCGCCGCGCCGCCGCGACTGTCACCATCAAGCTTTGTCAAAACAATGCCGTCGAAATTCAGGCGATCATGAAAAGCTTTCGCTGTATTAACGGCATCCTGTCCAGTCATCGCATCAACCACAAACAGAATTTCATGCGGCTGTGCCTTATCACGCACAGCTTCTACTTCTTTCATCATTTCTTCATCGACGTGCAGGCGTCCCGCAGTATCTATGATAACTGTATCGCGGATGTTTTTTCGTGCAAAATTAATAGCATCTTCAGCAATCTTTACTGCGCTAGATCCACGTTCTGCATATACAGGAATTTGAAGTTGTTTCCCAAGCGTCTCCAACTGATCGATTGCCGCAGGCCGATGAACATCTGCCGCAGCAAGTAACGGGAATCGCCCTTTGCTCTTCAAATGGTTTGCCAGCTTTGCAGAGAATGTTGTTTTTCCTGATCCCTGCAATCCCACCACTAGAATGACTGTCGGTGGAGCCTGAGCTGTTGCAATATCCGCTTTTGATTCGCCAAGCAGCTTTACCATCTCTTCATGAATAATTTTGATGATTAGCTGACCTGGAGTAATACTCGCAAGCACTTCCTGCCCTAATGCTCTTTTCTGAACATCTTCAATGAACTGTTTTGTAACCTTATAATTTACATCTGCATCGAGCAATGCTCTGCGCACTTCGCGCAAGGATTCCTCAATATTTTGAGGGGTTATTTTCCCTTGTCCGCGAAGTTTCTTAAAAGCTGTTTCTAACTTCTGAGTAAGACTTTCAAACATTCATTTTTCTCAGTCAATTACACAGTAATATATCTTCAGTCTCAGCATAAAAAAACGATAGGATTAAATACTCCTACCATATTACTAACTAAAAAATAGCGAAAAAAGGGGAGGCAATCAAGAAGTTATTTTATGGATATTCATTTCTATGAAAAGAGAGATAGAACCATTTCTCATAGAGAAATTCTTAATCTTGAACGCTCTAACCAAGCACACGCGTAATTTCTTGCAGAGTTGTTATGCCAGTAATCGCTTTACGAATCGCATCCTGCCGGATACCTTGGAAGCCGAAATTGGCAGCTTCTTCTCGCATATTCAGGATCGATGCTTTTTCAAAGATCATATCCCGCAACTTCGGGCTAATTGTCACAATTTCACTAATTGCTATTCGACCTTTATAACCCGTACCCAAGCAATTAGGACAACCGCGGCCACGGAACAGTTTAAGATCGGATGATTCCATTGGAGCGCCAATTAATTGAAGTTCTTCTGGCGAGAGCAAGTATTCTTCTCTGCAATTAGGACAAATTTTACGGATTAAAAGTTGATACACAACTCCAACAACTGTTGAAGCGAGCCAATATGCTGGTACACCAAGATTGAGGAGACGGTGAATCGCACCAATCGCATCATCAGCAAGCATGGAACTAAGCACAAGATTACCTGTGAGTGCAGCTTCGCCTGCAACAATGCCGGTTTCCGCATCGCGGATTTCACCAATCATAATAATGTTTGGATTCTGTCGAAGGATCGCCCTGAGCGCATCAATGAAGTTAAATGACTTATCAGGAGGCAAATGCACTTGGCTTGCATATGGCAGTCGATACTCAACCGGATCTTCAACAGTAATCACGCATTTTTCCGGATTCGCCACATAGTTCACAGCGGCATAAACTGTTGTCGATTTGCCGCTCCCCGATGGCCCTGTGATTAACACCAACCCTCTGAGGGCTGCGAAGCAATACCCTTAGCCGCTCAAGATTTTCTTTGCTGAATCCAAGTTCTTCGATTCGGGAGATACTTGCAGTCTTGCGCAACAATCGAACCAGACATCGTTCGCCTGAAAGCACAGGAATCACGTTTACTCGAAAATCAAGCGGTTCATTTCCGTAGACCGCCGAGAAACGTCCTTCTTGAGGTTTCTTTTTTTCAAATTGATTAAGGGTTGCTTTCGATTTCAGCACACTAATCATAGGATCGTTCATATCAAGCGGGAGAGAGACCAAACGTTTGAGCGTTCCTTCATACCCTAACCGAATTTGCATCTCCCCTTCAATCGGTTCAAAATGGATATCATTCGCATTCGCCTGAACACCTCGGACCAGAATTTCTTCAACAATCTGATCGGCGGTTGGAAGTTTACCTTGACGGAACATATCACGGATTTTATCCTTTGATAGCGTTTGCACATCGATCTGTTCCAATGAAATACGTTGCTGCCCTTGCCCAGACATTGGGCGCGGTTGGTTTGGCTGTTGCGGCGTGACTGCCATAACTCTTCTCCGTCGAAGTGATGGCTCAATAAACTAATTGAATTAGATATTTCTAAATTTTCCTAAAAACAATCGTTCGTTTGTCATTCATACGAACGATAAAACGAAAACTTTTAACTTGCTTTTTTCAGTGCTTCTGCTCCGCTGACAATCTCAAGTAACTCCTTTGTTATGCTTGCCTGCCGTGCTTTGTTGTAAGACAATGTTAGATCACGAATAAGTTCTTTTGCATTCTCAGTAGCATTGTTCATCGCTGTCATTCGCGCCCCTTCTTCGGCGGTGCTGGATTCCAGCAAAACATGCCACATCAGAAAATTCAGATGTTTTGGCAGCAAGCACATTTATAATTTCAATGCTCGACGGTTCATAAATATAATCCACTTGAGCGAGCGCATGGATATCTTTTGTCTTCTGAATTTGTTCTGGCGGAATCGGCAAGATCTGCTCGACAATGATTCGTTGCTGAATAACCGACTTAAATTCATTATATATAATTTCAACTTTATCGAATTTACCCGTTAGGTAATCGTCTATCAATTGTTGAATGATCGTTCTTGCGTGACCAATGTGAAGGTTCCCAAATAAACCTGTGTATTTCGCATATAGGTTATAATTTTTCTTCAAGAAGAAGTCGGTCGCCTTTTTCCCAACCGTAACAATGCGGACACCGTCTGGCTCTTTCAATAAATTTGAATAATGGGTATTCAAATAATCGATTGCGGCTTTGACAATATTTCCGTTGAATGCTCCGCACATTCCCTCGATCACCTGAGACTACTACCAACACAACTCGTTTGACTTCTCGTTCTTGCAATAATGGATGAATGGATAGATCAACTTTAGTGACAAGATGTCTAAGCAACTCGTTCATCTTGCGGGCATAGGGACGCGTCGAGATAAGTGCTTCCTGCGCACGGCGCAGCTTCGCAGCGGCAACCATTTTCATGGCTTTAGTAATTTTTTGCGTGCTCTTAACACTTGTCACACGGCGTCGGATTTCTCGAAGCGTTGCCATAGATTATTTTAACGTCTCTTTAAATTTCTTGACAAATTCTTTTGCGATATTATGAAGATTTGTTTCAAGATCTTTTGATAGCTCTTTTGTCTCTGCAATAGCATCGAGCACATTTGTATATTTCATTTCCATCATTTCGAGAAACTCTTTTTCAAATCGCTGTACTTCTGTTAATGGCAACTCGTCCAAATATCCATTTGTGCCTGTGAATATACTCGCTACCTGTTTCTCCACGGACATTGGAACATATTGATCTTGTTTGAGCAATTCCACAAGGCGTGATCCTCGGCGTAATGTTTGCTGTGTCGATTTATCAAGGTCTGAACCGAATTTCGCAAACGCCTCCAATTCACGATATTGAGCAAGATCCAGGCGCAAACGTCCTGCCACTCGCTTCATCGCTTTTATTTGTGCATTGCCGCCGACACGTGATACCGAGATACCAACATTGATAGCAGGCCGCACACCAGCATTGAATAAATTGGGTTCAAGATAAATCTGACCATCGGTGATTGATATAACGTTTGTTGGAATGTATGCTGAAACGTCGCCTGCTTGTGTTTCGATTATCGGTAAAGCGGTGAGACTTCCACCACCGAGTTCATCATTAAGCTTTGATGCCCGCTCTAATAAACGTGAGTGCAGATAGAAGACATCACCAGGATATGCTTCACGTCCCGGAGGTCTGCGCAATAGTAACGACATCTGGCGATATGCTTGTGCATGCTTCGAAAGATCATCGTAGATCACAAGTGCATGACGACTTGAATCGCGAAAATATTCTCCAAGTGTGGCACCTGCATAGGGGGCGATGAACTGCAATGGTGCCGAATCACTTGCAGATGCATGAATCACTGTTGTGTATTCCATCGCACCGTTTTCTTCTAATGTTGCTACTACCTGTGCAACCGTCGATCCTTTCTGACCGATAGCAACATAGATGCAATAGACTGGCTTAATGCCTTCTTTCTTTGCCTTTTCAGTATGTGTATATTTTTGATTGATAATAGTATCAATCGCAATTGCAGTTTTTCCAGTCTGGCGGTCGCCGATAATTAATTCTCGCTGCCCACGTCCAATCGGAATCATGCCGTCCACTGGTTTGAGACCAGTTTGTAACGGTTCTTTCACCGGACTTCGCGCAATTACTCCAAGGGCTTTACGTTCCAACGGAAGAAATTTATTCGTTTTGATTGGTCCCTTGCCATCAAGTGGCTGTCCAAGCGGAGTCATCACGCGGCCAAGCATTTGTTCGCCAACAGGCATGGATGCAACACGGCCTGTTCGTTTCACAGTGTCGCCTTCCTTGATGTGAGAAATCTCACCAAAGACTACGCACCCGACATTATCTTCTTCGAGATTTAATGCCATACCAAACACGTTGCCGGGGAATTCTACCAACTCGCTTGCCATAACTTTTGATAGACCGTAAATACGTGCAATGCCGTCACCTATCTGCAAAACAGTGCCGACATCGTACACATCTACTTCTTTTTCAAAACCGGAAAGCTGCTTCCGTAATATTGCCGAAACTTCATCAGGTCGTACTTCTGCCATTTTCTTCCTCTATGTACTTCCAGCACAAATGCTGCTGGATTATATTAAAAAATGAATTGCAAACATTATATTACAATCAATTCCTCCGCAAAACGCTTACGGAGAAGTTCAAGCTGTTGCTTCACACTGCCATCAAATACTGTGTCGCCGATACGAGCAACAAAGCCGCCAATTAATTGTTTATCTAAACTTTGGTCGATTAACACTTTCTTCTGCGAATAAGCTTCAAATCGTTGTTTCAGCTGTGCCGTCTGCTGTTGTGATAATCCAGCAGCAGTTTTAATGTTGACATGAACGATTCCTAATATTTCATCCTGTAATCGAAAAAAGGCTTCGATGATACTCAGAAGAGCATCTTCCCGCTCTTTTTCAATAAGCAAAGATAAGAAGTGAAGTGTGAGTGTTTGAACTGACGATCTAAAAGTGGCTTTGAACACCTGCTTGTTTCTTCTCTTTCTTGATGACAGGACTTTTCAAGAAAAGCTGAAACTCGTGCGACTCTTTAATGATCCGCTGAATGATCGTTAGATCATCGCTTACATTTTTAAGTATATGTAATTCTTCAGCGGTGGTCAACAAAGCTTCAGCGTATCGATTTGCTATTCGCAGATTTGCCATAATCTGTCAGTTCTTTGGAAGTTTATTGATCACGGAATCTGTAAGCTTTTTTTGCCTATTCTCGTCTAATGTTTCTTCGAGAATTTTCTCTGTTGCTTTAATAGCAAGATCGGCAACTTCAGACCGAAGCTGTAACTTCGCTGCTTCGACATTGCGTTGAATTTCTTCCGCTGCTCGTTCTAGTTCCTGCTGTGCCTGCTGTTTTGCTTTTACCACAATATCATCCTTAATTTTTTCGGCGAATGCCTTGCCTTCGCGTATCATTTTTTGATATTCTTCTTCTGCACGGGCAAGATTCTTTTCATTCTGTTTTATCATCTCTGCCGCTTGCGAACGCGCGCGATCCGCTTCCTCGAGTGCACCCCTAATTTTTTCTTCACGGTCGCTGAGTACCTTGAGTATTGGCTTCCATGCAAACTTTGCCAACACAACGGCAAAGACAAACAAATGTCACGATGGTCCATATAATCAGACCTGGATTAATCTCTATCATATATTCAACCTCAAATTATGATTTACCAGCGAGTACCATACAAATGACGAGTGCAAAAAATGTTACGCCTTCGATAAGCGCCGCAGCAATAATCATGGCAGTTCGAACTTGTGGGGCAACTTCAGGTTGACGACCACTTGCTTCCATTGTGGCTGCAGCAAGCTTACCAATACCATACGATGCACCAAGAATAATAAGTCCTGCGCCTAACCCAGCAGCGAGATGTGCAATAGCGTTTATTCCCATTTTAGAATTCTCCTGTAATTGAATTGAATGTGTTATTTGCGTGATCTAATAATACCTAATGATTTCCTTCATGATTTTCATGTGCTGCCTGTACTCCAAATCCCATAAACACTGATGTGAGCATGGTAAATATATATGCCTGCAAAGCAGCCACAAACAACTCCAACATATTAATGAATAATGCAAACAAAACTGAAACCGGGGCTACCGCAATCGATTGGAACATAAAAATGAGACCGATAAGCGATAGAATAACAATATGACCTGCACTCATATTGGCAAAAAGACGAATACAGAGTGCGAACGGTTTTGTAAATAGTCCTAAAATTTCTATGGGGATCATAATAATCCACAAGCCCCAGTGGACACCTCCTGTCAGGTGTAAAAGGTAATTCTTTAAACCTTGTGCACGTATGGCCGAAATCTGAATCATAAGAAACGCAACTATTGCTAATCCTGCCGTGACCATGATATTCCCAGTTGGTGTTGCACCATAGGGGATCAACCCGATCAAATTCATGAAAAGTATGTAGAAAAAGGTCGTTAATAGATAGGGAATATACCTCATACCTCCTGGTCCCATATTGGGAAGAACGACTTCGTCACGAATAAATACTATGAGCATTTCCATGAGACTAGCGAATCCGCGAGGGACGAGAGTTTTACGATATGCTCGAGCAGATAAGATCGCTCCTACAATCAGAAGAAGAGCGCAAAGCAGGAGAAAAAAAACATGTTTCGTTGGCGAAAGATCAAGTATGAATCCGCCAATATGAATCGGTGGAAATTGTGGCAACTCAAAATGAAGGAAAGGCAACTCGATCGTATGTGAGTCTTTCACATGATCTAGAAGATGTTGAAAATTGAACCCCTCTCCATGCTCTGATGCTCCAGCGCTCTGTGCAATACCATGTCGAACGCTATCAGCAACAACTGCAGCAACCTGATGCAGTGTTTCATTTATTTTTGGATTCTCGAATAGCACTATAAACTCAATCTATTTTTTTGTAGATATTTTTTTCTGAAGAAAATAAATTTCTAGTCCCAAATTCATCGCATAGAAAAATAGCAATGTAAGCATCAGCGATGCCGCATGGAATCCGAAAACCCATGTGAGCAATAAAAAAACTCCCCACATGAGCATCAATCGCCCAACCATTCCACCTAAGACATATTTTAAAAAAGTCGTGTGGGATCGTTCAAACGATGCTTCAATTGCCAAATATCCCAACAGTAAATTTGCCAGGCTCATAACACCGCCGGCAATAATACTATGCATCACATCTGCAGTTGCAAACTCTGAAATCGGGTAATACGTCAATACGGCTGCAGAAGCAAAGCAAAAAAACACTAACCGTAAAAACGACCAATCAATCTTCATGCTTATTACTTTTCCGCGCTCGGTCTTCATCTGCTATCATCGATGCAACGGACTTAAAAAATTTAATAAATCCTCCAACCATTCCTATCGATGTTCCTACCAACTTTCCAATCGGAGCAATTCCGTATCGCCTATCGATCCAATCACCCAGGAAAAAGAAAACAACGACTGCGGCTGCTAATTGAAATCCAAGAGTGAGGTATTGTCCGTATTCTCTATAGGTACTTTGGATATCGTTTTTTTTCTTTTTGTTTTCCGCACTATCGCTTGGAGGTTCAGAGCTCATTTTATGCCCCTGTTCTCCACAATCATTTCGACCTAATGTTTTACTTCGTATATCGGGACTTTTTCAGTCATTGAAACTCTTCCATCAAAGATCGATCCTTCGTCAACAACAAGACGCGTGGCTCTTATATCGCCTCGGACAACCGATTTCCCTTCAAATACAATTTTCTCTGAAGCACTAATAGTGCCGCGCACTTTTCCACCAACGGTGACATTCTTTGCTGTAACATTTCCTTCAATTTCACCGGCAACGCCTACTGAAAGCGATTCACTCGCCGTTACCTCACCAATCAATTTTCCATCGATGCGCACATTTCCTTGGCTTCGAATTTTTCCTTCGACAACCGTTCCAGCGCCAATGATATTCATCTCTTTTACAGGATCAAATTTTGTCGACACGTGTCACCTCTAGAAATAGAAATTAATCAAATAGATAGATGGATCCACTGGAACTCCGTCTTTCCAAATCTCAAAATGCAGATGCGGACCAGAACTTGTTGTTCCAGAATTACCGAGTGTTGCAATCGGTTCGCCACGCCGCACAAACGAACCTGACGATTTCAGCAACGATTGATTGTGCTTGTAAAAGCTCAAAAAACCATTCGCATGAGAAACAATCACGATATAACCATCATCGTACGTCCAACCAGAAAAAACTATATTTCCATCTGCCGCTGCAACAATCAAATTTCCTGTCTTCCCGGCAATATCCAAACCGAAATGATTGTGTTCCGGTTCAAATCCCCTCGTCACATATCCTTCTGTTGGAAGGATCGCTGGAAACGAAACTGAAATTTTTGCATCTGTCTCAAGCTTCGCTGACCGGGAAGGAATCATCTCCTGTTCCGGACTCATTAATGGCTGAACTTTCGCGGCCACTTGTTCTTCCCTGTCGATCTTATTTTTTTCTACACCAGCAGTTCTTGGTATAGTTTTCACTATTCCAGAATCAGAAATTGAAACGTTTTCACCCATCGCCCGTCGTAATTTGATGTTGTAGGTTCGCAACTCAACAAGTTTTTCCATCAAACTCGTCATTCGCTGATTCAGTGAAATTAACTCTTTGCCATATTTATTCTCAAGCCATGGGTTTGATAATGGGAAGACCTCACCCACTGGAGTATAAATTAGAATGAGCAGTACGAACACAACTGCTATCATCGCGAATGTTATTAATCCCGTAATAAGCTGCCAAGGAGCTAACCTAAAGTTTTTTGCTTTACTGGCATCTTCATCCGGCACTAAAACAATGGTGAAACGGTTTTTTTTTGAACTATGGTGCTGACTCTCTGCTGCCAAAAGCTTCAACCTTTACTTCATATATGTTTCATTCAAGTATAAAGTATAGCAAAAAAAGGCTAAAAGTCAAAATTTCCAGCGGCTTGACTTACCATTCATTTTTACGTACCTTTAAAAACAGTTGGCATACTCCTATATCATTCACGCTGAATCGGCCAATCTGAAACAGTCCCCGAAAAGATTTTATAGGGAATTAATATGGCAAAAACAAAATACATCATGCATCAATGTGCATACTGCCGGCGGGAAACAAAAATGGAATTTGTAGGCGATCAACCGAATGTGAATAACGACGCTGAGACCGTAAAAATGTGGTACCGATGCGGCAAGTGCAAACACACAGCTCTGTTGACCCTTTCTCTTGCCAGTCAAACGAAGAAGAAGGTTCAAGCCGCAGCTCTCATTCGTGAACAATGCACTCCGTACTCCAAATATAAGATATTTAATATCGGCGAGCAGATTTATCACTCGGATTTGGATGATATGGGAAGAGTTATTGGAAAAGATAAAATGTCGAACGGAGTTCATTCTATCATTGTCGCGTTCGAGAAACTTGGTGAGCGGAAATTATTGGAAAATATAGTAGAAGAAGCAATTGAAAACGAAGCTGTATAAAAAATGTAATCTTGAGTGAAGGAGGTGATTTCTTGGTCGGCATTATTATTGGTGAGAATGAACCTATAGATCGTGCATTACGCCGGTTTAAAAAGAAATATGAACGATCGGGTATTCTAAAGGAAGTGAAGAAACGTGCATTTTTCACAAAACCTTCGGTCAAGAAGCGTATGAAGCAGGCAAAAGCAATTCGCCGGACTATACGTGCAGCGTCAGAAGAACTTTAAATCTCTACACATATTTTTACTACGAAGCCCCTTCAGTTAATTATTGGAGGGGCTTTGCGTTTAAAATCAACTTCTGTATACCAATTCATTTCTTCCCATTTGTTCTATTATCCAATCGCTTTTATTGTCGTTTTGCCACATTCATTAGCTGTTGAATAGTTTGAAAATCAGCTGAACGCTGCGAATGCACTACTATCCAACGATTCTCACGACGCTCAAAAACAAATGTCGTTGGAAGGTATTCATCCATGAGAACACCGTTTAATGTGTATGTCTGACGCAAGATAAAAAAGGCATAGGCTCCATCGCCATAGACTTTAACGCTCACGTTTTCTATCCGGTTATCATAATCTTTAATTAAGGGCAATGCACGACGTAAACGCGATTTTGTCGAATCGATTGGTTCGGTCATTCCCCAATAGGTTACATAATACACATCTCTCCCAAAGAAATTATCCATCAAGCTGTCGGTGTTAATGGAAGCACCATTATACGCTCGTTTGAGTGCTTGGTGAAAATCAGCAATCTCACGCTCAATCATTGCAACGTCTCCAGACATAGCATCAGTTGTCTTCTTTTTATCCGAGACGCAGGATACTAATATTAACAATAAGAACAATGGGAAGATTTTCATCGCTGACTCCATCTTATTATATTAAGAAATAGTGAGCAGATTGCTTTACATTAAGTTTTCCATGTAATCCCAGAAATTACATAGATCATCCTTGATAAAAATCTCGTTCCCATTTATGATTATGCAATTCAGCAATGAGAGATTCACTTAATTTTCTTCCATCAGAAAGCGCGCAATTCGCTTCAACATTAGAAATGCTGCGCATCCCCGGAATAGCAGTAGAAACTGCGGGATGGTGTAAACAAAATCTTAGAGCAAGCTCGGGTAATTTTGCAGCTTCCTTACCGAGAAGTTTCTTGAGTGCATCAGCATGCTCGACAACTTGTTGTTTCCGATTGTCTCGAAAATAAGTGTTACGGAAATCGCCTGCGGGAAATTTTGTGTCCACAGTAATATTTCCTGACAATCCGCCTTCATCTAACGGCACACGCACAATGATGCCGATATTATTCTTTTGGCATAGTGGAAAGAGGTTTTTCTCCGGCGTCTGATCATAAATATTATAGATAACCTGAAATGAATCAACTAGTCCGGTTGCAGCCACTTTCAGGGCATTATCCGGCTCGTGATTATTAAGAGACATTCCGAAGAAACGTATTTTTCCTTGTTCTTTTAATTTGGCAACTGCATCCTGCCACTCGGTTTCTGCTGCCCAAGAATCATCCCACACGTGGAATTGCTGCACATCAATCGTATCAACGCCAAGGTTTTTCAAACTCATTTCTGTGCATTTGATGATATGATCAAAAGGAAAAGTATCTCGCAAAGCTGTTCCAGGCTGAGCAGGCCATTTGAGGTTTTTCGGCGGGATTTTCGACGTAACAAATAATCGCTCCTTCCGTTCTTTGATCACCTTTCCGACCAAATTCTCAGAATGCCCATTGCCATACACTAATGCCGTGTCGATAAAATTCAAACCAAGATCAATTGCGCGATGTAACGCACGAAGTGATTCATCATCTTTCGAGTCCTGCCACATTGCACCGCCAATTCCCCATGCTCCATAGCCAATTTCTGAAATAGTTATTCCTGTTTTTCCAAAAGCTCTATATTCCATGTGTTTTTCCCTGATTATTTCCCTTTTGATAGCTTATTCCAAGCATCTTCGAGATCTTGTTTTGAGTGCTTCGGAAAAAACTTTATGTGCAGTTGTTTCAACTTCGTCATTGATAGCGAATCAAGTTCTTCATCGTCGCGGTCTCGTTTTGCCATCATCTCAAACGCCTGCCTTTCATCGACACTCATCTTCATAACAATTGACTTTAGTTTCTGAACCATCTTGCGCTGTTCGACCGATGTCATATATGCCTCGCAAAGATTAAAACTTACTTTGCCCACTTTTTTAAGAAGTTAAATACTTTTTTCTTATCGTGCCCTTTGATAGGATAATTTTTAGGATACTCTAATTCCCCTGTATCTTGTGAATGCAGCAATTTACCGTTTCTATCTAATACAAAGAGGTGTGGATACCCAGCTACCTTAGGATATTTTGATAGAAATTCCTGATTCATATTCTCTTTGCTCACATTAATCTTAATGACAACATAATGCTTGTTCAAATACTCTGCAAGATCTTTGTTTTGAAGAAACAGACTATCGAGGCGGTGGCACCAGATGCACCATTCACCGCCAACATCAAGAAGTATGCGTTTGTTAGATTTTTGCGCCCGACTTATGGCAGCTTGAATATCTTTCTTTGCATCGCGTGCCGGATCAAACTTCTGGTTTTGTTCAGAAGTTAATCTTGTGGAATCAGCAAGTTGTTTTGCAGATGATGAACCGAAAAGTAGTATTAGAACAAGTAAGAAAAGAAACGAGGTTTTCATTGATATTCCTTTTAGTGATTAAAGCAATATAAGGTAAGGAATAAATACATGATCTAATTTAATAATGTAAGCAGATGTGACATTTGATCTTTGTAAATTGTGCCGAGAGTGGAACTCTGCGCTAGAGGCGCATGAGCCTTTGGCTCAGAACCCGCATGTCCTTTGCAGGACATGCGGGTTGAGTTGTTTTTTCGTTTCATACTAATCGGCATTTTCCATTAAACGCTTACTTCCCGCTCACATTCTTATATGTTACTCCCAATTGCTCAAAGAGAAATGCATACATATCTGCATTTTGAACAACCCGTGTACTTAATCCCGTTCCGATTCCATGACCCACATTAGAATCTGTCCGTAACAGAAGCGGATACTGCGAGCTCGATGCTGCTTGAAGACGCGCCATCATCTTTCGTGAATTTGCAGGATCGACACGTCCATCATTGTCGCCCGTCATAAAAAGCACGGCAGGATATGACGTGCCGTCAACAACGTGATGGTAAGGAGAATAGGCATAGAGCGCTTTGAATTGTTCCGGATCTTTTACCGTTCCGTACTCGGTAACATTAAATGCACCGTTTGGAAAGAGCTCCACACGCAGCATATCATAGATGCCAACACTGCTGACAACTGCCCTAAAAAGTTCCGGACGCTGCGTGAGTACGGCTCCCATCAGCAGCCCTCCATTACTCCCGCCCTCGATTGCCAGATTCGATGGGCTTGTGTATTTCGCATTAATCAGAAATTCCGCGCATGCAATAAAGTCGTCGAATACATTTTGTTTTTTTGTTAGTCTGCCTTGATTGTGCCACTCCTCGCCGTATTCTCCTCCGCCGCGTAAATTTGCGATCACATAGACACCGCCTTGCTCTAACCAGACCAATCGCCGTATCCGGAAACTCGGAGTTTCGGAAAGTGCGTACCCGCCGTATCCGTAAAGAATGGTTGGATTCTTGCCGTTCAGTTCTATTCCTCTCCGACGGAGAATGTTTACGGGAATCTTCGTTCCGTCTTTCGAGACCGCATACTCCCGTACTACCTCTATATCACCAAATACGTCAGGTGATGCCGGATTGAGGGAAACCTTCGCCACTGCTTGACTGACCGGACTGTACCGGTACCAGAGAGGAGGAGTAAGATACGTTTCAATAAGAAACAACAATTCATCATGATCCAGGAGGACAACTTCGTTCACGGAAGAGATCGATTGAATCGGTACAGGTTTCACTGTTTTGTCAGCGATGTTGACAATTCGGATTTGCGAAGGTCCTCCATTCATATCGACGATGCAGATGTTCTTCTCTCCGGCGGCAACATTTGAGATAGAGACGTCGCTCTCCGGCACAATCACCTTCGCCTCCTGAAACTGCGGGCTCGCAAGCGGGAGAGCAAGAATTTTTCCTTTAGGAGCATTCTGGTGTGAAAGAAGATAGAGCATCTCTTTGCCAAAAACGCCAGTAGTAACTTTATCGGAGAATTGTGTGATCTGCACCCACTTTCCGCCGGGTTTCATCAGAAAGTGCGCAAATTCGCCACCGTCTCCGTTTGCAACCTGCGCCAGAATGTACCTCCCATCTTTGCTCGAGAAAAGAGCGACCTCGGCAATCCGCGGGAACTCTTTACCGATGACATAAGCATCTTTCGATACTGGAGTCCCCAGCTTGTGATAATACACTTGCTGGTAGAAGTTCATATCTTCCGCGGGGCGTTCATTCCCATGCGGGTATCGCGTGTAAAAGAATCCTGTTCCGTCTTTGTTCCATGCCAGACTTCCGCCGCCCGTGGGATATTGGACACGCGGAATAACCTCCGCTATCTCTTTGCCTGTTGCCACCTCAAACACATGCACTGATCCGTTCTCGCTTCCATTCTCCGAAAGCGACACTGCGATCATACTGCCATCAAGCGATGGAACAAACCAATCAATAGCTGTTGTCCCTTTTGGATTGAGTTCGTTCGGATCAACGACCACTTTTTCCGATTGGAGGTTTTCCGGCGAATCGAAAACCACGATAAATGGTTGATCCTTCGACGGTTGAAATTTCAGTGCAAAGAGTTTTTTGCACATAACCAGAGAACTATAATCCACGGATTGGATACTGTACAGCTGCTTTAATCGTTCTCGAATGAGGGGAAGCGCCGGGATATTATCGAAGTGTTTTCGGCTGAAAGCGTTTTGTTCATTGTTCCATTGCCGAACTGCCAGATCGCTGAGATTGTCAAGCCAGCGATATTCGTCTACAACCTTTGTGCCATAGTAATCGTCTGTCACGGGTTTCCGTTCTGTAACTGGATATACAAGCTTCGATCTTGAACACCCTGAGATTAAGATAATCGATAAACTAACGAGGACAATAAATTGGCCAATTGGTAAGTTCTTATAGTATTGCATAAACACCTCTTTACTATTAAATGTATTTGATTTTAAACTGGCAATAATTGTTTTTCATTTTTTTATTTCAGAGCCCTTTATATACTCGATCGTCTTTTCCGGCGATGCCATATTCGGCATAGTCATCCAATCTTTATATTTGTCCATTTTACTCGGGTCTGTTACAGCGGCTATCATATCAACAAAATATTGGCGCATAGAAGCCACTATTTCTTTATTACCCACCTGACCGTGCCCAGGAACAATTTTACTATCTCCCCAGCGATTTAAAATTGTATCCAATAAACCTATCCAACGAAGTACATTTGCCCCGCTCTCTTTCTTTAATACAGGATTAATTCGATTGAAAACTAAATCTCCGGTGAACAAGATACGATGGTTTGATAGATAGACTACAAGATCATTCATCGTATGACCCTGGCCAATGTTATACAGATGCACTTTCTCATTGCCAAGATCAATCAATAGACTGTCCTTCACAAAATCTGTTGGTTGATTCTCTGCATCAACATTTTTCTGGATAAAATCTTTTTCATAACTCCCGATATAGATTCTGCTTCCCTTATAGAACTTATTTCCACTTACGTGATCTTTATGATAATGTGTGTTGATTACGATAATAGGTTTCTGACCCGCCTTTTCCTTTGCAAGTTTGTATAGGTCTTCAGAAGGACTCATCATCTTTGTATCGATAACAACAACAGCGCTATCGCCTAAGACAATGCCGCTGTTGCCGCCACCACCCATAACCAAAGTCAGGTTTGGATCGATCTGGATAATTTCTTTCTGTGTCATAAAGCGGATCATAGGATAGAATATGATAACTGCGCTTATGAGTACGACAAGCACTGCTATTCCGATGCCGATAAATATTTTCTTCTTCATAGTTTTTCCTTTCATATATCTATCTTTTCGACAGCCACAATTCATCTATAACAACTCGCCGTTGTTGATGCGGGATATGATGGTATAGGTGGAGTGGGTGATTATTCATATGCAAACTTTTTGATTGCCTCGAAATATTTAACAATCGCTTTCGCTTTGTTCTTTCCAAACGACATCCAATGCCATGTGGTCTCTGGATTCGGATTATCTACGGTTGGGATGCGTATGATCGGCTTGCCCTGATATTCGCCGATGGTGGGTTGAATCTCTTTCTTTTCTTCTTCCAATTGATCTTCTCCTAAGGATTTACATCGTCTTTTATCGCATCGTATATTTTTAATTTTAGATCTTCTGGATAGTCCGGTTCATAAATGATGGAAGTGATTATTTCCTTGAGAAAATCTTTATCAATCTTTCCTGCTGCTACGTGATAACTGATATTTTCCATTTCTTGAATAAACCGGCGTGCGATAAATACATAGCCGTTTAAAAGAAGAAACTGAGCACCAAGCGAGATAGCTATTCTTTTATTTCCATCAGAAAAACAATGGAATTTGTTGGCCGAAAAAACTAAGTGAGTCAATTTATCAACAAAAGAGGGATAGTAGTCATCGTTTTGAATATGTGCGAGAACACTTTCCAATTTACCGGCATCAATAACTGATAATAGACCGCCGCCACTTACTTGGACGGTTAATCGATGCGTTTCAATCGCCTGATCAATATCGATGTAAACAACATTCATTGTCTGTCTTTCAGGCGTTTGAATACCTCGGACATTTCCTCCAATCTGGCAGAAAGATCCTTGCTCTTTTCTCCAAGAAACCTCTCAAAATCTGTAGGTGGAATAGCATTAATGTATTCTTTCAGGCGGATATGCAATGCTTCTCTAAATCCAAGATCACGGCTGGCCATTTTTGTCCGGGCATCTTGTATCTGTGGAAGCCAAAGACGTTGTGATTCAAAATCAGCGAAAAGTTTATCCACTTCGATAGGTGTTAATTTTCGATTTAATTTTTCAAATTCTTTTCTTAAAACATCGGCAAAACCAACTTCGAAACTAGAGATAAGCAGTAATACTTCTGCGTACATTGTTTCACGGACATTTTCTTTGCTATGAAGCTTCAGAATTTGCCGGTAATCCTGAGAGTTTTCTTTAAATATACTTTTATAGATCTTATCAGTATAAATTGGATATTTTGCTTTCCCCATATCAACATAATCGCGCAAAGCATCGGTAAATTCTTTGCGATAATCTTCTCCCCGAAGAAAATTGACGACAAAGTCCTCATCTCTTTGATTGATATATTTGGTCCCCCCACCGGTCTTTTTATTGACCGTATCTATGACAATGTCCAAAATGACGCTTCGAAGGGATTTTGCCCGATCACTTTCGGTTAAAAGCATCGCTAAGTCTAAGAATGCACGGAAGTTAAAGACTCCAACTTGTGGCGCCTTGTTAACGACATTCATGTCGTTAACATCCCCCGATTTCAGTGCTAACTTGAATTCCTTCAATCGGTTACCGCGTAAGACTTCATATCCGTTTGTTGATAGTTCTTCCGATTGGTTTTCTATATATCTATCAATAGTCCTGGGTTCAACTTCAAAGAATTTGGCAAGCTGATCCTTCAAGAACTTAAACTCTCCTTCGAACACGATCCCTGAGATTCCGGTCGCTATTCTGACTTCTTCGATAGCATACGGATTATTCAGTATATTTTGCCGGTCTATCTTCGAAGTTGTTAAATCTTTACCCATATTAAACCTCTTATGATTCTCTATTCTGATTTGATACTTCCTCTGCCGCCTTCTCTATTCTTATTGTCATACCCGCGAAAGCGGGTATCTTACTTCCTCCATCGAGAGGATTGTACCGTCAGTTGACATTAAATCTTTCCATTCAGGATTATTATCTTCAATTAATTCGACCTTCCATTTTCTGTACCATTTCTTCATTGCTTTCTCACGGCAAATAGCATCATATGGCTTCTCAAATAGTTCATAGTACACGAGTCTCTTCACGTGATATGTTCTCGTAAAACCATCGATGGTCCCGCTTCGATGCTCATGAATTCGCCGTTCAAGGTCATTTGTCATTCCAATATATAAGACACCGTTCTTCTTGCTTGCAAGCATATATACATAATATGTTTTGTCGATTTTCATAATAAGATTCCCGCGTACGCGGGAATGACTAAAAACATTTATAGGAATGTAACGCTATACGTCCATGCGAGATACTTCCTCCGCCGCCTTCTTCTTCATCTCTGCAAGTTTCTTTTCAAGAGCCGGAGGCCTGAAAATGTCATCCCGCATGGCGGGATGTCTTATTTTATTTCTCCGGCAACTTGACCAAAAGCGTTTTAATGTGTTTTGGGAAGCGTCCATTATCTTTTTCTTGCTTGATAAACTCGACCATTGATTTATCTGTAAATGCAAACACAATTTCCTGCGGTTTTTCACTGAGGGAACCTGCCCAAAAAGCATCCGCACGAATTTTAGCAAGCTTACCAGCTCCGGGTTTTTCGCCCGCTGTCTTACTTGAGCTTGTTGATATAAAGCAGACTATTTTGCCATCTTCGGAGACTGCGTCGCATTCAAATTCTCCGCCGGACTGTACGCCTAATTTGCGTTTTGCAAAAGTCTGGCGATACTTCCTGGAGAGGAATTCGTTTCTTATCCAATTTTCAACATCTTTTGTTGCTATCGTTGTGTCTGCCATTTACTTCTTCCCCTCCACAATCTTTATCTCCTCTTCTGTAAGGCCATAAATCTGTACACTGATGGAATCTATTTCCTTTTCCAATTCAGTTGTATCGGCATTTGGATGTTTTTGTTTTAGATAGAACATGATTCAACCAATAATGAATAACGATTTTGTGTTCCTTAATTGAGATATCTGGAATGAATATTTTCCCGATATAATAATTATCAAAATCCATGTGTTCGGATGGCTGACGATAAATAAATTTATAAGCGTACCAACTCGTAAACAGCTTTGCAATTGTTAAGTCCCAACAGCAAACTCTAATTATATTTAATCGTTAATAAGTATCGTGTTTTCCACAGTATCGATAGACAATACTTTCCCGTCTCATCCAAGCTGCCATAATTATTAAATGAGGCGTTGGTTTCTGAACATGTGCAACAAGTCTAACTGAGTAAGGATTTTTGGCTTGATTGATAATATTCCAATCTTTTTGAATATCCCTTAAGATTTACTTTTATTGTATCCCTCTGATGTCACTAATAAAATACTCTGCCAATATTTTTTCCGCCAATTACAGGGATACTACCAGCCTATGCTTAGTTGAATTTACCCTTGAATACCGAGCCTCGTTTTGTGTTTGATATTTTAGACAATGGTACGATGGGACATTTTATCGACTTTATAATTTCGATTTCTTTTTGTCTTACATCGCATATCCATTGTACGCTTTGAATACTTCTTTGGATAATACTTTTCTATATACCGAGTTTCGTTATCATCATAATCGTCCATTAAGAAATTTTTGCGCTTGATATTGTTTTGTATTTCTATTCTTTACATGGACAAAGACTACTTGTTCTAGCAATACATTTTCAAATGCCTTTCTATATCAATGACATTGGATTGCAAGATCAGTGATAATATCATTTAGCTACACTCAGACCAATTTTCTGCGAATAACAAAGTGATTTTGGAACAATAAAAGAGTCGATGTCGCATTGACTTGTAATAAATGATGTGTTTGCAATGTCAATAAACAAGACAGCAATTTTTGACCATTTCGTATAGCTTTCAATATTTCTGGTCTCATAGGAGAATCGTTCTCCTTCAGATATTTCAACTCCATACGGTGGATTTCCAATCACAATATCAAATCCACTCTGCATTCCAAACATCCATTCCTTATCAAAGTAATCGGCATAAGCATTTTGATCATACGGATCCCAGTCGGCAAGTCGTGTGGCGTTGGTTTCTACAATATGCCTATCCAACAGCTTCGTTTGCAGTTCTTCCACCTGTTTATCAATCTTTTTTATTACCTCCTCGGTTTGTTTGCGTACACCGGGAAGCAGGTTTTTCTCTTTCAAGTTTTTTTCGCTTACCGCTTTTTGACTTCGAAGTGTCTCTATCTGTTGCTCAAGCACTTTTTGCGCTTCCAGCGTTTTCTGCTCCAGCAAAGCGCCTAATTGTTTACGTAGTTGTTCGTCCTGTTTCTGCAATTCCTTTTTATTGCGGTATGAGCGTGCATTAAAAATCTGTTTTCGCACATCGTGCAATTTCCCAACCAACTGCTGTATATCGACGTTGTGCAAAGAACCTTGTATGCTTTCATCAATACCGATCAGTGTATTGGCGGCAACAAATTTGGTCTCAAGGTTCGGTAAAGAAAGCACTCCGCGGTTCTCTTTTGCGTCGTTGTATTTTTGGTCCACTAACAGTGAGATGAAGAACCGCAGTTTGGAAATCTGTACGGCAATGGGCTGTATATCTATTCCGTAAATACAGTTTTGTATCAGCACAAGCTTTCTGCCGTAATCGGCATAATTGTTTTCCGGGCTGAACGCTTCTTCAATCCTTGCGAGCGTATCCAGCTGTATTTCGGGATCGGGTATGGTTACGCGCGGCGTCTTCCTGCACTTGCTGCCATTTTGCATTATTCGGGTCGAGCTTATGGAGGACGTGAACTGTTTTCAGCAACATTCCCATCGGGAACGCGCCTGAGCCGCACGCAGGATCGAGGATTTTACAGCTGCCAATTGCTGAAATAAGTCTGTCTGTATCAGTGATGTTCAATGGATTAGGTTTCTCAGAATAGGATAAAAGATCGCGTAAATGATTTTCTAACTCCTCTTCCTTCTCTTTCCACGGATTACGCTCAACTTTATCCTCAATTTTCAATTGCCCCTTTCTTGCGTCATTCCCAAAAGCATCAACCTGTTCATGCCCGGTTAAAACTGCTCCCACTGCTTCATCCAGCATGGCATTTTTCAAATATGCCAGAAGCGATTCATCCACCATGTAGTTCACAATCTCGCGCGGGGTGTAAAAACTGCCGGTTGCTTTGCGGGCAGTGGTTCCGGTTTCAGGATTGTACGCCGCAAGCAGGTTTTCGAAAATTCTTCCCAATAATTCAGGATCAAGCGCGACTTCCTCTTCAATCGGCGTATTTTCAGCAATAGTAAACTTATAGTCATTGAGAATATGAATGAGTCCCTTGACTTCTTCTTTGCTCCATTTTTTGTCTTCGAATACTTTGCTTAAATCAACTTTTCGCTTTTTTCCGAAGAATAACATATTGGGGACTTTTGGCTGGGGTTTTGTATGACGGGTAAAACCATCAATAAAAATATCCCCTTTTTGTTTGTTGCCTCTTCTGTCAAGGCAATCGAACAATCCGCCATTAAGAAATGGTATTTTTGAAAAAAGCTGGAGAGCCTGATCCGGATTTTTGAACAACTCAGGAAAGCGATACTTATTTGCAATGGTATAATCTTCGTTGTAACCAGAAGACGTTCTTTTATCGCTCACCCATTCACGGTTATTCGGCTCTTTTACTGTGTTCATTTTTTGATTGAGTGTAGCGAAGAACAGATTCTGCAAAATACCTCGATAATAATTCCACTTCTTCTCTGTTTGCAGGTCATCATCTTTAAGGATTGCAGCTAATTTATTCTCATCAAAAAGATCGTCTGGAACGAGATTTTTTTCCTTGAGAAACCAGACGAAAATAATACGTGTCAGTAGGCGAATAACATTGATAGATGCATTTTCCCGCTCAGTTTGTAATATTTGGCGCCAGCGGATATTCGACATTGGAAACAGCCCAATAGAACCAGTCCGCAATCTGGCGATAGAATTTCTTATTAAGTTCAGAGATATTGAGTGTCTTGCGCCAGGCGTTGTGAAGAGCAATAAAATTAGTAATTGGTTCTTTGCTGCTCTTCTTCAATTCATCAAGCGAGAGATCAAAGAGTATTTCGATGTGTGCACGATGCGGAGAGGCAATCGATATATCTTTAATCAGCGTTACTTTTTCCAGCACATCTTTGCTCGCATCTCGTTTGTGTAACCGGCGATCTATTACAGCAAGTGTCAAAAATGAACCATACTTAAAAAGTATCATTACAGGCATAGGAAACAAGCGATTGATCTCGCGCGTTATGTGCGAAAACTGAGTCCTTGAATAATTTTGACCATCAAGTTCAACAACGAAGAACAAATACGATTCGATGGCTATTTTATTTCCATCATCTTTTGTAACGACCGCTTTAGAATCAAACATGTCTGTTGTTTTAATTATTTCATTGCCGGATAGCTGGAACAACAGATCAACTTGTTTCCATTGTTTTACTTGTGCCTTTTCTACATTGAAGTGCGAATCTATCGAAATATAAGATTCTTTGAACTGTGCGAACGTTGGTTTATCTAATGGTGCTTGTCGGTCGGTCACATACCCCAATGTTTCAAACAAGGCAAGTGAGTTCTTTGTCAAATTACCTTGAGCGAATGCCTGCAGAGAATTCTGAATTTTTATTCTTATATCTTCTGTCATTATTGTCTGAACCTTGATTTGACCATGATTTACATGATTTAAGGATTATTTATTTTTTTAGAAGCTTATTATTGTGAACTCGCTTGAATTCAAGGCTTTTAGCGCCAAAATTAATAAGGAGGCCAATTTCCATATTATATACTTCTAAGTAATTCATAGCCTGCGCAAGGTGAACATCTTCAAGAGCAATAATAGCCTTCAATTCGACCATGATGCAATTTTCAACAAAGAAATCTACCCTGCGTGTTCCAATTTCTTGTTCCCGATAAAAGATGGGCATTTCCTTTTCGCGCTCAAAGGATAGATTATGTAAAGGCATTTCAATTCCTAGCGCTCTTTGATAGATGACCTCCTGAAATCCATTTCCGAGTGTAGAATGCACTTGCATTGCAGAAGCAATAATACGCTTTGTTGTATCTTCATAAAGCATGATTGTTTCCTAAAGTTGTCTGAACCATGATTCTACTTGATGAACCCGATGACCATGATTATATTTAATCAAGATCATCCTTTAATCCGTCTAATCATAGTTCAGACTCATGATTCTTAATCATGGAAATCCTTTAATCCTTCTAATCATGGTTCAGACTATTTAATCACCAGCCAAGTGACGAGCTCGAAATTGTTCACTTCATTGACCTGCTTTGATTGCGGAATAATCAATCCAGCTCTGTCTGTAAGAACCCTTTGTGTTATCCGTTTCTTGAACACACGAATAATTTCATCAACGACTTTTTTTAATAAATCTGCATAGGGTTCCATACGAGTGCCATGGTCAGTTTCTGTATTGAAAAGATCGCACAGCTGCTGAAATGCTGTTATATTCCCTTGGCAGAGCAATCGATAAATTTCTAAAATCTGTTTAGCATTAGTGTAATTGAACCGCACTTGTCCATCTTCCCAAATATAGACGAGGAAGTATGGCTGCAATGGATTCACCTCTTCGTTGCCGTCCGTATCTCCTTTTTGTTTAAGGCAATAGACAACTCCGGGTTTGATAATTTTTCGTTCCACCTCGGAGAATTTATCAAGATTAAAATATTGTGCATGGTTTCCGGATGGAGATGGAACGACTGCATACAAACCTAATGGTGCGTCCTTTAATTTCTTTCGATTATTCTCAAGGTAATTGGAAAGCTCAACACGGAAATCGTCTAATGTAAAGTCAGTTAATGATATGCTTTCATTCATATCTTCCAAATCAAGGACTTCATCACGCAAACGCTTCAACTGCTGATTCCGGTATTTCAGGTCTTCTTCAATAAGGTCTTCCAATTGTTCTGTATTTAGAATGTTGTCTTCGCCTGTAGCCGTTACATCGACCAGCGCCATTCGAGCTTCAACGCGCTCTTTCAGATTTATGTAATTATCCAGGTCCTTCGTAGGCCAGAAATTAACTAATTGAATTTTGTCATTGTGGCTACCTAAACGATCTATACGGCCAAATCGCTGGATGATGCGAACCGGATTCCAGTGAATATCATAATTGATGAGATAATCACAATCCTGCAAGTTTTGCCCTTCACTAATGCAGTCTGTTGCAATGAGGATATCGATCTCATTATCCTGTGGCATTTTTTCAAGTCTTGCCCTATTCTTTGAAAGCGGTGAAAAGTTTGTAAGAATGTTTGAAAAATCGTTTCTTCCAAAAGTCGTCTTTGTAAAACTTCCGACGACTAATGCACATTGGAGGTGGAGGTCTTTTGTAATCCAGGGCTCAAGGTTTTTATAGAGATATTCAGCTGTATCAGCAAATGCTGTAAAAATAAGAATCTTCTTGTTGGTGCCGTTTATAGGATGTTTTAATTTGTAGACAATCTGCTCCTTGAGTTCTTTCAATTTTGCATCACGATCAGGTGTAACAGCGACCGCATTATTGTAGATATCTGATAAAGCCGCTTTATCGCCCTCCAAATCTATTAACCATTTATCAAGTTCAAGATCAGCAAGATCAAATTTCAATTTTTTACCGACTTGCCATTGTTCAAGGTCATCGGCATTTTCCTCTAGTTCAGAATCTTCCGGCTGCGCGTCAGATAAATCATCTTCCTGGTTCTTCAATTTCTTTTTCTTGAATTCATCTATCTTTTCCTTGAGTGACTCGATTTTTTTAATTGTGCGATCTATTGAAATCTCAAACGACTCAATACAACTCTCAAGCCGTTTCAAATAATTAACCTTCATCATACCAATAAGGAAGTTTTCACGATCTTTCTGTGTAAATGAAAGGATTTCCTGTCCGGCACGTTCTTTATATTTTTCTCTTATGGATTCATCATCTTTCAAATACGCAGAAGGATTGAACACTGACAGTTTATACGCGAGAATTTTTTTATTTAGTGAATCGTATGTAAAAAAGCGATCCTTTATATCTATATTCGGATATATAGAATGGGGCTTTAACCGCTCTGAGAATTGCCCAATTGCCTTAATATTGTAAAAACTCTTAATGTGTTTGCGACTCCGGGCAATTGTCAACTCATCGAGAAGCTTGAAGAATGAAGAGTCAAGCCGTTCTAATAATTGTTTTACTGTTCGATTTGGATTCTTGTCAGAATCTGCCCAATTCGTGAATTGTGTTTGCGCGTTTTTTAACGATTGTTCAATATCCTTAATTTGTGTGTCCTTAAACAGCGCATCGTTTTCACCTTTCGTGATAAGCAATACCTGATTACGTAAATCGCGTAAATTGTTATTCACCGGTGTAGCGGAAAGCAATAAAACTTTTGTACTCACACCTTCCTTAATTATTTTTTCCATTAGCCACTTTGCCCGGTTCATCCGCAATTCACCATCATCTCTGACCTTTTCCATTGGGTTACCACGGAAATTGTGGCTTTCGTCAATAACTACCAAATCATAGGCACCCCAATTGAATTTATCGATGGAAAGGTCATGACCGTCTGCATCGGAAATGCCAAATGTTCTTCCTAAATCGGTATGATAGAGAATGTGATAATTGTATCGATCCTTTCTGAATGGATTGAGTTTGTTGTTTTTACTCGACTGGTAAACAGTCCAATTGTCTTTCAATTTCTTAGGGCATAGTACTAATGCCCGATAATTCAACTTCTCAAAGTATTGAATGATAGCCAGTGCCTCAAAAGTTTTACCAAGACCGACACTGTCGGCAATGATGCATCCATTATGTCTGAGAATTTTATTGATGGCTCCTTTGACTCCATCTTGCTGGAAGTCGTACAGCATATTCCAGATTTCACTCTCAAAGAAACCTGTCTGCTTATTCAGCAAGCCGCCTTTTTCCTGCTCATCAAGAAATTTTTCAAATAGATGATACAAGGTTTTGTAATAAATAAATTCTGGCTCATTCTCAACATAAAATTGATCTAAATATTTCAGTACCTCTGATTTAACATCTTCAACTAATCCTGTTTTATCGTTCCATAAGCTCTCGAACCATTTCTCAAGGTCTTCTAAATCCCTGCGATCTTGAATAACCATGTTTAGTTCTATATTGTTGCTTCCTGCTAAACCGAGTCCATTGACTGTGAAATTCGAGCTCCCCATTACTGCTTCCTTCACACCATTAGGATTCTCGATGTGGTACATTTTGCCATGGAGGAAGTTAGGCTTTACCATTGATTTGATATCAACTTTATTTGTTATCCATTCAGCACAATCTTTTGCTACAGCCTTCTGTGTCATTCTGCTTTCAATGGGTATAATAAGCTGATCATCTTCTATTTTGAATTCGCGTGAATTTGTCTTCGATGGATCAATGGATTTAATAAATGTTGGCTCGCCAAATAAGAACCTCAGATGGTCAATGGAATCCAATTGCGTCTTTAGCTGGTTGTAGGCATAAATTGTAAAATACGCGGAGACAAAGGAAAGTTTTGATTTCGGCTGGATGACTTCTTTGAGGAAATCAGCTACTTTTCCTTGGTTGTAATTATCTCGAAGAGAACTCATAGCAATACTTTCATTTACACTACATACATTTTTATTTCATTTATGAAACTATCTACCATCTGATAGCTGTTATAAGTAAAATCGTGCAATGAATCATTTCTTTTATAGTTATGTCCAACTACACACTTCATCCTATATTTATCTCTTTATTGAATTATCCCTGAAATGTGCACTCATTGGTATCTATTTGTTGCAAATAATGTAACCGAATGATGATGGAAAATCAAATTTGAAACGATGGCAAGAAATGAATTAACAATTTTCACCGCCGATTTCAAGATAATTTTCATTTGGGCAGTTTCAATCGAGGGCTCAATTCGCTCAATTACTAAAAATAATAATGAACTTACAGCGTGACTATTTTGTCATTCCTTTATCATATTTTTTGATCTTCTCGAGACCTTTTTGGCGTCTGGCAATGATGGTAAAATGACGTGTATTCAATAAGCGCGAAGCATTACATTATAATGACGAATTACTTATTCTTTTCTATACACTGTTCCCTGAAATAGGGCGATGATGTTTGATGTCTCATCGAAGATTCTTACGATATAAGTTGCTAATTTCTTGCGCAGGGATACTTCTTCCGCAACAGCAGTGAGTTTTCCTTCTGTGGTTGCTTTGAAAAACGAGATACTGACATTAATTGCCATAGCCAGTCCTTCGCGGCTATTCGATGCTGCCCCGAAAACTGTGTCACCAAGAGAAAAAATAGCACCGCCATGAGTAGTTCCAGCTCCATTGAGATGATCCTTTGTGATGGTCATCTCTGCTGTTGCTGTTCCTTCTCCGATTGATAAAATCTTAATTCCTAACAATTTCGCAAATGAATCTTTCTGGGTAATATTTTTGATCTCACTCATAAATAAATTCTCGCTAATGGGAATGATTATCTACATCGGAGCGGCATTTACCAAATAGCTGAAAAATCATTTTTCCGTCTACTAGTGCATATTGTCCGCACATTGGATAAAATTATTAATTTTGGTTATTGAGATTATTCCATCAACTTGCCTGAATGCCATCTTTTAGTCGGGAGCGAATAGTTAAGCGTTCAGAATTATTGATTTTAATAATTAGATTAAACTTCCGATTATTATTAACAAAGCAGAAAATGAAAATATAATAGGACATAACTTAAATGCAGGATGGTTCACTTTAACGCCAGTAAAAAGAGAGATTATTGTAAGGACACTCAATTCCCCGGCGCATATCCAGTATACCATCTTTGACACCGCATTAGTTGGATCAATTAATGTCGCCATAGCTACAAGCATACCAATAAATATAAGGCTAACACCTTCTGCAATCCATTCCATCGTAATTATATTCTTATTATCAGCCGATATTTCGCCGAATCCTTTCACTACCTTATTTGTTGGAAATAAATGTGATACTCCCCATATACTCGTTGTTAGCGCACCCACAATAAGTAATACTTGATTTATCATATATGCCACCTGATATTTTGGTTATATTCCAACAATTTTAAGAATAGAATTCACACGTTCATTTATAATGCTTAATTAAGTTGCTAATTAGGAGACATTGAAATATTCTTTCTGTCTCCAAATTGTTACAATCATAAAGATAGAGAATAGCAAAATAAGTGGAAACAGAAGGGCATCTGTTATCGCTCCAAAGGGAGAGTCGAAATTAAGACCATGCTTAAACACAATAGTTATACCACCGATGACACTATATGCCAACATACCCGCTAATACCAAACAACAGGGCACCGACCAATGTTTTCGATACAATAATCCGTATCCGGTTATAAGAGCTAAACATGCTGTTATTGATTCTGAAAGAACTGGAATATCTCCTATTGGCATCCTTTTGACAAGGAACATTATCCAATAAACTACCATAGCAACTCCTAATATTAGAACAGTCCAAGCAATAACCCTAAGATATATTTCTGATTTTGAAATACTTTGCATAATAGTTCCTTCACATTCTTTTAAAGTTTTTAATTACAAAAATAAAACCGGCAAAGACAATGAGTGCCAAAATCATAAAGACGAGCATACCTCCTACCGTAAGCGTTGGGTCATTATTGAGGTACATAATAATTCCCATAGAATTAACTGCTGCTATCATCGTAATAAAAAAGCCATAAAATAATAACTGAATTGAGTAAGTTTCATTTGGCCTTGTCCAGAGTAAATATACGCTTATAAGACCCACAGGAATTGAAAAGCCAAGATCAAGAATTCTGATTGTCCAAAATGCCGTTGGCATTTCATTATAGCCCAGGGTAGTTCCTGTTTGAATAACGCTCACAACCTCTTTAAACCACATTGATGCAAATATGAGAATAAAAAGAACAAAAATAACAGAATATAATGCAAGCCATTTCTTTTTAAAACTATTCTGGAAAGATTTTGGGAATACGCTGAGTGCATACAACAACGTAATGAGTGCCGAAACCATGATAAATAAATAATAGAATAAATATTTTTCACTATTGCCGCTATAGATTGGCGAACTCCATTCCATTCCTATGGTATAGCTTAATACATAGTATATCAAATAGAGCGGGGTAAGAATCATGAGATACTTCGAAATTTCTTTTCTAAGAAAAAGAACAATTGAACTGTAAAGTAAAAGTGGACTTAATAAATATAAATTAACAAAATCCTGACCTTTGAGTTGGCAGATGCCTGAAAGAGAGGTTCTGTAGTGAATGTTATTCAAGAAAAGTGGGCCTTCAATCGCCAAATAGATAAGTACCAAACCGGAAACCAAAGATAATAGACAAACAAGATACCTTTCGAAGGCGCTCCAAAAACTTCCGTCTTGTTGGTTATTCACAATTCATCCTTTGAGATATATTATAAGACAATGGTTATTTTCTTCAGTTATACATCACTCGTGAGCAATATGTTTCATCTTCAACTCAGAATCAAGAATTCAACGCAACAGCAAAAATCCCCAGCACACTATCAGGGTGCTGAGGATTAGAAAAACTTTTCTCAACCGGGATGTTGAGATTGCAATTGCAACATACAAATCGCCTATGATTTAGTCAATTTGCCATAGGGAATGACAAAAAATTCAGAAAAATTCCGTGCACTTTCTGTCACTGTTGCAGTTTATGTGACTTATTTATATTATTTCTTTGTTTTTTCGTCACAAAACTGTGAATTTCTTGAGTCAGTTCGTAATTGATCTTTATCAACTTGTGGACTTCGTCCTGAATTTCCAGGTACTGCTTCAGTATCTTTGAACGTTTGCAGAGCCTGTTTATCGGAAGCTCTGGCCGCCACTTTTTGTCCTACCATAATAACCGACAGTAGGACTAATTGCAGAAATGTCTGGGCAATCCAAGACACAATGGTAGCAGTCCCTCCCTCTATAGCAGCAGGGAGACTTATCAATGCTATGATCGCGAAAAGATAAGCACACCACATTGTGCTTACCATATTAGTTATCAGCATTGCTAAACGACCATTAAGCCCAATATGCTCGTGCTTTGTGAGATGCGGACCTATTTTGGCCCTTTCCTTAATTCGCGGATGTGGAATATGTGCGCTCATATCTTCCTTTCATTTTCCAAAGGTGTGATGGGTTATGCATCCAATGGTTGTTCTATATTTTGAATAAATCAAAAACGATTCTGTGCCACAAGAAATGCAATTGGACAAGAAATCCAAGAGATGTCGTATAAGATAACCGCTTCATATTATTCTCGTTCTAATATCAGTCGGCCTTCTACGCATTTATTAATAAAATATTTTCTCATGCAAAGAGCCTGGCTTTTACTAGAACCGCGATTATCCTATGATTAGAAATATTTTTATTCATTGCCGATCTTCTTCTTGTTGAATCGCACATGGATAAAGTCTATGATTCTCTTTTTGTATATGTATCCGAAGACAAACAATATACTTGCGATAACAGAAACGGCGACTGCGATAGAATATTGGCTCGATTCAATTTTTGCACCGATATAGGAAGACCCAAGCATTGCGGGAAAGCGTGCAAAAGTTATTATGATAAAAAACAAAAAAGGTCTAATCGGCGTAAGTCCGGCAACATACACGAGAATATCTTTGGGAATGCCCGGAATGAGGAATAAAAGGAATATAGTCGTTTCCAGTTTTGGATTATTCATTAGTGTGCTAAATTTCTCAAGCTCTTTCTCTGGAACAAATATTTTAACAAGCGGATAACCGAAAAGCTTCACACATGTAAATACAATGATATACCCTACCGTTATACCCAGTGTAGAATAGACTGTGCCCCAGAAAGTTCCGAATATATATCCTCCCGCTATTTGGACGGGTTCACCAGGTATGACTGCTATCACTACTTGAAGCACCTGGAAAAGCATGAATACCACAGCACTCCAATGCCCGAAGGATAATAAATGTTCTCTAAATTTATGAGGGTCACTAACCAACCTTGTCAACTCTGGCCCGAAACGAACCGTTGCATAAACTATCGATCCGAGAAACAGAGCAGCGAGAGCAATTTGGATAACAATAAGAGGTTTCAATTTCCCCATAGTATTTCTTTCTTTTTAATTATAGACTCTCTGATATAATAGAGCCTCCAGCAAACGCTGAATTTATAATAATTTCTTATCAGATTTATCGTTGATCTACTTCAATTCTTTTTAAATAAAATTAAATAAACGCCGCTTTTTCAGTATTCTTTATTAGAATTCATACTCTAATTGAAGTGCAGGTACGAACTCTACAGCATTCCCATAAATTTGTCTAGATTCAATATGTCCTTCCAAATGAATTTTATGATTGATATTTGATGCATTCCACGCCGCTTCGAGAGCACTGAATACGTGATTAGCAAGGAGTACACATGAATATGCTGTCGCAATATTGTAAGAGCTGTTCGCATCTGCACGCATATGAACATACAAAGTGCTATGTGGAGTATAGTATCCGTAGGTGCTACCCACCTCAGCCGCTGTAACGTTACTGCCATCGTCCCATCCGCCAGAGAATTGTGAATACTTGCCAATCTCTTCATAATACTGCTGATCCGGATACATGACAAGCTGATGAGTAAAACCAGTGCCAACAGCCATACTCCCTTCAACGGCATTGAGCTGGCCCCAATTCACTTGTTGCCACGTGGGTAGATTCGCGGTATTAGGTATGAAGAGTGAATAACCCTGCACATTCTGCGGGTAATTGGCTTGGATCCATTGTGCATAGCGAACAACGGACCAATGTGCATCTGCATAATTATTAAAATCATTCGTCCGCTGATCTCCTTGATTCTTATAGTGAATATACAAGACCCACATAAGGGCTTCTGCACTGAGAAATGCTGCACTCTGTAAATAGCTTTTTGTGTAGAATTGCCCAGCGCCGGGGATGACAGCGGAAAATAAACTTGCTTTTAAGGGAGAGTAAAATCTCTTAGAGACTTCTGGATTTGCTGTCCTGGAACTGTCCATACTGTTGTCGCTATTAATATTCGTTGAGAGATCATACTGCAAATTGCCTGTTAATGAATATTTGTTGCTTTGAGTTGCGGGACCAATTTTATATTGCCCATGCGTATTCATGCATACAAAAAAAAGGCAGCATATCTCTAATATCGTCATCCCGGATTTCATTCTTACCTCAAAAATTGATTTGAATAATTACTCAATTATTATCGAAGAGATTGTATACAATTCCTACGTTCATTGTGAGTCTATTAGAATAAGAAGGATAATAGGTCGGAAGGTCACTGCTCAAATTTGTAAGAGCGATCTGGCCACTGTTTTGATTTGTAAGAACTATTTCACCCTTTAAAAACAAATTTCTATACAGTTCCCATTGCGTTTCATATTTGATCACCGTTTGATGGAATAAAGGGCCTTCTAAAAATGTGGGAACTCCAGGAATAGTATAATGGAGGTGTTCGGGGTCAAGAATTCCCTTTTCAATGTACTGCATTGAAAGCTTCATCCACAAAGATCGGATCCATCGATACTCTGCGGACAAATAGAATAGTTCGCTATTTTGACCCAACCAATGTCCAAGAACATACGAATTACTGGTATAAGTTGTGGCTTCGTATTTGTGTGTATAAACCCATGGATTTATCCTAGTGTACTCGGCAACTATGTCCAGGTCCTTCAATATGCAATCCGTTAGGCGGGCTCCGAAGGTACCTGCGAGGACATTATCGTTCTGAGCGCTGAATAATTTGTCGGTATTGATATCGTCAATAAAAAAATCGGTGTAGAGATAACCGATCGAACGAAGTGAATAACGCATTCCACCGAAAATTTGTGCGTTGTCGTTGTCTCTGTATTGATACTCAGCTGCCTTGAAAAGGAGAACCGGAATAAGGAACACGGGTTCGAAGCTATCACTAAAGATAATGGATTCACCGAGAGAAAAATTTAACTCATTGGATGGGGCGTATTCAAGAAGATGAGCGGCCATGTACTTCGATCGATAGACTCTTCGATAAGTATCATAATAAGAAGTGTTCCCATAACTCTGAAGCGAATCGACGATATCAGAAAATAAGACTGCTTGTAGATATGTAAACTTTAAATGGTCATTAAGGGAGATAACAAGTCTTAATTGAGGATAGCTGGGAGCTTTTCTCGAATAGATGATTTGGCCATCCTCGCCGTAACCCCAAACGTTTCTGATCTTCTCGATAAACAGTTGTGCAACTCCAAACCGGGCGCCAACCTGCCCCTCCATATCATCAAAGTCAAAACCATCAGTCCCATTATTGTGGCTAACGATAAAACCATCAGTGTTATCCAGTTCTTTCTTCATGTCAATTATTTTCCCGCTAACGGTATTGTCTACTACTTTCATATAGAAAGAATAAGATGACCCAATATTACCGAAGACCTTAAATCCCAATGCCTTTGTCCAAGTGTTTATACCGGTTTTATCATACGCCGAATTAAATCCAAGAATCGGTTCTACCGATACATTATTGTTTTCATAATCGTATGAGAGCCCGATAACTTTTTCTGTGGAATCAAAGCGATAAGAAAGATCCTCTCTAAATAGCGGGCTAATTCTTGGATCAGAAAGAGAAATGGTAATTTGATCAAACGGTGAATATGTACGAATGAAGTTATTCGGACGGACACCGGGTATTAATGTTTCCACTCTTTCCAGAGTCAAGTTGTCGATATGAATCTGATCCGAATTGAAATGAAGACAGAGTGTATCATCGTATGATTGAGCATGAAGAGACACATCGAGTATTGATAAAGAAATAAGAAAATAGTAAAACAGTTTTACACTTTTATTCATCAAGAATCCACAAGAATATTGACCAGCAATTAACTGTCACAATAATCCCCTTATATCTCTTTCATAAGATCGCTTAATCCTTTCCGTTTGACATTGCAAGAATAGCCAGTAGTGGACGGATACAGTTTCTATTCATTACAGCGTACTCAGGAATTGGCTGAATACGTAATCATTTCTTTTCGGACTTATCGTCGATCTGCTTTACTTCTTTATTTACTTCTTCCTGAATATCGCGTGCTGCCTTTCGGAACTCTCGAATACCCTGGCCAAGTCCTTTTGCTATCTCCGGTATTTTCTTTGCACCAAAGAATAGAAAAATGACTATCAGAATAAGTAAGAGCTCCGGGCCGCCAATGTTCTCAAACATAATATTTCTCCTTTGATATATATATAATATACTAATTTTTTTCAGATTTTACTTGAATATTTAAGGGTCGAGGAAACAATATCATTTATGCACTAATAAATAACCCACAAATGATAAGTCTAAGTTTTTAAAAGTCACAACACAATTCGTGCAGTCGGGGATACTGCAATAGCAAAATACAAATCGTCTATGATCTACTCAACTTCTCAACAATCACGATAAGATTATCAATCGGTGTTACTTCGACAATGTTTTTTATGTTCAATTTTATACAACGACCTTTGGATACATATAGGCACTGATGATCGAGATCACGACTGTAACGGCAGTGAGAATGCCAATGTCAATGGGAAGTTGTGCAGGTGATCCGATAACGAGGAGTGAGCGCAAGCCATCTACCATATAACTTAAGGGATTGAGATATGCGACCGCCTGGAGCCATGATGGCATGATACTGATCGGATAAATCGCGTTTGATGCAAAGAATAGCGGCAACGTTATTACCTGCCCGATCCCCATAAACCGTTCACGAGTTTTTACGATCGATGCAATAATCATCGAAAGTCCCGTGAAAAATCCTGCGCCGAGCAATACAATAATAACCACCCCAAAAACTGACCCTATTGTGAAAATAAGCGGCACTCCTAGCACCAGAGCAAAAAGGAAAACAATCACCGCTTGGCACAATCCCCTCACGCCCGCAGATCCCATCTTGCCCAAGACCAATGCAAGACGCGGCGTTGGCGTCACGAGCAATTTCTGTAGCAATCCCATGTCACGTTCCCAGATAATATTCAATCCATAGAAAATGGCTATAAAAACAACTGACTGAGTAAGTATCCCCGGAGTAATGAATTGCATATATGAATAATTTCCGGTGGGAATTGCACGTACTTTGCTCATCGCCTCGCCAAAAATTCCAAGCCATAGGATCGGCTGGATTGCACGCGTGACAAGCTCTGTGGGGTCGTGGAGCAATTTGCGTATCTCTGATTCTGACAAAATCCAAGATTTTTTACAGACCTGTAAAAAGTATCTCGTTATGATTTTCACAGTTATCATCCTAATCTTTGTTCCGTCCGTCGCGAGCGGCGCACATCGCGAAAATTGCCGGTCTCTTTCAGATTTGTTCCAGTGAAAAAGATGAAAGCTTCTTCGAGGTTTGTATCCTCTTTACCCGTCTTTGCTTTAATTTCTTTCGGAGTGCCGATGATTGCGATTTTTCCCGCATTCATTATCGCCACCATGTCGCTCATTTCTTCTGCTTCTTCCATTTGATGAGTGGAAAAGAAAATCGTTGTGCTGTACGTCTTCCGTAAATCCAAAATGTGTTCCCAGATATGTTGGCGTGCAACCGGGTCAAGACCAGATGTCGGTTCGTCAAGGAAAAGCACTTTGGGATGATGAACTATTGCCTGCCCTATCTCAAGCCGCCGGATCATACCGCCGGAAAATGTACGCACGAGAGAATTTTCATGATCTTCTAATTCTAAGAAAGAGAGAACTTCTCGTGCGCGAGTAGCGCATTCGTGTGCAGGAATATCATACAGACGCGCCATAAGAACAAGGTTTTCATATGCCGTGAGCGCTCCATCTACGGATATCATTTGCGGCACATAACCGATATTCCGCCGCACTTGTGCGGAATCTCTTACGATGTCATGGCCGTCAATAGTTGCTTTCCCGCTTGTAGGTGCAAGCAACGTGATTAGCATCTTGATTGTCGTGCTTTTTCCTGCTCCATTTGGGCCTAAGAATGCAAACACGTCACCGTGTTTCACATCAAAAGAAATCTCATCAACAGCCGTTATTTCACTGAAACATTTTTTTAGATTACGAACAGTAATCAGGTTGCAATCATCCATAGTTTATTCCAGAGCAGATAAAATTTCTTCCGTCTTTTGGATTCTTCCGATCCGCGGAAATGTTGTTTTCATTGTATGATCGTGCTCTTCTATCGAACGGGCAGAGCAGGCATCTTCAGCGAATATCTGCTGATAACCGTATTCATAAGCAAATCTTGCTGTGCTCTCCACACCGACATTCGTGGAAACGCCGCACAAAACAATTTTCTCGATTTTTCGCCTTCGCAATTGCAAATCAAGTTCAGTTCCATAAAAAGCACCCCACTGCCTTTTTGTAATCACAAAATCGCTCGGTTCAGGACCCAGTTCAGGAACAAGCTCAGCCCAGTCAGCAGGTCTCGGAAAATTCATCCGAACCTTGCTATCGATAGCCGGTTGAAGTCCGTCTTTTCCATCGGCAGACGGCGTCACTCTCACAAGAAAAACAGGCATTTGATTCTTCCGAAAAGCTTGTGCAAGCTTCGCCGCATTTGCGACAACGACATTTGCAGGGTACGGTTGAGTTGGCATACCAACAATACCTTTCTGAAGATCGATAACAACTAATGCGGTTTTTGTTTTATCAATCATAGTTTATTCACATATTTGTTTATAGATATACAAAAGTTTACTTAAGTAATGGTTTAATGTAAGGAACTGTAATATTACTAACAATAAAAATTCCCGATGCATTACCAAACGCGAGGATTAGGAAAGCTGACTTTGCCGCCGAGGAGACGATAGTAGCTACATACCAATCGCTTATGAATTTGTCAACTTCTTACATACATCATTGAGATACTTAATAGGAGTCACCTCAACGATCTTCTTTATACCTGAACCTTCTGATTCCCATACTTCAAAATAAGAAGCATCAGTCTCTAAGAGGCATTTGCGACATTCCATCTTCAATGGTTTAATATCTGAATGGAACTTTAAATCTTTACGGGATTTGAAGCGGTAATCGGCAAGATAGATCAGTTCGCCACATGTATGTCTAGTATTATAAATTAGTTGAAACATAGCAGAAACAATGTAATAAAAATATTTGGATTCGATTTACCTTTTAGAAACAGAAATCAGAAATAATTTTGGCAAAACCACTTTGCCTTTCGGTTTAGATTGATTTCCCTTTTATACTGAAGTAGAAGCTACTTGATGGATCTCCTTTATGGCTTAAAAAAATGGGACTTTTTTTTATCAAGCAATCTCCTATAGAATATAATGAATTCATTTCGTCATCGCCCTAAATTTCCCGCGGCACCTGCACAACTATTATCACCCCGCACACCTACGCTCACTATAGACAACTTTGTATATGGTCGCATGGCTGTAGATTAACTTATAGCATAAAGAAGTTCAGTAAAAAGATCGCCATTATAACTAGTAATAAGTGTCTGTTTAATCTAACTTGAAAACTGCGATCAAAGTAAATCGTAATGTGTCGTCGCACTTCACCATCAAAAGTGAAGGTCGCTCGACTTTAAACTCAGTTAAGCTTATATCAAACGCGCCATTCACCACAAACCTGTTGGGCGGCCATTTTGTCGCTGCCGCAATGACAATGGTTTTTGTTATGCCGTGAAAGGTAAGATTACCGGTCACTTTCAAACTATCGCCATTCTGAACAATAGAAGTGCTCGAGAACATCACATCAGGATAGGTGATTGCATCGATCACCTCCATTGCATGTGAATCGCGATTTGAATTTCCACTATTGAACGTCATGACATCGATTTGTGCCGATACCGCTTTGATTTCTTTCTTTATCGGATCGATTTCGATGCGGCAGTTTATTTCTTTGCTTGTGCTTTCCATTTGATGGAGGGGATGCTTGAGTATGTATGTAACCGACGTTTCATCTTTAGTACACTCAACCGTCTTTGTTTGAGCAGTAACACAAAATGTTGTCAGAAGCATCCACCCCAAGAATGATACCGTTTTCGTTTTCATCGTAATCCTTTTAAAATGTTATAACGATCATTGAAGCTGTTAGTGCCGCGGCTGTGATATAAGCTGATGCTTGATGGAAATGGGCAAGCTGTGATGATGTGGCACGACGACTGATCATTGAACCGAGTATTGGGGTTAAGATCATTCCAGTAAAGTGAACCCATGCGAGTGTTTTATGAATCGTTATGGTACTGATCTCGTTACGTCGAATCATAGGAGGCGGTGAAAGCACGGAAAGCAATCCAGTCGCTGAATATGAAATAATCGTCGTTGTTACAAAGAGTTGATGATGGTCACGATTGCTTCGCGAAATGTCACCGTCAATCATCTTTTGACCGTAATAGATTGCTGTATAAATGCTTGCAAGCGTTACAACCCCTCCTATAAGATGAGCGGTAAGCATGCCGCGTCGGAGACTGAGCTCGCTCTTCCGCGTCTCCGGTGTCAGAGGGGAAGCTAACCCCATTGTTCTAAATAAGCCATCCTCGTCCCACAGATATTTTTCCATCCAGCTCGCATTAGCCGGAATTAATTTGCGCTTTGGGGGCTGCAAAAGAGAATCGAGCGGTGAGCTCGGCTGAGCAAACAATAATTCATTGCTCAATGAAGATTGAAATACGAAAGATTGAGAAGAAGAATATTGGAGTGTAGAAAATTGGCATACAGATTCTTGAGCTTTCAGATTCTGCATACTTATGAAAACAACCGCGCACAAAAGAAGGTGGAGTTTCATAAATAGCCTTTCAATTGATTTATGTGAAATTATTTTTTTACGATTATATCGCTCTGCTCCTTTCCTCACCCACTTCAAGTATTCACACCGAACTTAGTGCGTTTAACTATTAACACAAAAGGAGATCGTGTACGTTCCTACTATTTCCATTTTCATTTCGATATTTTAGGGTGGCTAGTTGCCACCTTCCGAAACTATTAAGAAAACAAACATAATAATTTCTATTTATTCGCTTGCTGAAATACATTGCATTTCTCTCAAGAAAAATGAATGAGGTGACTGCATGGGAACAAAATATGAACACTATTGGATTTTCAAGGTAGGACTTCTTGAAGCAACCTTTCAATTCGCTAACTTCAATTGTATTAACAATTTTGTGCCGAGAGCGGGACTCGAACCCGCACGCCCTTTGCAGGACACAGGATTTTAAGTCCTGTGCGTCTACCAATTCCGCCATCCCGGCAAGGATTTTCAAAGACTTTTTACGTTTTTACACACAAAATTGCTTGCACTTTTGCTTGCAGTATTTGCGCTGTTCCTACTAATACAAATACGGAAAGCCCTCTATCCTCATCCTCCCACTCCGGCAGCTTGCAAAAGATAAATGGCAATTCTACACTCATTTTATTTTCCGGAATGATGAATGATTTTATCTGCACGTCAAAGATACAAAACAATGAAAGGGAAGGCAAGAATATTTACAGTAAAGTCTCAGAAAATCTGGAAACTTTACAGACAGCGACCGTTTTATAAATGATAGTGGTATTTCTTTTATGTAAAATGATCTAATATAAATTTAGTAAAAAGTATATTATGGCTCAAAGGAGACCTGTAACTTATCAACCGCTGACCGTAAATGAGATGGCTGCAGGGGGAGAACAAAAAATCCGACCTTATTGGAGTCGGCTTGAACAACTATTAAAATTTCATTTATCTCACTTCAGCAAAATCATTTTCTTCGTTTCATTGAAAGAACCAGCCTGTAAACGATAGAAATATATTCCACTTGGTAGACCTGCAGCATTCCATTGCCGAGAGTATTTCCCAGCAAGCAACTCAACTGACAGGATAGTAGACACTTCTCTTCCCAAAGCATCAAATATCTTCAGCGAGACAAATGATTTAGATGGAAGACTAAAAGAAATATTTGTTGACGGATTAAATGGATTCGGATAATTCTGGTCTAGTTCAAATTCCGATGGCAAAGTTTTATCGGTATTAGCAACGCCAACCTTACCTTGAGTTGTGTAATTCTGGCTGCCAATACTCGCTTGAAGATTACTATACGTTCGACTCACAGGAGTGAACGTGTATCCGGTCAATGTCGGTGTCACTATGCCAGACCAACCAGGGCCTAGATAGACTCCGTAGTTGCCACTGTTATCTGTAGCCGGATTGCCAGGAAGTCCATTCATTACTACTCCTGCAATCGCATTGCCTAAAGCATCCTTTACTGAACCGGCAATTGCTAACGTACCTTGAGCCGTGTAATTCTGACTGCCAATGCTTGCTTGAAGATTACTATACGTTCGACTCACAGGAGTGAACGTGTATCCGGTTAATGTCGGTGTCACTGTGCCAGACCAACCAGGGCCTAGATAGACTCCGTAGTTGCCGTTGTTATCTGTAGCCGGATTGCCAGGAAGTCCATTCATTACTACTCCTACAATCGCATTGCCTAAAGCATCCTTTACTGAACCGGCAATTGCTAACGTACCTTGAGCCGTGTAATTCTGACTGCCAATACTCGCTTGAAGATTACTATACGTTCGACTCACAGGAGTGAACGTGTATCCGGTCAATGTCGGTGTCACTATGCCAGACCAACCAGGGCCTAGATAGACTCCGTAGTTGCCACTGTTATCTGTAGCCGGATTGCCAGGAAGTCCATTCATTACTACTCCTGCAATCGCATTGCCTAAAGCATCCTTTACTGAACCGGCAATTGCTAACGTACCTTGAGCCGTGTAATTCTGACTGCCAATACTCGCTTGAAGATTACTATACGTTCGACTCACAGGAGTGAACGTGTATCCGGTCAATGTCGGTGTCACTATGCCAGACCAACCAGGGCCTAGATAGACTCCGTAGTTGCCACTGTTATCTGTAGCCGGATTGCCAGGAAGTCCATTCATTACTACTCCTGCAATCGCATTGCCTAAAGCATCCTTTACTGAACCGGCAATTGCTAATGTACCTTGAGCTATGTAATCCTCATGTGGATATGTGATGCTAATAGTTGTATATGTTCGACTCACAGGAGTGAACGTGTATCCGGTCAATGTCGGTGTCACTGTACCAGACCAACCGAGAGTTAGAAAGGCGCCATAGTTGCCACTGCTATCAGTAATCGGGTTGCCAGGAAGTCCATTCATTACTACTCCTGCAATCGCATTGCCTGAAGCGTCCTTTACTGAACCGGCAATTCCGTATGTGGCAGAAAAGGTTAGCGAAGGCAATAGAGAGGATAAAAGAAAAAGAAGAAAGAAAACTCGGAATCGTACAAATAATGATTTGTATTGAATAGTAGAATTATACATTATCTTTATCTCCACTCAGATTGACGATTTATTTGCTATTTCAATTTTCTATTTTAAAACACAGTCTAATAAATGCAGAAGCTGTTGCATCGCTAACTTCCAAGCTGCCGCTCAATTAATCTTCTTCTCGAATTGTTCCGCTGAAAAAGATAGAGCTCTGGTAAACACTTCTTCGAACGCCAGAAGACTATACTTTATTTCTTTGAAGTTCAAGCGATAAAAAAAGGGGCAACCACTCATATTTTCATTAAACTCTGCTTTCTCAGTTCAAAGATACAGAAATCTTGTTCACCTCAGCATGAAGATTTTCATAGTTAATTGAATATACCGGCAATGGCTTCTCGACGGTTTGAAAAGATAGATGGAAGCAAGCAAAAGATACACTCCTTAGCTTGCACTTCCGCTTGCAATAGTAAGATTATTTTGAAAACGAAAGGAAAATCTTTGATTTTATTGCAGGAACCCGCACACCCTTTGCAGGACACAGAATTTTAAGTCCTTTGCGCCTGCCAATTCCGCCGTCCCGGCAGTGAAATTGCGAATTTCGAATTTTCGATATGGAATTGCAGATTTATAAATCCGCAATTGACAATCCGCATTCCGCAATTCGGAGAGGCGCCGAGCGGATTCGAACCGCTGCATAAAGGTTTTGCAGACCTCTCCCTTACCACTTGGGTACGGCGCCATTCAGTTTTTATTCTATTTTCGACACTTGCAACACTCAACTCGAACTTAATAGTGCCAACTTTGGCATGCATAGTGCCAAGTAGAGTGCCAAGTTTGGTACCAAGTCCCGTTCTATTTTTCACCTATAAATACAAATGCCCTTCGTGTCATTTCGGCACTTCCGATGCCGTGCAATTCACATAAGGGCAATTGTATCAATCTTTGATATGTAATATCGGAAGATTTTAAATGAATCAATTGCATTAGTAAGATACAAAATAAGGTGAAGCTTTGCAATTATTTTTCCCCAGCACTATTACAGCTGCCAATCCGATTTCTTTTTCTCAAATTCGTATTGAACACGATTTGATTCTATGGCAAGAATATGTACTCCATGCAAGGTATCTCCCCGCTGCAAGAAAAATGTTTCACCTGATCCATCTTCCAGAATCACCATCTTGCCGGATCGCGCATCAATTATTCCTTTTAAGCGGAATGGTGGTGGATTCCAGACCGGAGCGATCAGTTTAGGTGTGCTGACACGTTTCATTGTATCAGTTTTGGAGGCGTAGTATAGAAATGGATCTTTGACATTTTCATCATACAGGAAAGTTTCTGCACTTTTTCCTTTATTTTTTATCAGGTTATCGGCATTGCTGGTTTCCTTATCTTCGCCAAAATAAATTGCCGATATAACTTCATATACAACGAGACCCCAGACAATCAAAAGCGCAACCACCAGCAATCGCAATATGTATTTATTCGGCTTCATTGCAAAACATTCTTAGACAGAATAAACGCTTTCCCCTGAATAGAAATAGTCAGCACTGTAGAACCGGGCTGTTGATTCACCGCCTCAACATTAACTATTTTTATTGGTATAGGTCCGGTCTCGAGAGAAGAAATATAGCTTCCTAATCGATGATACGATCCTAAAAGCTCCAGAGTAAATCCAATTTCGATCATCTGGCCGACAGGACGCGTTTCCAACGGTGTGATCATCCTCAAATACATATTCTTCTCTTTTGCTCGAGCTTGAATTAAGCGCACAACTCCTATTTGGCTTTGCTCAAATCCCTCGTTTGCACGTGTGATTTGTGTTGTAAGAATTCTTTTCTTTACACGTAAGTCCATAGTACGTTGCGCAAGTTCATCGGGATTAAGGACGCTCTCCTCTTTCGCTGAGAACTCTCGATAAGAACGATATGCTTCACTCCATCGACCTGAAACTTCTGTGAAAAGGAGGTAGATAAACAATACTCCTATCGCTGTTATTCCTATTTGATATTTTCGTTTGCCAGTCAATTTAATTCCTTAGTTGTATTGCTATTTCAAATGATACGGCGTCCTTTCGCAATGGAATCAACGTTTCATTTTGTTGAGGACTTCCAGATCGAATTAAATTTGCTTCATAACCGAGACCGTTGAGATTCTTCAAATAGTCAGTGACTTTTTCACTTTTAAGTGTATATCCGAAAAGAGACAACTTTGATGTTCCCTTGGTTTCTGCATCTAATTTGATTTTGTATAACCACAGCCCTTCCGGACTTGCGCTTGCAATGTTATGCAATAACTTTGCAGTATGGGAAGAACGAACCGAAGTGTTGGCTTCACCGAGCTGTTTTTCAAGATCGCGTGTTTGGGTTTCCAGAAGTTTTAGCTCAGCGTAGGAACTGACGTTTGCCGACAATTGCTCGTCTAGTTTATTAGATCGCCAATCTAAATAGCCTTCCAGAGCAGATGGGATGATGAGCAGAACAATCAAAACAGCACCTAAAAATAATATTGCCCTCTGGAAAAAAGATTTATGGAAATTCACTTCGATACGGTTTGTCTCTTCTGCCGGCAAAAGATTAGTCGGACTAAGATCAGAATTCAGAGCTTTTAATGCTAACCCGACAGAGAGGCAATACTCTGGAGATAATCCAAGCGGTTGAATGATTTGTATATCGGCAAGATTTGTCGTTATGACTTTTTCACAAGACACAAAAACTGAAGCTTCTTCCGATTGTGTCTGTTGGAATGGTGTCGCCGTCTGATATGATCGATTCCTTCTCCCCTGTTTAAATTCTGTTACGTTGACTGAAACATCTTCAATAAAAAGGAATTTTTCTTTCTCCCCTCCGAAATTCTTTCCAGTTGTTATGACATTGCTTGCATCGCGGGTTCCTGCTCCGAGCGTGATCAACTCAAGTCCTACAGTGCGAAAGAACGACTGGTAGCGTCCAATCTCTTCCCTCCGGACAAACGTAATTTCTACGCGTGTTCCTGAATCAGACCGTTCCAATATTTCTACACAATGTGTTATACTTCCAGAGTTTAACGGAATTCGCAGTAGTTTTTCCTGATTCTCGGTTATCCATTCATCAAAAGCGTGTATGCCGGATGGAATTGTAGTTTCAACAACTTTGACGCCTAAAGAACGGATGCTTGTAGCTGCATAGCGCGCACGAATTCCAAGTCCGGTTAATTTTTGTTTCAGGAGATCTGCTCGTTTTAGCCACTCCGCTGCCGGATCATATTCTAGAATGAAATGATTGCGAACTGTGAATCTTGATTGCGATTTCCGAAGTGGTAGTATACGTTCTTCCACTTCAACAACACGAACGCAGTTTTCCGTAAGATCGACACCGAGTACACGGTTAGCACCGGCTAATTGACGGAAGTTGATATGGCTTATTTGAAGAGTGGAAATATTCATCGATGCTATACAGTTTGCAAAAAATGTATACTTAAAATATATTCATTGCCATGAGCTTCAGCGTGTGGAAGAAATAATTAATCCTTTACGGCTTTAGCCGCAACTATTGAATATCGCTTTTATCTATGGCTAAAGTCAAAGATTGTTTCCGTTTATGTACCCACGACGTTGGCAAACTCCATTACTACGGGAAAACGTCGCGGCAATTTATCTCCTCTATCGAAAAAAAAATCAGATACTCATTCTTCATGGTCCGGCAGACTCACATTATGGAACGCTTCACCATACGAAATATGCGGTGTGATGTAAATTACCAATTCCGATTTATTAGTGCTATGACTTGTGGAAGAAAACAAATATCCGAGCAGTGGAATTGAACCAAGTATAGGCACCTGCGTGCGCGATTCGGATTCTGTCTCCTGCACCATACCGCCCAAGACGATTGTCTCCCCTTCTCTCATCACAAGTGTGGAAGACATAGCACGCCTGTTGATGTTAGGAGGAATTCCATTTATCGGTTGACCAACCGGTGTTTTGAAGTCGGGCTTTATTTCGACAGTGATCTGCCCGTCAGAACCGACATAAGGAGTAATCTCGAGTTTTGTGTCAGCTTCAACTGTTGTAAATTGTTGGCTGGTGGATAGGTATGTCTGGTTTTGGTTTTGCGAAAAAGGAGTCGTAGTCGTGAGTTCGAAATAGAACGTCGTACCAATGCTGAGCATTGCCGGATAGCCGTTGAGTGTTGCAAGTAAGGGGCGTGATTTTACATTGGCAATTCCCCTTTGTTCCATCGCCTTCAAATTTAAAAAGAAGTCAGCTGGAAGCTTGCCGAGGTTTGTCGCACCGATAGCGCTCAAAGCGTTATTAAGTGTAGGACCTGAGAACATCATATTGACTCCCGGAATAAGCGCATCGGTGCGAGAGAATGATGTAGTTGTATCTTTTGAACCGAGGTACCCCGCAGTTACTCCGAGATCGAGTCCTTTCGTACGGTCATAATCGACGACAATTGCTTCGATGAGCACCTGTGCGACTGGCTTGTCGATAGCTTGAAGATATTCTTCCGCCTGAGTGATTATATCGTTCGGTCCCACAACGACAATTCCATTATGTTCTTTGATAACTTTTAAAACAGCCATTGATGTAATCGATTGAGGTATGGATTCCAATACTTTTTCTGCGCGCAGATACTTTAGACGAAGCAGCTTTGTAGCGGTCATCGTCTTATTCGCTTTTTCACCGATAAAATACATTCCATCTGAAATACGATAAGTAAAGTTTGAATTTCTGAGCAAGAGATTGAAGGCATTCTCCAGCGGGATGTCTGTTGCCCGTGCAGTAATATTACCAGTGACCTGACTGTAGAATACCATATCTTTGTTCAGCTGACGGCCTATATCGCTCAGCACACGGTCTAATGGCGCATTGGTAACGTCAACAGTGACTAATGAATCATGCACACTGATCCAATACGGCCCTGCTTTTTGACTTCCGCCTTGAGTTTGCTGGCCGACAAAATATTCCAATCGACTGACAATATATACACCATTTTTTTTCTGGACAGCAAAACCGTTATTGTTCAATAATTGCGTAAAGCCTATATCAAAATCGATATCGTTTAATGTGCCGTTTAAATTTCCCGATGTACCGCTAAGGATAAGAATGTTCTTGCCGCATCTTCCTCTCTATTTCCAGCACAAATGTTTCAAGATCGTCATTCTTCAGTTTTACGGATAGTAAATTATTACCATAATAGACCCATGGCACTTTTGCCGGCAGCGGTTCTGCTTTTGGTGGAGGAGGTTGAGGCAAAATTTTAAAGATACATCCATCTAAGCTCAACTTAAGATCATTCTGCTGGCAAATAAATTTGATTGCATTGTACACTTGCACATTGGAGAGTGAGATTGTAGAATGTTTGTTGATTGTATTATCTATGAAGATGTTTAAGTTATGTTTTGCCGCTAGTGCACGGAAGATATCCCTTAAATCCGTATCGCGGAAGCTCAGCGTGGTTGTATCCTTAGCGCCTTGCGGTAAAACATGATTATTAATTGCAATTGTATCCGGCAATGGAACCGGAGTCTCTAAACTGGAACTGAGTGTGTCTGCTTGCTGCGCTTTTATTTCGGGAGATTTAAATGGTTCTGATTTCTGACCATACGCAATGAAAGTAAAAGATACGACAAGAGATATAATTATGCCTCGCTTTTTCATAAACACTCCCTAAGTGTGTACTTTTGATATAGTACAGCGATATTTAAATTTCAGTTCTCAATAAACTAAGTTTGGAGGGAGTTCTAACTCCCGACCATTCTATTTGTTTCACTTTTTAGTTCAGGAGTGCAACTCCTTCACAACTTAGGGGTGTTGCACTCCCGACCCAATTCATTCGAGACACTCAACAGGGATAATTGAATGATCATCAAAAAGATAATTCCTTGCACTCGAATAACACCAGTATTCCGGTTTCTCAACAAATCCCTTCCGTACGGGATTCTCGTGCAAATAGTCTAGTTTCTGTTGAAAAAACGCTCCTGTATCAATCGCAATAGGATGAAATCCCTCCTGCCACACTTTATATCGATTTCCACGACCTTCGTCCATCGCAGCTTTGTGAAAAATCTCAAGCAGTTCATCCCTATGCATTTCTTCTAAAACGTCAGTAATGCATTGAGATGTGAACCTGTTAAAATCTCTCATAATATCGGATAACTTTTCCGGCGGGTCACTAGAAACAATATAATGGGCATGATTGGGCATAATAACATAACCATGTAGATGCAGTTCTTTATTTGCAAGACAAAACTTTAGACTTTCCATTATTGTCTCAAACAATGGGATAGCAACAAACACGCTCCTCCATTCAACAATAGTTGTTGTGATAAAAAAGAGATTGACGCCAGATATAATTTTCCATCGGCTCATCGTATAATTATTTAACAATTTTAATTCAGGAGTACATTTATCCGCCATGCCTTATCTTATGGCGGAACTCCTTCACAACTTGGATCTGTTTGGACATTAAATAAACCTTGTTCACCTTCATAATTTCTTGCACTTGTCCCGCTCTTATCTCCGTTCAGGAGTTCGACTTCTTCACAATTGAGGGTTCTCATTCCCAAGCTTGGCTACTATAATTCTTTTTCTTGCGGCTCGGTCGACGAAATCATGGTCAATGTATTTGCCGATGGGATACATCGAAAGCGCATTTTATGAAACTCATTTAATGAGTTCTTATATCCCAGAATGAACTCTATGCTATCAATTGAACTCTGATCATCAGTGGAAAATCGAATCCATCCGGATTCGCGTGTACGCAGTGCAATTTTTGAATTCATGAGCGCCGTTACTCCCTGCGGTACTTTCAGCTGTGGGCTTTTTATAGTTGCGCCTTTATTAACAATGTAGCATGTCACAGGGCTTCCCTCACCTACACATCGCGAGAGATGAATATTTGGTACAGTAGGTGTCTCTTGTGGTTGGGAAGGTTGCATTGTTATGGCAGCAGATTTTTGTTGTTCGACCGGCGTCAATGCATTCGATGGATTCTGTGTTCTATGAGAAGTGGCAAGAGTCTCTAAATCCATATCGCTGAACGCATCTGGATCTGATGCCTTTCCTGATAACACATCCAATAAAGAAGGGCTATGCGTAACGATAACATGGAATTGTAATAAAATTAATCCAACTATCACTCCGCCCATAAATCCACCGAGATGTGCCCAGTGCGCAACGCCGTCACCACCAGCCATGGCGCCAAAGATATCAAAGATAAGCCAGTACAAAATCATCCAACTGGTTTTCGTTTTAAACTTTCCAGTTTTGATAAGCCATATTATTGGAATAAAAAACCAATAAAAGGTATGGATACGGTTCTTCGGAAAAAAAACAAGTGTCATACCGACAATACCATTGATCGCGCCGCTTGCACCAATCATTGGTTGACTACTCATTATGAGATAAGTTGACCCGGAAATAATCGCCAGAAACAAATAGAGAAATGGATAAGCTATATTTCCTACAGCTCCACAGATAGCGTTACCAAAAATCCATAAAAAAAGCATATTGCCAAGAAGATGGAAGAAACCTCCATGCAAAAATGCACTCCCTATCAGTTGGCTGAAGTCCCAGTCTTTTAACACAAAAGGTTCAAGATCATTAAATGTAATAGCACCTGTAAAGGGAAGGAAGAAAATCAATGACGTCACAACGATAATTGCCGCATTCGTAAACGGGATTCGCGTGAACGTTGTCTCCATTTTGTATGGTACAAGGAGCATTGTATTACCTTACTGTAGGTTATATAAAGTATTTTGGAATACCACTAAGCGCCTCTAAGCTGTGAGGGAGTTCTAATTCTCGACCATTCTATTTGTTTCACTTTTTAGTTCAGGAGTGCATTTATCCGCCATGCCTTATCTTTGAGCGGAACTCCTTCACAACTTGGTACCACCTCTCCGACCGCTCCCAGCGATCGGAGAGGTACACTCCCGATACTGCTTACTAAATCTTTGATGTTCTCCCAACCATTACTCGGTTATTCCAAGTTCTGTTAACATCCTTAGTTCTGAAGCAGAGCTTCAAACCTTCCATTCCCAAATACTTGTCCGCCGTTTTATGGACGGAGAATTTGGGAACAAGGTATTTATCTAGGATGCTTTTCTTCTATTACTTTAAGAAGAGTTAAATATCCATCCATCGTTTGAGGAATTCTAATTTTTGTTCCCTCAATACTATATATTTCGACACCACGGTTGATATTAAGAACTTTCTTTACTTTTTCCCATTCAATTTTGACTGGTTTCCTTATTATTTGCTTCTCAATAATTGCATCGTGGGTCAGTTCAATTTCATAGCGCCTCGCCATAAGAAACATTTTTAATCCACCATAAATACATGCACCCACAGGAAGGAAAATTATTATAGAATTCAAAGTAATTTCTCCGAGAATAGGATGGAATATGTATAGAATATCAAAAGCACATAAAAATCCAATAAAAGCAAAAACTATATAACGGGCACCACAATAGAGAATAATATTACCGCTTGTTCCATCAATTCGTGCCGGCTTGTTTGACGAACGACTCAAAAATACCATCAATGCAATACAAAAAATGCCATTAATTATAATGAACATAATTTTAACTCCTTTTGATGTTTATTTTTTTTGCTTTCCTAAATTCATTTCAGCAACGATCCAGCAATTTATACCGGCTTGAAGAGTGGCAAGAGCAGATAATGTCCAAACCGCTGCTCTCAAGTTAGAACCCTTACTCATGAGATCCATGGTATGTGCAAACTGAGCTGTCATCGCAGCTGATACCATTGTTTCTGTAAAATTACAGACATTAATTTTTCCGCCAAGTTTTTCAATAAGAGCTGTTAAAGGATCAGTTCTAACATCACCGACATTTTCGTATTCTCTTGCCGCTTTAGCAAAATTAATCACACTTGCACCCATACCCCATGTATCAGCATAAAGCCCTATTGTTGCACCAATATCGCTTCCCTTTGAATTAACGTATTCCCAAATATCATTTATCAGGCTTGTCGTTGATGCCGCAAATGTAAAAGCAGCAATAGCTTCCCCCAAAGATCAGAATTACCACTTATATCAAAAAGATTTATGGGATTATTTCCTGCATAACCATAATGATTCATTGAGTTTGAAGCAAATAATATCGGATCCTTTACCATCCATCTTCCAACACTGGCTTCATAATCTCTTGCCCCAAACCTTGTTAGTCCCGTTTGAGCATCATATATCCCTCCAGCAAACCCCATTGGCACAATTTGTTGACCGCTGGAGTTGGTTACGTTTCCAAACTCATCATAATCCATTTGCTGAACAACCTGGCCTGTAGCTGAATTGATCACCTGCCTTACACTTCCAAGCTGATCTGTCACAACTCTATAAGCAATACTACCTTTCAAAACATACTCCGGCACATTTTGTTTTGTCGCATAGACGAAGTGACTCACAACGTTTCCAACGCTATCGACTTCTCCACTGATTCTCAATTCATCAGAGTATAACCATCGATTTGTAATTTGTCCATTAGTTTTTCTTATAATACGACGACCGGCTCCATCTGTAATGTAATCAATACGTGTACCCGTTGGCAAAACCACGGAAAGAAGATTCCCCATAGCATCATAGTCGTAATGGGTCGTGTCTGCTTGCCCGCCGTCTGTTTGGCGGGTGCCCACTATCTTCTGTCTTAGGTCGCCATTTTGAGAATATAGATATTGAGTCGATGAGTATGTGAGTAATCTATCTTGTACATCATATGTTCCACTGTCAGCAGAAATTGGGGTCATGTGTGCAATACGATTGCCATTTGGGTCGTAAGTGTACGTGGAAACAATCGTATCGTTTTTCGATACCTGCAAAAGTTGTCCTTTGACATCATATACATAATCATATTTTGTTGCTATGCCTTGAATTGTTTCAGCCTTTTCAGAAACTCTTCCCAAACTATCTCTGGTATAATTCACTTGATATAAAACTGCCGAGCCGAAAAGCGATTGCTGACTTGCTATTTCTCCAAGAGAATTGTAGATATAGTTGGTCACTACATTTCCTAAAGTATCGCTTAGTAACAAGTTGTTTGCTGTACTCGATTTTAACTTGAGCGCTCCTGCATTGGTAAGCAATCCATCTTTGTCATAAACAAAATTAATGCTGTCTTTATTGTTGATAGTCTCTGCTAAAACTTTCATATCGTTGTTATATCTGACTTTTATATTTCCATTGACAGAACCAGTCCAGCGAACATACTTTGGCAATTGACCATCATATTGATAAAGCAGTGAATCTCCATTTGGAGAAATTACTCCCGTAACTAACGCTTTAATCGTATCGTAAAGGAAGGTCATTGTTCCTCGATCATAGGAAATCTTTTTGGGTTGGCCAGCTAATGAACCTTTTCCGCCATAAAAGAAATTCATATTCAAGCTATCAGGTCGAGCAATGCAAGTAATCTCCCTATCAAAATTGTAGATTTTTGCAGTCGCCCTTGCACTATCTCCAGCAAACGGAGGTGTGTATAGTGTTTCCAAATCCACTTTTGAATAATCGAAAGTATGTTCTGGTTTAGATGGCGGAGTCAACGAAAGCATATTCCCATTCTTGTCGTATGTGAATGATACTTCCGATGAGTCGGGTAGAACAGTCCTCACCAACCTATCTGACAAGTCATAGAAGAACTGAGTAATTCTTCCATAAGGATCTGTCACCTTTGCTTGTCTACCAAGTGAGTCGTATGCGTATGTCGTTTTTCTTCCACCCTGGTTGTCTTCTATCTTTCTTCCTTTGCTGTCATATTTATGAGTTGTTGCTAAAAGTCCTGGAATAGAATCCTTAATTACTCTTCCTTTTACATCATAGAAGGAAAAGGTTTGTCGTCCTTCAGCGCTGATCTTTGTCAACATCCTTTGGTTGCCATCCCATCGTGTCTTGAATGGTTTACCATTGACCATAATGCTATCCTGCAAACCCGTTACCGCGTTGCCTGTCATCTGCGTTATTGTTCTATACTGATTTACATTGGATTGCAAGCCGCCCGGTGTGTTTACAGTAACATTTTGCAAAGGCGACTGCATGCCGTAACGCGGATCGGGTTTTTGCTGGTCAGGTGTGCTCATACCATCAGGTGTAGTTGTTGTCGAGGAGCCATCGGTTCCAATCGTAGTAATCGTTTTTAATCCGTTCGCATCGGTGTTGGTGAGCACACGCGAGCCGTCGCGCAAATGGTCCACACGATATGTTGTTTTCTTCCCCATCGCTGTCAACGAGGTTATGGTATATCCTGTTGAGTCGTACACACGGCTAAGCGTTGTATAACCGCCAACCGGATCTAAATCCATTGTCAAATAACCAAGAGAGTCGTATGAATAATTGTATGTATTACCGCGGGCATCAGTCTTGCTCGTCATCAAACCGCCGGATGTATATGTAAATTGATTAGACTCGCTTGCTGGATTTACGGCGTGTAATAAGTATCCAAGTGAATCGAGATTTAATTCTGTGCGGACACCATAGGGCGATATAATTGCTGTCGCATTATCATTGGAATCTCGCTCAATGTGTGTTACAAGACTATCAACATCTGTGATAGTAATAAGTTTATAAGTCGAGTCATAGCCAAAGCTATATTTTACAACGCCGGTCAGCGCATCAAGTGTGCACAGATGCCTGCCGGAGTATGTAAAGACATATTGCTCTGATCCATCTTCTGAAGCAACAAGGATTTCGCTCAGCGTAATACCGGGAAGCGGTGGTGTGACTTTAAAAATGTGGCTAAGCGAATAGGCTTTGGGTGAAGTCCAAGCTTCAGCTGCGTAAAGATTATTATCTTGCCCCATTGCAATAGCGGGCTGGGAAGTCAATTGATATGCGGTTGCGGGACAATTATCTAACCATATATTATTTCCGCCGCCCACAATAGTTTTAATATATCCATCTGTTGCTATGGCTCTAATTGAATTTCTTGTCGATAAGAATAGAGTTCTATCTTTTCCCAATGAAAGACTCATCGGGTACCAGACACGAGCATTCACCGCAGGTCCGCCATCGCCGGTATTGTACTGGTCTCCAGTACCAGCAATTGTATGTATAATGCCATCCGGTGTAATTTTTCTAATATGACATCCCGCACCTTCAGCAAAATAAATAGAGCCATCGTCTCCAACTACCATGTCGGTAGTTCCATTACCATTAATATAACTAGGATTAGAATATACCATCCCTCCTTGGATCTTGGCATTTGTTGCTGGTCCTCCATCGCCGCTATAACCGCTCACGCCTGTGCCTGCAACAGTTGTAACAATACCATCCGGAGAAATCTTTCTGATTCGGCTATTATTTCCTTCAAAGATATAACAACATCCATCTTTTCCAAATGCAATAGATGATGGACTATTAAAGGAGGCTTGAGTGGCAGTGCCACCATCTCCACTAGAAGAATTTGCTCCTATAACACCTGCATATCGAATCCGTTCTCCATATTGAGTTATTTTCCAAATAACATCCAGTAAATAATCTACAAAATAAACACAACCATCAGGTCCAACATTAATTGCTGCGTTAGCAGCGTTATAATTGAAAGCGCAGCAATTTGCTAACTTACCTGTGCTTGTGTCATACGATATAGTACCATTACCTATAAGTCCGCCTATAGTATTTATTATTCCCGCGGTATCTATTTTTCGGATATAATTATTTGCGACATTATAATACAATTCATCGTTTTTACCAAAGGCAAGGCTTAATACATTCCAATCCATAGTTTGTGTCGCAAGTGTCCCATCTAAGCCATAATCAGCGCACCAATTATTTATATCTCCTTTGTTTCCCATAACGGTATTGATAACATTATCCATTACATTTGCGCTGCTTACCGTTCCGTCACCTTTGTAAAGAATACGGCCTAAACAATCGTAACCATGGTGCAGACTTAAGCTCCAGCCTCCAATGCCAAGTGATAGAAAGTCAAACGCGCCAATTTTACCTTCCCAAATTTGGGTCTTGCTAATCATTTTACAGCCCGGTACATATTGCGTTATTATCTGACCAGAAGGCGTCGCAAAACAATTATTATAATCTGGTGGCAAAGCAAATTGAGAGGGATAAGAATATGTGATGATAGTTAAAATATTTTGCTGACCTTGAACTCTTCTGCCATACGCATCTTTTCCATCCCATTCGAAGTGATATGTAAGATTTGGTTGGGGCGTAAATGTGGAATCATATTTTCTTCCAACAATCTCTATCTCTAATGTTACCTTCGACATTCCCTGCGGAATTGTTGTTCCTGTAAGAGGAATATCGAGACAATATGCTTCTCTTCTTCCAAAGACACGATCGCTTTTATAGTTCATGGTTATTGGAGTATTGACAATTGGTGTAGATTCGCTGAGCGTCTGATTCTGAACTCCAATCACTGAACCGGCTACGATATTATCTCGATCAACTTTTGCATAGCGATCCGGCAGTGGATTTTGCGGCTCTTGCGCATTCGATGGCCCAACCATTGTGAATCCTGCAGCGAATGTGCCAAGATGCGTTATTTCACATCGCCAGAGCGATTGACCTTTTTTATAATTTAAGGCAAGGTATTGTTGCTCAAGTAATGAAATTCCCTTAACCAACAACGTATCTGATAATTCAGCGATGCCATCTCCGTTGTAATCTATAGATGCAATGCCTCCAACGGTGTCTATGATTTTAATAACTTTTCCATTTGGCGATGTATTCCAATATCCATTTTGTCTATCATACCAACCAAAAGGAACTGTCAATCCAACCGGGAAGCCCAAAACATTTTCTAGATAAAATACTGCAGGTTGATTAAATCGAATATCTCTTGCCCCCGCACTGAGCATTTCATCAGCACTCAATTCAAAAGCAAACGTATATGCCACGCTGGCTGGCAATACACCGGGAATTGCGATCTCTCCGTTTGCATTTGCGGTGTACTCCATCATTCGGACAGAAATTGATTTAGTAGGGACGAGACTATCTACCAGCGTCGGAATGGTTACGGACGGTTGAATAATAGTATTAGAACACCAACGATTTGCCGGGATAGAACAAGCATTTAATACTCTATATGTATATTTATTGAAAACCAAATTCGCAGATGTCCCGGGGCGAATAAACAAAGCCGGTCTGCGAGTTCCTAATGAATCACTTACTGGTCTTCCCTGCACAATTTGGGGCGTTGTTAAATCAACATGCTGCACCACAGTGTCCATACGTAAAAGTATAACGTCATCTGCTTGTCTATATAATTGCAATCGGGCATCAACCTGTCGCTGTGCAGACAAATATCCAACGTGATCATAATTAATCGTTATGTATGATCCGCCGTTAACAGCAAGATCATACATGCCATCATCTCTGCTTATAGTGCTTCCATATTCGGGATGATTCAATACAGTTATATTAACTCCTTTTAGAGCTTGTTTATTTCCATCTAGCACTTTTCCTCGTATAACAGAAACTTGAGCTTTACTAATTGAACCTGGAGTCATCCCTTTTTGTATCGTGTTCGAACCTGTGTATAAAAATTCTGTAGCATCGCAAATGTTAGTTGCAATTGTGGCATCAATCTTTGGAGCAACTGTTATAGGATCTGGCGGCATTGAAACTTTTGTTATCGTTCGAATAAGCGTCGATGTGTTGCCGGCTTGATCAGTCGCAACAACAGAGACGGTATTATTACCGTTGGAAAGGAATAACGGTAATGTAAACCCTCCATTGAGACCTGTTGTTTGTATAGCACCGTTAACAGTTATGGATATTTGTGTCGAATCAATAATGCTACCAATCACCGAGATTAAGCTGTCAGTTGTAGTAGCATTCGCTGTTGGAGAAGCAATCAAGATCGTCGGCGCCTGTGTATCACGGATAACAGTACGTTTGATAGTAGTTTGATTCCCAACTTTGTCGGTTGCAACGATACTAAAATAATTTTTCCCTTCATTGATCGAAAGCGTATCCGAAAATAACCCATTGGTGCTAATCGGAAATGCAATACCATTGACGGTAAAAGTAACAGAGCTTGAATCCACGACCGATCCGCTTATTACTATTTTTGTTTTATTCGTCACTGAACTATCAATTGGTGATGTAAGAACCATCTTCGGCGGTGTTGAATCTAGTCGCACATTACGAATGATGGTTGTAGAGTTTCCTGCCGTGTCTGTGGCTGTGATTAATATAGTATTAGTGCCTTCGACTAATGATACTTGCGTGCTGAATGTTCCATCACTTCCTAATTTAAGTTGGGAGGGAGTTCCACTCCCGACTGTCACAGTCAACATTACTGCCGACGAATCTTTTACTGTCCCACTAAAAGTGACTGATGGGAGATTTGTAATAAGATTGTCGATTGGTGAGGTGAGATTAATAATTGGGGATTGCGAATCTCGAATTACCAATCTCGAAATTGTAGTAGTATTTCCAGCAGCATCCGTTGCAACAACCGTTATCGTATCCTTTCCTTCAATTATTGACGATTGATAACTGAAAACTCCGCTTACACCAACGGGCACATTGTTCCCATTAATCTTCAGAGTTGCCGAGGTGGAGTCTAAAACTGTTCCGCTCACAGTGACCAATTGGAGATTGGTAATGAGACTATCGATTGGTGAAGTGAGATTGACGATTGGAGCTTGTGTATCCCGGATAACTAATCTTGAAACTGTTGTTTTATTTCCCGCTGCATCGGAAGCTCCGATTGTGATAATATTTTTTCCTTCAACCAGATTAATAACGGTCCTGAATGTTCCATCGCTTCCAACTTCAAGCTGGGAGGGAGTTCCACTCCCGACCTTCACAGTCAACTGCACTTCAGTCGAATCGCTAACAGTTCCGCTCACCGTAATAGATTGAAGTTTTGTAATGAGACTATCGATCGGAGACTGGATATTCACAACTGGCGCTTGTGAATCCCGGATTATTGATCTCGAAATTGTTGTTGTGTTTCCGGCTTTGTCTATAGCCGTCAATACAACAGAATTTAATCCCTCATTAAGACTTACAGTTGTTGAGAAGTATCCGTCCGTACTCACGGTAACAACATTTCCTGCAATTGTAAGCGATGAAAAGGAAGCGTCTGTTATTTTTCCGCTAACAGTAATCGACGAGAGATTTGTTATCGTTGAATCAACAGGTAAAAGTAAATTTACGGTTGGCGCTTGCGAATCGAGGACCGCCCCTCTTGAAATTGTCGTGGAATTACCCGCCGCATCTGTCGCAATGATAGTAAAGGTATTTGAACCCTCATTTAATGATATCTGCGCACTAAAGGTGCCGCTATTTCCTGTGGTTACCGGATTCCCATTAACGGTCAAAGATATCGTTGTTAAATCTGTTACAGTCCCATTGACTGTGATGGATTGGATATTAGTAATAAGGCTATCAATTGGCGATGTAAGATTGACAACGGGAGGTTGTGTGTCTTTATTAACTGTTCGAGTAATGGTTGTTTTATTTCCTGCTGCATCAGTCGCTACAATAATAATTGTATTCCATCCTTCTGCAACTGGCAACTGATAACTGAAAACTCCGCCTACACCAAGGGATACATTTATCCCTTGGGGACTATTCCCATTTATCGTTAGAGTTACAGTAGTGGAGTCTGTGACTGTTCCACTTACTGTTATAGATTGGAGATTAGTAATAAGACTATCGATTGGTGATGTAAGATTGACGATTGGCGGCTGTGTATCCATTATTACCAAACGTGAGCTCGTGGTTACATTTCCCAATGCGTCTATGGCAATAACATACAACTCATTTGCCCCTTCGGATGAAAGGGGAGCATAACCGCTGAATGTTCCATCTGCATTAACATTGATCGACACCTCATTTATTTTTAGTGTTACGGCCGAAGAATCTTTCACACTTCCCGCTACAAAAATCGAGTCGACAGAGGTAATCGCATCATTATTGGGTGTCGTTATAGTCAAGGTTGGTGGCGTTGTGTCTTTTCTGATCCATCGCGTTATGGTCGTTGCATTACCCAATGTATCTGTTGCAACAATGGTAATGACATTCGTCCCTTCGACAGTGGATAATGAATAATTGAAGGATCCATCTATTCCAACGGAGACTGCATGACCATTCACCAACACGTTTACGCTTGTTGAGTCGCTCACTGTGCCACTCACGGCAACGGCTGCGTCCTTCGTAAGGAATCCATCAACCGGTTTATCAACAATCAATACCGGGGGTGTGGTGTCTTTGATGACAAGTCGAGTGACGGTCAAGGTTGTATTTGAAGCATCCGTAGCAGTTGTGGTGATGAGATTCGTCCCCTCTGCAAGATTCACCGAAGTACTGAAAGATCCATCAGATGAGACACTAATAACACCTCCATTAACTTTCAGCGTAATTGCACCCGTTCCCGTTGCTGTGCCTTTTACAAGAATAGAACCAGCACGTGTAATCGTTTCATCCACTGGCTCTGAAACAACTAGCTTGAGAGTTGTGCCTTTTCGATTGATGGTTCGTGTTACGATTGAACTATTGCCTGCAGCATCTGTAGCTGTGATTGTAATGACATTCGTTCCACCGCTCAACGATACTTTCTGAATAAAAAAACCAAAACATAGCAGAGGAACAGGATTACTCTTTCCACCATTGATTGAAATATTTACGACTGTTGCAGTACAATCAGTGACTTTACCGCTTACTATAACAACGCTATCACCCGTCGTAATATTATTCCATGGTGTGTAGACATCAATATCCGGCGGTGTTGTATCACGAATGACTGTACGTATAATAGTTGTGGAGTTCTTCGCTGCATCTGTGGCAACGATCTGTAGTATATTCTTGCCTTCCTTCAAGGACAAAGTGCCGCTGAACGCTCCTGTTTGATCAACCGGAAATACAACACCATTGACTTGCACAGTCACGGTTGTCTGGTCGTGGACAGTTCCTTTCACACTGATGGAATTACTCTTGGTCACTAGACCATCGGCAGGTTCGCTTACTGTTAGAGTTGGCGAAACATCATCCCGTGTTACCATTCGAGTAAGTTTCGTGGAATTCCCTGCAGCATCGGTTGCCACAACCGTTATCGTATTCTGGCCTTCTGCAAGTGTTATAAGTGCATAGAACGCATTATGATGATCGACAGATACCTGTTTTCCATCGACGGTGACTTGCACTTGGCTCGCACCCGCCTGACTGTTGGTGGGCAGGTCCGTTACAGTGCCGGTAACTGGAACTGTTAATTGGTTTGTAATCAATCTATCTATCGGTTGTGTTATAGCAAGTACCGGCGGCTGACTATCTCTCCTCACTGTGCGAGCGACTGTCGTTTGATTTCCTGTTGCATCAGTCGCAACAATCGTAATTGTATTAATACCTTCAACAAGTGCAAGAGTACTACTGAATGAGCTATTGGAAGCCGTAACACTTGTTCCATTTACCTTCACAGTCACTGATGTCGAATCTTTTACTGTCCCACTGACGCTCACTGATGTCTGGTTGGTAGTGAAATTATCAACAGGAGTACTAACTATCAAAGTCGGTGGACGTGAATCTAAGATTACTTTCCGAACAACAGTCGCGGTGCCTCCTGTAGCATCGGTTGCAATGAAACTAATGTTATTACTTCCTTCCACCAATGCTACTTGTCCACTGACAACACCGTTTGTATTGACAGTCATTAGAAAATCATTAGCTTTTACAATTAATGGAGTAGTGCCGCTCACAGTACCGACGACTGACACCGGAGATGTTTTCGTAATAAATCCATCAGTGGGCTGAGTAATACTAAGAATCGGAATTGTTGTTCCAGCTTGTCCAGTAATTTCGATTGTTAAATATGAGCCGGGCGTACTTGAGAGATCTACCTCGATAGTATTATTCGCATTAAGTGATATCACGCGCTGAAGTGATCCCACTTGTTGGTTGAGATCAGATTGCTTGATAATCACAACTCCATTGATTGTAACCGTTCCGCTTGAAACACGATTTGAACCGTTTGGCGCTCCATTGGTGACTGTGAGCGTGAATGGAGCTGTCGCTCCTTGCTTTAAAACAAAGTTATCTTGACAAGTATTGGGTTTGCCGGTTGTGCGATCATAACGTTTTGGACCAAATATACTAACGCTTGAAGCTTCCGCACAGAAAATGATAGTTACAATAAGTAGAAATAGTGAAATGATCCTTGACATAAATCCCCCCCCGATGATTTATTGATAGTGAAGAAATTAATATTCGTCAGTCGTATGAGATTATTTACAAGTCCTAGCTTATTTGCATATCAACACATTGGCTTCAAGACTTATCGGCTTATTGAATGGATAATACAATATGACCTCCCTGAGAAGCACACTTGAAGACATAACTGTGTTAAATCGATTTTAAAATTAGCGATGGAAAAAAGAAACAGTTGCTTTACCCTTATACAACTGTACGAATTCTTTTTCTTTCTGTCAACTAAAAAATATAAATTATGAATGTTTGAGTTAATGATTTATGAAAGTAAAGGACAGGAAGTTAATATTTATCGGTCACTACACCATGTTTCACATGATGCTGGTTTTTCGAAGTTCTTTATCGGGTTTTGTATTTCTTTGAAGCCTTGATTTTAGCAGAGCCATTATGCTATAATAATTAAAGACAAACTACATGCAACCTTAAGTTTGATATATGCAATTTTCTAATTCATTATTGAGGTCATTCTTTGAATGATGTTCTTTCTGATTTCGAATATATTTCTTTACACTTTCTACAGCACCTGGACTTACGGTAACAATTCCATATCCATCTTGCCAATAAAGTGTTCTTGTCTTATCGTCCCTGAGTGTTATATGATTCACAAAATGAGAAGATGATCCTTTAAAATGTTTCACAATATCTGAAGGTGCAAGTGAGGGGATTGATTGAATCAGCATGTGAATATGGTCTTCCATTCCATTGGTTTCAAGAATATCAATACGTAGTTTATTTGCTTTCGAAAATAACGCTTTTCTGATCTCACTTTCAATTTTGATGTCAATAATTGGAGATCGATCTTTCGTGGTCCAAATAAAATGATAAAACAATTTGTTAAATGTACCTTGGCGTACTTGCATAGTTGTCTTTCCCTATCGTCCGATGAATCGGACTGCTATAATTCTCAAACCCTTTGGGTTTCGTTGAATAATGAGGCATCCATTTCAATGGATGCCGATGGATTCTCCGCCCTCTGATAAATCAGACAGTTATTCTATTTCCAAAATCCATTGGGCTTTGGTTAAAAAATGGATGTTAATTTTTAGCGAAGCCATCACATCGTGATAATCGACGATAAATGTATTGGTAGTATTCCTCGCAACCGCCTCTAAGAGGGATTTGATCCCGCCCAACAAGAAGGCGGGTAAAAAATCAAATCCCTACATTTTTAACCTGCGGTTTCCCGTATCACTTCTTCCAATGATGTTTCACCGCGTTCCGCTTTTTCCACTGCAGCTTGGCGTAAGCTTAAAAGTCCCTCGGTTTGTGCTTGTTGGCGTAGTTCGTTTGCCGTGACATTGCGCGCAATCATTTCGTTCAATCCATTAATAATCGGCAATACTTCATACACAGCTGTCCGCCCTTTGTATCCAAAGCGATTGCAAGATGGACATCCTTTAGGAATATAAAAATCGTGTTTTTCTTTATTCTCCAATCCCAATTCCGATAATTGCTCTGGAGTAGGTTTAACAAGTTCCCGGCACTTCGGACAAAGTTTTCTAAGCAACCGTTGTGCAAGAATCATCTTCACAGACGATGCAACAAGGAACGGCTCAACGCCCATATCGATGAGACGTGTAATAGCAGAAGGCGCGTCATTCGTGTGCAGCGTAGAAAACACAAGATGACCTGTAAGTGCAGCGCGTATTGCGATTTCCGCTGTATCACCATCGCGAATTTCGCCGACCATAATGACATTCGGATCCTGCCGAAGAATCGAACGCAGCGCCGTGGCAAATGTTAGCCCAATGTCTGCTCGCACATGTGTCTGATTGATACCGGCAAGATTGTTACTCGATCGGATCTTCAATAGTAGTAATGTTTGTTTCTGGACGATTGATATAATTAAGTGCGGCATAAAGCGTAGTGGTTTTGCCGCTTCCTGTAGGACCGGTCACAAGAACCATCCCATATGGCAGATGCACATTTTTTTTAAACATATCTAAATCTCGCTGTTCGAATCCTAATTTTCCCAAGTCGAGTTGAAGCTGTGATTTATCAAGAATGCGAAGTACAACTTTTTCTCCAAAATCTGTCGGAAGCGTGGACACGCGAATGTCGATAACGCGATCTCCCTCTTTCACGCGAATACGTCCATCCTGTGGGCGCCGCCTCTCAGCAATATCAAGGTCAGCCATGATTTTTAAGCGGGAAACAAGCGGCCTCGATTTATCCATTGATGGATGAAGAATTTCGTGCAGAATTCCATCGATGCGGTATCGAATACGAAACTTCCGTTCGTACGACTCAACGTGAATATCGCTTGCTCCCATCCTGACAGCATCTGATATAATACGATTTGCAAGATCGACAACAGATCCATCGGACGAAAGTTCTTCTATCCGTTCTTCATCATGAAAAGAAATAACGTGCGAATCACTTGCTGCGGATCGAGACATTTCAAATTCCGAAACTCCATAAAGGCGACGAATGGCATCGGTGAGTTCAGCCTCAGGAACAATCTCGGGCTTTACCTTCTTGCCCAGAAGAAACATCAAGTCCGCTAGTACCGCGGAAACTGTCTCTTCCGTCATAGCGATGACAACCCCGTCTGTTTCCACGTGCAATGGAAGCACTGATAAATCGATAGCAGTTTGTTTTGGAATGAGGTTAAGTACTTCAGTTGGAACTTCTATTGTGCGTAAGTCAACCATGACTGTATTAACTCCGAAATTGTATCTTGAAAATAAAGAACAACACAAGCTGTAATTGCAAGAAAGGAACCGAAAGGAATTTTCAATTGTCGATTGTCGATTTGCGATTTATGATTATTTTTCAGGACAATAAAAGTCCCATAGAATGTGCCTATAATTGCGGCAAGCCATAAGACAATAAGAAAATTTTGAAAGCCAAGAAAAAGTCCGATAACGGCCGCTAATTTTACATCTCCCCATCCCATTGTTTTTTTCTTGAAGAAACGATTTGAGAGAAGGAGGATGATCGCAACCATAATTAACGATCCTATCGATGAAATTATTGCATTCACAAGTATAGTACTGTTTACAAGTGCTTTTATCGCCAAACCCAAGATAAATCCAACGATTACGATCTGATTTGGAATGACGAGATGCTTCCAATCGATAATTGCGATAAGAAGCATCAGCAGGCAGAAGATCGATGAGAGGGCAAACTCGAGTGTCAGGCTATATTTCAATAGCAAGGCAACAATAATTCCAGTGCTTATTATTTCGATGATCGGATAAGAGGCAGATATATGTTCTTTACAGTACCGGCAGCGGCCATGATCAAGCGCATAACCAGCAACAGGAATAAGTTCGTACCACATCAGTGAATGATTACAAGTAGGACAAAAAGATCGTGGCAAGAACACTGAAATACCACGTGGTATACGATACGCACAAACATTGATGAAACTTCCAAGTGATAAGCCAAGCAATGATATGATGATAGTTAATTCGAACATGGATAAACATCAATGATGATTGTTGAGTTGTTAGCTGCAAGTAGCCATCTTAAAAAATACTTTGTCACTCCCGAATGTTTCTATCGGGAGTCTATTCTACAAACCGCAAGTCTGGATTTCCGCTTTCGCGGGAATGACAACTAGGATGGGTCATTTTTAGTCCAGCACTTTTTCTCTAATAGCACCTGTCTGATCTGCCTCCCATACATTGAATACGCCATTATTATTGAAATCGACAGTCGAAGTCGCAATGGCAACAAAGCTCTTCTCATCTGCCGAGACGATTTCGATCTTGTAACGAGCCTGCCCGCCTTCGCTGATTAATTTCGTTTGTTCAAAACCGATATCAGACAAAGAAGCTGAGTAGCGATCATTCTCAAATTTATAACTTTGTTCCAATGTGATTACTTGTTTCAGCATTAACTTTGCTTCGGTTGTTTTTGCCTTCGTAACCAGCGGCAGCAATTTCGGCAAAGCCAGCAATACCAGCACACCGATGATGACGAGAACGACCATGAGTTCTGTGAGAGAGAAACCCCGATTATTGAAATGAGTACGATGCTTTTTCATAATACCTCTTTTGGAAAATATCTTGTTTTCTTTTTTCGGAAGGATGATGACGAATCTTTTCTAAATATGCAGACTCGTCTGATAAAAGTCCAGTGTGCGGGAAAAATAAAATGACCCTGTGTTGGGAGGGAGTTCCAACTTCCGACCTTGTTTGGTACAGTGTACTTCCTTTCGGTTCGGGAGAGCATCTCCCTCACAACGGGGTTCGGCGATTCGCCGGACTTATAACGATACGTATCAATCGTCCAACTATGAAATGCTTATCTGAATACGCTACACGTACATTCTTCATTTAGGAGAGAGCTATAACCGCAACTTTAGTGAAAGAAAAGAATAAAAATTCTTTAATGCGGAAATAGGCGTTGTTGTTCTGTTTTTTCTACCTGCTGAAGCACATTAAGGAGGATAGAAGGAAGAGGTAATAAATCCACACTAACGATCTGCCAAAGGATATCAAGATTCACATCATCATACCCATGAATGAGACGGTTTCTCGTTCCGATTATTTCATTGCCAAGGGATTGTTGGATGTTTATTGGTTATGTCCATAGAGCGTTGCCGCTTCTTGAAGGACACTGTGCCTGAAATAACGGCTCAGGCTTTCCGATGTATGCAAATCTACAGCTCGCTGGAATAATTTCGCCAATTCATCTTGTATAGCAATGAATGCTAGACCAGGAGTATGATCAGGAAGAAATTCTACTAAGAGATCGAGATCGCTGTCTTGACGAGCAGTATCATTCAACATCGAGCCAAAGACCGCAAGTTTTCGGATATAATATTTTCGGCAAATTGGTTCAATTTGATTATATGAAATATTGTTCAATTGCATGTTGGTATAAAGATACGAAAGCTGAAATTGGAATTCAATATTGAGAGTTTGATCTTCATTCTGAATATCTTATGCAGGAATTTTACTTCGACACTCCATCTTACTTACCCGCCATGCCCTCTGGCGGCTTACTCGCTGTAATGCTGAACGAAGTCGAAGCATTGGCGGGGACTCTACACCGAGTTATAGAGTCTGACGCTTCGTCGAATATTTATTTTGTCGGTGCATTAAATCGTCCATCTGAGAGATGAACTCTACCCCTTTTTTATCCACCTCCAACTACGTTGACCAGATCGAACATCGGCAGATACATTGATATCAGGATCAACGCTACAAGGATTCCCAGTAGTAAAATAATCACAGGCTCAATGACGGAAGAAAGAGTTTCAACTTTTGCATCCAATTCCTTCTCATAATAATCTGCAACTTTGAGCAACATTGTGTCAAGCTCGCTTGTTTCCTCTCCTACTGCGATCATTTGCGCTACCATGGGCGGAAAAAGCTTTGATTCCACCAACGGCTCGGCAACGGTTCGTCCTTGTTTTACATGCTTCAATAGAGAATCAATTTCCTCTCGCACATTATCATTCGTAAATATTCTTTGTGTAACGCCTAACGCGTCCACAAGAGACACCTGTGCATGAAGCAATGTGCCAAGCGTACGGCAAAATCGTGCAACATAATTTTTTAATACTACCTCACCCGCAATCGGAATTTTAAGAATCCATTGTTCAGCTTTTTGCCTTGTCTTCGGACTAAGGATTGCTCTTCTCAAGACCGCTATCGCCAGAATTATTAAAAGTATGATGTACAGTCCATACTTGATAAAATATTCGCTTAATGAAAGAACGATTTTCGTTGAATAGGGCAACTCGATCTGAAAACTTTTAAACATCTCAGCAAATGCTGGTACTATGAATACCAGTAAGAACGAAACTGCACAGATGGAAACAGAAAGTACTAGCGCAGGATAAGTAAGAGCTTGTCGAAATTTGCGTTTGAGCGCGTTCATTTTTTCAAGGTGAGTTGCTAATTGCGCCAATACTTCAGGCAATCTGCCGCTCTCCTCCCCAACCTCTACCGTTACCACAAAAAGACTATCAAAGACATCTTGCTGCGCTGCAAGCGCGCGAGCAAACGAATTCCCCTTTCTAATCTCATTGGAAAGATTTGATATAACCTCTTTTAATCTCTCGCTCTTTGTCTGTCGTGCAAGCACGTCGAGCGATCGATGCAGCGAAACGCCTGCCTGCAGCATCACTGCAAGTTGTGTCGAGAATTCCGACTTTTCCTTTTCCGTAACGCGCTTACGCCCTCGAATTCGATGTATCGTATTAAACAATCCTTCTTCTTTGTTATTGGCCGCTGATTGTTTCATAGTATGACGTTTTTCATTGATGATTTAAGGTTCGTACGAATAACGAACGCGAACTTGGCGCGGGCGTTGCGTCTATCTCTGCCGCGTAATCTAATGCTACCGATTGAACGAGTACTGTAATATGAAAAAGAAGTGAGTTATCTAAACTTCCACCGAATGTATGTTCTTCTACCACCTTTACTCTTAATAGCGCTGCTTTCCGTGGAGTTAACTCGACATCGTTTCGCCTTAAAGTTTTACCGTTATAACTATATCGAACAACTCTGCCTACGCTTCTCGATAGCACAAAGCTCGTGTCTGTATGTTCGGCTATTTCTCTCGATTGTTGAATATCAAATGCCATCTGATAGAGAATTCGATTCGTCTCGTTTTTCAAGTCATTTGTGCCTGACCATGTTTGGAAAAGTTTATTAGTGAACAAAAACAACGAGAAACTTAATCCTATAAGAATCGATCCCACAATAAGAACGACAAGAATTTCTTGTATTGTAAAGCCATCTTCTCGTTTTATGACAGTAAAAAATTTCATAGACAACTATAGAACCTGTCTTAAAATATCATTCCCGTCCCGATTGATGTCTTCAATCGGGACTATCGGGAGTCCAGGCACTGGATGCCCGCCTAAAATCGGCGGGCATGACAAATAATATTTATTCATATCATTCATAGATAATTTTCTTCAATACAATAAGTTCTTTTGATTGATCGGAGGATAATTTTACAGCCACTCTGATTTCTATCAGCGAATTGTACCGTTCAATATTTTTTGTAAAAATAAATCCGGGCTCAGATGTTTTGATCGCATCGATATAATCCTGATGGGCAATAGTAGTACTCATTTCCGATTGAGCCAACATAAGCGCTTTAGTTGCCGTCATAGCTTTCCTGTCAAACATCATTGTTCCCATGGTTCCGATCAGCGGAATAAGAACGCTTAGAAAAAGAGCCATAGCAATGACGGTCTCTATTAGTGTATACCCACGTTCGGTTCCTATATTAAATCCAGATTTCATATATATGCAGTCTTAAAATTTTCTATAAACAAAATCACTGCCATTTAGTAAAATTATCGTGCGTTTTTTTAACCTCACCCTCCGCCCAAAAACCGGCGGACAAGTAACCCTCTCCTAAAGGAGAGGGAATATTTCCTCTTTTTCTAAAAACGCTTAGCAGTTTCATTATTTAAAGCCAATCTAAGACTTGTAACTGCGATAAACTATCTATTCCGATAGTCATTAATGCACTCTTTGGCAATGCTTCTCTGTCAATCCGCGCGCTCCTCAACCAACCTAAATACGTCGTAGGTGATTGATAGAAATAAAAATCTTTTGTCTGCACACATCCATCGACCGAACCATCAAGTGTAATTGGTGTATTCGAGATAATAAATCCGGATATTTTTGCCGCTGATTCAATACTTAAAAATACATTGTTCTGCGTGTTGTTTTCTGCATAAACGACTACGGTACCTTCGACTTGTGCACCATTCTTCATCTGGATTCCTTTTTGTGGCTCATTATTATCTTTTTTTACATACGAAATCAAAGTGGAAGGATATGACATCTTTGCCCCTTCTTCAATCTGAATTGATGGTGCAATGATCTGCGCTGTAAGAATCACATCAGGCTCGACAGTAATTTCCTTGCGGCTGTACAATATAGACCCGTTGATATGTGCAATGTTTTTGATTCTCACACTTTTAGAAGACACAATACACACTAATCCATCAATATGGACATCTGCACCAAACATTACTTCCCCGTCAATGATAATGTTGAGAGGGACTTCGCGACGAATCAATGCGCTGTCTATGATAGCGTTTCCTTTTACAAACATATATCTTGTTTCTGGTTTGATGATTCCACTTGAAATATGAAGCTGCGATTCCGATTGGAAATACTGAATGCTGCATTGCTCAGCACCTTGCGGAAGCGTACCTTTCAATAACGCGTCAAAATAATTGTATTGTTTTGTAATATCGAAATCTTGTACATCTATTTTCGGGTCACGTTTTATCTTCCCATCAATTGGAATTATTCGTGGAGTTGGATAATTTGCAAGCGTTCCAATCGAAACACCTGCAGGTCCCGTCAGAACATCTCCTTTGATGTGCGTCGATCCTGTTAGTACTAATTGATGGCTCTTATTGGAAAATACCAAAGCGTTCTTAAATCGTTCTATCGGTTTTTGGCCCACGAGTGCATAACGTGTTTCATTAATCTTTCTGAATGATCCAATGGAATGCACAAATAAATAGAAACCCCACCATTCAACAGTTACACTCGCCTTCTCACCGTCAGATAAGTCATAACTTCGCCCAATTGTCTGTCCAATCATCGGCAAATCAGATCTTGATTTCAGTTCTGAAAATATTTTTGATATTTCGCTTTGTGCAGAATAATCCGCTTTTATTTTTGCTATGTTTGTTTGGATATTCTGCCACTGAAAATACTGTAATGCGAGGATAGAAAGAATAACAACTGAAAGTATTGTTATGAGGAAAAGAATTGAGGGTAGTGCATATCCATGCTCCTCATCATAAAATGCATTCAACTTCAAAAATGAGTATTGTAAAATGTTATGACTCTGCCTTTGCATAGTACTGGTTCTTTACATTAAAACGTCCATTCCAAAATACTTAGAAGCTATTTATTCAAACGAAAGGCTAGTTTAAGATAAGTTATTTCAAAAGAATTTGCTGATAAATATTTAGTCTTGTATAGAAACAGCCTTCGCGATATTCTTGGTAGAGTCAATTAAACTAGGATACAATATATAACATCCTAATTTAGTGGATATTCGTGGATGATGATGAAGGATTAAATTTGGAACTGCAATTGCTGGCATATGCAATTTCAATGATAAGGTGTGTTCCATAAATGATGTTGATATCGTCGGGAATAACTCCGGTAGCTTTCATCTGCTCAAGAATTTTTGTTTTGTCAAATTCCTTTTTAATTTAGAACCATTGTTGGCAGTATTTTTTTTATGGCTTTAATACAAACCTACCATAGGCAATAAACGCGCTTATGACAGCCACGACAAGCCAATAAATTATTTGGCTGTAATTCACGTCTCCGGAAAAGATAGTCAATCCGGAGAAGAGCAGCATTTCCGCGGATATGCAGATCGCCGCGATAGGAGCCAGGATGGCCAGGTGTTTATTCAATGCCGGAAGGATCAGGCCCAGGCTACAAAGCAGTTCAATGACGATCAACGCCAGCCAGACTTCGTGGGGAATTGCTTTCAGGGAAGGCACGATTTGCTCTGAATTTGAAAACTTCCATACCGCGCCCATGATGGTATGCAGAGCGAGAAGGATTTGAAGAACCCACAAGAGAATATTCACAGATTACCTCCTTCAAGGATTTGATTTAATAAGATCTTCCGTCTATAACGAAACATTTTCTTTCTCTTTATTATAAACACTTATCAAAGAAGAACCTCTACCTTATTTGTAGGCCTATCAATCTGGGATGTCTGGTTCGACCAACTGAGTAAGCAACATCAACGATTCCTGCCAACCTAAATAGCATGCTTCCACAGGAATAGGATCGGGAATCCCTTCCTGAGTAATACTTAATTCGGTGCCAACAGAGACTTTCTTAAGTATGACTATGGTCTTCATCGTCCCAGGCATATTCGGATCATCAAACACATCAGTGTGCACGATGCGCTCGTTCGGTACGAGTTCGAGGTATTTACCACCAAACGAATGGCTGTGGCCAGTGCCGAAATTTGTAAATGACATTTTATAGGAACCTCCGACAATGGCATCGAGGTTGTGCACTCTACCGGTGAATCCATGCGGCGGAAGCCATTTACACAAAGCACCGGCATCCAGAAAGGCGCGATATACTTTCTCTGGTGTGTTCTTGATAACCCTATGAAGTGTTACTGTGTTACTGCTCATATCTTGTTCCTCCTTAAACTGTTTGTAATATGGAAACAAGACAATTAGATAATTAGTTCTGCTTTGCAACAATGTGATGTATTGCCGTTACGAATTGCGCGTAACGCAACTTGCATAAAAAATCTGTTTGGGCGTTTATTAATTTTTATGATCTTGTGAGTCAAAAGAATGTGGTATTTCTTCATCTTACCACGAAGTTGAGAATACCGAAATTATGCTGGACATGTACTCTTTTACTACAGTATGAGCATAAAACAAGTAAAAAATGAACTTAAAATATGAAATTTCTTATTTTAGGTAAGTGGTGCAAGTTAGAATAACGAAGGGTTCCCTCTGAGGATGGCGATCGACGCTCATCACATTACTGACGCTTTCACGACACATATGATATGGGCGTGTTCCCTTTAGAGATTTAATATCTAATAAATTTAATATCTCTAAATCACTTCAAAATAAAAACCCCGCTGTCCGGTGGGATAAGTGGCAGCGGGGCAAATTAATAGATAAGATTTCTCTTAACGTCTCTCAAAAAGTCGTAATCAAACGGAATCTTCAGTTTCGTTAAGAGTGCCTCTGATTGCTGTGCATTCTAGAGGCAGAGCGGGAAACGGGGCTCGGACCCGCGACCTCAACCTTGGCAAGGTTGCGCTCTACCAACTGAGCTATTCCCGCATTACCTGCAATAATATACCAAAAACGTCTGCACTCCGCAAGAGTTTTTTCTCATTGATTTTCCTTACGGGGTCACAATAAAGAGAGTGCCAACCGTAAACTGCTAACAATTCTCTCTTAGTTCATTTGTTCCTGAGTACTAAATCAGCATAAGAAACTGCAATTATTGTTGCACGTCTGATATTAAATTTTGTTACGAGTGCTTCCAAAAGCTTTTGTGCTTGATGTCTTCCGTGTTTCACTAGTACTTCAAATTCAATAAACGTTCCGAGTTCACGCACTTCATCCAAATGAATCCGGGAATTTTTATAGATAAAAAGCCTGCGTTTCTTTTCTACAACTACCTTTTGTCCAAACGCCGCTGTACAAAGCTCGTTTACCAGCCTCACATTAGAGACAGGAAGCAAAAAATAATCGGAGTACCGGCTTCCTTTTTTATTGGGACGATTATAGAAGATTAGTTCTGCGGAACGATCGTTAATAATTCTAAGCTTAAGCCGGCCGTGAGAAACCTTATAATAGACGTCGCGCTGTCTTAGAATACCTTTAGCTTTTGCTTTAAGACGATGCGCGGCATGAACAGCCTCAGATACAGATGAAATGCGCGCTTTCAATTCTAAATTTTGCCGCATAATTTATTTTACAGGAACATTGAAGGATGAATATAGATGATAGTCTTAAGAATTTGTACAAAAATAATTTTTTTCGCTCTGCGGATATTCCTATCGGCCAATTTCTATAATCTTATATTCCAGCATGCCGGCAGGCGCTTTGATTTGAACAAGTTCACCCTGCTTTTTCCCGAGCAATCCTTTACCGATCGGCGATGTGAAGGATATTTTATTTTTTTCGAAGTCGGCTTCTTCGGGTGCAACAAGCCGATATTCGATAATTTGTTTGGTGCGCTGATCTTGAATTTTAACAAGCGATAGAATATAAACTTTGTCTGTTTGCAAATTATTAATATCAATGATTTGCGTACGCGAAAGTGTTTCTTCTATCTTAGCAATTCGGAGTTCGAGGTGCTGCTGCGCTTCTTTTGCGGCATCGTACTCCGCGTTTTCGCTCAAATCACCGTAGCCGCGCGCCTCGGCAATCTTCGCCGCCATATCTGCGCGGCCGACTGTTTTCATTTCGCGTAGCTCCTGCTCAAGTTCTGCGAGTTTTTCGCGTGTTAGGTACACCTTACCGTTATTATTTTCTCCCATATCTACTTCCTTTGACCGAAAAAAATCCCTTCAGCAGAATGTCTCCGAAGGGTAAATGCAAAAATAAAAGCCATCATCTTCTGGGATGGTGGCTGTGCTATTCTAAAATCAAAGTAGGTGATTTATTAGATAGACGCAAGAATAATTTTACTGCTTAACTCTTCTTACCTTTTCCCGAGTTCTTTGCCTCTATCAAGATTAAATGACCAAGTTTGTCACGCTTTGTTGTTAAGTACCGTTCATTGTACTGATTCGGATTAATCTCTAAAGGTACACGCTCAACAACTTCTAATCCGTATCCAGTTAGACCAACAATCTTTTTTGGATTGTTTGTCAGCAGGCGCATTTTCCCGACACCGAGATCGCGAAGAATTTGCGCACCGATTCCATAATCTCGCAGATCGGCGCGGAAGCCAAGTTTTTCATTCGCCTCAACTGTATCAAGCCCGTCGTCCTGCAGACTGTACGCTTTGAGTTTATTTGACAATCCGATGCCGCGGCCTTCCTGCCGCATATAGAGAACGATACCGCGCCCTTCTCTTTCTATCTGCTCCATCGAAGCAACCAATTGTGCACGACAATCGCACCTAAGCGAACCAAACACATCACCCGTCAAACATTCCGAGTGAACACGCACGAGTGTTGGAATCTCGGGAGAAATTTCTCCCTTCACCAACGCAATGTGCTCTTTATTATCAGTCTGGCTTTTATAGAGATGAATACGAAACTTTCCGTACATTGACGGCAGATTTGTTGAGACAACACGCTGGATAAGCCTGTCTCGCCGTATTCTGTATTCGATCAGCGCGCGCACTGTAATAATTTTTAAATTAAATTTTTGGGCAATTTTTAACAACTCCGGAACACGCGCCATTGTGCCATCTTCAGCAAGAATTTCGCATAAGACTCCTACTGGAATTAAACCGGAAAGTTTACAGAGATCCACAACCGCTTCAGTATGACCAGCGCGGCGTAATACACCTCCCTCCATTGCACGTAATGGGAAAATATGCCCCGGCCTGCCAAAATCCTGCGCTTGAGCGTTTGAATCTGCCAATGCTCGCACAGTATTTGCTCGTTCCGTAACCGAAACGCCTGTCGTTGATCCTTGCAGATAATCGATGGAAACAGTAAATGGCGTTTCGTGAAGAGATGTATTAGCTTCCACCATCAGATCGAGATTTAATTCCTTTGCCCGTTCTGCTGTAAGAGGCGTGCAAACAACTCCGCGCCCCTCTTTCACGAAGAAATTAATTGCTTCCGAAGTCACCTTTTCTGCTGCGAGAACGAAGTCTCCTTCATTTTCACGGTCTTCATCATCTACAACAATCAGAATTTTGCCGTTCCGGAAATCTTCAATCGCTTCTTCAATTGTATGGAATTGTTCTTCTGCCATTTGCTATTCGATTATTTTATTTCTGGCGCAGAGTCCGAAATAATTGTTGCAATGGCGCTGCGATCTAATTTCACTTTTATTTTATCTGCTATCTCAACGAGCACAGTCTTATCATCCAATCCGGCAATAGTACCGTACATACCACCTGACGTGATGACTTTATCGCCCTTTTTCATACTATCGATAAGTTTCTGGCGTTCCTTGGTGCGTTTTTGCTGTGGCCGGATAATCATAAAATAAAAGATAAGAATGATGGAGCCGAAAAGGATAACATTTGACATCAAGCCTGGCCCTTCACCTTGATTCGGTTGACCCATTAAAAGTGTGAAATAATGTAGCACTGTATCCTCCTGTTATATTTATGATATTGATGTTTGTTCAACTATCGTCGATGATACTTGGAATCTTGCAAGCATCATTGCTTTCCATTCTGCAAAGCGCTTCTCTATAATTGTTTTCCGCGCCTCACGTGCTATCCATAAAAAGAACGCAAGGTTGTGAATCGATGCTAATTGCAACGCTAAAATTTCTTTTGTGACAAACAGATGCCGTAAATAGGAACGCGTGAATGTCCGGCACGTGTAGCAATCGCATTCTGCATCGACCGGCGTGAAGTCGGTCTTATATTGGGCGTTGCGCATATTTATCGTTCCATCGTGCGTCCATAGCATTCCGTTCCTGCCATTTCGTGTCGGGATCACACAATCGAACATATCAATACCGCGTTCAATTGATTCTAAAATATTCTCCGGTGTTCCTACTCCCATTAAGTACCGCGGTTTATCAGCAGGAAGAAATTGTTCGGTAAAATCCGTAATCTTATACATTTCTTCCATCGGCTCGCCAACCGCCAGCCCGCCGATTGCATAACCGTCAAATTCTAATTGAGTCAGCGCGCGTGCGCTCATCTCGCGGATTTCCGGATACACACTTCCTTGCACGATTCCAAAGAGCGCTTGTGAATGTCCATAAAGAGCAGGCTGTTCTTCCGCCGCTATTTTGCAGCGTTCAGCCCAACGCAATGTTAGCTCGTTCGATTTTTTTGCGTATTCAAATTCGCAAGGATACGGTGTGCATTCATCGAACACCATCATAATATCCGAACCAAGCTGCCGCTCAATTTGAATGACACTCTCCGGCGTAAAGACGTGCGGCGAACCGTCGAGATGCGAACGAAACGTAACGCCGTTATCTGCAATATCCCGCAAGGCAGTCAGGCTAAACACCTGAAATCCACCGCTATCCGATAAAATTGGTTTTTGCCAATTCATGAAGCGGTGCAAACCGCCAGCTTGCTCAATAACATCCATCCCCGGCCGCAGATACAGATGGTACGTGTTGCCAAGAATGATTTGCGCTCCAAGCTCGATCAGTTCGCGTTGTTCCGTTGCCTTAACGGTTCCTTGCGTTCCAACCGGCATGTAAACGGGTGTTTCAATCACACCATGATCGGTCTCAAGGACACCGGCACGAGCTTTTCCGTCTTGCGCAATGCGTTTAAATTTCAAATGCACCTATCTATTAAAAAACCGCAGAAGAGAATTCCTGCGGCTGAATAAGAGATTATTTCAATTTCTTCTAATAAAATATAGACAGAAAATGGGCAGTTGTCAAATGGTTTAATGTTGAGGAATCCAATTCTCAGAAAGTTGGATACTGAATAACAAAAAGAGAATATAGTTAAAAATTCCAACCTTCCATTCGCATTAATTCAAGAAATTCTACACATCGGATACCAAGCAATCGACATACATCGGGAATGTATAGTTTGCGCAGTGGGTTTTTCTTTTTCCGTACCGAAGTCTCGTGGGTAACAACCACAAAGTTGTTAATTTTTGCAAGTGCAATTACCCAGCGATCGGCTTCATCAAATGGTGTTGTTGTATCAATAAGATCAGGATAATCTATAAGAATTTGCTGAGCTTCTAATTGTAAATCAGTTTCATGTGGTACAAAAATGGATTTGTGCTGTTTTGCCCAATTCTGTAAATCTTTTGATCCAACATTCCCAATTATTTCTTCTAGGACTCTTTCAGGCGCTAATAGTTTATCTTGACTGACAAGAAGTTCCATTGCTTTTTGGACACAGGGGAAAACATCCGGTGGATAACGTCTTTCCCACCAATCAACAAAAATATTAGTATCGACAGAATACATTAGCCTTCCCCTTTCGTTTTCCTATAAGTTGGTAATGGCCTTCCGAATGAAAAATGAAGCCGCAATTCCTCTACGTGTGGATAATGGAGATTTAAATACCTCGATGCTTCAACCGGCGTAATGCGTTCCATGTTGAGTGCATCAATTACTAACGTGGTATATGCTGTTCCATTCTTATTCAATGCTTTTTCTGCTGGAGTTGCAATTCCACCGCCTTTGAAAGGATGATTTTCAATATATTTTCTCCAATCATCGTTCCATTGGTGATATGAAGCTGGATTCATTTTCCCAATAGAAAGCAACCGTGTAGCAAATGCTTTCGGTGTTACCTTATAGCGTCGTGCTAATCTTTGAATCTCCTCTATACTCCAAATAGCAGAAGCTGATCGCGTTTTCACCATTTCTTCTGTAAGTATATACTCCAAAGGCATTAAAATTCCACCGGCTATCTTTTCAGTAAATTCTTCTAGTTTCTTCCACTCAGCTTCTGTTCGTTTCTCATCCTGTGCCGCTTTTTCTTCTTCACCATTTGCGAAAAGGATATGAATAAACTCATGCAGTAATGTGAACGGCCGTGAAGAAGGAATTTCTTTGCTGTTAACGCCAATAACCGGAAGCGTGGAATGAAAAAGTGATACTCCCCGCACCTCTTCTTGATCAACATCCGAAAATACAAAGACTAATACGTCCAGTGCTTCTATTGCATCTCTCCAAGCTTTCCATGCTTGCGAATCGTTTTCCCACTTGTGTTGTAGTTCAATCGAAATGCCAAGTAATTTGCGAATACGTTTTGACATCTCTTCTGAATTTTCGGAGAGTCTGGCGGTGAGAGAAAATCTCTCTGATATATTTCCCATTTCTTCCATGAGTTCCAGAGCAACGCGCCTGCGGAACAATAACTCCCGCAACGCAAATCGAAGGTCCGGAGATTCTTCTCCTGGGATAACATTCGGTAATCGCCTGTACTCTGTTGCAAGTGGTATTGTTCTTGGAGGTTCTGGTAATGTAAAAACAGAATATGATGTTCGGTAAAGTTTCGCAAGCTTTTCTGCTTGTCGTAGGGTTGGCGGAGTCTCTTTATTGGTTTCCCAAGAACGGATTTCTTCAAACGGTCGCTTGAGCTTTTCTGCTACATCTTCTAGTAAAAAGCCAGTTTCTTCCCGTGCCCATTTGAGAAGCTTAGGTGTTACTATCGCTGGTATTGACTTTGCCATGTCCCTTTAATGAAGCTATAACAAGCATTTTTAAATTACCAAATATTTTCCAATAAAACGAATGGAAGCATAATAGCAAGCCATTATCTCGTAGATTAGATTATTGTCTTCACGATCGTGATGAACGCAGAGTCCGCCTAAATTAGTTGCATCGTAGCAGGTAGGCAACCTTCCGAAGGAACTGTTCGGTTCGCTGTGTCCTTCGGAAGGTAACTGGCCTTCGGAAGGTAACGGACATTATTTTTCATCAAATAAAAACTTTTGAAGGTCATTCTCTTTCTGCATCGTCTGGTATTCCTCCGACAAATTGCTTATAATCTTCCACATTTGCAAAATAAGTATTACACATTGATGACCTTCCGAAGGTCAATTCAGATCTACCGTGACCTTCGGAAGGTGACAGAATCCAATCGAGATAATCAGAAAAGTGCCAATCTTCCGGTCTTTGCACAAATCCGGCTCTTACCGGATTAAGATGCACGTAACGAATTACCTGTATCAGAGAGGATTCCGAATCGATCTGTTTTGCCTTTGCCTTTCCCTGGAATAAGGTACCGCTGTGCTGCTCCATCAGATTAACCGTTTGTGAACACGCATTGAACGTAGTTTGAATGCAACGAGAGATTGAACCGTTCTCATTTTGCCGAATTACCAAATGATAATGATTGGGCATAAGACAATAAGCAATGATCGATACCGAATATTTTGTGGAATATTTCTCTAAAAGGTTCAGACACCGAAGGTAATGCTCATCGGAGAAGAAAATATTCTCTTTATGCGCGCCCCTATTGTAAATATGGTAGTATGATTGGTCCTTATATTTCATGTTTTGTGATACCTCCCAAGAACCTTCCGAAGGTCATTTAAGACCTATCGAGACCTCGGAAGGTTACGATAATTTCATCGCGGCAGGTAAATAATCAATAAGATCATTTGCCAGAAGGCCTCGCACTCCCATTTCCTTTGCGGCAAGATCTCCCGATAGCCCGTGGAAGTACACACCGGCAAAAGCGGCTTCTACATCCGACATTCCCTGCGCCCATAAACCGGCAATAATTCCGGAGAGCACATCGCCCGAACCCGCAGTAGCCATGCCCGGATTTCCTGTTGAGTTGAGGAAACAAATTCCTTCCATTGATGCAGTAACAGTTGGAACACCTTTGAGCACAACCGTTGCGCCAATTTTCTTTGCTAAAGCATAAGCTGCTTCTATTCGGCGATGCTCAACTTCGATCGATAGCAATCCTGTGAGACGCGAGAATTCTCCAACGTGCGGCGTGAGTATAAATTGCGCGCGTGCGGATCGAAGCTTTGAAATTCCATTCACGGCAATTGCATTTAATCCATCGGCGTCAACTAATATTTTTCCGCGATATTCAAGTAGGAGTTTGAAAATTAATTTCTGAGTTTCAAGATTTTGAGACAATCCTGGCCCAATTACAAGCATATCCGCCCAGGAAAGTTTTTCGAGAATTCCATCAAACGCATCAAGACTTAATGTTCCATCACTCGTTGCTGGAAGTGGAAAAGTCATCGCCTCAGTCAGCTTGCGCGCAAGAATTGGGTACACCGGTTCTGGTGTTCCAAGCATAACCGCACCGGCACCGGCACGCATTGCAGATGTACTGCATAACGCTGCCGCACCTGTCAGTCCTTTTGAACCGGCAAGCACCAGCACTTTGCCGACACTATACTTATGCGCGTGCATCGATCTCTCCGGAATAACCCGGCGCACATCCATTTGTTCAACAAGAGAAGTTCGCAATCGTTTATCTTTTATAATCGAGTCTGGAATTCCGATATCTATCACAAAGACAGAGCCAACCAACTCGCGTCCCTGATTGCAAAGCAATCCGGATTTGATAGATCCGAATGTCACCGTAATATTGGCTCGCACTGCACAATTCTCAACTACTCCGGTTGTCCCATTTACACCGGAAGGAATATCCACCGCAACAATTTGTGTTCCTTGTTTATTCATCCAGTCGATGACGTCTGTAAATGGTTTGCGGACAGAGCCAGAGAAACCAGTACCAAATATAGCATCTACAATGATATCGGGTTTGGGAATTGACGAGAGAACTCTTTTTGAAAATCGGTGAATTGTGATTTTATGAGGTGATTTCTTGGCAAACTTTTGCAAAATTATGAAATTCTTTTTTGCATCTCCCTTTAATTCAGATGGTGACGCCATCAGCAGGACATTTATCTGCATGCATGAATTTGAAAGCAATCGTGCGATAACGAATCCATCGCCGCCATTATTACCTTTGCCGCAAACAACGAGAATCTTTTTGGATTCAAGTGCGGTATTTCTGTGTTTTATGACTTCGACCACACCGCGTCCGGCATTCTCCATCAATAATAATCCGGGGACGCCGTAGGTGTTGATGGTGGTTTCATCGCACCATCGCATTTCTTCAGCTGAAACTATGCGTTGCATAAGAAAACTCCGTTTCGTGAATTAAAAGAAACGTTGAGCAACTTGAATAATGAATGAAGGAAATAGTCCAAACGTGAGCACAGCAACCGCACATGCCACAACCACCGCCAATGCTGCCCGCGATGGCTTGCAAACAACATCAGCATGCCCTTCCCGGAAATACATCAATACTACGACACGTAAATAATAATACGCAGACACAAGACTCGTAAGCACGCCTATAATTGCCAGCCACGTCATTTGTGATTTAATTGCAGCTAAGAAGACATAATACTTGCCGAAGAATCCGGCAAATGGCGGAACTCCAGCCAGCGCAAACATAAAAACAGCCATAAGTAAAGCCAATAAAGGCTGTTGACGGCTTAATCCGATATAATCATCAAGCGAAAGATTTTTATCATCTTCTCGTTCCATAAAACTAACGATGGCGAAAGCGCCGAGATTCATCATCGAATATGCGACGAGATAAAACATCACACCCACCTGTCCATCGAGTGTACCGGCGGCGATACCGGAGAGCATATATCCGGCATGCGCAATACTTGAATATGCGAGCATCCGTTTGATATTTGTTTGTGCAATCGCGACTATATTGCCAAGAATCATTGATGCTGCGGCAAGAATAGCGATAAGTTCATTTACTCGTCCGCCAAGAAAATCAAATGTGCGGATGAACACTGTGATGAACGCCGCAAATGCTGCCGCTTTCACTCCTGTTGACATAAACGCCGTTACAGTTGTCGGTGCGCCTTCGTACACATCCGGTGCCCACATGTGGAACGGTACTGCAGCTACTTTGAATGCCAACCCAATAATTAATAATCCGGAGCCGATTACAAACAATAGGATTAGTCGATACAACAGCGAATACGTTTTGAATCATCAGAAGATTTGTTGTGCCAACCGCGCCATAGATAAGCGCGATGCCATAGAGGAGAAATCCGGTTGAGAACGCGCCAAGCAGAAAATACTTTAACGCTGCCTCATTTGCACGGTCCTTGGTACGAATAAATCCTGCCAACACATATAGACAAACCGACATTAATTCGATACCAAGGAAAAGAATTATGAGATCATTAGCAGAAGCAATCAACATCATACCAACTGTGGTAAAAAGCAGAAGGATATAGAATTCTCCGCGATGATATTTCTGCTGTTCAAAATAATTGCGTGAAAGTATGACTGTCATGAATGCAACAATGCAAAATAGCGTACCGAAAAAATTTGCATAACCGCCATGTCGAACCATGCCACCAAAACTTTGGCCTTCTACACTTAAATTCGCAACAGCGAATAATGCAGCTACGGCTAATCCAGTCAAGCTGACATACCAAGTTACGACCGGTTTAGTTCGGTGTGTAGCTTCCACTATCATAGCCGCAAGCGCTGTCACTATCACAATCATTACAGGCGCGTTGGAAAAAATATCATTTAAATAAGAATTCATAATCATAATAGCACAGTATGAAATTACAGCTACACTCTAAAAAAGATATACCAGATACATACAAATATTGGAAACAATATCGGCAAAGAGTATTTAAATATATAGCCGAAGAAGCTTGGGCACTGAACTCCAGATTGTTCAGCAATTGATTTCACCATAAAATTCGGCCCATTACCGATATATGTGGTTGCGCCAAAAAATACGGCGCCTATTGAAATCGCCTGTACATAGCGCCAAGTTTGCGATGTAATCTCCATTGCACCAGTTTGTAGTGGGTTTGGCAAACCAGACGCTGATGGAGTTGTCAGGCCAAGCACCAAGTTCATATGCTGCACATTGTCCACATTCGCGCCGTGCAATCCGAACGCTGCGGTTAGAAAATTCAAATATGTCGGCACATTATCGAGTACGCTTGATAATATTCCTGATCCCCAAAAATATTGTCCTGGCGTTACAATGCCAATGCTTGCTGCATGCAATTGCAGCCAGTCAAGCGCTGGAATCATAGTAGCAAAAATCCCGGCGAACAATATTGCTACCTCTTTCAACGGCACAAAGTCAAAATCATTCTTCTGGTGAATTTCTTTTTTTGTTGTCAGGAACGATGCAAGCGCTGCGCTCCACATAATAGCTTCTCTTAGCATCAAAGGTGCAGGCGATTCTATGAAAACTGCTGCAATAATGATTAAAAGAAATATGATATTATGTAATCCGGATACTTCCGGCTCGTCTATCTCAGCAGCTAATTTCTTTACCTTAATCGATTCTTTCTGAAAGTTGTACGTATCTATCAGATAAAATACGAGCAGGATCATTCCTATTGTCAATATCCAGATCGTGGAGATACGAGTGATTATCCAGAAAAAAGGAATACCTTTTAGAAAACCAAGAAATAACGGCGGGTCGCCAATTGGTGTTAAAGCACCGCCAATGTTGCTTACGAGAAAAATAAAAAATACAACGTGATAACCTTTAATACGGTATTTGTTGATTCGCAAAAATGGACGAATAAGCAGCATTGAAGCACCAGTAGTGCCAAGAATATTTGCAACAGCCGCACCAGTCGCGAGTAATGCAACATTTCCTATCGGTGTTGACTTCCCGCGTAATCGAATATGAATTCCGCCCGACACGACGAACAACGATCCAATAAGCGAGATAAAACTTAGGTATTCATACGATGTCAGAAAAAGGCGCGGAGTGTTGTGAAGCGAGAATGCATAATAGAAAACCGCAATAAATCCCAAGGTGTACGCAACAAGCGGATAATTCTTTTCCCACCAATTCCTGTTAATAAATGGCATAACAGCAATTGCTAAGAGCAACAGAATAAACGGGGTTATAAACCATGCGTTTACAGGCACTACTTCTATTGTAGTTAGATAACCTCCAAAAGAATTATACAGCACCATTACAATTACGGCTGCGATTGCAAATTTCCAAACAATATTTCTAGTTTGTGATTTCATTTATTTTCAGATTGAATTTGTAATGAACCGATGAATCGTATCTGCGATCCACGCTTCACGCTTTCCATCTGCTCGACCGTGTGTTTCACCAATTGAGCGGATTTGCTAAGGAAAGGCTTCGGATAAATACCAATCCAAACGATGAAGAGTACAATCGGAATAAAAACAGCGATTTCTCGTTTCGTCAAATCGGTAAGATGATGTCCGCCATAAAGGCCATCTTGGCGTGCAGGTCCAAACATCACCCGCTGATACATCCACAACATATATACAGCCGAGAAGATAATACCAAGTCCAGCGACAACGGTAAATATTCGATTGTCTATCAAAGTGGATTTGAACGAACCTATCATTATCAAGAATTCACCAATGAAACCATTTAATCCAGGTAAGCCGATAGATGAAAAGGAAATAATCATGAAAAAGGTCGCAAAGATCGGCATAAGCTTCGCTACTCCGCCGTAGTCTGCAATCAACCGCGTGTGCGTACGATCGTAAAGCATGCCGACGAGCAAGAAAAGTGCACCTGTCGAAAGCCCATGATTAATCATTTGAATGATTGCGCCTTGTAATCCTTCTTCCGTCATCGAAAATATTCCGAGCATTACAAATCCCAAGTGCGAGACAGATGAATACGCAACAAGTTTCTTTATGTCGGTTTGCACCATAGCTAACAATGCACCATATACGATTCCGATGACAGCGAGTGTGCACATAAGTGGTATTGCACGCAGCGATGCTTCGGCGAAGAGAGGCAGATTGAAACGGATAAAACCGTACGTGCCCATCTTTAACAATACGCCGGCAAGAATCACACTGCCAGCGGTCGGTGCTTCGACATGTGCATCAGGTAGCCACGTATGCAACGGCCACAATGGAATTTTGATGGCAAAACTTAATCCGAACGCTGCAAACATCCACATCTGCAAGTTGACAGGAAACAGCGGTGCAAACCGATAGAGATCAAGCAAATCAGTCGTAAATTTTCCGCCGGGAACAGTAGATGCAAAAAACGCAAGCGAAATAATTGCGACAAGCATCAACACGCTGCCAAATAAAGTATAGAGGAAGAATTTTACCGCAGCGTAAATACGGTTTTGTCCGCCCCAAATTCCGATAATAAAGTACATCGGAATAAGCATTGCTTCCCAGAAAATATAGAAGAGAAACAAATCGAGCGATGCAAATACGCCAATCATCCCAACTTCCAGCAATAGCACCATCGCAGTATATTTTTTAATCTGCTTCTGAATGGAATTCCATGTACCCTAAGAGTGCTACTGACGTCAGGAATGTTGTTAGTAGAATCAACAACAGCGACATTCCATCAATGCCAACATGATAGCTGATATTCAAACTGCTTATCCAGATAGTTTTTTGTTGGAATTGAAATCCCAAAACGGTTGCATCAAATCCAAAATAAAGAACAAGCGAGACAATGAAAGTCAGTGCTGTTCCTCCAAATCCAACCAGCTTGATAACACGCTCGTTTTTTTCTGGAAGGAACAGAATGACAATAGCAAAAAATAACGGAAGAAATATTGTTATCGTCAGGATGAATTCAGAAATCATCGCATCAATTCCATTTTTATTATCTCAACAACAGCCATGTAATCACAAAAAGAATACCACCGACGAATACCACTGCATACGATTGCGCCACACCATTTTGAATTTTCCTCAAGACTTGACCAATACCGCCAACACACTTCGCTAAGCCATTGACCGATCCGTCAATCATTGTAACATCCATCGCCTTCCAGAGTATATCATTTGCTATTTTCGTTGTAGGATCAACAATCACTGCATCATAAATTTCATCCACATAATATTTGTTGAGTAACGTGCGATAAATTCGAGGATATCGTTTAATAAGAGACATAGAAAGTTCTACACGCCGTAGATATATCCAACGCGCCGCATATATGCCAGAGACAGCTATTGCAACTGAAATAAACATCAACAAATATTCCATCAATCCACCGGAATGTTCACCTGAGAGTAATTTATATTGTGCCGGTGAGAAGACAGGTTCAAGCCAATTCTCGATAACGCTTGCGTGCGGGATACCGACAAACCCTCCAACTATCGACAATATAGCAAGAATAATGAGTGGTATAGTCATTATCTTTGGTGCTTCATGGGGATTTATTCGATGAGTATCTCCGCCAGAGGCGGATCCGACTTTGGTGGAGAATCGCTTCTTGCCTTCAAATGTAAGTATCACAAGGCGAAACATATAGAACGCCGTCATTGCCGCTCCAAATACTCCAAGAAGCCATAATACCCAGGATCCTTGCTCGCTGCTAAACGCCCTCCAGAGAATTTCATCTTTACTAAAAAATCCGGCGAAAGGCGGGATACCCGAAATTGCAATCGCGCCTATCAGAAATGTTTTATATGTTATAGGCAAGTATTCTTTTAATCCGCCCATCTTCTGAATATCCTGCTCATCGTTCATCGCATGTATGACTGCACCGGAACCAAGAAATAGGAGCGCTTTGAAAAATGCGTGAGTCATTAAATGAAAAATGCCGGCACTGAATGCCGCAACGCCCATCGCAAGAAACATATATCCAAGCTGGCTGATTGTGGAATACGCAAGAACTTTCTTGATATCGTTCTGCACCAAGCCAATAGTCGCCGCGAACACAGCCGTTACTGCACCAACGATTGCAATAAATTCCATTGTCACCGGAGCAAGTGCGAAAAGAATTGAACAGCGTGCAACCATATACACACCGGCAGTTACCATAGTTGCTGCATGGATCAATGCGCTCACTGGCGTAGGGCCAGCCATTGCATCAGGCAGCCAGACATATAAAGGAATCTGTGCCGACTTACCCATCGCACCTATGAAAAGCAGCATAGTAATCCATAAAGCAGTCATATTCCCTACCGATAGTAGCGATGCTGAGTTAAACACTGTGCTGAAGTTCAAACTGCCAAATGTGGAAAAAATCAATAGCATACCGAGAATGAATCCGAAGTCGCCGATACGATTGACGATGAATGCTTTCTTTGCGGCGTCGCATGCATATTTCTTTTCGTACCAGAATCCAATCAACAAATAGGAACAAAGCCCAACACCTTCCCAGCCGAGGAACATTAATAGAAAATTATCGGCAAGAACAAGATTCAGCATAGCAAAGATAAAGAGATTCATATAAGCAAAGAAACGCCAGAAACCGACATCGTTATGCATATAACCGATGGAATAAATATGAATTAGGAATCCTATTCCTGTTACAATGAGTGTCATCAGAATTGATAACTGATCAATTTGATAAGCGACATTAACAGTGAGCGAGCTTGTTGAACCAGTGAACGTTGAGAGCCATGTGAATAATTCCACCGACTGCTTTCGCTGTCCCGGTTCAATGCCCAACATCTGTATGAAAAGGATTAAAGCAAGAAGGAAGGAAAATCCTACTGTACCGCTGCCAATTGTACCAATGAGTTTTTCATTTTTCATCCGCGAACCGAAAAAGCCAAGAATGAAAAATCCGATAAGTGGAAAGACTATAATTAGTGGTGCGTATGAAAACATGTTAATTTAGGATTTAGGAGCTAGGTATTAGAATATTTTTTTCTACCTACTTTTTAATTTTTCATTTTACCATTTTACTTTTCATTACCACTTCATAATATTGATTTCATCTAAATTTATTGTTTGTTTACGCCGGAAAAGAGCGATAACTATTGCAAGACCGACTGCCGCTTCCGCTGCCGCTACCGTCATTACAAAGAAAACGAGTACTTGGCCGGTTGCATCTCCGAAAAATGCTGAGAAAGCAACAAGAGTCAGATTGACGGAATTCAACATTAACTCGATTGACAGGAACACAATAATTGCATTTCGTCGCGTAACCACGCCTAATGCACCAACAATGAACATAACAGCGCTTAGAATCAAATATGAATTTAACGGAACCATAATCAATGAAAAATGTTTAAATGCAAAATTATAGATGAATAAAAAACACTAGTCGAGCTTCTTCTTCGCAAGAACAATAGCACCAACAATCGCCGCCGTGAGTAATAGGGATGTCACTTCGAATGGAAACAGAAAGCGCGTGAAAAGCACACGTCCGACTGCCTCCACTGTCCCTATATTCGTGGCACGCTCCATTTCGATTGATGGCGTTCTGGTTTGCATCATAAATATGTAAATCAATTCCATTAAGACGCCGAAACCGAGGCCGCCAGCCACAACTTTTTTCCAAGTGAATCCATCTCGTAAACGGCGCTCGTCGCCAAGATTGAGCAGCATAATTACGAATACAAACAAAACCATAATAGCGCCCGCATACACAAGAATTTGGATGACGGCAATGAACTGCGCATGCAATGTCAGATAAATACCGGCAAGGCAGAAAAAATTCACTATGAGATATACCGCAGAGACGATAGGATTACGCCTCGTCACAACGAGCAATGCGGAGACAATACCTCCTGCTGCAAAAATATAAAATAGTATTTCTTCGAGTGTCACAGATTCAATCCAATAATTAATTGATGAATCAAATCTTATTTTTCACGCACCCAGCGAAAAAGTTCTGGCAGTGTCGGCCGCTTCCCGTATGATAAAACTGCTACGCGGAATATTTTCCCCGCCGCCCACATCATGACAATGGAAGAAAGAAGGAGAAATGCCATTGTGCTTAATATTTCCCATGCCGCCGGCATTTGCACGGAGATTCGCAAAACCATTAATGTTGGTGTAAGCAATGGAATAAAAGATAACACCTTTATCCAAACTGAATTTGCATTTTGCATCACAGGCATTGCGATAATCATTGGGAAAATAAGTAATAAGCTCACATACGATGTGATTTGCTGCGCTTCCTGTTCGGTAGTCACTGGAGAACCGGCTGCAACGAAAATTGCAGAATAAAAAATATATCCCAGAATAAAATAGACAAGTGAAAGCATCAGATTTATTGTTGTGAAGATGTTTGCCCCTGTTTTTAATGATACTGCGAAGCCGATCATCCCCCAAATCAGCATTTGCACAATACCAAGCCCGCTAAGTCCAAAAATTTTTCCCACCATTAAATCTCGTGCAGAACAGGATGATAGCAGCACTTCAATAACACGGTTCGTTTTTTCTTCTACAACGCTCCTTATGAGTAGCTGGCCTGACGTCATTACTAAAAAAAGGAGCATCATAATAACTATATAACCACTAAAAAATGTCTCAAGAAAACCAGTTTCCTTTTCATCGCCTTTTTCGGAAACTTTGATGGATCTTACATTGACATCTGCAGTAATCTTCTTGATAATCGCAGGATCTAATCCCTGCTTCAGAATCCGGCTTTCAACGATTACTTCTTCTATTGTACGAGAAAATCGTTCTTGAATTTTTATATTACTCACATTTTCTGATCGATACTCAACTTTACCGCTATCGAAGATGGCTGAAGGAAAATAGAAATAACCTGTAATATCTCCTGCTGTTACCATTCGATTGGCCGCCACTTTCTTTTTTTCAATAGCGCCTTGTAAACTTAAATTCTTTATTACATAGTTTGGTTGACCATCAGGTAATTTAAATTTTTCGTCAAGTCTTTTGGCAAGCGGACCGACAATGCTATTGGTTTCATCAATAATACCAACGACAGTCGCAGTTGTATCAGGCCGCGATACAAGCAATCCCGGTAAAACGCCAAAGAGAACCATAATAACCGGCATAACAACAAGCGAGATAATGAACGCTTTAGACTTCACCTTTTCGCTAAATTCCCATACTGCTACCTGAAACGCTTTAGATTTCATAACCGTTCCTCCCGCGATGTTTTCGCTATGAATTCTCGCTCAACTTTCTTCTTCGTCTGTATAAAGCGGACGCCGCTTATGACGACCAAAGCGTACGGGATTCCGATTGATAGAAGTTCTGGATTCGGCCGAAGAAAAGCAGAGACAGTGAAGAAAATGGCAAGAATCCCCATTCCTACAAATAAAAATAGTGCTTTCCGAACTCGCCCATCCTTCATAACAAGATCGTTGGTTGATTTTTGTTGAATCTGAGAAACAGGTATCGGCTTCTCGCTCGCTTGTTCAATTTCTTGAGGGCCGCCAACAACATTAATAAAAATAGAATTCAGGGAAGGTTCGACAATCTCAAATTTTCTCAGCGATAATTTTCCATTGAGATTTGCAAGCAATTCATTGCTCTTGGAAATATCAGTAAGTTCAAGCTCAGCATAATTCTGATACACGTCCGCCCGGCGAATAAAACTAAAGCTTTTCAGGAATTCACCATCGCCTTCATATTCAAGGTGGATGGAATTCGTTCCATATTGTTTCTTGATCTCATATAATTCTCCGCTGAGCACAGGTTTCCCCTTATTGATCAAACAAATGTTGTCGCACATTTTTTCCACTTGTTCCATTTGATGCGTAGAGAAAACAATGGCGGTATTCTGCTGGCGAAGCTCTATCAAAATATCTTTTAAAAGAACCTGGTTGACGGGATCAAGTCCAGTGAATGGTTCATCAAGAATCAACAATTCCGGACGGTGAAGAATGGAAAGGATCAATTGAACTTTTTGCTGATTTCCTTTCGACAGCTCTTCTATTTTCCTATGTCCTTCGTTTTTCAGTCCAAATCGTTCTAGCCAATAATACGCCAGCGGCTTCGCTTGCTTATCAGAATATCCTTTAAGCGATGCGAAGTAAAGAATTGTATTAATAATTTTGCTCTTGCGGTACAATCCTCGTTCTTCCGGCAAGTAACCTATAATGTTCCACATTTCCTTGGTGAACGGTTTGCCGTTAAATGTGATCTCGCCGCTGTCCGGCTTAATGATGTTCAGCACCGTGCGAATGGTTGTCGTTTTGCCGGCTCCATTGGGGCCGAGCAAGCCGAATAGCTCACCGCGTTTTACTTCCAGCGAAACGCCATCTACTGCGACGACGGTATCGTACTCTTTTCGTAAGTTTTTGACTTTAAGCATATTCAATCCCTAATAAAAACAACATTATGAAAAATGGTAGGTGGAATGTATTGTCCGGTTAAGGAGTATTACGATAAATCATGCGCGGGAACGGAATAGTTTCGCGCACATGCTCTAACCCACATATCCAACCAACGGTACGTTCTATACCAAGTCCAAATCCAGAATGCGGAACACTGCCGAAGCGCCGCAAATCGATGTACCATTCGAATGCTTCCTGCGGAAGTTTATGTTCCTTGATACGCGCCAGTAGAACATCCAAATCATCTTCGCGTTGACTGCCGCCGATAATTTCGCCGTATCCTTCCGGCGCAAGCACATCGACTGCAAGAGCAACTTTCGGGTTATCCGGATCGCGTTTCATATAAAATGCTTTGACCTCAGACGGATAACGATGCACCATTACCGGACGATCGAACCGTTCGGAAACAACAGTCTCATCTGTTCCTCCAAGATCATTTCCCCACTCGAACGGCAATCCTTTATCAATAAGAATTTTCGCTGCTTCATCATACGTAATACGCGGCAATGGTTTTTTTACATTCTGGAGTTTTGTAATATCACGCTCCAGCACTTTCAATTCCGGCAAACAATCTTTCAAAACACTTTGAACAATGTATTCTAAAAAATCTTCTGCCAGATCCATATTATCGTTCAAATCGTTAAAGGCTACTTCCGGTTCAACCATCCAAAATTCTGTCAAGTGGCGGCGCGTTTTCGATTTTTCCGCACGGAATGTTGGGCCAAAGCAATACACTTTTCCCATTGCCATAGCGCTTGCTTCTGCATACAATTGTCCCGATTGTGTGAGATATGCTTTTCCAAGATCAAAGTAATCGGTATCAAAAAGAGTTGAAGTTCCCTCGCAGGCCGCAGGAGTCAGGATTGGCGAATCGACAAGCGTAAATCCACGTCCATCAAAGAAATCACGAATAGCTTTAATGATACGATGCCGCACGCGTATAATTGCATGCTGTCGTGTCGAGCGCAGCCATAGATGGCGCCGGTCTGCCAGGAATTCGATCCCATGCTCTTTAGGAGTGATTGGATATTCATGAGCAATTTGATAGACCTTTGGAATATCAATCAAATCCAATTCATATCCACCGGGAGCGCGGTCTTCTTTTCTAACCTTTCCTCGAATTGATAATGAAGACTCCTGTGTCAACGATTCAAATACGTTAATCACTTCATCCGGTACTTGTCCTTTCACAATCACAGCTTGAGCAATGCCTGTGCCGTCTCTTAGAATGAGAAACTTTACTTTTCCACTGGAGCGTTTGTTATATACCCATCCATACAGTTGAACTTCTTCACCAACATGCTGGAATAATTCGTTGATATAGATTCGTGCCATACGATGCCATTCAAAGTGATAGAAGATGTTTGCAAAATATAGGGAACTAACCGGACTTGTTCAAACAAAATGATGGACTGTAGAGGAACAATTCATTTATGTGAATCTTGATTATCTTCGGTATGTTTATTCGGTAGTTCGACAAATTTGGCATCTTTGACGTCTTTGTACTCCTCTTTTACTTTTGGCCGTTTCTGCTGTTGAGGCTTTTGTAGCGGAGGTTTAGAATATCCTTGTAAGGTCCGGATAATCTTTCTCAAGAAGGTAAGTATTAAGTAAATAACAAGCGCTGTTACGAAAAAACGGAAAAGAACAATTATGAATAAACGAATCATACTACTTCTTAACAAGCGGATTATAATATTCTACCGGCGCTCTATTCGGACGTAATATTTGAGTCAGCAGATCTTCAAAATGTTCTGGATTATTAACAAAGTCAATATCCGTAGCTTTGACAATAAGTAGAGGCGTAGATTTGTATCGGAAAAAGAAATAGTTATACGCTTCATTCAGTTCTTTAATATATTCATCCGACATGTACTTTTCCATCTCTCGCCCGCGTTTCTTGATGTTTGCCATTAGGCGGTCGTTGCTTGATTGAAGATAAATAACAAGGTCGGGAGGCGGAATCGTTTTCTCTACAGCACCTAGCAAATTTTCGTATAATTTCAATTCATCATCGCGCAGCGTTAGGTATGCAAAAATTTTATCTTTTTCAAAAATGTAATCGGATACAATGTGCGAGTGGAAAAGATCAGCTTGGAATAATTCCTGCTGCTGCCGATACCGGCTGAGCAGAAAAAATATTTGAGTTTGAAAAGCATAATGTTCCGGGTCCTTATAAAAATCCGGCAGGAAAGGATTTTCCTCGAATTTTTCCAGTACCAAACGAGCACCTAATCGATCAGATAGCATCCGAGCCAATGTTGTTTTCCCAACGCCGATGACTCCTTCAATTGCGATATAATGAATTTCAGAAGGAAGTTGAGTTGTCATACCTTTGCCTGCAAAGATATTTGTTGAGTAGTTTTCCGCACAGCACTGGTATCAGAACAGCGTTGGAGAAGTTCTTCAACACTTAGATGCCGTAAGGGATCTTGAAATTCCGGGGCAATTTCTTTTAGAGGTAGAAGAACGAACCTACGGTTGGATATTTCCGGATGTGGCACCTGCAATGCTGTCTCATTCAGCATTTCACCACCATAATAAAGTAGATCAAGATCAATTTCTCGCGGTCCCCAATGTTCGCGTAACGTTCTTCCGACGCGATGCTCAATTTCTTTCATTTCGCGCACAAGATCATCGGGACGCAGCTTGGAATCTATCTCAGCGACCATATTGAGAAATTTTGGTTGTCCTTTTACTCCCACCGGTTCAGTTTCATAAACCGATGAATATTTCTTGACAGTTGTCTGGTGTAAATTTTTTAACTCCGAAAGCGCTCTACGCAGATACTTTGCTCGGTCACCAAGGTTCGATCCTAATCCAATAAAAATCCGACTCATCTCTTTCTGCTACCTCCGCGTCTCAATGAGTTCCACTTCCACATAATCAATAATACCCTTAACAGGTGCGCCTGGTTTGCGAACTTTTACAGTCACGGAATGCACTTTGGAAAAGTTTTTTAGAATACCTTTACCAATTGCACTTGCAAGCGATTCAAGCAGTAAATGTTTTTTCTCAAGCACCAGCGTGCGAATACAATCATAAACACGTTCGTAATTGACAGTATCTTCAAGGTGATCGCTCTTTGCCCCGCGCGAAAGATCGCAATGTAAATCTACATCTACCTCAAACTTACCGCCAAGGTTTTGTTCATCTAAAAGCACGCCATGGTATGCGTAGAAGACCGCATTGCGCAAACGAATAACACCTAAAGTTTTTTTCATGTTTTATCGACATAGAATGTTCTTTTAAAAGCAGATGAATATATTGAACCAAAGCCGGAAAGGCAACTTACATCGCTTTGAATTTTTCTATCGCGCGGCGCAAACGCCGAACGACAGTTTCTTTCCCAAGTAATTCTATCATTTCAAATAATCCGGGGCCTATAGTTCTTCCTGAAAGCGCCAGCCGTGCAGGATGGATAAGTTTAGTTGGCTTAATCTGGAGCTCTTCGGCTAATTGCCGTAAAGCTGCTTCGACGGAAGCATGAGAAAATTCCAGAAGCGCCTCAAAACGATCAGCGAGCAATTTTAGTTGATCGCTTGTCTCCGGTTCCCAATATTTCTTCAATCCTGCTTCATCGAAAGATTCCGGGTCACGGAAGAAGTACTTGCTCATCTCAATAAAATTCTTCGGAAAGTTCAGCCGTTCTTTCAATAAACTGATTACTTTTAGAAAATAATCATTATTTATATTCGCTAATTGGGCAGCTTGAAGATCCGGTTTGATGAGTTGAGCAAGTTCTTCGTTCGATTTAAGTTTGATATGCTGTTGATTGAGCCAATTTAATTTTTCGACATTGAATACTGCACCGGACTTGCCGACACGATCTAAAGTGAATTCTTGAATAAGTTGTTCCATTAAAAATATTTCCCGCTCATCGCCTGGATTCCAACCGAGGAATGCAATAAAATTCACGATCGCTTCCTTAAGATATCCTTTGGCACGATAATCTTCTACCGCTACATCTCCTTGACGCTTGCTGAGTTTAGATTTATCAGGATTCAATAACAATGGAAGATGCGCAAGCACCGGCAATTCCCATCCGAAATAGTTATATATCAGAATATGTTTCGGGACACTCGACAGCCACTCTTCGCCGCGAATGACGTGTGTAATTCCCATTAAATGATCATCGACAACAACTGCAAGGTGATATGTCGGGAATCCATCTGACTTGATAAGCACTTGATCGTCTATCATCTTATGAGAAATGGTTACTTTGCCGCGAATAACATCATCAAATGATAATTCACCTTCGAGTGGTATTTTCATGCGGATGACATTTTGCTCACCTGCTGCAACTCGGCGTTCCGCTTCTTCTCGAGATACATTTCGGCAATGGCGGTCGTACGAAGGAGAAAGTTTTGCGGCCAATTGTTTTTTACGAACTTCCTGCAATCGTTCAGATGTACAGAAACAATGATACGCTTTATCCTTGCTGATGAGTTCTTGTGCATACTTGCGGTACAATTCTAAACGTTGAGATTGCACATACGGACCACGACCACCATCACGGTCAGGACCTTCATCATATTCAATTCCAGACCATTTCAGAGTTTCGATCAAATTTTCAACCGCACCTTCAACTTTGCGCGATTGATCAGTATCTTCAATGCGAAGAATGAATTTACCGCCAAAGTGTTTTGCAAATAGATAATTATATAATGCTGTGCGTAACCCGCCTACGTGTAAATATCCTGTAGGGCTTGGTGCAAAACGAACGCGAATTTGATTTCCCATTTCCGATAACCTGTTCTAATACAAAAAAAGCGTCCCGAAGATATGAGACGCTTATCCATCTTTCAGGACTTGCCAGTAAAACTATATTCCATATTTTCATGGAATAAAGTTTTGCAGAGAGAGAGTCCCGACTTGCCGGGAGAACCCTCGATAGCAGTTACCCACTATGCAGGTTTAGTCCAACATATGTTTGCTTTGATCGTATCGACCTTAGCAGATATACAAAATAACTCATCTTACCAGCGGAGAGAGAGGGATTCGAACCCTCGATAGCAGTTACCCACTATGCAGGTTTAGTCCGATCCCGCTCCTGCGGGATCGCGATCTCGTTCCGTTGTCTCTGACAACGGAACGGACAAACCTTTCTCTTGCCATTTTCCAATAATCTTAACTATCGATTTCCTACCTGTCGGGCTCTTCAACCATATTTCTCTCTTCATCGCTTCTGAACGAGTTGAATACAATTCTATATGGACCAATACCCAAGGACGATATGCTTTAGTGGATCGAATATATCCTGCATTATGTCGTTTTAGGCGATTATCGATATCATCCGTTTGTCCGACATATGTGCGTTTTGATCGAATCGACCAAAGCAGATAAACGAAATAACTCATCTCACAAGCGGAGAGAGAGGGATTCGAACCCTCGATAGCAGTTACCCACTATGCAGGTTTAGCAAACCTGTGCCTTCAGCCACTCGGCCATCTCTCCGAGCTGAATTATGTTACAATTTCAAAAATTAATTAAATAAACTTTTGTATACTTTTCCTTCCAGAAGAAGATTTATACCATTCTTCCTTTGCCATAGCTTCACCCCTTGAATCAAATTCTTCTGAATGAATTAACTTCCAAGGAGCATATCTTTTTGTAGACTTAACTCGCCCAGCATTATGCATGGTAATTCTTTTCTGAATATCAGAAGTCTGACCAACATAAGTCTTTCCAAACTTTTCAGAGAACAAGATATAAACAAAAACTTTCATCTTTGCGCCTTCAGTCCGTCCCGACTTTGTCGGGACGAGATCTCGTTCCGATCACAGATCGGAACGGACCACTCGGCCATCTCTCCGAGCTGAATTTGTTTGATTTAATTAAGTAAAAAGAACCCCGAAAAGCAATTTGATAATTATAATTGCGGAGAGCGAGGGATTCGAACCCCCAAGGGCTTACGCCCGCCAGTTTTCAAGACTGGTGCAATAGCCGTTCTGCCAGCTCTCCAAATACTATTTCTTTCCAACTTATTGGCTTACGTCCGTCCCGACTTTATGTCGGGATGCAATAGTCCGTTCCGCTTTTAGCGGAACGAGATCTCGTCCGTCATCGCACAGCGATGACGACGGACCGTTCTGCCAGCTCTCCAGGTTAAATACTTTTATTTTTGCCACTTATTTTTCTATCGTGTCACAAGTGATTAGTGTTTACTGATTACTTCACTGATCACCTTATTGAACAGCTTTTCATATCGACCAGAATAAAATCGCCGAGAGAGACAAAACTTCTAATACTGAGAACTTTCAACGCCAACTTCTACGAGGTAATATTTTTTTACGACATATATTAAAATATACGAATGAATGTCTCGCATCGCAACGGTAAAGTTATGGCAAGTAATCACTGCTTTTGCTGAACTTTATTCACGGTCATTAACTAACTATCTACTTCTTATTGTAAGTTAACGATAAGGTAGTAACGGAATTTGCAGGTATTTCCAACGGAGTTTTCCTGTTATAACTACCGATCAGGGCGCAGTTTTCATTCTGGCTCGATCTGTAAATTTCACCTTTGGAAATAATGAAATTATTGACAGATAGATTAAAAGAAATATTCGTGCTATCAGTAGTATTTATAATAACTGCTGTCAGTTTTTTATTGTCCGGACTGATGTATGCAGAAATCCTCAGACCGGTGTTGTCGGTCGATGCTTCCACGCGCTGCCAATCAGCATCTATAAACGCTGAATATTGCTTGAAAGTATAATATGCCGGTTTAATGGTATATGAGGTTGAATCGTTCATGCTGACCAGAGCTGTTCCCGGACCCCAGAATAAATCCCAGTATAAATAAGCGGATACTTTTTCCACGGTCAAAGCATTATGTATCACTAATGCTGCGCTGATTGCATTTGTCCATAGGCTGGGTCCGTCTTCGAACTCTGTCTGAAATATCGGCTTGTTGATATGCTGCACGACAAAATTATTGAAGCTGCCCATACTTGGAATAAACCTGTCGGGAGCGGAACCGCATCCACTGCAATCGTAGAGATGTGTAGCATAAGCATAGATATGGGATGGGTTGCTTAAACATTCTATGTACTTTTTAGCATTGCCTAAACTGGATGTTTCCGGAGCAAGCATTTTCGGCATGTTCGAACCCATTGAAGCGTTCATTTTTTGCCAGACTGCTTCGAAAGCTTTGTTATAGGCGGCAATGTTTGTATCAACATTTTCTGAAGGAGAAAAAACACATGAATTCCATGGAGCTTCATAGTCAGTCTCATTCTGTATATTTATATAATCTATCTTTACACCCGCTTTTGTACAGGCAATTACGCTTTTAGTCCACCATTCCGCAAATTCATCATAGACAAATTTTCTGTTTTTCTTTTTCAGAGTTCCACCGATTATTTTTCCGTTGCTTTTCATGTAAGGCGGAGGCGACCACGATGATATCATAATCTTTAAATTTCTCTTTAGAGCGGATTCACCGCATCTGGCTATTTCCATCGTCTCATTGAAGGAAACTGAATCTATATCGTAATAATTGCCTATACGGAATATATCGAGGCCAAGTTCTTTGAAGAGCAAATTATACAGCTCGTCCTTCTTCTTATGATTTACTAATTCTTTTGTATGCCAAGCTCCTGAAGCACCGAAGCCTTCAATTTTTTGATATCGTGTGTTGACATCTATTATACCTTTTCCGTTGGGATCAGCAGGTATTACCTTCGGAGCATCAACCTCGGGACCGAATACACTCGCATCATCAACATAAAAGTTAACACCTGACACAGGGCCTTCAAAGTACACATCCAGTACTGCTAATGTTCCTGTAACTTTTAAAGTAAATTCGCCGGATAACAAAGTCCAGTTAGTATCCGAAGCGGCAGCCCGCGCTACACCAATATACTTTGTACCGCTGTCATCTTGCTGTTCGAAAGATATAGCGACCGTATCGCTTTTTGCATTGTCGAGTCTTACCCACCCCGAAACTTTATAGATTTTCCCTTGTACCAATTTACCGAACACCGATTGTTTTATTCCCTGCCAATTCATTAGTCTATTAACGACCTTCATAGCACCAGTACCACTGTGAACCGGTGATGATACAGGTTCAATTGCACAAGTCCGATCGAACCAGCCGTTCTTTCCTCTTTCAAATCCTGGATTAGTTAGAATATTATTATCGCCATAAGCGCATGCAAATAACGTAATAACGAGAGTAACTAAGGCGCTATAAAGACTTTTATAAGACGTATTGATTTTCCTTTTATTAGAAATAAAAATATTAATTCTCGTGTATTTTTTTAGTTATTGAATGATAACAAATAATCAATTCACCCGCAATTTGGGTAGTGGTGCATTTGGGAATCCTTCACAGCGAAGTATCAACCGGTTTCATGCTGAATTTTGGGAAATATTGAAGACATATAAATTTCTTTCACACTAATACTTTAAAATTAATACTCCATTTATTTTTATGAATCTTCAAGCATCATTATAACAGCATCAATTCTACCGAGTGGCGCGGCAAATTGGGCTCCGTTCACTTCGGAGCGCACTTGTTGATACGTCTCTTTTGCAATTTTAATTCCCTCATAAAATGCTTCTTCCTTTGATTTTGCTTTGCGCATGCGGTCTAGAATCTCAGCAGGCACAGAGGCACCCGGTACTTCATTGTTCATAAATTCTGCATTTCGATACGAGACCAAAGGCCATATGCCGCAGAGAACCGGTAACTTGATATGTTCTATTCTTTTTAGAAATTTTTCGAGAATACGTAAATCAAAGACCGGCTGAGTTATCATATATTCAGCACCAGCTTGGATTTTCCAATCAAGACGGCGCAACTCTTCATCAAGATTAATAGCACCCGGATTTACGCCAACGGCTATTGAAAACCCAGTTGGTTGACCGATGGGATTATTAACAAAATCTAATCCATGATTAAGCCGGTTAATGAGATTTGTCAATCCTATAGAATCGACATCAAATACGGCGGTTGCATCTGGATAATTTCCAAGTTTTGGCGGATCACCGGTGATCGCAAGAACATTACGAATACCAAGTGCCCATGCACCTAATAAATCCGATTGCATTCCAATAATATTGCGATCGCGGCAGGCGATATGAAGTACCGGTTCAATGCCAACTTCGTTATGAATCCGCACCGCCATCGCCAAAGCCGACATCCGTGCTGATGCGCGAGGTCCATCTGGAATATTAATAGCATCAATACCATGCTCAAATAATGTCAGTGCTTTAGCAACTTCTTTATCTAAAGAGATTCCTTTAGGCGAAACAAGCTCAACTAATTTCACGAATTTTCCCTGTACAAGCATCTTGGACAGGCGTGACTTTTCCTCTCCTGGACAAACATTAACTTCTGCTGGCTTTTCTATTACGAGCGATTCGCTTTTTACATCCATTCTCTTTGCTGGCTGCAAAGCTTGCACGGCACGGCGGATTGCTTTAATGTGCGACGGATTGGTTCCACAGCATCCTCCAATAATGGATGCACCAGTTTGTATAAATCGCTTTGCATATTCTGCCATATATTCTGGTGAGGTCATATAAAGATTTCTACCACCAATGTTCTGAGGAAGGCCTGCATTTGGCTGAACAGAAAGTGGAAGCGTTGTTAATTCCCGCAGACGTTCAAGCGATTCTAACATAAGTTTTGGACCTTCAGAGCAATTCATTCCAATCGCATCAACCTGATATTTAGAAATTGTCTCAACAAATCTTTCCAGTGTCTCGCCTGAGAGCAATCCGCCGTCATTATTGATTGTAACCTGTGCGATAATAGGAATGTCTATGTTCAGTTCGCGTACGGCACGTACACCTTGCACAATTTCTTCTATCATACTAAATGTTTCGAAAACAATAACATCGACTCCGCCATCGAGCAAACCCTTAGCCTGTTCTGTAAAAGCATTTTTCGCTTCATCGTATGATATTTTCCCAAATGGCTCGATTTGGATGCCAAGCGGACCAATTGCTCCGGCTACAAGCGCATTATCTTTCGCAGCCATTTTTGCTAATTGAGCGCCTTGATAATTGAGCTCATACACTTTTAATTCAAGCCCATGTGCCGCAAGCCGAAATCTGTTTGCACCAAAAGTATTCGTTTCAATTACGTCTGCGCCGGCGTTGATATAATCTCGATGTACTTCTGTCACCAATTCTGGATTAGTAATAATTAGTTCTTCAAAACATCGATTGATGAAGACGCCTTTATCATACAGATAGGTTCCCGTTCCGCCGTCAAATACAATGATTTCGTTTTGAAGCCGTTCCTTGAAAGATTTCATTTGTTGATATCCAAGAAAATGAAAAACAATAATGTTTGAAACAAAATAGAGATAATATGATTGGACTTCAAGAGGTACTATACGGAATACTATTAATCCGGTGTAGTGATGTGCCGAGAATATTTTATTGGTATTTCAGACTTGACTTAAAAATCAAATCTCAAGCATAGGGTTAGATTTATTGTACAAATAAGATTAGACGAACAAAATCTCGCTCCGCTTATGCGGGACGCGACTCGCAAAAACTATATTGTTTTTGATTAATCCCAAACCATTCATTAGAAATAAAAGAGGGGCATATGTTATTGAAATGATAGAATATGGGAAAGGTGAATGATAACCGATTTGGTGTAGAATCCAGTCACCGACTGGATGAAACAATGTTAACATCATTGTCTGATCTGGTGATCGCCTGCCCGACGCAGGCGGGGACTCTACAAGCTAATGCATAATTTGGGTTAATAAGAAGTACGCAGAAAAACCCAAGAGCACCAGCCATAATAACAGCGCGATTACATTACCCATTGCCGTTGCGGTGTGCTCAGGTTTGGTTTGAGTTTGATCTGAGCATGTCAATCTCCAGGCCGATTTCGTTTTTTAGTGCAAAGAGGATACACATTTTGGTATTTCTCTGCACTCTGGTTAGTGCGCATGGTTTGAGAGAAAGAGCAAACTCCTCTCCAGCGCTGCGAAATGAGTCTAACTGATTCGATCATAACAGAATTCCAGGGAATTGGCAAAACAGACAGATGCCAATGAGGTCCGGGAGACAAATTTCCAATCCTTCGGCTCGCTGTTGGTCCGGCTGAGTTTGTCGCTGCAGTGGAATCATATTCTGAAAAATTTTGATATGCTTCACCGACTTCAAGCCAAAGTCTATTTTCATTTAACGATTTAGACAAATTGCTGTGCATAGTTTCAATTGCATCTTTCATTGTACTGCGAGAAATATGCATTCTTCGGTACTGACACAGTATATTGGAACGCTATCGACTGCTGAGTAATAGTTCTTTCCAAGCACCTGTCGCTATCCAACAAATGCGGCTTATTATGCTGCAAAAGCTCTTGTTCCATCGTGAGCCAACATCCATTACGAATTTCATCTTGCGTCAACCTCGTTGTTTCCAATTCGGATGACACAAGTTTGTCCAGCATTAGGCCGACATCGCATTTTACATTTGGCGGTTTATCAAAAATACGGTGAATAAATTCGCCAACGTCAAATTCAGCAAAGCCGCTTGATGGATTGCCTTTAGGCGAATCTGACTGAATAAACCCATCATAAGTTGAATTCCCGCTGTACGGGATGCAGTGATGCTGCACATGGCGGGCGAACCAACTAGCTTTCTTCAGTTCTGTCAAGAGCCGGGAGTATCTCTTCTCCTCATGCCACATCCATTTATTATACTCGATCAATCGAGCAGAGTGATTTTTGGGAGGATCGCTACCTATCGGCTCTTTTGCCCTTTTAGCCAATCCAACATCTTGCTTGCAGGTTCCGATTTTCGGAATCCCATACATCGGGATAGGCGGGCTATTTGCTTTATACGTCTGTCTATCACTTTTCACAGTGACCACTCTTTTATATTTTCACTTCTGATCTCTAATTCTGACATAGCTGAAATTGACTTACCCCTCGATGGCTTCTCCTACTACCTCTATATCTTTTTACGTTTTTAAAAAGGCAATTATGATCCGACGGAAATTGTCGTAATCATCTGCGATAAGAACTTTAATTCTGTTCATACTATTTACACACCAAAAGAATTAGTATGGTCCTTTTGTGACGGGCGTAATATAGCTTTACGGTAATCGAAACGAATCGTTCATTCACCGTATTTTGAGGAATACAGGGATTACCGTAGGCATCTACGGTATTTACGTGATTATATACTACGCATTACCAATAACAGGGAAATTTTAGATGAAAAACGCTGAAGAGGGTTTTCAGCAATTAAGAAATTTTATTTCTTGCGGATTAACACGTAAAATTCGTTTCATAACCTCAAGGAAAGGCATGTTCCGTCCTATGAGACTTTGGATTGCGGGTTTTTGTGTGTCGGGATTGTTTGTTGGTTTGTTTCTGATCGTCTGTGCTTTCATATTTTGGAATCCTAATAAAACTATGGCTAATGCTGTAGTATGTGTAAGCAAACGTATTGAAATGTTGTCTTTTCCAATAATCCACATAAAATATCTTCCCAATCACATACCGTCGTTGAGGGTTAGAGGTATCCGAACAGAATTCGCCCATCTTGACTTTTTCCGTATCCTGAGAATTTGGAGCAAAGATTCTTTCATTAGTATCTGGGGTCATCCATGTTCGTGGATCGAGGGGCGCACCAGCAGAATCGTCTTTGGGATAGCTATGATGTATAAACAATATGGAAATCCGAACTCTGTATGCCGGCGTATTTCCATGATTGGTAATGGGTATGTACGCGTATTCTACGTCAAGATTGGGCACCAGAATTGGACATTCTTGGAAAACAAAGGGTCTATTTTCGTTGATATAATTTTGTTGGGCAAGAACATTACTTTGTCTTGTCAAACTCAAAGAGGAATCTGCAAGGGCAAAGGATGTAAGTTCTTTTTTGTGCTGGGCGATATCGTCAATAGAATCTTTTATATGCCGATAGTTCATTTCTCTTAAAGTGAGTTTATTGGACTCAATAGCAGCACTTGCTTGGTCAGAGGCGTATCGAGCGGTCTTCATTGCAAATATTGCTACTATAGCTGTAATCGCCAACATTACCCATTCAACAATGCTCCCCCAGTCGTGGCCTTCCTTTTTAACGATAACATTGATTGGTGGGTCGGGTCGTACAATGTGATCGGTATTATCTTTTTTGTGATTAGTAGTACTTTCGGGTTTGGGTTTTTCCTCGCCTTTGGAAACGGATTTATTCATAAACATTTCCCCAGTATATATTGGAAAATAAGCCTCGTAATATTATTTCTTATTATAATATTTATTGGAATAATATTTTTGTCTCTAATATTAAAATATAAATTACATCCATAATTATTTATCGATAATGTCTTTATATTTCAATCTTCCATCACATGTGCTTAATAGTAAATCGAATCTTTCAAAGTCTTTACGTTTGCGAGAATTGTACCGATATTCAAATTAATTACGACTCTGGCTATTGTTTCTCTTTCTTCTTCAGTGCATACCGGACAAGGTTGGCAACGTCGTGTATGTCAAGTTTCTGCATAATATTTGTCCGGTGCGTATCAACTGTTCTTACACTGATGAAAAGTTTTTCGGCAATCTGAGAGTTATTTAATCCATCCGCGATATAAAAGAGAATTTCTTTTTCGCGCTTGGTTAAAGGGATATCTTCATTGCTGAGGGGAAGTTTTTCTCGTGTATCCGCCTTCCGCAGGTACGCATTCACCATAATTTCTGAGACACGCGGACTAAAGAAGTGTTCTCCTTTTGCTACTGCTTGTATGGCAGCAACAAGATCGTCTCTTCCGCTATTTTTCAACATGTATCCGCCTGCGCCGCATTTAAATATCTGATAGACGTATTCTTCGTTGTCGTGCATCGTCAGCACAAGAACTTTAGTCGTAGGATTATTTTTTCGGATAAGCTTTGTAGCTTCAATCCCCGAAAGCTTCGGCATCGAGAGATCTATGATTACAATATCGGGTTGCAACTTCTTGGTCATCTCGACCGCTTCTTCACCATCGCCGGCTTCACCGACAACGATAAATTCTTTATGGGGTTCTAATAATTTAATTAGGCCGCTGCGAACCATCGGATGATCGTCAGCGAGAAGAATTCGTATTTTATTCATGATTATCTGATTTTGTTAACGGTACTTCTACTGTAATAAGTGTTCCATTATTCGGCGTCGAATCAATTGTAAATATACCACCGAAAGAAGAAGCACGCTCACGCATTCCCGGCAATCCCATACCGCCTTTGCCTGTTGCACGGATAAGGTTCGGTGGAGTGACGATCCCTTTTCCATTGTCTTCGATAACCAGGCGAATGCCATTACTATGATTAATGATTTGCAGATTTACTTCCGTGGCTTCTGCATGTTTAGATATATTGTTGAGCGACTCCTGTGCGATTCTGTATAGACCTATTTCCATATTTGGATCGAGCCGGTTTGTTACACCGTGCGCTTGAAATTGAACTTTCACATTCGTACGATTAGCAAATTGCTCACTTAAAAGTTGAAGCGCGGGTGCCAATCCAAATTCGATCAAAACACTTGGCATAAGATTGTAGGATATTTCGCGGGCTTCTTTCATAACGCTGTCAAGCAAGTTCTTCACATTGTCAATACGTTCACGCTCATCCTTGCCTGCTGTAATCGTATCTTCTAATATTTCAAGATTGAATTTTATAGCTGTTAACATTTGACTAAGACCGTCGTGAATTTCTCGTGCTATGCGCCTGCGTTCATCTTCCTGTGCCTGCACGCGCGCGCCTAAAAGTATTTCCAATTCTTTTTCCCGTTGAATAAGATCTGTGTAGAGCTGAGCGTTGATCATCGCGATAGAATGTTTCTCGGCAAGCGAGATAAGCAGCTGCATCTCGCGTTCGGCAAAATCGTGGTACTGGCGGTATCCCACAACAAGCATTCCTCTATGCTTTCCCTCTACAATCAATGGAAGCCATACAGTTGAAATAAGTTTTTCCTCTTCAATAATGGAAAGCTGGGAAAACGGATATTGCGTATTGGTGCTGGAATTATGGATAATCAATGGCTCTTCATTATTTAGAATATCATGCAGCGTTTTACTGGGACTAAACATTTCTCCCGAATGTTGGAGTGTATTGCCGCAAATTGAGATCCATTGCACGTTTGGTTCATTGAACAGAAGGACACCGCCAAAATGTGCGCGTGTCAAGTTTAACGTGTGCTGTAAAATTGCGGCAAATATTTTATTCAGATCGACAACACCAACAAGTTTTCGGTCGATATCACTTAGTGTCTCTTGTTCCCATAACCATTGTGTTTGTTCACGTTCAAGCATCTTTCGTTCAGTGATAGTACGAAACGACGCTTGCACAGCAGGATGATTATTCCATGCAATCACGTGCGCATTGGCTTCCAGGTCTATTATCTTTCCCTGTTTCGTCAATCCGCATAGTTCGAAATTCCTTAATACTTCTTCTCCTATTGCATGCCTATCGGGCGTCATTGTAAGGAATGGTTTACTCGATGGAGCAACGATCTCTGAGAAATTATGCAATTGCATTTCTTCCGCTGATGCATAACCGAAGATACTGACAGCCGATGGGTTGACATACACAATTCTATCATCCCGCACGATCATAATGCCATCAAGTGAGCTTTCTACGATGCTGCGGTACTGATGATGTGTTTCAACCATTTTTCGCGTCAACTCTTTTCTTTCCGAAAGGTTATTGTGCTAGGAGACACATTCTGAAACGTTCCGTATGAGTAGTGATTTTCAAAAGATCGAATAGATTTTGTCCGATGACTGCTAAGTATAGCACCGGCTTCTGTAAGAAATATATGCTTGAATTGAAAAGAAGTATCAGGAATAAACTGATGCAAATTGAAAACACTGACGACGGAAAAGTGTACTTCGCAGGCGATGCAAGAGGGTTTTCGATTAATTTACTACTGTTCCACACAGGTCTATTTATCCCTTAAGACATATAAAAGGCAAACGCGTATGTCTTACCAAGAATTTTCAATATTGTGTGCGGACTACTTTCCTATGAGTTTTTTATAAGCTTGCACGTCAAGGAGAGTGTCCAACTGAGCAGGATCGGTGATCACGATCTTTACCATCCATCCTTTGTCGTATGGATCTTTATTCACAACTTCCGGATGGTCATTCATCTCCAAGTTAACTTCGACCACTTCACCGGAGATGGGCGCAAATAAATCGGAGACAGCTTTCACAGCTTCAATCGTTCCAAAGGATTTGCCTTTTTCCACTTTCGCGCCAACGGCAGGTATCTCAATGTACACAATATCCCCTAATTCACTTTGGGCGTAATCCGTAATCCCAATCCATCCAAATTTTCCTTCAACTCGGATCCATTCATGGTCTGCTGTATATTTCACGTTTTCAGGGAAGTTCATAGCAACCTCTTACTTATATAGAAGGTTTATTAGTAATGTTGTTTATCCACCAATTAAACCGGCAAATCCCTTAATTAAACTCTTTGTTGAATGTCTAAAATTTAATCTTCAAACACAAATGATTCGATGAACTTTGTATCGAAATCGCCGCTTTTAAACTTATCATTCAACATCAATTTCTTGTGGAATGGAATAGTTGTTTTGATTCCCTCGATAATAAATTCGTCTAATGCGTAGTACATTTTTGTAATCGCTTCTTCTCTGGTTTTAGCTTTCACAATAAGCTTTGCGATCAACGAATCGTAGTAAGGCGGAATAACATATCCGGCATAGATATGCGTATCTACGCGAATGCCAAAACCGCCGGGAAAATGCAGACTCGTAATCTTACCAGGGCTTGGCCGGAATCCCATAGCCGGATCTTCCGCATTGATGCGGCATTCAATAACATGCCATTGCGGTTTGACTTGAGCCTTTTTTAGCCGCTCTCCCGCTGCCATTTGGATCTGCAGCTTCAATAAATCTACTCCCGTTACTTCTTCTGTAACAGGATGCTCAACTTGAATGCGCGTGTTCATTTCCATAAAATAGAAGCTCTTGTCTTTATCTAACAAAAACTCCACTGTTCCTGCTCCAACATATCTTACACTTTTAGCACCCTTCACTGCCGCAATACCCATTGCCTCTCGAAGTTCCGGTGTAAGTGCAGGCGATGGCGATTCTTCGGCTAATTTCTGGTGCCTGCGTTGAATACTACAATCACGTTCGCCGAAATGGACAATCGTTCCAAACCGATCACCCATAATCTGAATTTCAACATGACGCGGTTCTTCAATATATTTTTCAATATAGACTGCTGCATTCCCAAAGGCAATTTCCGCTTCGTGGCTTGCCGTAAGGTAAGCATTTTCCAATTCTTCTAATGAACGAACTATGCGCATACCTCTGCCACCGCCGCCTGCTGTTGCTTTAATGATTACAGGAAGACCAATTTCTTGCGCAATCTTTTTCGCGTCGGCAAGATTTGAAATTGTACCTTCGCTTCCCGGTACAACCGGCACTCCCGCTTTTTTCATTGTTTCTTTAGCAAGCGCTTTGTCGCCCATGGAAGCAATTGCATCCGGACGAGGACCAATGAAAGTGATGCCGGAAGAAGCGCAGATTTCAGCAAAGTTTGCATTTTCTGCAAGGAAACCATAACCGGGATGAATAGCATCGGCATTTGTAACTTCTGCGGCGGCAATCAACCGCGGAATATTGAGGTAACTCTGCTTGCTAGATGGCGGACCTATGCAAACGGCTTCATCGGCAAACTTGACGTGAAGAGAATCGGGATCGGCTTCGGAGTATACGGCGACCGTCTTGATTCCTAATTCACGGGCGGAGCGAATGATGCGCAATGCAATTTCACCACGATTTGCTATAAGGATTTTCTTAAACAAAGGAGTGCGATTTCTAGATTGGGAATGAATCACTATGCTTTCTCAATCAGGAACAAGACTTGGTTATATTCGACTGGTTTACCGTTCTCTGCAATGATATTCACTACAGTGCCAGTGCAATCCGATTCGATCTCATTCATTAACTTCATTGCTTCAACAATGCACATAACCGAGCCAACCTGCACTGTTTGCCCTACTTCTACATAAGGTTCAGCATCGGGAGATGGGGCACGATAAAAAGTACCGACGATGGGAGAACGAACTTCATGATATTTCGATTCCACAGGAGCAGCCGGCGAAATAGAATTTACCGAGCCTGCCTGCTGGGGAATATGTGATGGCATGGCTTGCGGTACTGCCGTTTGTCCGGTATTTGCAGTTTGTACATAGATTCCCGAGTTGCGATTACGTGCAACTTTGATTTTCGTCCCCTCTTCTTCAAGTTCTAGCTCATCAATTGTGCTGTTTTCGACAAGCTTGATAATTTTTTTTATATAAGAAAGGTTCATCAGATCTCCAATGAAAAAAACCGCAGTAAGGCAGATTTTTTTTAGGCAATTTATTACATTTAACTATTCACTCGTTCTAAATATTTACCTGTTCTTGTATCGACTCGGATAACATCGCCCTCGTTGATAAAGAGCGGTACATTTATGCTGGCGCCAGTTTCTACAGTAGCCGGTTTTAAAGCGCCGGTAGCGGTATTACCTTTAACACCTGGCTCCGTTTCTGTAACTTTTAACTCAACATGTTGCGGAATTTCGGCGCCAACAATATCCAAACCAACCATTTGCAGTTGGACTGTTTCGCCTTCTTTTAAAAATTTTGCGCCTTCGCCCAATGCCTTTTCATCCACTGGCATCTGCTCATAGCTCACTTTATCCATAAATTGATAACTGGCACCATCGTGGAATAGATATTGGAATTCTTTCTGCTCAACGCGGACTTCTTCCACATCTTCGCCAGACCGGAAACGAGTCTCAGTTACCCGACCGCTTCTTAGGTTGCGGAGCTTTGCTTGAACAAATGCACGAAGATTACCCGGAGTTCTATGAATATATTCCTCAATCCTGTGTAATTCCCCATTAAAAACTATGACCATACCAATACGAAAATCAGAAGTTGAAGCCATGTCTTGCCTTAAAATCCTCTCTAAATTTTGCAAAAATGATACTATTTTTTGAATTTTGAGTGGAAAAGATACATAAACTTGGCAGAAAAGTCAAGAAAAGTGAAAAATCTTAATCTCTGAACAGTCTAATTAGACTTTATTAAATGGCATATGTATTTTCTTCATTTTTCACACTTATTAGCTATTTTTTACCTCACTTCTATTCCATTTTATTTATATTAGTCTTCTTTCTGCATTTTTCCCTATCTATGTCTAACTTCTTTCTATTGGCACATTTGATGTTTATATTTCTCACAAAGTAAAACTGGGTTTGACCAGAAGAATGAGGCGCCACCGCTAATCTAAATATTCGCATACTTCAGAGTAATATTGAAGAATTAATCATGGCAAAACGAATTTTATGTATTGACGATGACACGGATATGCGAAATGTAGTCCGACTAATGATAGAAACCTCTGGATACGAATTGGAAGAAGCTTCAGACGGACAAGAAGGAGTAGATCTAGCCTTGAAAATATTGCCCGATCTTATTTTATGCGATATTCAGATGCCGGGGATGGATGGATTTCAAACTCTGGAAAAATTGCATAAGGATGAATCGACTGCACATATTCCATTCATTTTTATGACCGGTCAAGATCCACGCACTCATCTCCGCAAGGGAATGAATCTAGGTGCCAATGATTTTATCCTTAAACCATTTGATACTGATGATTTCATTAAAGCAATCCAGCTGCGTTTGGAGGAAGCTGAACAAAGGAAAAACGAATCACAGCGTGCAATCGATGAGTTAAGTGAAAATATTACTCGCGCGCTGCCACACGAACTGCGAACGCCGATGACAGGAATTTTAGGATTAGCAGAGCTTTTAAAATCGCAGGCAGCAGAGATGACGTCCAATGAAATTAAGGAGCTTACACAAGCATTGTTTGATTCGGCTGTGCGGATGAATCAGACCTTGGAAAAATTTTGGGTCCACACGCAATGCTTGCTACTCCCAAATGATCAGGCTAAGCTTTCTGCTTCTCGCCAAATTGGTTCTATAGAAGCCCATCGGACCATTAAGCGTGTTGCAGAAGAGCTTGCGTCTTCTAATAATCGTTCCGCCGATCTTGTCTTGAATCTCTCTCCAATGTCTATAGCAGTGTCTGAACAATATTTTGAACAATTATTGCGCCAAGTGATAGATAATGCTTTTAAATTTTCTGCTGTCGGTACACATGTAATTATTTCGACTGGTTGCGAGAATGAAATGGGCACAATAATAATAAAGGACAGTGGACGCGGAATGTCCGAAGACCAAATCAAAAAGATTCATATGTTCTTGCAATTCGATCGGGAACGGCATGAACAGCAAGGGCTGGGATTAGGATTGATGATTGCAAAACGTTTGACAGAAATTCATGGCGGCAATATTTCCGTAAGCAGCGTCCAGGGCAATGGAACGACTATTTCTCTTTCCCTGCCACTGCTCCAGAAGAAATAATCTTTAGATTGATATTAGAAGCCATCTCAAAAATAAAATATTCTATAAAAAAATGTCACCCTGAGCTCGTCGAAGGGTAAATAATCAGGACATAGTTAGTCTTCGACAAGCTCAGACTGACTATATTATAGTTCTTGAGATAGGTTCGAGTTATAACGCAGCCATCAGCAATCCAATGATAACCTACATAGATTGTCTGAGGAAACGATGTCTCTTGTTTCTATTCGATGCTATGCTGAATTGAACGATTTCCTTCCCCCGAATCAAGGGTTCGTTACTTTCTATTTATCTCTTCCACCAGATACAGCTATAAAAGATTTAGTATACAAAATTGGAATTCCTTCCGACCTCATCGACTTAATCCTTGTAAATAACAAACCAGTCGGACTATCGTACTACTTGGAGGAAAATGATCGGGTCGCCTTCTATCCGGTATTCGAGAACTTCGACATCTCATCTGTAACAAAAATACGAGACCATCCTCTCCGTCAACCAAAGTTCATCCTTGATGTACATCTTGGAAAACTCGCCAATCACTTACGGATGTTCGGTTTCGACACACTTTATCAAAATAATTGGACGAAGGAATCTCTCATCACAATATCCAGAAACAAAAATCGGATACTCTTAAGCAGAAGCAAGTCGCTATTGGATATCGAATCACTTACACATGGATATCTGATAAAAAACACGGATCCATATTCTCAGCTTTTAGAAGTACTTGAGCGGTTCGATCTCTACAGTTTGGCATCTCCATTTATTCGCTGTATCGAATGTAATTCAAAGCTTCAACTTGTAGAAAAAGAAGTAATACTTTCACGAATTCCACAAAGGGTAAAGGATTGGTGCAACGAATATCAGCAGTGCTTATCTTGCGATCGAATATACTGGAAAGGATCGCACTATCAGCACATGAATGCATTTGTGCAAAGTATTTTAAAATGGCAACCCCATCATAGTTATCCGAATGACAATTGAGAATTGGAATGAAAGCTCATTGAAAGATGTAAAACATGACCATTCCATGTTCTATAAATATGGTCGGCCTGGCAATCAGATCAACATTACAATCGACTTTTAAGACGAACGGAATTAAGGCAGTTTTTCTTTGGACATTGAATCAGAGGAGCGAGTAAATACCCTCTGAGCAATCGATTTTATCTCCGTTATCTCCCTTGAATCGATCACTTTTAGGAATACTAATGCAACGCCAAATGCAATCACCAGTGCAAGCTTCAATAATATGCCAACAGAATCAAGCGGCTGTAAATGCAGTAAACGATAGATTATGAACATAAATGCTGCTGACCCGACAATCTTTAAAACTTTATTCCATTCGTACTCTACTCGATAGAACCTCTGGGAAGCAAAATACATACCCACGGCCATAACAATATAACTGAACAATGTTGAAAGCGCTGCACCAAGAATTCCTATTTTAGGAATTAAAAAAAAGTTCGCACCAACGTTTAACAGTGCTCCAGCGCCAGAAATAAACGGTAAATATTTTGTTTTCTTTTCAAGATACACACCAACGACAAACACGACGTATGCTCCGGTGAAGACATAAGCCAACAGCACCCACGGAACTATTTCAACGCCCTGCCAATAAACCGGCGGGAAAAATTGTTTTCCAAAAAATTTCATCCGGACAATGTCTTCAATAAATAACGATATGGTAAGAAAGATGGACATTGCTCCAAGTACAAAATATGTGAACACCTTCGAGAAGAGCTGTTTTGCATCTGAATCTTTGGCATGATTGAGGAAAAAAGGCCGCCACGCATAATCAAACATCCCGACAATAAGCATCATGAAAATGCCAAGTCTATAATTGAGCTGGTAGATTCCAAGTGTTGCATCGTTTGTTAATGCTTTGACAATTGGCCGATCGATCACTTGCATCGCAATACCTGCAAGTCCGGCAGGAATATATGGAAGACCAAATTTAAGAATCTCTTTATATAATCCAGTGGGAAATTTGAAAGTCAACCGTCGAAACACCATACCAATCATCGCAAGGAAGGTGAGACCGGATGCTAATAAATTTGCAAGAAAAACTCCTTCCGCATGCATGCCAAGACCAAGTATCAATCCGAGATTAAGAAGAAGATTCGCGGTGATGTTGAAAATTTTTAATGTGGCAAATCGCTTCGCTTTCTGTTCCATCCGAAGAGAAGCGAATGGAATCACTGTTAACGTATCCAAGCATAGGATCCATCCTGCATATTGAATGAAATAATGCTGCGAAGGATCGATTCCTAAAAGTGATGCCAGCGCAATGGAATTAAAATGAATCGCCAGCGCAAGCAGAACTGATGTCGCTAATAGTGAAAGAAAAGGAACACTGAAGTTTTGTTTCTTATCGCCAAGTTCCAGAGACGATACGAAGCGCATATATGCCGGCTCCATCCCGTAGCAAAAGATGACGTATGCAAAAGCAATGTAAGCATAGATATTGGAGATGACGCCGTTTTCAGCAGGCAAGAGAACATTGGCATAGAATGGAACAATGAGAAAGTTTAACAATCGCCCAACAACGGTACTCAAGCCGTAGATGGCAGTCTCTTTTCCAAGGCGGAGAATTTTATCGAGCATGATTTTTATTAAAAAAGGAGATAACTAAAATTCAGTAGGACAGATAGTAAATATTCAGGACTCGGCATCAATCTTTTCCTACGGAGTTTACAGGTGCAGTTAATGCCTTCTCAATAATTTGTATGAAATACAATGGCGGTCGTGTTGGTTTCCCTGTGGCGACATTTATAAAACCGTGAACGGTGTATCCTTCCGCAAGCGGTTCTTTCTCGTGATTCCGAAATACTTGATAGTTAATTTTAAGTGTCGCTTTAGGTAATTCTGAAACAATAGCTTCTATAGACAGCAGATCGTCGTAACGAGCAGGTTTTCGATATTTAGCAAACGCTTCAATTACCGGCAGAAGAATTCCGCGGGTTTCAAGTTCTGAATATGGTAATCCGAGCGAACGGATCAATGCAGCGCGGCCCACTTCAAAATATTCGAGATATTTTCCGTGATAGACAACTTTCATTTGATCCGTATCCGCATACCGAACACGGATTTCTGTAATATGCTTAATCATTTCTATAGCTTTTGCAATTAAAAATCTGCAATAGTTTCATTTTTCTTTCCAAGCACCCATTTTTGAAAACTTTTCGACACGCAGATGGATAAGTCTATCCGGTTTTATTTTCTGCAGTGCTTTCAACTCTTCCAGCAGTGTGCTTTTTAATGTCTGCGCCATCAACTTTGGATTACGATGCGCACCGCCTTTAGGTTCTGGAATAATTCGATCAATAATCCCTTGTTCTAATAAATCAGGCGCCGTCAGTTTCAGCGCTTCAGCTGCTTGCTCTTTATATTCCCAACTCCGCCAGAGAATGCTTGAACAGGATTCCGGAGAAATAACGGAATACCATGCATTTTCAAACATTAGCACACGATCGCCTACGCCGATGCCCAGTGCGCCCCCTGAAGCTCCTTCTCCAATAACGACGATAATAATTGGCACGGGAAGATGCGACATCTCGAACATATTGCGTGCAATCGCTTCACCCTGGCCGCGTTCTTCTGCGCCAATTCCCGGATACGCTCCTGGTGTATCAAGCAAAGTTATAATCGGCCTGCCAAATTTAGCCGCAAGCTGCATCAAACGAAGTGCCTTACGATATCCTTCCGGATTAGGCATGCCAAAATTTCTGTAGATGTTGGTGCGAGTGTCTCTTCCTTTTTGATGTCCAACAATAAGAACCGTTTCTGTATCGATCCTGCAAAAGCCGGCGACAATTGCTTTATCATCGCCGAATCGCCGATCGCCATGCAGTTCAATGAAATCTTCCGTCATTAACTGGATATAATCCAAAGTATATGGACGATCCGGATGTCTGGCAAGCTGGACTCTCTGCCATCGCGTCAAGTTACTATAGACGTTCATACGAAGCTGATCCACTTTCTGTTCGAGTGTCGCAATTTCATCGGCGATATCAAGGTTGTCGGCGTAATTGCGCATCTCCATAATTTTTTGTTCAAGCTCAAGAATCGGACGTTCAAAATCCAGTATAACTTTTGCCATAGGGTAAATCTCCTTGTCACTCTCTTATTTTCCTTTTGCACTCTTTCGCATTGAGCGATATTGCAGCCATGTCTTGATAAGAATTTCAAGATCAAGCAGTACGTTCTGGTTGCGTGCATAGTAAAGATCGTATTGTGTAAGTTCATCATCCGACAATTTACGATCTTGCTGAAGCTGTACCAAACCGCAGAGACCCGGTTTACCAAGAAAGAGACCATCCTCAATCTGCTTTGGTTTTCGTGAGTCATTCACCGGAGTACCCACAAGACTCATGGTTCCATTGAATACACGCGGCAATTCCGCAAGAAATCTACTTTGTCTCTTTTTCGTCATTGTCGACGACAATCGAAAAATAGGATAAACCATTATCAAGAGCAATCCAGATAATACGATATCAAACATTCGTTTTGTGAATAGATGTATCGGCTTATCAATGTTGTATGTAATCTGCACTAATGGTAAATCATCGAGACTATCCACACTTGCTTTCCCAACAATTACTTCCATCGTCGTTGGAACAAGATGGAAATTTACGACTTGCTCACGGCTCCTACTAATTACCGAAAGAATTTGAGTATAACTGATCGCCGACGGTGAAAATATCACATCGCTGATCTTTAGTTCTTTGACTATCTTTCCAACGTTATCAATACTGCCGACAACTGGGATGCCATTCAATATCTCACCGATCTGCTCATGCGTAGTCCCAACAAATCCTACAATTTCATAACCCTCCCCAATTCTTGCCCGCAATTTTTGTTGTAATCCGATAGCGTCTTTATCAGTACCAACGATGAGCGTTCGTTTGCCGAACAGCGTTCCTCTGCCATGCGCGGACGTTTTTCTAACCAGCCGGAATACCAATCGCCATCCCGGGATGAAGACTATCGATAGAACTCCGGAAATAGCGACAATCATCCTGCTGAAGGCATAGTTCTTAAAAAAAGCTGTTAAAGCAGAGATGAAAACATAAGCGAGAAAAATAGCACCGATGGATCGAGAGATAGACATTCGACGTTGTGTATATACTCCCGCAATATACAAACAACTCACAATAATGATAGCCGGGATAGTAAAAACTATTGGATAGGCGTAAGCAGGATAGCTAAAGAGTGCCCCCCTCCAAAGTTCTTCTGCTATTAGAAGACTTATCGTCACTGCAATAAAATCGAAAACAGCAATTTTCAAAGGCCGCAACGCTGAAGTAATAAATGCAGCAAAAGAAACTACGCCAATGGATAAACGTAAAATAATGTTGAAAAACTTTGAAGATCGGAAATGTTTTTCGACGAAAAGATGCATCGCATTGTAAAACATATGGATTTCATCTAAGCTGCTTCGCCGTGTGCTTTCGCCTTTGTAATGAATAATCTGCGTGGAATGAACATAGAATATTCGCCATCCAGCTTGACGAATACGATAGCACCAATCAAGATCCTCACCATACATAAAGTAACTCTCATCCAGGCCGCCGACCTGCTCGTATGTTTCTTTTCTGTAGCATCATGAACGAACCGCTTACAGCATCCACCGGATAAGTATCTTCGGTATTCAAATATGTCAGATTATATTTCCCGAATAATTTGGTATTGGGAAAGAGTTTACTGAGTCCAAATATTTTAGTAAATGCAACCCATGGTGTCGGAAAACCTCGGCGGCAGGCTGGTTGGAAACTACCGTCGGGATTCAGAATCTTGCATCCCGCAAGTCCGACTTCTGGATGATTCTGGAGGAATTCAACCATCACTCGGATCGTATCTTCCTGTACAATTGTATCAGGGTTAATTAGAAGAAGGAATTTGCCGCGTGCTTTCTTGAGTGCAATATTATTTGCCTTGGCAAAACCAAGATTGGCAGTATTGCGAAATAGCTGGATCGCGGGAAATCGGTGCCGCAGGACATCTACACTTCCATCATCGGAAGCATTGTCGACGACAAAAATCTCCGAACGGATTCCCTTCAACGCTTTCTGGATTGATAGCAATGATTGTTGCAGAAAATCGCGAACGTTATAGTTCACGATGATGACCGAAACATCAGGCACTGCTTGTCTACGCGCGCCGATCATGCCTTTAGTGACTCTCTTTTGAAAACAGGTCCCTGAACTTCAGCTTCCACACCATCCAAGCCGCTTCATAGACAATATGTTTAGACATTTTTGAGACACCTTCACGTCTATCGGTAAATACTATAGGCACTTCACACACGCGGAAACCATGTTTCCAGGCAAGATAATTTGTTTCGATTTGGAAACTGTAACCGTTTGATTTGATCAAGTCAAGGTCAAAACTTTCCAATACAGCACGGCGATAACATTTGAAACCCGCTGTTGCATCCTTGACTGGTAAGCCTGTGATAATCCGTGTATACAGGTTTGCAGAATAACTTAGTATCAATCGCTGCAGCGGCCAGTTCACTACGTTAACGCCTGATATATACCGCGAACCGATAACCAGATCATACTCATCTGCTTTTGCTAAAAGTCTCGTTAACATCTTGGGATCATGCGAGAAATCGGCATCCATCTCAAAGACAAAATCAAATCTATGCAATAGCGCATATTTGAATCCTGCTACGTACGCCGTGCCTAGTCCTTGCTTACTCGGACGTTCAATTAGATGAATGCGAGAATTAGTCTTCTGCATTTCTTTTATCAACATCGCTGTCCCATCCGGCGAGTTGTCATCAACAATCAATACATTGAATCCTTCATCCTGCGCCAGCACTTCAGGGATGATCTTAGATACATTGTCCGCTTCATTATAAGTTGGTATAATAATAAGAGATTGTTTCATATAATTACCAGGTTAATTTTTAATTGCTTCTAGTATTGATTGGACTATAAACTTTTGCTGTTCGTCGTCGAGTTCCGTATGCATCGGTAACGAGAGAACATTAACCGCTGCATCCTCGGTTATCGGGAATGAGCCTTCTGGCTTTCCTTCCATGCAATAAGCCTTCTGAAGATGCAAAGATATCGGATAATAAATACCGTACGGAATTTTCTTCTCACTTAAAAACTGTGCAACTTGATCTCGATTCTTAATTCGAATTGTATATTGATGAAATACATGCCTGCCGTATGGCGCTTCATACGGAATTTCGACATCGGAACCTGTAAACAATTGATTGTATAACATAGCCGCTTTGCGCCTTGTATCAATCCATTGATCTAAATAGCGAAGTTTTACGCGAAGCATCGCAGCTTGCAATGCATCCAACCTGCTATTCACACCGATAATATCATGTTTATAGCGTACGCGCGAACCATGCACAACAATCATACGCAACCTTTCTGCTAATGCCCCATCATTTGTTACGACCATACCGGCGTCACCAAATGCACCGAGATTTTTACTTGGGAAGAAACTTAGACAACCCATCGTGCCTATGCCACCCACTTTCTTGCCCTTATAATCCGCACCAATCGCCTGGCACATATCTTCTATGATGGGAATGTTATGCCGATTTGCAATTGCTACCAACGGGTCCATATCTACAGTTTGTCCGTATAAATGCACTGGAATAATCGCTTTTGTCTTCTTTGTAATTACCGCTTCCATTTTTAATGGATCAAGATTAAATGTCTTTGGATCTATATCAACATAAATCGGCTTGGCACCAAGTAATATAATCGTCTCGGTAGTAGCGGCAAATGTGAATGGCGTTGTAACCACTTCATCACCTTGTCCAATTCCCAGCGCCATCATCGAAACCATCAAAGCATCGGTACCGGAAGCACATCCAATTCCGTGATTCACATTCAAGTACTGTGCAATTTCATTTTCAAATTCCGATACTTCTCTGCCAAGAATATATTGACCCGACCCAATAACGCGTAGGGCGGCTTCATCAATTTCGGTTTTTATTTTTTGATACTGGCCGACTACATCGACCATGTGAATAGGTTTCATATCAGGCGTGTCCCTTTCCTGCAATCATTACATAAATAGTGTTAAAAAGAATTTTCAAATCCAAGCGCCAAGATATATTTTCGATATAGAATAAATCATATTTGATTTTTGTGCGCACATCTTCCATACTCTCATCATACTTATGTTTGACTTGTGCCCAGCCAGTAATTCCCGGACGTACGCGATGACGATGATTATAAAGAGGAATTTCTTTCGTCAATTTATCCACGAAAAATGGCCGTTCAGGCCGTGGCCCAACTAAGCTCATATTTCCCTTGAGTACATTGATAAATTGTGGGATTTCATCGAAATGCGTTTTCCGAAGAATGCGGCCGGCATTTGTAACGCGCGGATCGTTTTTTCCAGCCCATATTGGGCCGGACTTCTTTTCAGCATCCAAACGCATCGAGCGAAATTTTAATATTTTAAAATGATTACCATTCTTGCCAACACGTATTTGACGATATAGCACAGGACCTTTAGAATCGAGCTTTATGAAACATGCAAAAATAAGCCATAGTGGAAGTCCGATAATTAGCACTAATAAAGAAAAAAGAATATCGAGCGTACGTTTTGCCACTTCTTCCCACGGCTTCATCAACTGCGGGCGCACTTCCATAAGCGGCAAGCCATAGAGAGAACTGATTCGTGCCTGCCCGCTGACAATATCATACAAATCCGGCATTATTTTCATGCCTACGTCAACAGAATCACATTGACGTAGGATATCGGTAAGCTGTTTTCGTTCTGAGGGATCAAGTCCGATCAGCACTTCACTGACTACATGCATTTTAATAAGTGTCGACAATTCCTTCATCATCCCCAAAATAGGAATGCCTTTATAGTTTGTTTCTTTTGTACAAAAAAGGGGTCGTACTTTTTGCGCTTACCTTTACAAATCCAATTACTTTATAACCCAATGCAGGATACTTAAGTACCATATCGCACAATTCAAATGCCTTATCTGACCAGCCAATAATAATTGTATTGCGCAGTCCAACTCCGGCTAAGAGCAATTTCCGTTGAACAAATCTTCTTGTTATTCTGCCTGTTACGACTAATATCATTAGCACAAACCAATATCCAAGAATCAGAAGCCGAGAGTGGATGATTGTTTCGCTTGATGTATCATCAATAAAAATCAAAAAGAATAAAATCAATGTTCCAATGATGGTTACTCTAACAATCGTGAGAATCTCATCGATTCGTGATTGTTCGTACCATGAATGATAAAGACCAAAGATGCCAAACCAGATGAGCCAGTACAAGCAAACGAACACCATCGGCAATATTAGTTCCGGTTCGATGCTATAAGGAATCCATCCACTACGTACGCGGAAATAATAATAAGCGATATACGCCAGATTGATAGTGAGCACATCAATCAGAAGTGTAACAATATATTCACGACGAGCGTTCATTGAATCGTGTAGGTCGAGATGCTGTCTCGACCATCCTTTTCGTTAATCGACTCAGCGAGTCGACTTACATTACATTAATATATCTAAAATTTTTTCTGATGCATGGCCGTCGCCATAAGGATTCTTGCCAAGGTCATGCTTGATGTTTCCTTCAATTGTGCGCTGAACTGCACTAAGGATCTTCGTAACATCCGTACCCACAAGCTCGGACATTCCAAGATTCACGCTTTCCATTCGTTCCGTTACTTCACGCATTACAATACAATGCTTACCGAACGATGGCGCTTCTTCCTGGATACCTCCGGAATCTGAAAGCACGAATTCACAATGCTTCATCAAAGTAAGCATCTCAAGATACGGAATCGGCGGAATCAACTTCACATTACCTATTTTCCCTAACATTTCATGCACTGGTCCTTTGACATGAGGATTCAGGTGGACAGGATAAATAAATTGAAAACCTGGATATCTTAAAGCGCATTCACGGATCGCCGCACAGATATTTTGGAATCCTCCGCCAAAGCTTTCGCGCCTATGAGCGGTGATAAGCACAAATGGCTTCTTTATGTTTGGAAAGATACGTTCAAGCTCATCGAGGTTATGCTTCTCTTGAATCAAACGCAATGCATCAACGACTGTATTCCCAGTAATGTATATTCTTTTTTCCGGCACACCTTCACGCCGTAAATTTTCACCTGCCATTGTAGTAGGACAGAGATTATATTTCGCAACTACTCCGATAAGCCGTCGATTACATTCTTCTGGATACGGTGCTTCTAAATTAAATGTTCGCAGCCCCGCTTCAATATGCGCAACTGGTACTTTCATATTAAACGCACATAGTGCGGTCATTGCCGCAGTAGTTGTATCACCCTGTACCATGACTGCATCCGGATTAGTATGCTCAATCACTGACGGTAATTTCGTGAAAACCGATTCGCAAATCATATTTAATGTTTGGTTCGGACGCATAATTTGAAGATCATCATCCGGTTCGACTCCAAAGATTGACAATGCTTCCATTGCCATGGTTTTATGCTGACCTGTAAGGCAATAGATCGATTTAATATCTTTTCTTTTCCGTGCCTCAATTAAAACAGGTGCAGTTTTAATAATTTCCGGGCGTGTACCGGCAACAAGTAAAATGGTTTTCATAGCCTGAATGAAATAGACATTATAATGTCATTTATTAGGTCAAGATACGATTATAAAGCTTAACAGTTCTATCGATCATTCTTTCTAATGTAAATTCGCGCATCGCTCTCTCTTGAGCATTACGTCCTAGAGATAATCTCAGATTAGAATTACCAAGAAGTGTGCGAATGGCATCCGCTAGGGCCATCGAATCACGCGGTTCAACAGTTAAGCCAGTGATTCCATGTTGATTCACAAAAGTGACACCTGTGTTTAAATTAGTCGATACGACTGGCTTACCGCAAGCCATCGCTTCAACCTGGACCAAACCGAACGCTTCACTAATGTCTGTAGATGGTAATACAAAAATATCGCAGGCCTCATAAAAATCATGCAATTCTGTTTTGCTGAGATGTGGGATAATATGTACCCTTTTTTCCAATTGTAGCTTGCTTATCTGGTGCTTTATTTCGAATTGTAACGGGCCACCACCAACAATGGCCAGATTTACATCTGGCAATAAATTCATTGCATCGACGAGGTATTTCAATCCTTTGTAATAAACTAATCTACCTACAAATAAGATAAGCGGATCCCCAAATTGCTTTTTTATTTTTTTTATTTGTTCATCTCTTGTTTGCCTCTGCTTCACCCAGTCTAACTGAAGACCAAAGGGAATAATTTCGCACTTCTCACTATAGGTCTTTAAAAACTGAGAACTCTCCAAATGGTTTGGTGTCGCCACAATTATTCGATCTACCCTGTCTAAAAATTTTCGTATAACTGAAGCATAGACAGACATAGCCCATTTTTGTCGTACAATATCGCTGTGCCAGGAAACGACAATGCGTGAAAACCGCCGCAATACGCTTGGAATTAAAAGATTTGTCAAATCAACTAATGGGAACGGTTCATGAACATGGAGAATATCACCATCCAAGGCCGCTAAATGAAAAGGGAATAAAGGGCTTATTGGCAACGAAGCAATTTTTGCCCACATAGGAACATAGGTGACATTCACTCTGTTTATTGTTTTTTCCTGTTTCCAAATGGAATGTTCATGATTACACACAAGCACCTCCACGTCGATTCCCGGGCGGGTCGATAATCCTTCTGCAAAATTTGCTACTATAGTTTCTACTCCGCCTATTAAAGGATAGTATGCTTTATTTGTATGAACAATTTTCATGCTGTGTGATTGTCTCTTTTCCAAGAATCCTCTGGCTTCCCGACATAGGGTTCTTTACAACTATCTTCGAAATTATCAGTGTATCGTTTCATATTTATTTCCAGTATTTAGGTTCTTTAGATTCTCAGGTCAACTTGCCCTTATCAAAACCTTTTCGTAGACGCGTAGTGTTTGAATTGCAGTGTCTTGCCATCGGAATTTCCGGGACTGCATTCTCCCTGCTTCCCTGAGACTTCCCTGTAATTCTTTATTGGTGCATATTGTCTGGATAGCATTTGCAATATCCTGAATATCATTTGGATTGACATAGACCACTGCTTTACCACCGATTTCCGGCAAGGAAGCCACAGAAGAGGTTATCACAGGTGTACCATGATTCATTGCCTCAAGAACAGGAAATCCAAATCCTTCGTACGACGAAGGGAAAACAAACGCTTCTGCTGAGGATAAGAGAGCCGTCAAGTACATATCATCGATAAAACCAAGGAAGTGCACATTTTTTCTCTCTGCTTCCGCTAAATCACCCAATGTTCTTCGAGAATATTTTGGATTTTCCCCGACAACGACAAGCCTCAAATCAGGAATTATTTTATTGACAAGAGCAAACGCCTGAATAAGCCTTTTTGTATTTTTGTATGGTCGGAAATTTGTGACTGTGAGAATAAAGGGATGATGGAATCCTAAAAATAATGGGACATCAATTTTGCGCTTCAAGAGCGATGGATTGAGATGATCAATTCCCAAGTAGATGCGGGAGAGCTGATCACCATTTAATTTATAATGGGTTCTCAGATCCATTGCAGTATGCTCTGAATCAACAATAGTTATTACCGCCTTTTTCAGGCTTGCCCTCACTAAAAAAGATAAATAAGCTGATGCCATATAATCGACAATACTGCTCGTACCAAAAAACCACGGAAATAAAACCGGCATAATATCATGTACCGTCATTACTTGCGCGCCTTTATAACCAAGTGGCAATGTAAAATGTAAGGAGTGGAATATATCTAATTTTTCCTTCTTAAGAATCCTTGGCATCATCAGCTGTTCCTTCAGACTATATCGCCGTATGCTGATATTCATTTCGCGAAATCGCTCATCGTATTTGAAGGAATGGTCCAAATAAGGATTTTTAAAAATGACATATTGATGGGGATCATTTCTCTGTGAGAACGCTTTGATCAGTTCAATTGCGTACCGTCCAATTCCATCTGTGGTCTTTTCTACAGCACGAGCATCAATACCTATACGCATCAACTTTACTTTCAAAAATGAGAAATATCAGTCTGATCGTCAGATCCTTTTTAAAATTTTGTTTCTTTCAAGAGTGATATTGACGATCATTCAGGTCCCCTTCTTGATTCAATGATAATCCTCTCCCTGCAAAAAATATTCCCCTATGGTAATCCTCCAATGCATATCGCGCGGCGATGTACAGTTTTGGTTTTCGAATTCCCCAATTCATCATTTTTATTAATGTAACAACGTAAAAATAAATCATTGCAATAACACGCGAGAATCCGACTGTCACTTTATTGATAAATAAAAGCCTATTTCTAACAGAAAAATATAAAGAAAGCGGCTTGGCAGCCCGGTTTTCAATTTTATGGTAAATACGAGATTGCGGTACATACAATAAATGAAATCCATGCCTGATCAACCTGAGAGAATATTCCGCATCTTCAAAGTACATAAAATACCTTTCATCGAGAAGTCCAACTTTGCTTAATACCTCAGAACGTATGAGTATCATGCATCCAGTAATAAAAGTCGTTTGTTGTTCACCAAATTCAATAATCTTGGAGTACTCCTCACCCTCATGATCTGAAAAGCTGGAAGCTCTCCAGAAGTTGAATTTTCCTCCTGCGTACCATATTTTTTCTTTTTCCGGATAGTAACAAATAGTCCCACCAGCAGCTCCAGCCTGGAAATCTTGTTCCATCGCCTCTACCAAAGGAGAAAGAAAGGTAGACTCCACAAGAGTGTCGTTATTGATAAGAAGTATAAACGTGGGGCAATCAGGTAATGATAAGGCATATTGTATACCCAGGTTATTGCCCGCACAGAAGCCCAAATTGCGGCCGGCTTGAATGATTGTAATATCGGCGTGCACTTTCCGGATTATATTTTCAGAATCATCTGTTGACCCATTATCCACGAGGATTATTTTTAAATTGGTATACGCACATTCCTTTAATGAATCAAGACACTCAATAGTATCTTGAGCACGATTATAGTTTACTATGACGACTGCGACTTTAGGAATCATGATAATTTAAATGATAAAACTCTTTCGAGGAGAATAACTTTTTCCTGAGAATTAAATCCAGCATAGTAAACGGCCACGGTATATATCACGAAGACACCAATGATGCCAATCCAGAGAGGTATTGAAAAGATCAGAATAATCACACTCCCAACAAAAATGGTAAGAAAAGGAATTAAGCGCTCTGTTGAAAAGACCCCCCACTTGATGTCCCTGCGCGACGCAATGAAGTAGCTGATTCCAACTAAAAGATTTGTGAGCAAAGACGTGTACGCGGCACCCAGCGCATTAAATTTTGGGATGGCGAATGAATTGAGCCCAACGTTAATGATTGTTGCAAGAATGACCAATACCGTTCTCACAGATTGTCGATGAGACGTCGTTAACATGAGGGCTGGAATCTCTGCTGAATACCTGATAATTATCACTCCTCCAAAGATTTTTAATATAGGTATAGCCTCAATAAATTTCCCCTTTCCATATGCTAGAGCGATGATTTCTTCCGCTGAAAAGATAATAACGAATCCGAGTAACAAAGCAATAAAAAACAATGTCTTGCTCGCTAATAATCCCATTCTGCGCCATTTGTCTTTGTCAATTACATAAAACCTTGTCAATGTCGGGAGGAGGGTATTAATTGCTATATCCGGGATCACCAATGTAATGGCAATAATCCTGAATACGGCTTGATATACTCCAACTTGATAATCTCCTTTCCAGAACGAGAGAAGGATAGTATCTAAAGTAAAAAATAGTGTACCAAAGATCATAAACAAACCAAAATATATCACTTGGCTCTTTATGTCTCGGAACCAATGTAAATCCCAGACAGGTAGAATGGATGGAATAAACTTCTTGCTTCTCAGAAGAGCCAGCCCTAATCCAAAAATTCGCGAACCTATAAATACACATGCAATCCATGGAAGACTTGCTTTCATGAAACCCAGAAAAATGAGAGCCACAAGGAGTAGTACATTCAAGAGAAGGGAAATCAGGGCTTCGTGTTGAAATTCTTCGTATCCCTTGAAGAGAGCGAAAAAAAAATTTAATGCAGCAGAGAAAAAGACATAGAGGCTGAAAATATAAATGAGTTTACTCGCTTGTACTGAAAGATTCCCGAGAAGCGGAACTGCACACATAATCGTGGAAGCGAAAAAAGAAAAAACAAGTTTCAGACCGAGCATCCTCGGGAGTATGACTGATGCTCGTTGATTGTCTGCGGCGATTTGAGTTGTCAGAAGCATGTCAAAGCCAAAGTCAGCAAGCAGAATAAAAATTGTTGACAGGGTGTGAGCAGTCGTAAATTGTCCAAAGCTTTCCGGTCCATAAAACCTAGCGATGACAATAAACATCACCGCATTCGATAATAATCGAATAGCCGTCGATGATAAAGCGAAAAATGAATTTCTTCTTAGTAAATAAATTCCCTTAATCATTGGATCAGAAATAACTCCTCTGGAAACGAACTTCCTTCACATCATTCATTGTCGAATCAGTTCACTCGCTTGAACCATGACACCTCCCGTATCACCGACTATTTCATAGATATTTTTATAAGTCGGCCTTCACCACCGCTCAGTTCAGGGATCGTAAAGGACGTGATGGTGTTTCCTGCATTAATCTCGGTCCTTAGTTTTATATACTGAGTTGACGTATTTTGATCAAAACCAATCACACGTGGTGCTAGTTCTACAAATGAAAAACTCCCTTTCATACTTATCCGAGTTTGTGAAATCGTATTTAAGCTTTTATTAACAACAAAAAGGTAGAATTTCTTTTGATTTTTAAATATTCCCAGCATGATCTTCTCATCACTCACACTGGAGATCAAGCTTGAATCCGCATTAATCTCATCGTCAATAAACAATTGATTATTCGGGAAAGAGGAAGCATGATAGATTTCTATCTGTGCGACATTCATCACGACTGGTGCTAAAACCTTTTCTATGTAAAGATTTAATTTTCTCACCAGTTCATATCTGAACGTCTTATTCCCCTGTCTGTCAAAGAGCGAAGAGCGATACCCCGTATAGAATGCCGGCCAGAACGTAAAGGTGATCAGTCCTTTTGCACCGTATGCTATTGGACAAAAAAACATAAATAGCACGTGTGCTTCTTGAGGATCGATGTAATTGTAGTGATCGATAGTCATAGGGCACGCCCAAAAAGGCCTTCCGGCTGATTTAGAACGGATCACCTTCAGATTATAAAAATAATCGCGCCGGATATCCCCGTTGCGGAAAAAAGGATAATGATCAAAAGATACTATTGCCGGGTGTAAACTATCAACATACATATCCAAATACTTCTCATAGTGATTCTTTTCCAACTCATTTAAAATTCCGTCACGGTTGCCTCCGGTGAATCCCCCCCAATTCTGATCTGCGCCGTACGACGGAGCTAGGTTGATATAACCCAGTTTGTCTGGAAATGTAGATTCAAGGAAGGTCTTCCACGCAGTTACGTTCTCAAAGTGGTTCAATCTATTTTGGGGTTCATCGCATAAAGTAAATCCATAGAAGGAATTCTGCAATTCACTTGGCACTCTTTTGTATTGATTGACTAGATCACGTGCAACCTGAATATCAAACCGATGATTGTACGCTTCATAAATTCTGTTGTCGCTTACCAGATAGTGTAGTCCGACACATTTAGCGACCTTTAATGCCCACATCATTCCTTCGTAACTGTGATTAATTGCTCCATCGCCTTCAGTGCCTGTTAATAAATTAAAATTCGCATCCTTGGCCAATTGAAATTTTGCACTGTCATCCTTTAGAGATTGTTTCGTAAAATCATAAGGAGGATCATAAAACGTTCCTAAAATAAATTGTCGCTGTGTCCACACCGTTTGCGATGGACAAATCGACCAGCTCTTGACTAGAAGCATAAGTCCGCAAATAATTCTGACGCCCCATTTGATTCTCATAACATTGAACATCTTTCTCTTCATACTTATATTCCTTCACCACTCCTTTTTTCTTTCTTTGCCAATTCTCCTAGATTGTATAATATTCCAACATACAAGCTCATTAAAGCGAACAACTCATGTTGAGGTGTGATAACCCAAAAAAAACCTCCGATGACAAAAATGAGGAGAGATAAAAAAAAGCCCATAGCAGGAGGAAAAAGATTTGTTCCTACAGTAGTTCTAATATTTCGCAACCCGAGACTTAATGAGTATACGATATACATAATCCAGGCTACTCCTGCAAATGTACCAGCTTCTGCGAAAAACTGGATATATTGATTGTCAATGTATCCACCGATGCCTTCCGTAGGATTTCCCAGCCGAGCTGAAAAATAATCGACAACACGCAAGTTCCCGACTCCAATACCGGTCAATGGATGGTGCAGATATTGTACAATTGCTGAACGCCATACGTTGAGCCGCATTAAAATCGACATTTGGTCGGAATTCAATTTTCCTGAAGCGAACCCAAATTTAAACGCTTTCTCTATCGCTGCCTGGAGATACAAATTGTCTACAAGGCCGAACGCTTGAGTTTGAAGTACCAGAACAATAATGCCGATGACCAATACAAGCATTAAAAAAATCTTTTTAATCACATCCCGTCTCGTCCAGAGGAGCATAAAAGCAAGTGCAACTACCAATGCACCTATCCAAGCTCTCGTTTGACTGAGAATTAATGCCAGTCCAGCAAATGGTATAGTAATAATCGCCCATATCTTTAAAACCTTATCATGCTTATAGAATAATGAACAAATGGAAAGAAGAATTGTTGAAGCGATCAAAGCTCCGTACCCCCCTCCATGCCATCCGAATATTCTTCGCGTCACTCCTTTTGTGAGAGTGCCTGTAATAAATTGACCCAGTCCGATTAACGATGCAATCAATCCACCGATAATAAGAAGTAGCAAAAGTTGTCTTATTGATTTCTCGGTCTTGTAGTTTTGTAGTACAATAATGAAAAAGAGTATGAAAATTTCGATGTACCGTACGACTTGCTGAATACCAGCGACTAGAAAACGAGCTGCCAAAAGAGAGAGCAGTGCCGCACCAATAATCATCAGTGAGGGAATCAGAAATCGTTTGGGTATACTAATTGCCTCTCCTGATATTGCCTGTCGGATCAGCCACACAAAAAATATGATGAGTAATACCAGCTCTGATATATGTAAATTTGTGCCAGTTTCTGTAAGAGTGTAGGGATTGGTGAGCGTGAGCGGGACGAACAGTAAAGCGAGATCAAAACGGATTAATGCCAGAACGAGGACAATGAGACAAAAAAAGGTTAAGAAATAATAAAACGTCCCATTATAAATGATACTGAGTGCATACGTGCCAAGGATTGTACAAAGGATCGATACAGCAATTAAAAGAACGCTTTTAGTGGAAGATGTGATTTCTCCATCATATTCTTGTGTGTTCAAAAGGAATGATTGCATTGATGTGGTGGTATTATTATTCCTTTTTCTTTCGCATCCATAATCGGACTGTATGCATATCAGATTTAATGGCATCAGCGAGTTGTATGGAGGACTGATAAAATGAAGTATTCATCTTTTTTTCCAGCATCCAACGATCGGAAAGCACCGCATATCCAAACGTGCTCAACAACCCTAATAAAACACCACCTAAAATAACGAGGATTCTTTTGGGTCGCGACTTGCGTTCGGCGGGCATAGCACGATCAAGAACAACGACGGAAGGAGTATTACGCTGTTCTTCGACTTTGGCTTGTTCGTAAATCGGAGTTATAAATTGGAGGATTTTATATTGAATTTCTACATTTCTAAATCTGCGTAAATACTCAGAACCAAGATCGGGAATTTGCGCAAATGGAATTAACACCTTCATAGATGTTTCACCTTCGTGCACCTGGTCATTCATCTGGTGGATCTTTTTGCGTAATTCTTGCACCTCAAGGGTTGTTGCTATCACGGATGGGTGGTTTGGTGTATTCGTCCTTTTTTCAACCTCGAGTTGGACTTCTTTGACGACTAATTGTCCCGCAATCTCAGCAGCCGCTTTTATCGTGGCCTCAGTTTGCTCGGGCATGCTAATCACACCATACCTTTTTTGGAATACACGCAGTGAATCTTCAGCAGCAGCAAGATCTACGAGGTTCCGGTTATAACGATCCTCTATAAAACTTCGATTGGCTCGAGCATCTTGAATTTGTAATTCAGTATTTGTCTTACTCAATTCCGAAACAAAGAAATTGGCCATATCAGCTGCACGTCGTGGATCTTCATCATACACGGTGATCGAGAGACTACTTTCTTCCTCCGTTGTAAAATCCACGTTGTCAAGAAGCTCCAGCGCCGTTTTTTCCATGGGGTACGATGTTATATTATACACGTGCACAAGATCAAACCGATTTATCACTGCGCCGAGAACACGCCCACTCTTCAGAATGATCATATACTTATCTAACTCTACATTTCCAGCTAATGATGCAAGGCCTTTGGCTGAAGATAACGACTTCAATTGTGATGAGACTCCTTCAAGCGCTCCAAAGAGATCCGTGCGTTCAGCAGGAAAAACAGTCGCAGTAGATTTGAACTTGGGAGTTATTAAAAACGCCACAATTGTAGAGACTACTACGCTGATGAGGACGCACCATAAAAAAATCCTGTGCCATCGCACTAGTAGATTTAATAACATTTCTATTGTCGAAGAGTACTCGACAGTACTTACATCTTCAGTCTCATCGAAATTTTTGTCATCCATTTTTTTCTCTTAATGATTACTATTAATGTTCCGCATATTAGAGTTACTCTCGCAATCCCAAAAAAAGAATCCTTCGAAGTTTATTTATCTATCTCATTTGTTTAATTGTATGGTCAACAATACAATGCTAACCGCAACACTAACAATCGATGCCATCTGACCTATAATATTCCAATAATATATTGACGACCGCTCCGGAACTTTGGGTATCCAAATGCAATCTCCTTCTTCAATTTCGGTGTCGCTAGGTGAGAGCCATTGGCGTGTTACTCGTTTGATAATCATAACACTACCCGTTCTCGCATTGTCTGTATATCCACCAGCTTTCTCGATGTACTGTTTGTATCCCGCACCCAGTACAAAAGGGACATTCCCTGGCAATACTACTTGTCCGAATACATATATAGTCTTCCGCGTTGAAGGGATTCTAATCCAGTCACCATGCTGGAGTACTATATCTTTTGTTGTATCTTTTTTGAGGAATAAATCAATAAAGTTTACACTAATCGCCTCGTGAATCATCCGAAGTTCACTTTCAATTCTATAATCAGTAGAATCTTCGATCATAGCACTGCCTCTATAGCTGAGAGCACGTTCAAACGATTGTTCATTAGATGGTACTGCATTTCGAACAACCTCTGAAGAACCAAGGGAAGCAAATTCTGTAAATCCGCCTGCCCATTCGATAACTGTCGACAGCTTCGTATTTTCTTTTGTGATCGGATACGTACCGGGATATCGAACCTCACCATCGATAAAAACGTGGTAATCTTCTCGAACATCCGGTCGTTCCTTGACGACAATGCGATCACCGGAAATAAGCTTCACATTATTTGTGGTACCACTTTTAACCTGATCAAAATTGTAATACGATAAATCTTGTTTGCCTGTTTGCACATTATACCTATACAGGACAATGCTATCCTTTTGTGCGCGCCCAGTAAAACCGTATGATAATTCAATTGCGTTCAGGAGGCTGTCTCCTTCCATCAACTCAAAACTACCTGGCATATTGACTCCGCCGTAGACCGCAAAAACATTTTTTTTCGGATCAATGCGGGGGACAAATATTTCATCACCTTCACGAAGTAGCGGATTCCATTGATCATCCTTGGTGGCGTAGTAGCGAAGGACATCAGCATAGAATATTTCTCCTGTACGTCGCGTAAGATGAATATCTCGTTTGGACTGTTTGCGCTCGTCAAATTCCTCGGCTTCATCTTTTCGGATACCTGCTGTATTTGTTGTGACTGTAGGTTCCGATAATATGTCTTTTTGATTTATATCAGCTGTCAATACAGCTTTATCTACTCGATCTGTAGCATAGAGCACATGTTTGCCAGGATTGCGAACTGCACCTGTAACAGTGACGGTTATTTGTCTTGGACGAAGAAGTGTGACGGACGGCGTTCCAGTGAGATATTTCTTTTTAATTTCATCAATAACCCTCTTTTTTGCCTCTCCCAATGGTAAATCTGTAATACGAACTTCTCCTATCGTAGGGATAATGAGAGTACCTTCGGGTGTTACAGTAAGGGAAAAATTGAGAGGCGGGCTTACCCATATGTTCACAGAAAGAATATCGGACGGTCCGATAAAATATTTTTCCGGATCTACAGGCCCTTCCAAAGCCGGTACATTATTGACGGGCGTTTGTATCATGCTTTTCAGGTCTGAGTCTGTCTTTAATTCCTCCGACTGTGATTCTTTCTTTGCATCTGTCTTCCATTGTGCAATGGAAAATGAAATAAAACAGGATAAAGCAATCAGATTGAAAATAACGAATCTGATTTTCCAAAAACGAGATAACTTAGTTTTCATCGTCATAGTTACATTGCCTTTTGCTGAGCGGTGATTTCAATTTCTTGAATTCTCATTTTCTTATTTTTCAATTCTTTATTACTTCTCTGCCACCATACATCGTCTGATAATATTTCTGGTATTCCCCACTAATAATCCGTTTCCACCATTGCTGGTTGTCAACGTACCATTTTATCGTCTCTGCAATACCACTCTCAAACGTATATGCAGGTTTCCATCCAAACTCATTCTGAATTTTGCTTGAATCAATTGCGTATCGCCTATCGTGTCCAGGGCGATCTTTCACGTAGGTGATTAGCGATTCCGGTTTATTGAGATTTTTTAAAATCAGCTTCACGATTTCAATATTCGCCTTCTCATTGTTTCCGCCAATATTATATACTTCACCAATGCGCCCTCGATGCAATACCGTATCAATTGCAGAACAATGATCTTTTACTTGAAGCCAATCGCGCACATTCATTCCATCCCCGTAAACCGGCAATGGTCTGTCGTTAAGCGCATTTGCTATCATTAATGGAATCAGTTTCTCTGGAAATTGATATGGGCCGTAATTGTTCGAACAGCGCGTTACAATAATCGGCACACCGAAAGTATGTTGATATGCCAACGCAAGCATATCTGCAGAGGCCTTGCTTGCAGAATACGGGCTGTTGGGATGTAGAGGTGTTTCTTCCGTGAATAATCCTGTGGCACTAAGTGACCCGTATACTTCATCTGTAGAGACTTGCAGGAACCGTTTGATCTTCATTTCTTTTGCTACTTCCAACAGAATATTCGTGCCTGCTATATTCGTCTTTACAAATTCTGATGCGCCAAGAATACTCCGATCGACATGTGACTCCGCTGCAAAATGAACAATCGCATCAATCTCATATCGCACTACGCACATCTGCACTCTGGTTTTATCACAGATGTCGCCTTTCTCAAATGCATAACGCGGATCTTTATCGACGCCGGTTAAGTTTTCAAGATTGCCTGCATAAGTGAGCTTATCAAAATTGATAACACGGTATTCCGGATATTTTTCCAAAATATATCGGATAAAATTGCTGCCGATGAAACCCGCACCGCCTGTGACAAGAAGATTCATAAAGAGTTAATCCAGTTGAAACGGTGAATTTGGGTCGCTTTCATGTCGAATTTCATCGACCACTTCTTTGCGTCCTTTACCTGCATATAATCTGTTCGGAAGATTAATGACCCACCCTGGTTTTGATTCAATATTCTTATAAGCATGGACAACTCCGGCTGGAACTATTACCACCTGTGGTTTATGTTCTCCGGAATCTAGAACCATCCTATGTCCAAATGTGGGTGAATCTTTTCGGGCATCCCACAAATACAACCGAAAAGTGGATGGCCCGATAAAGCAAAACAAATCTGCCTGATCTTTATGTTCATGCGGCCCGCGTGTAATGCCTGGTTCTGTCTGCGAGATGTACGACATAGCGGGAAGAAATTCTTCCAAAATTAAATCGTTCCGGAACAATTCCATCAGCCAGCCGCGATTATCTTCGTATTTCGCCAAATCACGGATAATTACATCATGAATAATACCATTTTTGAAGCTAATCATTGCCATTCTCGCATAAATCTACAAAAGAATGCCCGTATTTCAAAACACGGCATTTAAGTACGGTCTTTTAAATAAAGGAAAATATAATTCGTCTCTTCAGGGACGAATTTAAACGTTCAATGTGACATTAGAAGTACTACAAACGCAGTAACAATGGGAGGATTCGATAACCTTTTATTAATTTTTGTTGATAAGAAGCTACAGAAATAATTTACAAATGTCAACGGCTTACTTACATCGGTAGTGTCTCAGTTTCGTGCGGTCAGGACTTACGTCCTGACCGATCCTGTTGGATGTCAGGAGGAAACTCCTGACATCACTCGCCATTAACATTAAATTGAGACACTACTCTTACATCCGCTCAGGAGCGGAAATCCCGAGGATTTTGCATCCATTTGCGAGTACCATTTTCGTAGCAAGGCAGAGGGCAAGCCGTGCTTTCGCAATATCCAATTCGGGGATTACAATACGGTGTTCGTGATAGAACTTATGAAATGCGGTGGCAACATCTTGTAAATACGTCGTCAAGTCTGTGCGGTTCAAAGCTCATTGCGCAAAATTCAATAGTCTCAGGGAAATCAAGGAGTAGTTTTGTCAGCGCGATTTCAGTCGGTCCTTTGAGCAAGCTATAATCGATGCCTGCAAAAGAATCTGACGCCTTAAACGTCCCTTGTTCTTCTGCAAAACGAAGTATGCTGGCAATTCGGGCATGAGCATATTGCAAGTAATAAACCGGGTTTTTTTCCGATTGTTCTTTAGCAAGATTTAAATCGAATTCCAAATGGCTGGAGATAGAACGCATCAGAAAAAAGAATCGGTACTGCATCTGAACCGACTTCATCTATCAATTCATCAAGTGTTACAAAATTCGCAAGCCGCTTGGACATTTTAACTTGTTCGCCATCGCGCATAAGCGTTACGAACTGGTGAATTACAACCTTGACTTTCTCAGGTTCGTAACCAAGCGCTTTTATTCCAGCAAGGACGTCCGGAATCGTAGCAATGTGATCTGCGCCGAAGACGTCTACAATAAGTTCAAAGCCGCGCCGGAATTTTTCACGATGGTACGCAATATCCGGCAAGCGATATGTCGGTTCGCCTGTGGACTTGACAATAACGCGATCCTGATCAAGCCCGAGTGCACTCGTCTTCAACCAGATTGCGCCATCCTGATCATACGCGAGTCCTTTATTACGGAATTCTGCAATCACTTCTTCAATCTTTCCGCTCTTATAAAGCGAATCTTCATTAAAGAAAACATCATGCACAACACCCATTCGCGCAAGCACTGTTTTAATTGCTTGAAATAATTCCTTTTCTGCAAATTCTTTGCACACTGCTAAAGCATCTTCTAATGACATTGTAACTAGGGAATCGCCGCGATCATTTTTTAAATCATCTGAAATTTCGCGGATATAGTCGCCTTGATAGCCATCTTCTGGAAATGCGTATGAAAAATCGAACAATTGCCGGTACCGCGCATAAGTTGATTCTGCAAGCATACGCATTTGGCGGCCCGCATTGTTGTAATAATATTCCCGGGTAACATCATGTCCCGTCCACACAAGCAGATTCGCTATCGTATCTCCAATCGCCGCTTGGCGGCCATGACCAACACTTAACGGCCCGGTCGGATTCGCACTTACATACTCCACTTGCGTTTTCTTCCCATTGCCAATATTTACTTTTCCGAACGATTCTGCGTGTTTGAGAATCTCGTCAATTTGAGCAGTGAAGAATTCGTCTAAAAAATAAAAATTAATAAAACCTGGCCCCGCAATTTCAATTTTCGATATATACTTCTGTTCCACTTCAAGCTTGTTAATAATTTCTTGCGCCACCGTGCGCGGATTTTTCTTTACTAATTTTGCCAACAACATTGCTATGTTAGTTGTGATATCGCCGTGCGCCTCATCCTTCGGCTTTTCAAATGTCAACTTTGCAAGATCGCTGTACAAAAGTGATTTGAGCACAACATTAACTTTTTCTGTAAGATACTTTTTCATTCTGTTTCTATTTACTTCTTCTTTGTCAATTTGCGCATAATCGCTTCGTGTTTTCTTACCACCGGCTTTGAAGCATCTAATGGATCTTGCACTTCAGTTCTCTTTGCATCGCCCCAGAGACGATCAAGATTGTAAAACGATCTTTCTTCTTTGTGAAAAACATGCACAACCACATCAACATAATCCAATACAATCCAGCGTAATGCGTGATAGCCCTCTTGGTGCCATACGCGCTCGCCAATCGCTTCAGTTCCATACTGCACCGAATCTGCGATGGCTTTAACTTGCGTATCCGAGTCTGCAGAGCAAATTACGAAATAGTCTGTAGCGCTTGTAAGCTTCTTCAAATCTAAAATCACAACATCGATTGCCTTTTTTGAAATCATCAAATCGGCAATTTGTTTTGCCAATATACGTGCAGTCAATGTATATTCCTTTCATTGGATGACTGAAACGCTTTGAGTTGGGAATAATCTTTTCCCATTACTACAGTTATATCAAGATAGAGTGTACGATCAATTTTCTGAAATACTTTGTCCTGGGAAATTCCGAGCATCGTTGCAAGCTTTCTTGCAGCATCTAAGTTACCAGAACGATCAAATATAAAAGTACGTTCTTCAATCCCGCTATTATTTTTCTTCATCTCTACAACATCATAACCTTGTACACGGAGGATATTTGTTATTCGTTGTGCCGCGTTCATACTTCCTGCACCATCCAACACTTCCACTTCGAGTGAGCGGCCGTTCACAACCGGAATGAATTCATTGTTCTTATTACTAGTGTGGCTATTTCTGTTCGCCAGAACATAGATTGTAATGAAAAATGCCACGCTTAGAACTATAAGCGTGCCCTTCATCAACTTCCCGTGCAATGCAGTCAGTCGATTGCTTTTGCGAACATGTTCACTTGGTGCTGAAGATTCAACGTCTTGGTGGACAGTAGTGTCGGAATGCTCGTCTTGCTTCATTCCTGCCTGATAAAAAAAGAACCGAGAAAGCTGATAGCAAGGCATTCAGCCTGACTCGGTTCACATGCAAACACTTGTTTTAACTCGTAGTTCAGTGACTCTCCTCATCTTCGATTCTATCGTACCGCGGCATAAAACCAAATCTGTCGTAGTTGTTAAGCCAATACATTGCGGGTAATTGTTGATACTCGATTTGCAAGAACATATTTTTACTCGGTTGATAATTTAATGCCGCTCGTGTTAAATAAATGCCGGAAATATCATTCGCAAAATTGCCGCCAATATTGTTGAACGGCGAATGCAACAAACTCACATCGAACTGCACTGAAAGCGGATTTGAAATCTGATATGCAATGTTGCTTGTCAGATCGCCAAGCGAATATCCTTTGCCGCCGGATGTAGTATAACTGAGCGAATAACTGTTGTGAATTGTTAATCGATTTGGATCAAACCATCCAAAAAGTAATCCACCATCGTCAGGACGAAGTAAGGATTCCCCCGCTGAAGATCTCGCTTCCGGTTGAGATCTGAATTGGCATACAGCTATCGAACTGATGATTAAAAGCACCATCGTTGTTCTAATGAGGATATTCACTTTCACACCTTATTTTCTGAAACAATTGTACTCAAAACTGAAGTGATTGTCAAGGTTACAACTTTCTTAATAGAAAGACGAAATATCATACAAGATTGTTCCGATAATGAAATGAAGCATGAATAAATACAGCAACATTGTAACGATTAAGTTTCTTTTGTTTTGAAACCAGCTTTCCGTATATTTTCTTCGCGATAACAGAAATAGTGTAAATCGAAGAAACAAATCAAACTATGCCGAAAATTGAACGAGTCTATCTAATTGATGCAATGGCATTGGCGTATCGCTCATATTTTGCATTTATTCGTCAGCCGCTGATGAACTCGAAGGGCGAAAACACAAGTGCCGTGTATGGATTTGTCACATTTCTGAATCGCATTCTCTCGCAGGAATTTCCTGATCATATTGCAGTTGTGTTCGACACCGGCAAACCAAATTTCCGGCACAAAGAATACAAAGAGTATAAAGCTACAAGGCAAAAAATGCCGGACGATATGATCACTCAAATTCCTATCATCAAAGAAGTTGTGCGCGCATATAATATTCCTGCTATAGAAATGGATGGTTATGAAGCAGACGATGTAATCGGCACATTAGCAAAACAAGCTGAACGTGAGGGTGCCCTCACTTTTCTTGTCTCACCCGATAAAGATTTCATGCAACTTGTATCCGATACTATAAAAATCTTCAAGCCCGGTAAGCAAAGTGCAGATATTGAAATTGTGGATCGCGAAGGAGTGAAACAAAAGTTCGGCGTTACACCGGATAAAGTTATTGAAGTGCTCGGGCTCACCGGCGATGCATCCGATAACGTACCGGGAGTGCCAGGAATTGGTGAAAAGACTGCGATTCCGCTCATCCAGAAATACGGCAGTATTGAAGAAATCTATCGCCATCTTGATAATATTCCACAGAAAGGCGTTCGCGCTAAATTGGAAGCAAACAAAGAGCTGGCGTTTCTTTCTAAGCGACTCGTCACTATTGATATCAACGTGCCGCTTCCTATTAACTTCCATTCGTTGAAAGCGGAGAAAAAAAACAATGCTAAGTTAATGGAATTATTTAGAGCGCTTGAATTCCGATCGCTCCTCAGCAAGCTTCAAATGGAAACGCTGGATACGCCAGTTCGCATCGATACTGATATTGAATTTGCGCCGCCTGAACCACTTTCCAATATTACAACGGATAAACATATATACCAACTCATCACAACCGAACGCGAGTTTACGGCACTCTGCGTTAAGCTAAAATCTGCGGAAGAATTTGTTTTCGATACCGAAACGACTTCAACTGATTCGCTGAATGCTGAACTTGTTGGAATTTCGTTCGCACTCAAACCGCATGAAGCATTCTATGTTGCAGTTTCCGGAAAAAAACAACAAGGTCAAGGCGGACTATTTGGCGATAATTCAGAGCACTCAAATACTTCTATTGGTCTACCCTTAGATTTGGTCTGTAAAAAACTCAGGCCGATTCTCGGAAATCCCGGCATTAAAAAAATTGGCTACAACATTAAGTACGATATGCTGGTCCTGTCGCAATACGGGATCAATGTCGAAGGTACTTTGTTCGATCCGATGATCGCCAGCTACATCGTTCGTGCTGATGGTCAGCATAATATGGATGATATCGCCGCAGAATATCTTTCATATAAGACCGTCTCCTTTTCAGATTTAGTCGGGACTGGAAAAGAGCAGAAACATATTCGCGAAATTTCCCTACTGCGTCTTTCTGATTATTCATGCGAAGATTCTGATATCACATTTCGGTTATATGAATATTTTCAAAAGAAACTGAACGAACTCGGGATGATAGAACTTTGCGAAGGAATGGAATTTCCGCTTGTTTCTGCCCTTGCTAGAATGGAGCGTATCGGAGTTGCTATTGATGTTGATTTTCTTGCCCGTATGTCGAAGGAACTTGAGCACCAGCTCGAAAATCTTACACGTGAAATTTATTTAACCGCCGGTATTTCTTTTAATATAAATTCTACACAACAGCTTGCAGAAATACTTTTTAACAAACTCAAACTAACTCCGGTACGTAAAACCAAATCTGGCTTTTCCACCGACGTTGGCAGTGCTTGAGGCGTTAAAAGGCGCTCATCCTATTATTGAAATGCTGCTCGAATTCCGGCAATCGACAAAATTGAAATCAACATACATTGATGCTCTTCCGAAATTAGATCAACGCTCGTACAGGGCGAGTGCATACATCGTTCAATCAAACTGTCACAACAACTGGAAGATTATCCAGCAGCGATCCAAATATTCAGAACATTCCCATCCGAACGGAGATTGGCAGATCGATCAGGAAAGCTTTCATTGCTGGTAATCCTGAATCGCTTATTCTTTCTGCCGACTATTCACAAATCGAATTACGTGTAATGGCACACATTTCCGGTGACGAAGGAATGACTGAAGCATTTCGGAATAAAGAAGACATTCACGTAACGACGGCAGCAAAAGTATTCGGTGTCGCTTCAGAAAATGTTACACGAGAGATGAGACGGAAAGCAAAAGAAGTGAATTTTGGCATCATGTACGGTATCGGTGCTTATGGACTTGCCAGCAGGTTAGAAATTAATCAGAGTGAAGCCAAAGAAATTATTGCGCGCTACTTTGCACGCTTCCCCAAAGTTCAGCAATATATCAGCGATACGATTGCCAGTGCGCGAAAAGAAGGATATGTCAGCACCCTCCTCGGCCGTCGACGGTACATTGCAGATATACGCAGCAACAACCAAAATTTCCGCCAGAATGCCGAACGGCAAGCCATCAATATGCCGATTCAAGGAACTGCAGCGGATATGATTAAACTTGCAATGGTTCATATTGACGCAGAAATAATTAAGCGGAAGCTAGATAGTTCCATGCTTCTACAAGTTCATGATGAATTGGTTTTTGAAATGAGAATAGCCGAAGAAGCGGAGATGAAAAAACTAGTAGAAAAAGAAATGCGTCAAGCGCTCCCGCTGTCTGTTCCCGTTGAAGTTGATCTCGGTATTGGTAAGAACTGGTTAGAAGCGCATTAATTCTACTATTATCTGCGACGGAATATAAGCGAAATTCCCCAGAGAATAATAAATACTGGCCAGTAGGTTTGCACGTAGTATTTCATCTCAAACCAATCAATCACATCCCACCACCATAAATAGTATAGAACGCCGTACCCACCGAAGAAGAGCATTGGTACGAGAACACCAAAATGGCGCGGCTCGTAGAAAAACAACATTAGGAATGAAAGACCAAGCGCAAGAGAAAAAGTTGCCGGAACGTCCCACGGAGCAAAATTTAAAACTCAAACCTGTGGACAAGTATTGCTATACTTGAGAAAAATAGAAAGCTTCCCCAGAAAACCACCCCGCGTCTTCGTGTAATAAATGCTTGGACTGTCGCTGCTAATCCTGCAACGCCAAGGCATACCCAAAGAATAATTCCCCATTTATAATGGAATAGATTAAGTTTACTTAGGATGAGCCCCGCACCAAGCAAAATCAGAAAAATGCCAAATATTGGGAATCCACTGGGTCGTTTTCGTACAGTCGTTTCCATAATTTCCTCACTGTTGTGTTTTCATTTGCGGTTGACCTTCAGGAATTATCAAATACATTAATAAGTAAATCAAAATTCCTGCGCCACCGGAAAGAACCGTAAAGATCGCATACGCAATACGGATGATTGTCGGGTCCACATTAAAAAATTCTCCTGCCCCTCCACAAATTCCAAAAAGTTTTTTATCGCTCAGCGAACGGCGAAGTACTTTTGATTTTGGCTGTTCATCCGATGAAGAAACCGGGTGTGGAGCCTGATCTTGAGCGGACTGTTCCCCTTTAATTGACGGCTCTTGTGCCGGCTGATGTATTGAAATTTTGTCATGTTTTGTAAGGAAGTAAATTCCGGCAAGGATAAGAAGTCCGGGGAATACAAACTCCCACGATATGTTCCACCATCGATGAAATGATAAAATATCAAGATTGTCAAGCAGGATAGCGATACCTGCACCAACGAAGAAAAATCCAAAAATGCGCACTGCTGTAAAATCGTGAGATTGTTGCGGAGTTGTTTGGCCAGATTCAATTGGTCTCTCCGGAATAATAAAATATGCGATGATATATGCAATAATTCCTGCACCACCAAGAAGCGTTAAGAGAACCCAAATGAGGCGGATAACTATTGTGTCCACATTCAAATACTCGCCGAGGCCGCTGCATACTCCGGCAAATACTTTATTGGATTGATTTCGATAGAGGCGGCGTTGTTGGTTTGTCATGGCGGCTCCTGTTTGTTTCGTCAGTTCTACTTTCAATACGGATTTCCATTGTGAAGGTTACATTTTCAACTTATAAAAAAATCCCGATTTCGTAATTTCAAAACCGGGATATCAATTTACTGCACATCCTATGTTCTATCTATATCACACTTCCATAATTTCCTTTTCCTTCATAGCAAGATGATTGTCGATATCCTTAATATATTTATCTGTAAGCTTTTGTGCATCTTGTTCGCCACGTTTTCGCTCATCTTCGGACATGTGCTCACCTTTTTCCGCCTTCTTGAGATGTTCGATGGCATCACGACGGACATTACGTATAGCAATTTTTCCATCCTCTCCGAACTTTTTTACTAACTTCACAAGATCACGTCGACGCTCTTCATTAAGCGCAGGGATTGGAACACGAACAATTGTTCCATCCGAAACCGGATTTAAACCAAGATTGGCTACCAGAATTGCCTTCTCAATGACTGGGATAATATTTTTTTCCCATGGCTGAACGGCAACTGTATGCACATCCGGTGTGCTGACATTTGCTACTTTATTCAACGGAGTCATGGTACCGTAGTAATCGATTTTTATTCCATCTAATAGTGCCGTTGTGGCTTTGCCCGTGCGAATTTTAATGAGTTCCTCCCGCACAACTTCCACGGCTTTCTTCATTCTGTCTTCTGCTTGCTTCAGAATATCTTTTGAGTTTGTCATAGGCGTTCCATCAATTAGTGAATTGGATGAGTGATGTTACGACTTTTGTGCCGAGATTTCAACTACTTTTGAACCGACTGCTTCTCCACAGACCACACGCTTCAGATTCCCGCGAATATTCATATTAAATACTACTAGAGGCAGTTTATTCTCTTTTGAGAGTGTGATTGCCGTAAGGTCCATAATACGTAGATCTTTTTTCAAGACGTCTGCGTAGGATATTTCGGGGAGATGGATTGCCGCAGAATTCTTTTCAGGGTCGCTATCATACACTCCATCCACGCGTGTTCCCTTGATAATCACATTCGCTTCTATTTCGATTGCACGCAGTACCGCGGCAGTATCAGTTGTGAAGTACGGATTTCCAGTGCCTGCCGCAAATATAACTACACGGCCTTTTTCCAAATGCCTGATTGCTCGCCGCCGAATAAACGGCTCGGCAATTCGATCCATATTGATGGCACTCAAGCAGCGCGTCTTCAATCCTTTGTGCTCAAGTGCATTTTGCAAAGCAAGTGCATTGATAACAGTCGCCAGCATTCCCATTTGGTCGCCGGTAACTTTATCTATGCCATCGGCTGATCCTTCCATACCTCGATAAATATTTCCACCACCAATGACAATACCAATTTGCACGCCAAGCTTCTCGGTCGCTGCGATCTCTTCAGCATAACGAGTCACTACGTTTAGGTCGATTCCGTACTCACGATCACCCATTAGTGATTCGCCGCTGAGTTTTAACAGAATACGTTTGTATTTGAGGTTTGCCATACTCGCCCCTATAAAAAAAATCCCGAATTGTTTTCGGGATTATGATTTTTAATTAGATTCACCAAGATGATAACGAAGGAATCGGCGAACAGTTATTTTTTCGCCAACTCTCGCTGTTTCTTCATCAATAATATCTTTAATGGTTTTACCTGAATCTTTGATGAAGCTTTGTTCTATCAATACTGTCTCTTGATAGAATTTTTCAAGTCGTCCCTGCGATATCTTTTCCGCAATCTGTGCGGGCTTGCCTTCATTCTGTGCTTGCACCTTATAGATTTCCAATTCTTTTTCGATGACTGCTTGCGGAATTTGTTCGCGCGAAACATATTCTGGGGTCATTGCGGCAACCTGCATAGCAATGTCATGCGCCAGTTGTTTGAAGCCGGGTGTCTTTGCGACAAAATCTGTCTCGCAGTTCAGTTCCACCATCGCACCGATTCTTCCGCCGGCATGAATATATGCTTCCACAACACCTTGGTTTGTTTCACGGTCAGCTCGTTTTGCCGCAACCGCAGCGCCTTTTTTACGTAGATGGTCGATAGCTTGTTCCATGTCGCCATTGGTTGCCATAAGAGCATTTTTACAATCCATCATGCCCGCACCGGTTTTATCCCGAAGTTTTTTTACTACCTCACTAGAAATTACTGCCATACGAATTCACTTCCTTCTCTAAATTATTTTTTTTCTGAAGCTTTCTCTGCAGCTTCTGCTGTTGCACGCTCTTCTGCTTCCGCTTGTTGTTTTGCAGATGCGCGCTCAGAACCTTCGAGCACTGCATCGGCAATGGCTTTTGCAATCAATTGCACTGACTTGAGCGCATCATCGTTAGCCGGAATCGGATAATCAATCGGATCGGGGTCGGTATTTGTATCCACGATTGCAACAACCGGGATGCTTAGACGTTTTGCTTCCTTCACCGCAATAGCTTCCTTTTTAATATCGACAACGAATACAATACCGGGCAGACGCGACATCTCGACAACGCCGGACAGAACTGATTGAAGTTTGTCGCGTTCGCGTGTTAAGAAAAGCCGTTCTTTCTTCGTTATGTTTTCGAATGTGCCGTCTGTTTCCATTTTCTCAATATTTGTAAGACGTTTAACACTTTTTCGGATCGTGCTAAAATTTGTCAGCATACCGCCCAGCCAGCGTTCAGTCACGTAATGCGCATGACATCGCTGTGCTTCCTGCTTTATTACATCGCTTGCCTGCTGTTTCGTACCTACGAAGAGTGGCTTCTTTCCTTCCGCAATACTGTTCGATACAGCGTTGCACGCCGCCTCGAGCATCTCCTGGGTTTTTTTTAAATCGATTATATGAATCCCATTGCGCTCCATGAAAATATAGGGCTTCATTTTGGGATTCCAACGGCGGGTCAAGTGTCCGAAATGGGCACCTGATTGAAGCAACGCATCAAGTTCAACACGAGCCATAATAGAACATCCTTTCAGTTAGACTGCTACTCTCGTCGTCTTCTTCCGGAATCCCGATAAACCGTGTTCATCGGGACACTGCCGGTCGAATCAGAGAATATGATTTGTGATTAAACTTCTGCTTTAGTCAAACGACTATTGCAGATTGAAAATACAAATTAACGTTTGGAGAACTGGAACCGCTTGCGAGCTTTCTTCTGCCCGTATTTTTTCCGTTCTACCATACGTGGATCGCGCGTAAGAAGTCCGGCACCGCGAAGCGCTGTGCGGGCATCTTCATCAAGTGCGACTAAGGAACGCGCAATACCAAGTCGTACCGCGCCGGCCTGTCCAACAGGTCCACCGCCGTTGACGCGTATCATTACATCATACCGCCCCATTGTATCGGTGATCTTAAACGGTTTCATAATTTCATCCCGCTGAATCTCCAGCGGAAAATAATTCTCAAATTCTCGTTTATTGACCGTTATTTTACCGGAACCATCGATCAGTTTTACTCGAGCAATGGCATTTTTTCTACGGCCAACTGAAGTTCTTGGTTGCATGGAGTCGTTTATTCCTCACTTAAAAAGAAATCGGTTCTGGTTGTTGTGCGGCATGGGGATGTTGCGCTCCCCGATATACTTTCAATTTCTTAAACATCTGACGTCCTAAACGGTTATGCGGCAACATTCCTTTTACGGCATGTTCCATCACCTTTTCTGGATTCGTTTTTATCAATTCTTTAAAAGATTCAAAACGTGCACCGCCTGGGTAACCGGTATTGTGAAAAAGTTCTTTCAACTCAGGCCGTTTTCCGGTCAGCTTCACTTTTTCGATATTAACAATCACAACAAAATCTCCCAAGTCATGATTCGGTGTAAATTCCGGTTTATGCTTGCCACGCAAAATATGTGCAACGTGTGATGCAATGCGCCCCAATGTCTGTCCATCTGCATCAACAAGGAACCATTTCTGATTTATTTCTTCAGGTTTAAAAAACCGTGTTTTCGGTGACGTGTTCAATCTAATTCTCCTACTCTAAATCTTGATTCAATAATAATTTTATAACCAGAAGGTCTCTATGTCTATATCACAACAATGAATCCACTGATACTCCAGTGCACCCAGCAGGACTCGAACCTGCAACCCACTGATTAAGAGTCAGTTGCTCTACCAATTGAGCCATGGGTGCAAATAATTACTTGCTACCCGGGATTGGTGTTGCTGGTGCTTGCTGTGTTGGTGGTAACGCTGCTGGGGGAGGACCAGATTGAATGACACTCTCTTTTTTCATCTCACCGCGCGGCAATAACCATAAGTTGATAACCAAAGCAAGAACCATGAAAATGCCTGCCAGCCATTGTGTTAAATTAGTGAGAAAATCCGAAGTGCGCCGGACTCCAAAGACAGTACCAATGTTGGAACCGCCGAAACCTCCAGCCAATCCGCCACCTTTGCTCGACTGCATTAGAATAGCGAGCATCAATAGAATTCCAATTATGATTTCTATAATGTCTGCAAATGTATACATTGACGTCGTTCCTCAAGCTAAAAAAATCCCCACCAACTGTGGGGGTTTGCAAGTTTTATTATAGGGAAAAATGGCTCAAAATGCAAGAACGAAAATTAGTTTACTATCATTTCTTTATCGAAATCCCTTTTACCTCAAACAGGCGTTTCACATACTTGCCAAGAACATCAAATTCAAGATTGACTGCTGCTCCAGGCTGAAGCAATTTGAATGTTGTCACTTCCATAGTATGGGGAATGATGGAAACAGCGAAAGAATTACTTTTCACTTCTGCCATCGTCAAACTTACGCCGTTGACGGCAATGGAACCGACAGGTACAAGATGATGTACAAATTTCTTCGGCACTCGAATCCAGAATATCCAACTGCTTTCGCGGTATTCCAATGCCATTACTTTGCCAAGCCCATCCGCATGCCCAAGAACAAAATGCCCGCCAAGCCGGTCCGAAGGCAACAATGGGCGTTCCAGATTAACGGGGCTACCTGCCACCAGATTTCCAAGTGTTGTTTTCTTTAAGGTCTCTTCCACCGCTTGCACATCAAATGTATTCAATGTTTTTTTAATAACAGTCAAACAAACACCCTCCACCGCAATGCTGTGATCGACGCGCAAAGTTTTGACAGTTTTTTTACCTTGAATAGTGAAGATAACACTTCCACCTTTTTGTTTGATTGATTTGATGGTTCCAGTCTCTTCAACTAATCCAGTGAACATATTTTTTCTTCTCTCATTTGTGAATAAACTTTGCTTCAACAAGTATATCTTCTCCAACGGGCGAGACTTTTGTTATCGTCAGGTTAATTGGTTTACGTAGGAGTCTCGGAGAGTCAAAACAGAAACCATCCACGCCGCTCCCAAAAATTTTGGGTGCGACAAACAGAAAAAGCTTATCAGCAAACGATTGATTGATAAACGGATCCACAGTCTTTGCACCGCCTTCTATGAGTACAGAAGAGACACCTTCAGCTGCAAGTATGTGGAGTATTGGTTCTGCATTGATACTGAATGCAGACGAAACCGGAAGCACCCGCACACCTTGCGAAATAAGCTTTTGCACTTTTCGCATATTTATTTTTACAGCCTTTGCGGATGTCATTAGCCATGTTGGCGCAGCAGACGTATCGAAGATTGCGCGAGATGTCGGAAGTGAAAGACGTCCATCAATTACAACGCGCACCGGATTCCTTCCCTTTACAAGCCGGACTGTCAATTCCGGGTTATCCTGTAGAACGGTATTTGCTCCAACCAACACCGCATCATAATCATTGCGCAGGCGATGCACTTCTTTTCGTGCAGTTTCAGATGTAATCCATTTTGATTTTCCTGCAGCATCGGCAATTTTTCCATCGAGCGTTTGTGCAAGCCTGATGCCGACAAAAGGAAAACCAGTTTCCATATATTTGAAAAATTTTTCATTTAGCTCTTCAGCTTCTTCCTCAAGCAATCCAACTTTCACCTGAATGCCTGCGTGGCGCAATCGTTGTATTCCCTTTCCGCTTACCAGAGGATTGGGATCCTTCGATGCAATCACCACCTGAGAAATTCCAGATTGAATGATTGCATAAGTACAAGGCGGTGTTTTGCCAAAATGTGCACATGGCTCTAAATTGAGATATAAGGTTGCACCTTTAGCTTTATTTCCAGCATGTTTTAGCGCGTAAATTTCAGCATGCGGCCCGCCAAATTTTTTGTGGAATCCTTCTCCCACAATTTTGCTGTTTCGCACGATTACACATCCTACCATCGGGTTGGGACTGACCGTACCTCCGCCCTTCTGTGCAAGTTCAAGACAACGTTGCATGATTATATTTTCGTTGAATGCCTTCATCGCCAATAAACTCTCAATCTAGAATCCAGCGTAGCTCTCAGGAGATGTGCAGCACTATTTTTTTTTGCAGATATCTCTACCAAACCATTGCTGCCTACGATGAGACACGGAGTATTTTCCGGTGCCTCATCATAAAACCGAATCCACTTGCTCACCATATTACTGCCTATTGATATGGTTTGTATTTGCTTCATGCTTTTTTCTACTTCAAAAGACCGAAGATTTGTAATGATATTTCCATAGTTATCAATATGTAGGATACTCATCGATACCACATCCGTCCGAGAACTCACAAAAGGTGAAAGAATTTCAGGCAGCGAATAAGGGATACCGAATTTCTTTATTGGTACGTTGTTGGAAATATAAGCAGCAAGCGGCGCTATCAAATCACGCCCATGGAATGTTGATGATACATCACCTATGGCGTTATTTTTTAGAGATGATTGTGTCACCTCAACCGCTGTTATAGCTTTTTCTTGATATAAAACAAAATCCAATAATCCGTTATCAGGAGCAACAAATGTATATTTCTTTGTTTTCATCACGATAATACGTCTTCCACTACCGACACCAGGATCAACTACATTTACAAAAATTGTACCCTTCGGAAAATAATTGTACACCGACCAAAGCACATACGCAGCCTGACGAATTATATACGGCTGAATTTCGTGAGTGATATCTATTATATTCAGCGCTGAATTAATAGATAACATCACTCCTTTCATCGATGCCACATACTGATCCTGTAATCCGAAGTCAGTGAGAAGTGCAATTATTTGCGGAGTTCGATTTGTCGAATGAGCCACAGAAATTCTTGCTTATAGCTACTTTATTGCTACCGCTTTGCCGCGTTTAGCAGATTTGTAAATTAAATCTATAATCTTCATTCGTTGCACAGCTTCATCGCCGTTAGAAATAACCGAGTGCAATCCGCGCAATGAGCCAATCCAATGTTTAAGCTCGTTCTCGTATGATTTACGGTAAAGACTCTGCGGCGTTTCAATAGAAGCAGGTGCGAAATTGACAAGATTATCGTGCATACGTTTGACGATTCGAAATGGATTGAGTGAACCGCTTCCATCCGTACCAAAACAATCGCAGTAGAAAAAGTCTGAGGTGGACTCAAACGACCAACTTGCTTCAATAGTTAATGTGGAGCCGTTTTTCATTTTGAGGAACGCTACCGATGAATCCTCTACATCCTTTGTATGATGCGAATAATTTGTTGCTGAAACTTCTCGAACCTCTGGAAATCCCATCATCCAGAAAGCAAGATCAAGCATGACGATGCCAAGGTCGAGTACTACGCGCCGCCGGATTGTGTTTTCTTAGTTAGCCATGCACTCTCCGCATTCAATTTTTTGAACCATCCTGCCTTGGCATAAAAGAGTTTACCAAGTGCTTTATCTTCTATAAAACTTTTAAGAATCATAGCGTCCGGGCGGAAGCGATTGTTCATTCCAACCATCAATGTATGATGGTATTTCTTTGCTGCAGCGGCAATTTCTTCTGCTTCTATTGCGGTTCGTGCTAATGGTTTTTCTATGAGAACATTATTCTTTTCCGCCAATGCCGCAATCGCCATGTCTTTATGCAATATCGTCGGAGTGCAAATATCTATTCCATCGAGATCTCGTTCAATCGCCAGCATTTTCTCGAAGTTGTTATAGTAACGTCGCACTTTGAATTTATCTGCTACAAATTGCGCCTTTGCCCGGTCGAGATCGCAAACCGCTACAATTTCGACATCTGGAAACTTATTGAGGATCGGGAGATGAATTGTCTGAGCAATTGACCCAAGTCCAACTATACCAATACGTGCTTTTTCCATACAATGTCCGATATGATATTTAAGTAGTATGTAATATGGAATTTTCGCGTGTGATTTTCAAATATTCTCTCACCACTTCAGCAATCCCATCAGCATCAAGCTTGACAATCCGATGTAACTCGTCAGGAGAACCTTGTTCTATGAATTCATCCGGCAATCCATGTATCTTAACAGAAACATTTGAAATACCGCAATGGCTCAGCGCTTCCAACACTCCAGCCCCGAATCCGCCGCGAATAACATTTTCTTCAACGGTAAGGAATGTATTGATTCGCTGGGCTAACGACTTCAATAATTCTTCATCAATCGGTTTCGCAAACCTCATATTCACGACTTCTGCTTCAATGCCATCATTGCTTAACAATTCTGCCGCCTTGAGTGCATTTGGCACCATATTTCCGATGGCAAGAATAGCAATGTCTTTACCGGTGCGTACTGTTTCGGCTTTGCCGATTTCCAGGTTCTGAAATCCATCACGCACAGGAACTCCAAGCGCATGACCGCGCGGATACCGAAGAGCAATAGGTCCATGCTTATACTCAACAGCGGTAAAGAGCATATCGCGTAATTCCTGTTCATCCTTCGGCGCCATTATAACCATACCGGGAACGCAACGTAAGAAAGAAAAATCTAATGCACCGTGATGCGTAGCACCATCGGCACCGACTAATCCGCCGCGATCCATCGCTAAAACGATATGCAATTTCTGAATCGCACAGTCGTGCACTACTTGATCGAATGCACGCTGCATAAAAGTAGAGTAGATTGCGACAACCGGAATATATCCCTCCGTTGCTATGCCTGCCGCAAAGGTTACAGCATGTTGTTCGGCAATACCAACATCAAAAAACCGCTCAGGCATTTCTTCGTGGAGTTGAATTAAGCCTGTTCCATCCGACATTGCAGCAGTAATACCGACAACTTTTGTATTCTGTTTACAGATTTCCACCAGAGCTTTACCGAAAATATCCGTGTAAGCCGGCGGTTGACCATTTTTCTTTGGAGAGATACCGGTAATTTTATCGAATGGCGTCACTCCGTGCAAACGCGTTACCTCGCACTCCGCCGGCGCATATCCTTTTCCTTTTTCAGTAATCACATGAATGAGAATAGGACCATTGAGATCCTTGACTTGCCTGAATATCTCAACCAGCTTTACAACATTATGCCCGTTGATGGGACCAAAGTACCGAAAGCCAAGCGCCTCAAAAAGCATGCCCGGTGTTACCACCGCCTTAATTCCTCTTTCCATCTGTTGCGCAACCATACGAAGTCGATCGCCGAACGAGTCCAATTTACCTGTCAAATCCCAAACATTCGCTTTGAATTTGTTGTATGTAGGATGTGTCAGCATTTTTGTAAAATAATTGTGGAATGACCAAACACTCGGTTCTATCGATGAAAGCGAACCCATTTGGTTGTCATTGAGTACGACGATAAGATTTTTCTTCAGCACGCCGGCGTTGTTCATCGCCTCGTACACCATCCCGCCTGTCATCGAGCCATCACCGACAATTGCTGCTACTTTGAAATTCTTCTTTTCTAAATCACGAGCCGCTGCAATACCTAGCGCTGCCGAGATTGCCGTACTTGCGTGCCCAGCACCAAATGTATCGTATTCGCTTTCTGAACGCTTTAAAAAACCGCTCAATCCGCCCAATGTACGGATTGTTTCCATCCTGTCTTTTCGTCCGGTTAAAATTTTATGCGGATATGCTTGATGTCCGACATCCCATACAAGTTTATCTTCCGGTGTATTAAAGACATAATGAAGTGCTACGGTAAGCTCCACCGCGCCGAGTCCGGCGCCAAGGTGGCCGCCTGTTTTCGAGACACAATCGATCAGGTACTCTCGTACCTCAGCACAGACTGTTCTGAGTTCTTGAACATTCAATTTGCGCAAATCTTCCGGAAGATTAATAGAATCAAGAAATTGAAAATTAAAATCGCTCATGCTTCATCAGACTCATTTATTGTAAATTGCCCATCAATCTCTTTAGATAATTTTTTTATTTTCAATTCAGCGGCTTTCAGTTTCTCAGCGCACTGTTTTGAAATCTGAACACCTTCTTCGTATAAATTCATCGCATCATCTAACGATGCATCACCGCGCTCCAGCGTTTCCACAATTTCTTCAAGTCGCTTAAGAGAACTTTCTAATGAATTCTTCACTGCTTTCTTTGCCGTCATGATTAATGTCCTTTTTCTACTTTCACACCGATAGTGCCATCGTGAAATTGAATATCAGCTTCGTCGCCATAATCAAGCAAATCCGCACTCGAAACAATTCGCCCTTTCTTCCTCACAATTGCATAACCGCGTTTGAGCACGCCGCCCGGATTCAACGCCTGCAATTGCAGCTGAAGCGAATTATATTTTTGATGCACTGTCTGTGCGGCATGAGCAAAAGAAATTCCAATACTGCGTTCAAATTCATCCACACGCTGAGAGAATTCTCTGATCAAATCTCTGGGACGATTGAAAGAATAACTCGTCACCAAACTTGTCGTTTGCGTACGAAGTCCAGACAATTGATTATCGAGTGCGCCGCGCATAGTATAGCATAAGTTGCCAATATCTTCAAGAAGTTCTGAACGGTCATGAACAACTAATTCTGCTGCCGCCGAGGGTGTTGGCGCACGCAAATCCACTACAAAATCTGCAATGCTGAAATCAATTTCGTGCCCAACAGCGCTTATAGTCGGAATTTTTGATGAATATATAGCACGAGCCACAATTTCTTCATTGAACGCCCACAAATCTTCCAGCGAACCGCCGCCGCGTCCAATAATTAACACATCTATTCCGCCATATTGATTCAAATATTTGATCGCATCAGCAATTTCTTCTGCCGCACCTGTGCCTTGCACGCGCACCGGAGCAAGGACTACTTCAACGGATGGATGGCGGCGCGAAAGCACACTTCGAATATCCTGTAATGCCGCTCCTGTTTCCGACGTGACAAGACCTATGCATTCGGGAAATTCTGGAATTGGTTTCTTATGTTCAGCATCGAACAATCCTTCTCTATCTAACTTTTGCTTTAGACGCTCAAACGCAAGCTGAAGTTCTCCAAGTCCAAGTGGCTGAATCTGCTCTACATCAAGTTGATAATTCCCGCGCGGCGGATACACGGTAATTGAACCGCGGGCGATTACCTTCATTCCATCTTCCGGTTGAAAGGTGAGATTAGCAACGCGACTCCGCCACATAAGCGCAGAAATCTGAGCGCCTTCATCTTTTAACGTAAAATATAAATGCCCGGAAGTATGCTGTTTGAAATTGGAAATTTCACCTTCAACCCATACACGTGGGAAACTCGATTCCAGCGAGAATTTAATTTGCCGCGTTAGTTCGGTAATGGTAATTACATTTTTTTCGATTGCCATGCAGTAACTCCAATCCCAAATTACCGAATGTTGGCACCACATTCAACTCTGGAAAATTAGAATATCTTAATACTCTCAGCCGTTTACCATTTTTCATTTTTCTTGTTTATATTAACATCAACAATTCGAGGAAAAACAATGCACATCGACGTATTAGCTATTGGCGCACATCCTGATGATATTGAACTTGCCTGCGGTGGAACAGTCGCTAAATTTGTCCAGCAAGGATATAAAGTTGCTCTCTGCGACCTGACGCAGGGCGAGCTTGGCACACGCGGCACAAAGGAGATTAGAAGAGAAGAAGCGCGGCAAGCGGCAAAAATACTTGGCGCCGTAACACGACGGAATCTACAAATCCCCGACGGAAATGTTGAAGTAAATAAAAATAATCTATTAAAGATCATCACACTCATTCGCGAGCTTCGTCCTGCTCTCCTTATTATTCCTTATGGTGTTGAACGGCATCCGGACCACGTGCACACAAGCGAACTTTGCCGTGAGGCATGGTGACTACAGCGGTTTGGAAAAAATGAAAACAAAACTCAACGGTAAAGTTCAGGAACGCCACCGCCCGCACCACTATTTCGAGTTTATGCAATGGATGGAGTTCGAGCCGTCATTTATTGTTGATATCAGCGATTCAATTGATTTGAAAATGAAGTCCGTGCGTGCTCACGCCTCGCAATTTTTCAACCCGGAAAGCAAAGAAAGCGAGACAAAATTGAGCCGGCCTGACTTTTTAGAAGTGATCGAAACCCGCTGCCGATATTTCGGTTCTAAGATTGGCGTAAAATACGGCGAACCGTTTATTTCGAAATGGTCACTCGGGATTGAAAATCCATTCAATTTTATTGTGAATAGAGGGTAAGATTTATTCGGACTTTATGTCCGAGCTTACGGAGGAAGCGAAAAACTATGTGGTCACAATTTGTGACCACATAGCCAAGAAGAGTTTGATAACTTGATATTCCAATTGGGAACTTCAAGATGGGGCGGCACAAATATATTAACACAGGTGGGGTAACTATATGCCAACTAAAAATGTAAATAAAGCACTGATACCTATAGAACGCCAGATTTTATTCATTCGCAGTGTTCGTGTAATAACCGACGATAGTCTTGCAGCAATATATGGAGTCTCAACGAAACGGTTAAATGAGCAGGTCAAACGCAACCAAGATCGCTTTCCAGAGGATTTCTGTTTTCAACTTACAAGTCGCGAGGTCAGCTCCATGCGGTCGCAAAATGCGACCGCATGGTTAATTTAAAACTGATTTTAATACATTATTAAATATCGTTGTTCAAGAACTTGGGATCAATCATTAGACTACCGTATAGAATTTTGCTATATTGCCCATGAATAATTCGAGGTAAATCCCTTTAATGCCAATTACAACTAAATCCAAACGGTCAAAAGAAGTTAAGAAAAAGGATGCACCCTTTCTCGCAATTCATGAGACTTTCAGCTGAATACAGAACTAAGCTTCATATAGGGCATGATAGAACTTGCGATTGTGGGCAAACCAACATCAATTGTTTATCTGCAAAAGAATGGCTCAAGTCTCAAATCGGGGTCTGGCGTTTCCCTTCGCACCAATAACGCACTAACAATCTAACATTCTACTATCTATGAAAACATTGACGAACTTAGAGATTTCAAGACAAGATTATGTTGATAGCGTGATCTTTAAATTGATCCAAAGTCTCAATCCCACAAAACAATCTATCGAATGGGATATTGAAATGATTGGAGATATTAGGGATACAATTGAAGATTGGATTGTTGCTAAAATGAAGGTCTGTACAGAAAAGGATTTCTATCCATATATCGAGGAAGAAAATGGAAATCAGAGAAACTCAAATTGAGGACGTGCTTGTCAACGCTCCTGTTCTAACCAAAAAGATTTTAAGTCTTGATGATGAACCTAGACTGATTGGCCGTCAAATGCTTTTACCATCGGGAAGACTTGATATTCTATATACATACAAAAATAACTTTCTATTGATTGAATTGAAAACTGTGCCATTTCAAAGAAAGTTCATAAAACAGATCATGGATTACAAGAACGACCTCATTGGATTTCAGAATAATGGCAAGTTGTTTCGTGCTAATATTCAACCATATCTTCTTTGTCCGAACATAAAAAGTGGTGAAAGACAATTTGGTTTAAGCGAAGGAGTTACATGTCTAAACTACAGTCCTGAGGAAGTTCTAAAATATTTTTATCAGAATATCAGACCAATTGCTTCTTTCGTCGAAATCAAACCAATAGATATTGGTATCTGGAATCTGCATCTCGTTAACAAGTTCATTTATGAACTTCAGCGAACCACTAGCTTAAAGCAGCTACAAGATATCATTGGAGGTTCAAAAAAGACTTTATATAATAAAATTAAATTCGCCAGTGAACTCCGAATGATAAATTGGGAACCGAATACTGACTCGATTGTCCTGTCGTCTCTCGGGGAAAAATATGTGGAAGCTCGAGACAAAAGCTATGGTGAAAGACTTAGTGAAAAACAAGTAAAATTACTAAAAAGGTTCGTAGTGCAAAATCCGTACGAATCTTCAGTGATTTTGGGCATTGCATCAGTTGTGGAAGCAACATTTGCGCTAGCAAAGAATACTTATCCCGTGCCAATGGGCCATTTATGTGAATACTTTACATTCCATTCAGGGAAATTCTTCGATTGGCAAACCACTAAGGCAAGGTACAGTGCAACAAGAATGTATTCAAATTACGCTGTTGACCTTGGGTTGTTGGCAAAAACCGAACAGTCTGTTTACCTCACTCCAGAAGGTTTCAAGTTTACGATTCAAATGCAATTGCATAAAAGTCTAAAACTAATGGATACTCTTGTGGTGAATTAGGAAATGTCATGTATCTAAAACTCTTTAATCCTGAACCATATTGGGGCTTTGATGATTTGAGAGATTTAATGGGGGAAAAAGCCCGTAATTGTTTCTATATCATCGCCGATAGTAAACTCGAAAGAGGAAGAGAATATTTCGCCTATTAAAATCTGCTGATGTTGTCTGGTTTTTCTTTTGAAAATTTTCTTTCTTGCATTGATCACGGTATCATTCTGATCGACTTTGATGCACGTACTCACTACAATCATGGCACAAAGTTTCGTATCAAGCAAGGTTTCTGGAAAGAATTGTATTCCGAAGACAAACAATTATTCTAGTAGTTTCGTAAACGTGATACATCGGCTTAGCTTTCGTAGAAATCACGGGTTGATTTGTTAACAGGAAGATTGTAAGTTTGTTTTCAGATTCACAGATGGAGGTATCTATGAAAAATATCATCATAGCCCTCTTCGTTGCAGGTATGTTTATGGGATGCAAGAAGGATGAGACTACCCAACCGATTTCGGAACAAGTTATCTCAACATCGTTCTCAACTACCGACACACTGGGAAATCCAAGCATCACATTTAAAAGAGGCACACGATTCTATTTGACTTTCCGGATGACTAATAAGACCGGTATAGATCAGAACTACAGATGGACTGAGCCAGTTTCGGAAATCTATATTACCCGGAATGATACAATTATTTCCCGACAATATTATGGCTACGCGTGGCCACAGGTAGTTCTTCCCGGTGTACTCAAAGCCGATTCCACTTTAACGAATCGATGGCTTGGACCATTCAATCCTCTGAGTTCTGTGGCTGCTTTAAGTTCCGGCAATTATGTCGCGGATGTATTCATTAATGCGCGCTTTGATAATGTGGAAATTGAACACCCTCAACGTATTCAAATAACTATTATCGATACACATCAAGTCGTTGTTTATAAACCTAATATTTATCCCTATCCGAAAACTGCATGCAATCTGTCCGTCGCATTGGAGTTTCCGCTGGGAGGGTCTGTCATACAATCGATTCCTTTATATTCAGGTGGCTGGAATGTTTCCGTAGAACCATCCGGTAAGATCAACCAACGATATGATTATCTTTTTTATGAAAGCAAGAATCCGGATGTATATCAATATGATTCCGGTTGGGTCGTTAGCAGAGATACACTCTCATCATTTTTCGCAAACAATCTTCTTCTCGTCGGTTTTAATGAGCGTGAAAAAAACGATTTTATCGAATACTGGATTCCGCGGTTAGTAGACTATCCATATTATATCATTTATCCACAATTTGCTAATGAAATTGGAAAAACAATCAAACTAAAAATCTCGGAGTCGCCTGACAATATGCTTCGCCTGTTTTATGTTATACAAGGAAGAAACGATTTTGGCGAAACGCTTCCTGCTCCATTAATTCCTCAGTTCAAACGGATTGGTTTTGTTATTACGGAATGGGGTGTAATACTCAAGTAGGTTTATGTAGAGACGTTCAATTGAACGTCTCTACAAGTGGCATTTATTTCATCACACCAGTTTTGCCTTCATACTTTGAGGGGCATTTGGTCAACACTTCTGTTGCATGGAAGTGATCGTTCATATACTTACCCTTTACAACTACGCTTGGTGCAATGTCAAAGTTATTCGGTTTGGCTCCATCTAAAACAACTTTGAGAATCTCTCCGCTGTCGTCTTTCAGGTAAAAAGTGTATTGGATTTTCTCCACATCGAAAGAACTCTCACGGTCTTTCACCCATTCGCCCTTTACTTGAATTTTTTTCTGTGTTTTCCTCGCCTGAGCAAAGTCGCCATACTCGATATTTGAATCGAAGAAATTAACCGCTCCAAGCGCAATACCAAAGACAATAATCACACCACCGACTATAACTTTTACATTCACTTTGTCAATCCTTCTTCAATCGCTTTTCTATCTGTCCAATCTTTTTATCTATCCGCACTAGATACCAAATTATACCGGACCAGATCAGCAGTGATATAACAAGGACGATATACATCTGGTTTTGATTTAAGAATTCGTACATAACTTCCTCAATTCTCTTTTTTTGAAAGTTGATATTCTATCCGTGTAACACGAACGCGCATATTCAGAAGCCAGACAAATAATAGACTGAATCCGATAATTCCGATAAAAAGCACGAAATACATATTCGGCGGCATTTGAAGCTGTATCATCGGTGTAGAACCTGCCGTATCACCTTTTGCGCCGGGATGCAATCCGCCAACGATGCGTGACATAACAAATATAAAGAATGGAGCTGATAATCCCGCAAGAATAGAATATACTGCTGAGAGACGAGCGCGAATTTCATTTGAGCTGAGCGCTGAACGAAGCGCAAAGTACGCTCCGTAAATTAGAAGAAGAATAAAGATGGAAGTCTCACGCGGGTCCCAATTCCAGAAGGAACCCCAATTGAACTTAGCCCAAATAGAACCCGTTACAGTCGCGAGTACGCAGAACATCATTCCAAGTCCTGCTGAAGAAACTGATTTGATATCGTAATCGAAATCCTTTGTTTGTAGATATCGAAATCCATAAAACAACGCGGATAAAAAACCAAGCATCGAGGCCCACGCCATTGGCACGTGAAAGAAAATACTTCGCGCCTTATCTTCGAGCCCGGGAATGATGGGAAATTCCAGCCAACTTTGCGGCTGCGGAATCATTGGTATCGCGATGCCTGCAACAATCACAAACGTGATAAATGCAATTGATGAGTATTTAATAAACCGCATGCTTATTCCTTCCATACATAATCGAATAAAAGATACGAGCCAGCAGTAATTACCATCAAATACGAAACAAGGATCTGGAATTCGCCCAGGGCAGCAGTAAACACATTACCATCTAATGCTCGAGTAGTTGATTTCATCACTGTTATCAGCAATGGAATCAGAATTGGAAATGAAAGCACCGGATACAAAGTCCCTTTCGTATTCGCTTTAGCGACGATAGCCGCAATAATAGTTGCGGCGGCAGCGAATCCAAGACTTCCCAGAATAATTGTCAATATAAAGATTGCCATTGACTTGATAACAAACATTGGAAAAACTATTAGGTATAAAATAGTCACCGTTAATGAGAGTGCAAGTGTCAGACCGCAGTTGAATATCAATTTCCCAAAATAAACTGCAGAAGGTGAAGAAACAAGCTGAAGCGTCATCGTTGTCCCTCGTTCTTCTTCACTGACAAATATTCGAGAAAGGCCCGACATCGCTGTAAAGAAAATAACTACCCAGAACATTCCGGAGAAAACATCTGTGCTTACTTCATCATCTTGAAGAGCGAACAAAATTGTTGCCACCGATGTAACAACAAACATCAGAAGTGCGTTCATTGCATAACGTGTTCGTAGTTCAGAACGAACATCTTTCGAGACGACAGCCAATGTGCTTGAAATAAAACTCATAGTTCTTTAATAAATATTAGAGAATCAATTCCAGTTATATTTTCCCGATTTGAATTTGTTGTACGCACCAATTAGCTTCTTCTTTGTTATTCGTTGCGATAATCAAAATATTTTCATTCTTTTGCTCTATTATAATTTGCTTTATTACTTCAATGCCTTCATCATCAAGATTGCTGGTCGGCTCATCGAGGATTAAAACAGCCGGATTGTGCAATAGAGCAAATGCATATTTTAAACGCTGTTTCATTCCCGAAGAGAACGTGCTAACCACATCGTCTCGACGATTCCACAATCCGACAAGCATCAGCAGCTCCTTTATCTTTTCATTATTATGATAAGTTGATGATCGAATGCGGGAAAGAAATTGAAGATTTTCTAATGCCGTGAACTCATCGTACAGATTTAAGTATGGCGAAACAAATCCAATGTGACGTTTGAACTCTTCGATTCCAGTTTGCCTCCTATTTACTGAATAGGTAATAAATCCGCGCGTTGGACTTAATAAACCGGCAAGAATTTTTAAAAGCGTTGATTTACCTGCGCCATTTTTTCCTGTAATCGACAGCGATGCCGGCGTGGATAGAGAAAACGAAATATCGTTAAAGATCGCACTTCGATTGAAATCTTTCGATAGTCCATCCACCGTAATGGAAATCGAATTCATCGGATGACTGCAACCTTCCATTTATAATCACTATTCGCAGTTTTAGCTAAAATGAAATAGATTCCGGAAGAAAGTTTGGATTTAACTTCTGATGCCGGAACAACAATTGCCCGAAATCCATCTTCATCGTTTACGCTGAGAAATCCAGAGTAAACCAACTGAAGCGACGAAGTAAAGAAAAATACTTCGGCTGTTTTTGCCGCGTCTTGATTGATTGGAAGTTTCAACCATGGTGCTTCCGCAAGTCGAAAAGGATTCGGTGCGGCATTAGATTGCAAATGCGGAATATCTGTCCGAGTTGAAGATTCTATAAAAAATGAGCTCCAAAGAGACAAATTCTCGGCAGAAATATTAGTTTGCAACCCAGAAGATAGAGTAATATCAATCTGTTGCTGTGTCGTATTTCTATTAATCGCACTATTCACATCCACATTTGCAATTACAGCAGTAATTGTATCCTGCTGCATATCAAACTCGTACATTGACGTTGAAAGCGGTTCTACATTGCCGTTTGTTGTAGTTGTAGTATTAAAAGGTATTGTCTGAAGCGGCTGGAACCGTGGATAATGATTTCCCTCAGGATAATATTTCACCGTATCAGCACGATCCGCTGTGTAATAATTCCACTTTGTGAATTCTGCAAACGCTGTTTGGAGAGTCATTCCAGAATCAGTAATTATTGCATCGTTACTTTCTAAAAAAACATCTGTATTCTCTTGATAAGTCTTGGTGCGCATTTCTTCCCATATTTTTCGCATCATGTTTATACTAAATTGCTTTGCTATAAAATGTGCCCAGACACACCGCTCGTACCCACCTTCATAAGGATCATAATTGAAGGAACGTCCATCACTGAATCCTACAAAATAATCCGTTAAGTATTGGTAATAGTCATTCACATCTGTATAATTAACATCTTCAAACCATACCGATGTTAATTCATGAGCATACACAGCGTTTGCCCAAAAGCCGTAGGATCCGACTTGAATAACATGATGGAATTCATGCGCTGCCGTTACTTTCAGCGCATTCATTCCTTTAGTATAAAACGGACTGAAATCATTGTGAATATGTACAAAGCATGGATACCTTGGGGCTGAATTTCCGGGATTCAGTGGAGAAACATCCCAATCCGTATATCCATAGTCCGACATATTCACGATGAAGACACGATAAGAAGTTTCACCAGATTCGAAGGGCGGTGGATCGTAACCAAGTTGTTCCACCTCAATATGATACACATCATTGAAAATTCTTCCGACCGAATCTACATATTGTTTAGCTGTGTTAGGTATCCGGCTGTTGTCAGAAGCAAGCAGAGCAGGCGTATTTACGCTATCAACTGAGACATCATAAAAAATATGAAACCTCCCTATTACAGTATCTTTCTCAAAAGATTCGACCTGAAGTAAATTTATAATTTCAGCTTTTTGAAGACCTGTAAATTCTTGCCATCGATTATGAACCGAGGCTCGAATCCCGAACCCGCACTTCACATCTTGCGCCGGTTCACCGGATTCCACATGTTGAAGAGAAGGATTCTTGATTGAACGTAGAGAATTAATAAGCTGATCGGTCGTAAGCCGCTTTGAAGTTCCTCTATCTTTCGCTATAACCAACGCTGTTGCTGCAGAAAAGAGCAAAACAACAAGCGATAAGTATTTGAGCCAACGGCTGATCATGCTTTTCTTAAAAATATTATTTAACTGATGCGAAGAGACTAGTTCTACTCGTCCTTTTTTGCAACTCCCTGAAATATTTTTCATCGTACATTTATTTTGCTCGAAAAGGAAGCTGCTTGCCATTGATAATTTTCAAAACACCCATATTCCCAAGTGTCATTACTAAATCCTTTATACCATCAGCATCGACATCGCCAATAGCGTAATGGCTCAAGTCATGTTGCACCACCAATGTTTGATCGGCGTCGAAATTGCAATCGCCGCGATTGCGAAACCATGCCACACGCCCAAGCTTCTTTGAACCGATGACAATATCGGGAAAACCATCGCCATCTACATCAACAATTTGTAAATCCGACCTCTCTTCAATCGACAAACCACTTGTAATAATTTTAGGATCACGAAAAGAGCCATTTCCCTCCCCTTTAGCAATCAATAAATAATTCACCGGATCTCCTGCCAACATCAAAAAATCGAGAACACCGTTATTATCAAAATCGACTAGCCAAATGAAAACTTGTTTGACTTCTGGAAGTGCAAACTCCCGAGAGACAATGCGACGTTTCATGGAGTAGGTCGAGTCACCAAACGCTACACCGAGCTCTACCATCAAATTATCTCCGGTACGGTACATATAAACAATGCCTGGAAATCCATCATGGTTCAAATCTGCAATCGAAGCTCCTAATAAATCATCAGGTGGCGGAAGGCGAAAAGTGCGTTCAATAAATGTTGTCGAACCAAGTTGTTCATAGAAGCTCAAAGAATTTCCTTCTGGCGAATTTGTATTTAATGTAGCAAATTGTGCTCGATGGTTTTGACTTACAGAGGCCGAGATCAGTTGAGCATCTCCCTCGCATCCGATGAACGCATTTGAGACAGAATGATTTGCAGCGTCAAGCGTAAAATATGAAATTTGATGAGTTTGCGGAAACGTAAGCACAAGTTGTAACGTGGTATCCGTTGATGAATGGAACGCTAGGTGGCTTGGCTCACCAGTCAATGGATACGAAATTGGTCCAAAAGGAGCAGTACCTTTTTGACCCCAATAGAGCGAAACAGATTGACTTTTTGTGTTGAGCAGTGCAATGTCCGCAACACTGTCTCGATTGAAATCACCTACAATGATTTCAGTCGGAGAAACGCCAGTAGCGAATTGGATAGAATCCGCCATTGAACTTGACTTCGCAGTATTCTGGTAAACAAGGAACTGATTATTTCCTCCGTCAAAAACCAGACAATTTCCTTGAGATGTAACAACAATGTCCTGGGGAGCATCTCCAGCGGCATACTCAATGCGATCAGTAAATGCATCCGCATCATTATTGAAAATAACTTGCAAAGATGCAGGGCTCATTGACATAACGATGTCATTTAACCCATCATTATTTACATCATTAAAACAGAAATCCGTTACGTGTTCTTCAATAGGAATATGATATTTTAATTGAAAGTCACCGAAGTCGTTTCCTTCCCAGACTTGAAACTCGGACGGTTTAGTCATTTTCAACATTAAATCAGTTGCATGACCGCGAATAAGAGATATCGCATTAAGTGATTCCACTTCACCTTGCACAGGAAATATGCTCTGGTCTATGAATTTTCCGTTCCCGGCGCCATAAAGAATATGGAGTTCACTCTTTACCCAATCCCAAAGAACAATGTCTATTAGATTATCGTTGTTCAAATGAGCAAAATCAGCGGCTCCAACAGCATTATCCTGTGCGATAACTTTTCCCATTGTAAAGTTACCTTTGCCATTTCCAACGAGGGGAAGAATGCCAGGAGTCTTACGCGAATACACCAAGATATCGACGTGTTTATCATTGTTGTAATCGCCAATTAATATTTGCTCTGGCTCAAATGGAATCTTAATTGTACTTGTTACTTGAAGAGAATCCGGTCTCAGATTCAGCACAAATGAAATCAATTTCTCATGCTTATTTACCAACATCAAATCCGGCAGGCCGTCGCCATTAAAATCCGCGGCATATAAATTATCAAACTGAACTGCCGTGTGTTTCAAGTTGTATGTAACAGATGTCTGCGTTGAATCAAATGTTGCTAATAGAATTTCATTGCGATGTCTGGACCACGCTGCAAGTTTAGTAACCCCATGGCAATCTGATGAGACCAGAGTGGTCTTTTCAAATTTTGCAGGAAGCGAGAAGATGCGTACTTCTCCAAAAGCAGACTCATTAGTCTGCGCCGAGGCTGTGCGAATTGTAAGCCAGAAAAAAAAAGACGTAGAACTGAGCAAGTGCGCGAAACGATGGCACTGAGAAGGAACGCTGCAATCGGACGTGTTGTCTTTCCACGGAATGATAATTAACCTCGCTGATGATGTAACAATCGCAACTTCCTGCGATGACCCGCTTCCCGGTAACGCCTTTTTTCGACACCTTTAATCGGTTTCACAGGATTTGCGGGCACGGGCCGTCCATCATTATCGATTGCAACGAACATCAGATATGCGCTATTTGTGTGCTGCCGTTCACCTGTAAGAAGATTTTCTTTTGTGACACGCACTCCAACTTCAAGCGACGTACGGAACACCCGGTTAACCGATGCTTGCAATATCACGACTTCGCCCTGTTTGACCGGATGATGGAAATGCAATTCATCCAACGATGCAGTGACACAGACACGATTAGTGTGCCGGGATGCAGCAATTGCGGCTGCGATATCAATCCAATGCATCAATCGCCCGCCAAGAAGATTCCCCAGCCGGTTTGTATCATTTGGAATAACTAACTCAGTCATTTCTACCTGTGAGGCAGTGACTAGTTTTGTTTTCAGTCGTTGCATTTTATTGTCCAAATTGAGGAACTTGCTTGCTGGTATCTTTAATTGGCGCCGGCGCTTTTGGTTTCTTCGTTTTCTCGTCACGCAGCCCTATTTCAATCTCAGAATTTAACTTATCGGCATCCGGCTTCAAAATACTCGATGGATATTTCTCGCGGAACTTCTCCAGTGCTTCTTTTGCATCAGCATATTTCTTGCGATTTGTCAATGCTTCAGCTTTCTTAAGCAATGCCGGCTCGGCATATTGCGTGTCATGGGACTTATCCAACACAACATCGAAATAATAAGTCGCGGCCTTGTAATATTCCATGTGCATATACGTCATGCCGTTCTCGAAATCTTTCTGCGCCAGCTTTGTGTTTAACTCATTAATTCTTTGTTCTGCCAAAGAAACTAGCGTATCGGTAGGATAGTATTCCAAGAAAGCTTGATACTCATCAATCGCTTTTCGCGAATAATTTTGATCCAAAATAGAATTTGGCGAAAGCTCATAAAAACACGTTGCGCGCCTAAAACGTGCACGAGATGCAAAGATACTGGATGGCATTGTGCGCAGCAAGACATCATATTCAAATGCGGCAAGTATGTATTCCTCTCGAAGGTACCGGCATTCTGCCATATAGAACTGTGCCGAATCGGCAACCCTGAGCTGGAGGTGCTTGGGCCGGGGCTCCTCGATTGTCGTCTTTACCGCCAACCCGGTCGGATGATAGTGCATCTGGTCAATCTGACGAATCCGGGTGCCCAGCAGGCACCGGTTCGAGAGCTTGTGCCGATCGGCCCGTTCACGCTACGCGTCAGGCTTGCAGATCATGTTGATGGCGGATCGGCGCGAGCCCTCGTCAGCGAACGGTCACTCGCCGCGGTCGCGGCTGATGGACGGATCACCGTCTCCATCGCTTCGATCCTGGATCACGAGGTCCTGGTCGTAGAGTAGTGTCAGGGGAGGCCGCACCCCGCCATCGACATGCTCCCTACGCCTTCTCGGGATAGATGACACCGCTCATGTACATCTTCTCATCGCCGTGATCTTCCGCGGAACGGGTGCCGTCCAGGTCACAGCCCTGCTCAACGAGCATCCGGCGCAGCTCCGCAACGTCAACGTCGCGCGCCTTGATTCCCCGTCGAGCGACGATGGAGGCCGCGATTCCCGCCACGTGGCCGAAACCGATCATCGTGCCCATGCCCCGCGTTCCTGCCTGGGCGAGATGTGATGATGAGAACATCCTTCCGGCAACCAGGATGTTGTCCAGGCCCTGCGGCACCAGCGCGCCATAGGGCACGTCGTACCAGTCCTTGTCGTTCTCCAGTTCCTTCACGCTGGACTCGGTGCCTTTGCCGTCCTTCTTCCTGCTCACATCGTCAAGCGGTCCCGCAGCCCTGATGACCGAATCGTTGCGCTTCCTGAACGACAGCATCCGCGGTTTCGAGGGTCGCCTCGCCTCGTATCCTCCGGGTATCGCGGATTCCTATCTGGTCGCCGACTTTTGACACGTAGGCCTTTTCAAACCCGGGACATACTTCCTGAAAAAGGCGATATGCATGGCAATTCGTTTGCGGGCCTCCAGTTCCGCCAGGGTGATCTCCTCTGCGTTGCTTCCGTCGAAGCCGTTGATCCTCGTGTTGTTTGCATAAATCGTATTGGGCCTGATGCCGTTGAACAGCCCCCAGACCTTGTCGTCGGGATGGATTTGCAGACCGTCCCGCCGGGCGCGCGCCGTTGCGTTGACGAGCCTGGGGTCCTGCTCCAGAGATTGCCATGCCCGTGGCACATCCACATCCGCCATGACATAGGGAAGCGTGAAGGCCATTGTCCTCTGGCTCTCGTCGCCGGTGATAAAAGGACCGCCGGCCCATGCCACTATGTCCGCATCGCCCGTGCAATCGATGGTTACTTTGGCAAGTATCGCCTGTCTGCCCGATTTCGATTCTATGATCACTCCCCTCAGACCCCTGCCCTCCATGATCACATCAACGACCATTGCATGAAGCATGATTTTCGCTCCTGCTTCCTGCAGCAACTCCCCGGCGAGATACCGGAAGTACTCGGGATCGTGGAAAAACCAAAGACTGAAATACTTGACGTCCCGTACGGAGGCGGAATCCGGCCCCGCATGACGGAGCCTGTCCAGAATTTCTTCGGCAATGCCCCCGATTCTTTTCTTTGTACCCCGGATACGCGCCGCCAAGGGGCATTCCTTCCCCGAAGGCGGCCATGCCACCGATGTATCCATGCTTTTCAAGGATAATCGTGGAGCATCCATTCCGAGCGCTTGAAAGGGCTGATCCGGGCCTGCCCGTCCCCCGCCGCTACGATGACATCTCCTGACCAGAACACCGGTATCTCGGTCCTTTCCTGGTATAACTTGCCGTCTTCGAATTGGTATTTGTTCGCCATTCCATGACCTCCGCACATCCGTGCCCAAGGTTTGTCGACTCCTCCTATTACCGCATGACACATGTCAACATGTCAACATGTCTATATGGTCTCACATTGACGTCTTTGACATGAAAAAAAGATATGACAACATATCGACTACAGACAGATAACCAATTGGAATGCACTCTTCTATACTAAGGGACAACTAAGGGACACTAAGGGATATAGATGAAAGCGAAGGCCAGGACGAGTCCTTGCTGGCGGCAGTGACACCACGCTCAAGAGGGGACACTTGTCTTTTGTGACGGCACAAAAATGGCCAGCGTGAACCGAGTCGAGGGCGCCCACTGCAGCCTTGCAGTTCAGCCCGAGTACAACATTTTTGTCATGCCTGAAGGCGTCGATGTGCTTGAGGGCGTTGGCGCCAAGCTGGCGGCGATTGCGCACCGTACCGTGCGACTCAGCCAGGCGCGAATGGATGAGACGGTAGCTGTCGTCGGGTTGGGTGCCGTCGGGCTGACTCCACGCCCTTACCGGAGACGGGTGATCGGCATGGGCTTGTCCGAACGGCGCGCTGAAATCGCCAGGAAGGCCGGGATTGAGGCATTTGTGCCGCAAGGGCGTTGGCCGATACGTTTTTCGATGTGCGGTCCGAGGGCGCCGACGGGTCGTGGATGCGACTGGAGCCCCGTCGGCCCTGGCGTTGGCGATGGAACTTGCGAGGTCGAAGAACTGGGACGATTCGCCAGTGCCGGGAGCCGGGTAATCATTCAGGGGAGCTATCCATCGCCTTTCACGGTGCCCTATTCGAGCGCGTTCATGAAAGAGCTTTCTCTCTGGGTCCCGCACGACAGCCAGCCGCGAGATATTCGCGCAATGCCGGATCTGTTAATGCGCCGCAGGCCGAGCCTGGCGGGCATCATTAGCGCGGTACGCGCTCCCGAAACCGCTGCCGAGACCTACGTCGAGCTCATAACACCGAGTTCGCAACTCATGACGGTGGCGTTCAAATGGAGCTGACGGCACGAAATCGCCGCGGCCGGCCGCTTGATCCGTGATGTTTATCCTCCAATCGGATCCTTGCGTGCACTACTTGACAAATGCCCAGTTACGGCTATGCTGGTTGCATCATCATAACGTCATGATGAGTAATGGCCGAAATGGCATTGCGCACAATTTAGGCTATTTCTGAACAATTGTTCGGAGGACAGATCAATGGCAGGTATGCTGGTCGACAAAAGCTCCGAGGGTATCCCGAAGTACTATCAGCTGGCCAAGATCATCAAGGACAGAATAGAGCGCCAGGAGTACAAAGGAGAAGAGCAGATCCCTTCGGAAGCGGAGCTTTGCGAAACCTTCCAGGTGAGCCGCATAACGGTACGGGAGGCGATCAATAAGCTTGTTGTCGAAGGATACCTTGCCAGGCGACAAGGGAAGGGAACGTATGTCGCCCACCAGAAACAGCGCCGGAATATCGACAGGATTTACAGCTTCTCCAGCGATATGAAGCATCTCGGGCTCGAGCCCAGCTCGAGGATGCTTGCCTTTTCCGTCGAAGAAGCCGACCCCGAAGCCATGGAGCTTCTTAAGCTGCCGGATAACAATCGAAGAGTAACCAAGATCAGCAGATTGCGCCTCGCCAACCAGATCCCTGTCTTGAAAGAAACAACACTGATCCCCGAGTACCTTTGCGCGGGTTCGCGGAGAAAGAGCTGGAAGCGGGATCGCTCTACAAGATTCTAACAGAGCGATTCGGCTTTGTTCTGGACCATGCAGAAGAGACATATGAAGCGATAATCATGGCAAGAGATGATGCAAAGCTGTTCGGCCTCGATGCATCTGAACCGAAATCCGCCTTCGCGATCAGGAACATCACGTATCTCGACAACGGCTCTCCGATCGAACGCACGACGTCGGTGGGTCGCGGCGATTTGCTCACTCTCGCCATCAACATGGTTTCCAGTGAAGCGGGCTTCAAGCGGATCGTGGGCGTGTGAGTCGCGAACACTCGAATCAAGAGAGAAGAAGAGCGGCGGCTCCGAGCACCCCCGCTGATTCCTGAAGGCAGCTCTTCTTCAACTCCACCGTGTAGCCTTCATAGGGGAGGGCGAACAGCAAGGAATCGAGCTCTTGCATCCATGGATCGACGCTCTTCGACAGTCCTCCCCCGAGGATGATCGTGTCAGGCCCGAACAGGTAGATGTACGCATTCAATCCGGCCGATACGTCAACGAGCCACTGGCGCACCGCGTGGACTGCTGCAGGCATCTCCGAGCGTGCGGCCTCAAACACTTCCTCCGCGGTAGCAGCCCCTCCCTTTGCTTCCGCGGCCGCTGCAAAAGCTTCGCGGTAGCTTCTCATCAAGCCCGACGCGCTGACAAGCATCTCCAGACATCCGCTGAATCCGCAGTAACACTTTTCCGCAATGGTTCGAACGGGGATGTGCCCGGCGAGATGATTGATGGAAGTCGGCTCCTGCAGGCGTCCCTGCACAACGAACCCGAACCCGAGCCCGGAGCCCAGCGTCAGTGACAGCAAGCGCTGCGCGCCGCCGTAGGGCCCGAAGTTCGCCTCTCCGAGCGCCACGGCCCTCGCGTCATTGTCTGCCCGGATCGGCATCTGAAGCGCGCGTTCCAACGCGGGCAGGAAATGATCTCCTTCCAAAAAGCTGAGCGGTTGCCACATCGCGCTGATCCGCGGGCCGACAAATCCTGGCAGACCGACGCCGCATGCTCGTACCTGTCTCACCGGTCGATTTTCCCGGCCCGGCACAAGTCCGCGAATGCCTCGCTGATGGAGACTAGATACGGCCCAAGACCCTCGGTGCAGGTCGGGCGCACCAATTCCGCGATTATCTTTCTCTCCCCAAGATCGACGAGGCCGAACTTTGTGCGCGTGCCACCGACGTCAATTCCGAGAACCGGGCCCTGAATGCTCACTTCACCACCCATCCCACATAGCGCATCGCCCCGGCCTCGATCCCGAGGGTGTCCGCTGTCCGCCACGCGATGAGCTGGACCGGCAGAGCCGCCGTCAGCACGCGAAAGGACGTTGGGAGGTCATGCGAGCGTAGCGAAAAATCCGATGCAGCGTCATCCATCATGAGCCTTATCCAGCGACCGCCATGCGAAAATGCCTGCGCAAACTTTGCTTTTGAATGGGCGCTCGGAGAAAGATCGATCCAAACTCCGCGGAACCGAGCGTCCACCTGCTCAACAGGGCCGTGCAGGAAGTTCGCGATCGACATCGTCGACGCAGGGACCCGCGCGGCTTCTTCGAGCCAGAGCGCCGGCCGGAGAGTGTGAGTGCATCGCCGACACCGTAGGAGAGAAAGTAGAGAGAGCCGTTCAGCCAGTCGATTGCGGCCGCGGCCTTCCGGAAAGTCTCTTTGCTGTCTTCCAGCCACTCGAACGAGGAGGCGAGACCGGCCGTGAGTGTCGCCGTCAGGGTGCCGGAGACCTGCGAAGCCAGCAACAGGCCGACCAGCGTCAACGTGGTGTATGCCTTCGTGCAGATAAGGCCGTCGTAGGGAACCGGATCGTGGAGAACGAGATCCGCGCTCCGCGCCAGCGTGCTCGAAGGCGTCATGGTGACGGCTATCACCGGCATCCCACGCTCGTGGAGATAGGTGGAGAAGGCTGCCACTTCACCGCTTTCACCTGAGCGCGACAAGATCAGGTACAGCGTATCGCTTCCGGAGAGAGGCTCGGCAAGGAGCTCCGCCGTTTCGACCAGGTGGACAGCGGGGTGCACGCGCGCGAGCTCGTGGTGAAGCGGTATCAGCGAATAGAGGGCGCTGCCCATGCTCGTGAGCACCACGCGCCTGGCCGACGTGATCATCCGGGCCGCGCGGCCAAGATCCGCCATCCCGACCGAGGAGAGCGTGTAGTCGAGAGCCGTCTGGAGAGCCGCGGGCTGGTCGAGAATGTCCTTAAGGAACTGGTTCATAGCGCCTCGATTCGAATTGCCCGAGCGTCGCCCGGGTCGAGCCGGAGGCGGATGACCGAGCCCCCGGGGCTTTTGGAGAATGTCACGGCCGTCACCGCCTCAAGGTCGAATGCGCGGGCCACCGCTGGTCCGCCAAGGCGGATGCTCAGGTCAACCGCCTGTGTCTCGTTGTTGAGAACGATCATCACCTGGCTGCTGTCCGGATGACGGAGAAGCTTCGCCGCCACCTGGCGGTTACCACGGTTGAGGATTGTGAGCGGAAGCTCCAGGCCGGCGAGCGCGGAAAAATCCTCGGCGAGCCGGTTGAAACCGGTGACCGCGAACTCCTGCTCGGGAATCAGGAACGAGCCCACCATGAATGCCTGACCGTCTCCGAATCGATTCCTGACGGCTACCGGTTGCTCCCGCCCATCCACGGCAATGACGTCGGCGTTCGGAGATGGACTCAGGACGGAAACGTAGCAGAAACCCGTGAAGGTGTCTCCTGGTTGTGCCCGTCCCTCCGGCAGAAGCGGCTGCACGATCCGAAACAAGGGCCTTCCGGTGATAGCACCGTTGAAAGCGAACTGCATGTTGGTCTGCATGCGATCCTTCTCGGCGAACACCGGGTAGAGCGCTTTCTCCCTGGCTCCGAAAACTTCGGCAAGGCCGAAGCCAGGCACCACGGGCTGGCCGTAGCCGTGCTCGTCCTTGGCGCCGCACCAAAGGCCAGAGAGCAGGAAGCCGCCAGCGTGCACCCAGGAGCGGATCGCCGCGCCGGTCGCGGGATTCAAAGCGTACGCACACGGCACGACCAGGAGCCGGTAATGCGCAAGCAGGCCTGCCGCGATCTCTTCTTCGCAGATGAAATCGACGTCATACCCCAGTGATTTCAACAGGTGGTGGGCTCCGACCTGCGATTCGAAGACAAGCGCATCCGAGCCTTCCCCCGCGGCGATGATGCGCGACAATGGGCTGTCCAAGAGAGCAATCTCCGCCTGCGGAACGTGCGCCTCGAGGAACCAGGCGCGGTTCTGGTGGAGCAGCCGGCTGATACCCCCGACCCGCCGCACTCTGTCGGTCATGCTACCGTCACGTTCAGTGAAACCGTGACCCCCGACCTCCACGCCGCCGATATGCGGGCGCCAATTCCAGTACTGGATTGCCTTGCAGTCGTGGCCTATTGCCTGCCAGGTGAACCGCGCCACGTCGTTGGCGCTGACCGGAAGTCCCCAGTTGGTGATCCCCCACGCGTTCTGGCCGCAGCGCAGCTCCCAGATCCAGTAGGGCTTTCCGCGGGCTGAACAGCGGAAGTAGTCCTCCCAGTACTCGGCGCGCGTAAACTCACCTGGATTGTTCGAGACGAACATGCTGGTCCCGATGACGTCCATCCGCGTGTTTATCTTCCAGATGTCCTGGGCGTTTTTCGCCGGGTCAATGACGTAGGACTGGTCGCTCACCAGTGCACCAGGTTTCAGCTGGCGCACCGCGTCCGCTTTGAAGTGGATGTACGTGGTGAGGACGTCGATCATGTACAACCGCCAGTCCAGCCATGGCACCTGGTTGATGAGCATGAACTGCTCCTGGATGTAGCGGCTGTTGGGCGGTTCCACCTCTTCGAAGGACTCGTAGTGATCTCTGTAGATGCGATTGAGCTCATCGATAGACCGGTACTTCTGCGACAGCCAGGGCGCAAAGCCCGCGACTACCTCGGCATTGTAATCCCAAAGGCGTGCCGCCGGCTCGGAGCTGTCCTGTTCTTCCAACCAGAAGAGACCGGACTCGACCCCCACGTTGTACCCCAGGCAGAGAGGCGAATCCCCGTAGCGGCGGACAACCGCGTGAATGAAGGTGCGCACGCGCTGGAGGGCGATGGACGATCCGTAGCTATGCGAAGGCCCTCGGTAGCCCGTTGCGGCGACGGCCGCTGTTTCGGGGTGCTCTCGCGTCAACCATCGCGGAGTGAGTTCTGAGAACATCCAGGCAAAGAACGGCAGCCCAAGCTGGGTGCAGATTTCGAATACCGCGTCCGTACGATCGAAATCCCAAACGTCGGGGCGGATCTCGAGATCCAGCCAACCGAAGTTCATGTTGTAAACGTTGAAACCGGCGTCCACCATGGCACGGATCTCGCCAACCATGAACTCCTTGTACTGGGATGTCGTCATGGGCGGAGACTGCTTCAGAAAGTCAGCATGATGCGTGTTGCCCATGGGGAAAAACTCCAAGGGGTTCTTCTGTTTGTCCGAGAAACGCGGACCCATCATTTGCCTCCGAGCGTGCGCACAGGTCTACTCAACTCTTCAATTAGTAAGAAGAACATGTCGACATGTCAATATGTCTAATATCGCACCCCAAACTGGCGAAGAAAAGTCTTGACAACTCCTGTCTTATCATGACATCATGTCGTACGGTTAACCTAATCCAATTTGGCGACCTTGCCTAAGAAGGGCATTCAGGCGATGCGGGTGGCGGGCAAGAAGAGATCTTTCTTTCAAAACATCTTTCATTCCAGAGAGTTGCTCCTGATGCTGGCCATCCCCGTGGTTTACACCCTGGTCAACAGCTACTTCCCCATGGTGGGGGTGATCGTCGCTTTCAAGGACTACAACTTTACGCAAGGAATGTTCGGCAGTCCCTGGGTCGGCTTCAAGAACTTTCACTACCTCTTCGCCATGCAGGACGCCTGGATCATTACGCGCAACACGCTCGGCTACAACCTGCTGTTCATCGCGCTCAACGCCATTGCCGGTCACCCTCGCCCTCCTGCTGAACGAGATCCGCGGCCGGGCACTGAAAAAGATCTACCAGACATCAATGCTCTTTCCCTATTTCCTCTCAATGGTCATGGTCAGCTACCTCGTCTATGCCTTCCTGTCCCACGACACCGGGGTGATGAACAAGGAGGTGCTGCCCCTTTTCGGCATCCGCGCCGTGCCTTGGTACAACGCGCCGAAATACTGGCCTTTCTTCCTTCCCATCATCAACACGTGGAAAAACGCCGGCTACACAACGGTCATTTACCTTGCGGCCCTTGCTGGCATCAACCCCGAGTACTACGAAGCCATTGCCAGTGACGGGGGCGGCAAGTGGGTCCAGATGCGCTATATCTCTATTCCCTTTCTCCAGCCCCTGGTCATCATCCTGAGCGTTCTCGCCGTCGGGCGGATCTTCAACTCGGACTTCGGGCTTTTCTACCAGGTTCCCCTCCAGTCGGGGCCGTTGTTTCCTGTCACGAACGTGATTGACACTTACGTGTATCGCGCGCTGACGCAGACCAACGATATCGCGATGGCCTCTGCCGCGGGATTCTACCAATCGGTCGTGGGGTTCGTGTTGGTTCTTGCCACGAACCTCGTTATTCGCCGCATCAACCCGGAAAGGGCGTTGCTATGAAAAGGCGACCGCTCAACACAATCTCCCCGGGAGCCGGGGCGGTCATTCACCTGGTTTTCATACTCTGCACCCTGGCCTGCGTGATCCCCTTTCTCATCGTGGTGGGAGTGTCCCTTACCGATGAGAGGATAGTGATGCGGGTGGGCTACCCGGCTGATACCGCGCGTTTTCAGCCTACAAGCGTACAAGTTCCTGGCTCTCGATATCCAGCAGATCGGCAGATCCTACGTCATATCGATCATCGTCACGGGCGTCGGTACCGTGGTCAGTCTCCTATTGACCGCCTTGTACGCTTACCCGCTTTTCCGCAAGGACTTTCCCTACCGGCGCTTCTTCGCAATTTTCCTTTTCATTACCATGGTTTTCAACGGCGGACTGGTTCCGTTCTACATTCTTTACACCCAGTACCTCCATTTGAAGAACTCGCTGATCGCCCTGATCCTCCCCTACCTTCTGAATCCTTTCTACGTCATCGTCATGCGCACATTCCTGACGGGCTCCATCCCCGATTCGCTCGTGGAATCGGCAAAGCTCACGGTGCGCGCGAGATGACGATTCTTTTCCGCATCGTCGCGCCGCTTGCACTTCCCGCTTTCGCCACCATCGGCCTGTTCACCACCCTCGTGTACTGGAACGACTGGTTCATGAGCCTCCTGTTCATCTCCAATCGCCAGAATGTCAGCATCCAGTACTACATGCTGAAGACAATGCAGAACATCCAGTTCATGCTTGCCAATCCGGCCGTCGCTTCCAGGGTGAACAGGTCATCCATGCCGAGCGAAACGGTGAGGATGGCCATGGCGGTGGTGGGGATCGGTCCCATCGTCGTGGCATACCCGTTTTTCCAGAGGTATTTCATCCAGGGCCTGACGGTAGGCGCGATAAAAGGATGAGAGAAGGAAAGGAGGGTAGCAGGCGCGCAGACCTTCGCGAACCGAGGTTCTTTTCCATTCCAGGCCGAGAACGGCCTGAACACTCTGAAGGGGGATAACTATGAAACGCACACGGAGATTCCTTATTTGCGCGGCCGCTGCGGTGCTCTGCACTCTGGTGCCCGCACTGGCGGCGACCGCCCAGACGCTTGCGCCGGTGACCTTGAAGATCATCGCCTGCGGGCCGCCCCAAAAGGACGTCCAGGCGGTCAGCGACGCACTCACCGCGTATCTGAAGCCCAAGATCAATGCCACGATCGTTCTCGATCAGTACGACTGGGACGCGTGGAATGACAAGGCCAACCTGATCCTCGCATCGGGAGAGGACGCCGACTTGATCTTCACGGCCCCATGGTGCGGCTATACCACGAACGCGCCAAAAGGCGCGTTTCTCGACCTGACCGCCTCATCCAGAAATACGGTCAAGGCATTCTCAACAGCAGCTACAAGTGGACCCTGGACTCCGGCCGCATGAACGGCAAGCTCTACGCTATCCCCTCGAACCAGATACTGGCGCAGACCCGGGGCTTCATCATTCGCAAGGACCTGCTGGACAAGTACGGCCCGTCGGTCAACTTCAAGGTGAAGGACGTCACGAACCCCGAGGACCTGGAGCCGCTGTTCAAGGTCATCAAGCAGAAAGAGCCTGACATCACCCCCTACTATGGCATCCCGAGCAAGCTTCTTTCCTGGAATGGGCCGTGGGACAGGCAGGGGCAGTTCGAAGTAACCACCATGAATATCTACGACCAGGTTCCCAAGTACCTCAACTTTTACGATACCGACTATTACCGGAAGTCCATGGATATTGCTCGAAAGTGGTTCGTCGAGGGCCTCACAAACCAGGACATTGCCACGACGCGGGCAGATCCGGTCGACATGATGAAATCGGGGAAAATCTTCTCCTATACTGACAATACCAATTACCTCACACAGGAGGTCACGGGCCGCCAGATTGGAACCCCGATAGTCGTTCTCAACGTCATAAAGCCCATCATCTCGACGAGCCTCGTGCAGGGGACAATGTGGGCGATTCCTCGGCAGACCAAGAATCCCGAGCGGGCCATGATGCTCCTGAACCTCATGCACACCGACAAGACCGTGCAGAACATGCTTGTCTACGGCGTTGAAGGCGTTCATTACGTGAAGAAGGGCGGCAATCTCATATCGTTCGCCAAGGGAAACGATCCCGCCAACCCGTTGTACTACAACCAGGTCTGGGAGTGGGGCAACCAGGCCCTGAACTTCGATCTGGACATCGATCCTCCCAACGGAGCCAAGAGGCTCGCAGATTTCAACAACAGCGCGGTGAGAAACTCCTCGCTTGGCTTCGTCTATGATCCGAGCAACATGAAGGACGAGCTCAGCGAACTGGCCAACGTGGCGGCGGAGTTCGATCCGCAGATTTCTTCCGGCACCGTCGACGCCCGCGCGGACGGCACGTATCAGAAGTTCCTTGACAAGCTGAAGGCGGGCGGCATCGACAAGCTGCTCGCGGACCAGAACGCGCAGCTAAATGCCTGGCTGAAAGCAAACAAGAAGTAGGCACGCCAACCGGCGGTCCCGCCGCGGGCGGTACCGCTCGATGCGACGGCACAGGAAGGGGGCTTCACGCACACGGTGGAGCCCCTTCCTCTAGGGCGAAAGCGACACGCGACAGGAAGGGAAGCAATGAAGGACGATATCCTCACACGATCCGGCGCAGAAGCGCCCTACGTGAGCGACATTCTCGAGCAGGCACATGTGTTGGCACCCGCAATAGAACGCATGGCAGAAGCATGCCGAGAAGGTGCGCTCCCCGGCCTGCTGCAGGGCGGCTCGTTCGACCGATTCATCCTCACCGGGATGGGCTCGTCCTTCTGGGCCTTGCACCCCCTGTACCTGCGGCTCATCGAGGCTCGACGGAATGCATGGCTCGTGGAGACCTCTGAGCTGCTCTACCACTCTCACGCGCTCCTGGAGGGCGAGCGGACCCTGGTCATCGCAGCGAGCCGCGTCCGGAGCAAGCGCCGAGATCGTGCGCCTGCTTGATGACTGCGGGAACCGGCGCAAAGTGATCGGCCTGACGAATGAGCCCGAGGGGCCGCTGGCCCGCAGGGCTGCCGCTGCGTTCGTGTTCGCCGTCGGGCCGGAGGCCACCGTAGACTGCAAGACATTCACCGCGTGCCTGGCGGCGCAGTCGCTGCTGGGAGACCTGCTCCTCCGCGTCCCGCTGGAGACCGCCCCCCTCGAGGCAGCTGCCGCCGCGATCACCGGCTACCTGCATCATTGGCAGGTTTTCGTACGAGAACTGACGGCCGAGCTGAAGGGCATCCGCCAGATCTACTTGGCGGACGCGGGGCTTCCCTGACCGCCGCGTGCACGGGTGGGCTGGTGATCAAGGAGTCCACCCATGTCCCCGCCGAGGGCATGAGCTGCGCGGCGTTCCGGCACGGGCCGCTGGAGATGATCGGCCCGGAGACCTTTGTCGTCGTGTTTGCCGGAAGTGAGCCTTCTCAAGCCCTGAGCGTGGGACTCCATGACGACATTCGGCGTCTGGGGAGGGAAGACCGCCCTCGTTCAGCGCGGCAGGTCCGGTCGGCGCATGGGGGATTGCGGAGGCCACCGGGACTGCACTGACAATGCTCGAAATGCTTCCCGTGCAGATGATGACCCTGGCCCTGGGCGAGCTGCGCGGCCGAACGGCAGGCGAGTTCAGCTTTTCGAGCAAGGTGACAGCGAAGGAATAGCCGGGAGAACCCCTGTGAACCTAACATTCGTCCGGCGCGATGGCACGTACCTTCGCAACGACAAGGGCCGCTTCGTGCCGATGGGGGCACACTGGGTGGCATCGAACGGATTGCACTGGCCGTTGGAATGGGAACCGAAGGAGATCCGTGCCGATTTTGCGGCCATGAAAGCCCTTGGATTCAACGCGGTCCGCATCGACCTTTTCTGGGCATGGTTCGAGCCCTACCCAGGGCAGTACAACCCGCAGGCATTCTCACAGCTCGACGAGTTTGTCCGTCTCGCGCACGAGTTCGGGATCTATCTCCACCCCTGCATGTTCATCGGGGGCGAGACGGGCTACTATGACATCCCTTACCGTCACGGCCGCCACCCGCACGCGGACCCCGACCTCCTTCGGCTCCAGACCGATCATGCCCGGCAGATCGCATCCCGCTACCGCGATGAGCCGGCCATCCTTGCGTGGGACCTGACTGACGAACCGCCTTTCTGGATCGTGCGAGCCCCGCATACGACAGACGCCATGGCCATCAACTGGACACGACTGGTGGCCGGCGCGGTGCGGCGCGTTGACAGCCGTCACCTCGTCTGCGTCGGGACGGACCAGGAGGACCTGCGCCGCGGGCCTTTCCGCCCGGACCTCCTTGCAGACGAGGTGGATTTCTTCTCCTCTCACCAGTATCCCATCTACATGCCTTCGCTGTTCCCGGATCCCATGCTCTCCGTCCGCATGACCTACGCCGGCGCATTCAGGCCGCGCTTTCCAGCGGGGCGGGAAGGCCCGTCATGATCCACGAGCTGGGCGCATCGGCCGCCCAGTATCTTCCCGAGACGATTGCCCGTTATGACCGCGCATCGATTTACGCGGCTTTCGCCGCGGGTGCAAACGGCTTTCTTCTCTGGGACGTGATCGACGCCGCCCCCGATGCCTGGCGGCGCGCACCCTACAGGACCGTTCCTCACGAGACGCAGTTCGGCCTGCTGACCCACGACCGCACGCCCCGGCCCGCCCGGCGCCGCGTTCCGCGAGATCGCCGCTACGCTGGCGCAGATCGACCTGGAGGGGGTCGAGCCCGAGCCGGCCACCGCGGCAATGATCGTTCCCTGGGAGTGGTCCAAGCCGGAAGGAGACTGCAGCCGCATGGGCATGGAAGACCCGCGCCGGGCAGTATGTCGCCCATCACCAGGACAACGGACTCGTCCAGGGGCTTCCGCGTCGTTCCTTTGCCGACGAGAACCTGCATTTCATGCGCGCCCAGCTCTCGGCGTTCGTCCTCCTCCGCCAGGCAGGGCAGAAGCCGGCTTTTGTGCGCGAATACCAGAACTGGCAGGAGCCCCGCCTGCTCGTGCTCCCCTCCCCTCTCACCGGCACGGAATGCGACATCACTCACGTCCACACGACCTTCTGGGGAGGGGTGCGGCGCCACGTCTCTTCCGGCGGAACCGTCTACGCGTCGGTAGGCGCGGATGCCGCGATCCCTGAGATGGAGGATCTTTTCGGAGCGCGCCTCGCCGATCATCGCCCGGGCAGCGGGTGCAACCCTCACGGTCGTCCGCCCCTTTGGCGGCTTGAAACCCGGGGAAGCCTTCTCATTCAAGGGGGATGCATCCGTCCACCAGTTGTGGCCCGCAGTCCTGGAGCTCACGGGCGCAGAAGTGGTTGCCGAGGACGAGCATGGATGCCCCGCCCTCGTGATCCGCCGGGACTCAGCGGGGCTCGCGGCGCTTTGCTCCGTTCCGTTCGAGGCCATGCTTGGGACAAGCCCGAACGCCTTCGAGGGAGACAACCCCGCCTGGCGCATCTACGAGGCAGTGGCGAGCGAGGCGCGGGCACTCACGCGTATGCGGACAGGTCTTCCCAGCGTAGAAGCCGGCTCGCTCGTCGGACGTGAGCGCGGGTACACCGTGGTGGTCAATCACAGCGCGACGGAAGAAACCGTCACCCTGGAAGGTTCACAACCTGTCAGGCGGATGAGCCGACTCGGGCAGCGTGGGGCCGAAGAGCTGAAGCCAACACGAGGCTCCTGGCATTCTTCGGTGCCTGCCTGGGAAGGTGTCGTCGTGGCCTGGGAGCATTAATCGAAGGTTCTCGCGTCAGGCCCGAACGCCCTGGAGATCGTCGAAGCGGTACACGCCATCACCGAAGATAGTCTCGTTGCCCCCACCGATGTAGAAGGCGACCTCGATGACGGATTGCGGTTTGAAGACCAGGCTCCAGTCAGCAGTCTCCACGTACTCGAGGTTGTGGATGAAGGCAGCGAACGGAATGGTGACGGCGCGCCAGGTGTCATCGCCCCGGGGAGGCTTGTACGTCCAGCCCCACAGATCATGTATGTTCTTCCCCGATGCGTCGGCGCAGTTGAGCTCCGCGCCCAGTTCCCTGCGAAGCCGTCCGGCTTCAACCAGAACTGAAATGCGTTGCAGCCTGACAGGTCCCATGTCCCCATGGTGCAGATCGGGCAGTAGAACAGTTTCGGCTCCTTGAGCGTCCTGTATTCGACCTTCATGCACTGGGTTCCGCTGTGCTTCTCCGTCAGATCCAGCGTCTGCCGTATCCACCCGCCGTGGGGAGGGTGCTTCCACGCTTCGGAAAGCTCGTCAGTTGATTTGTATGATTCAAAGTCGTCAATCTTCATACCGTCTCCTCAAGGAAAGTGCCATGATCCATGCGACAGAGGGCAGGCACGCTCAACACTGTAGGACAAAGGATACAAATAGAAAAGCCGCTCATTCACGAATACTGCAAAGTCAGATCAAGACGAGCGATACCTTACCCACTCTGACGACAACGTCTTGTAATTCCCGCAGGGTATGAGATAAAAGATGTGAGGCAAAATGAGCAAATTGCTGCAAGCAGGTGCAAGCTATGGCAAGAAGAATAGCTTTGTACGGGAGGGCGCGGTGAATCGCGGGGACCGGGGCGCGGCCGGCGGACGGCGCGTTTTTCCTGCGCGACGGAAGCGTCATCAAGCGAAGCAACGAGATCAATAGCACGGAGGCATGTCATGGCAGGCACAGTGAAAAACGCTCTCATCACGAGCTTTCTCAGCCGGACGCACGACCGCTTCCACGAGTACCACGCGGTTAGAACCTTGGAGGAGAGGCTCGAAACGGCCTCCCGCATCGAGGGTATAACCGGGGTGGAGATCGTGCACCACTACGAGGCAGATGACCCGGGGGCCCTTCGGGCGCTGCTCTCGAAGTACAAGCTGGGCGTTGCTGCGATCAATGCAAACGTGAAGGCGGAACCTGACTTTCGTGACGGAGGCCTAACGTCCGTGGACGCAGCGGTTCGCGCAAAGGCCGTGGGCCTCATCAAGCGGGCAAAGGAGTTCGCGAAGGCGGTGCGGGCGGACAAGGTAACCTGCTGCCCGCTGGGTGATGGTTACGAGTTCAACTTTCACTGCGACTACGCGCGCATGTGGCGCTTCCTCGTTGAAGGTTTTGGCGAAGCGGCAGAGTACCTCCCGGAGGTACCGCTTTTCGTGGAGTACAAGCCCAGCGAGACCCGCGCGCGTTGCTTCGTGGACACGGCCGCAAAGGCACTCTGCCTCATCCAGGACATCCAGTCCTCGCACATGGGCGTAACCATCGACTTCGGCCATTCCCTGTACGCGCAGGAGAATCCCGCGGAGGCCTTCTCAATGGTCGTTTCCCGCGGCCAGCGCGCATATGTCCACATCAACGACAACGACGGGCGATGGGACTGGGACTTGATCGCCGGGTCGCGGCACTTCATCGACTACGTGGAGTTTCTCTTCTACCTGATGGAGCACGGCTACGATGACTACCTGACCTCCGACACCTCGCCGACGCGGCTTGCCATCGAGGGGATTTTGCGGCCAACGCCCGCCTCACCACCCGGGTGTGGCAGCGGCTGCAGGAGATCGATCGCGACGGTCCGACGCCTGGTAGCGCGGCGTGACTACCTGGAGACCTGGCAGTTCATCGAAGAGCACATCCTCCGTCTGACGGGACCGGGAGGCACAACGTGATCAAGGCCTCCGAGCGGGAGGCCGCCGTGAGGCGGGCGGCGAAGATGATCGACATCGACTCCACCCCCATTCCAGTGGTGAGTACCATACGGCGCGGCACGAGCACCTTTTGGTGCCCGGTAGAATGGGTCTACCTTTCGCCCTGGCACGAAGCAACTGGTTCCAGGGAGGGTCGGAGGGCGGTGAGGCGTGGAGTTTCAGGAGCACTGCCCGGGACGCGCTGGATCACTTCGCCGATCCACGAGTTGTAGGAAAACAGTAATCCGGGAGTAGGACCGAAGGTGGCATGCGGCAATCTCCATCAACCATGGCGCAGGTGGCCTGGGCAGCACTGCGGCCGTCCGTGTCGCCGGAGTGAAGAGCCACCGCATTTCGCTGAACGTTAGGTGGAATGAATCCATGACACCGCCGGACGAACCGTGGCGCACGGAAACCGGCACCAGCGGCTGGAGCTACGTCGAGGTGCAAGCGTACGCTCAAGTAAGGAATTCCATATCAGAGCGAATCGGCGACTCCATGATCAGAACGGGCGCGATGAATCAGTTCCGGGTGGACGATGTCGTGCGCGCAAAGACATCGGGCGACAAGCGGCATTTCGGTGACATCGCGGTCTCTCTGGGCTTCTCACGGTGGCCAATGTCATGGCATTCCTTGCAGCCCAAAAGTAGATCCCCCAACGCTCGGGCTGCACTTGGAGTTCCCCCGATTCTGTGGACTGGACCTACCTTGCATTCATGAACACAGAGCCAAGCAGTATCTCGGAGGGTAGGTCCAAAAGCTCTGTCAGCCTACGAGCATTCCCTGGGCTCCCGGCTGGCTGGCGACGCAAACCGAAGCGGTGGAGTGCGCGGGAGAGAGCAAGGAGGAGTTCGTTTGCTTCCTATGTTCTCCCTCCGGCGACCGGATCGATGTTTAGGACGACTAACCCGGTTGAGCGACCTACGCGACGGTGCCGCGCCGCGCGCGAATAAGACCAGATTTGCGTCCACGCGCTGCAAAGCTGGGCAACCGCGCACGTCCCCATCTGCCTGGCTTGCTGAACTGTGACATTATCTGTGACATTATTCTTTTCGCAGTCCCGGCAAATCATTACAAGCCCTTGCAAGTCCGCTTGACAGATTTCCTTGCGCTAGGATACTTGCTGCAAATAGATGCGTTCTGCTGCAAGCCCTTGCAAGTGCGAAAACCGGCCTCTGCCAGTTTGAGGGGCTGGTGCCTGAAAGGGTGTGCTGGTTCAAGTCCAGTCCGCAGCATCGCAAGTCTTTACGTTGTATTGACTTGCCGGAGGGACCGAAAACGGACCTCCATGAACGCATCCGGAAAGCGGTCTTCGTTGCTCATCTATCAGTGCCCTCCCTTGGTTTGGACGGTCGAGAAGGTCTGCTCTTGAACCGGCCAATTGGGCGAGTGCAAAGGATGCCTGCAGCACCACATCCTTTGCCTCTGGTTGTTGCTCACCCACCCTCTCGCCTGCGTTTCCTCCTCTGCTCTTCTTCCTGAGTTGACGTCGACGCCAAGCTTCCAAAGATTTTGCAATACCGCGGACGGCACCAGCCCGGTGTATCTGCGAAAACGGCCAAGGGATTAATGACACGATAGTTTGATGATCGGCATGTGTGCAGAGAATCTTTGTAGCCCACGAAATCATCACAACGCTGTACAGCGATTTGAAACCTACGGGCGCCAGTAGGCCAGGAAGCTTTTTCTCCTTCGAGAGATAGCTTCGCGACCTGGTAGCGGTTCCTATCCGCTACCGCTACCCTCCAGGTCCCGGATCTGAGCGTTTTTTCCAGGGCTTTCGCTTGGGGTAGCGGGTAGCGGCAAAATCGCGCATGGGCACAAAACAACTGCCGCCTGATCAGGCCTGCCTGCGGCGATTCACTGGGAGCCCCCAACCGTCCCGCACCTTTCGCCGCGCGCCCTTATCCGCTGCGGCGTGCCCTCGAAGACATTGCCTTGCCGATCACGAGCCTAACGATACGTCCCGCTGTGAGGCCCATGCAGTCATTGTCCATCTCCATGGCCACGGTCTCGCCAATGATGCGGCTCAGGTCCGTGCCGCCGATCGCGATTGCGCAGAAGGTGAGGTAGGCGGCGTTTGGTGGTATGACCGATGTTCATCCAGGGAAAAGAGCGTCCATGGGAGCTGCGCGCCGCGGAAAGTGTGAATACCCGGGCGTCCCCGAGTGTCTATCGGACCGCCTCATCGAGGGCGCACAGCGCAGGAACTCCAAGAGCACGATGCAGCAGAGTCGCGGGCAGACCTGTTCGGCGGAACTCCACCGAGAATCAGCCGTATAGCACTCGCCTCCCCAGGGAAAGGAACTCGTTGAGACGCACGAAAGTTGCTTCGTAGGTTGCCGGGATCCGCTCGATGGCCTGCGCCACGAGGCATATCTTCCTGTTTTTCGCCGCGGCCCGGATGGGGAGAAGTCTCCCTGTCTGCTCCTCTTCCGAGCCGCCAAGGGTGACGGTGTTCACGATACTGGCCACGAACCCGACCTTTCGGGGCAGAACAGTGTCCAGCGCGGCAACGCTGTTCCACGGGCTGACCTCCAGCATCTCGATCTCGGGAAAGGCGGTGAGCAGCTCCCGTTGCCACAGGCTCCATGTTCCCGCATGTGTGAAAGCCGTTTGGCGGGCCCTCTTCCGGCCCGGATGCGACGGTAGAGGGGCGACACGAAGTCTCTGAACATCGACGGGGAGATGAAAGGAATATTCACCCAGTCGTCCGCGACGTACGTTGTTGCAGGCAGCGCTGCTTCGCCAAGGAAACGCATACGCTCGCGCGCGAAGCGCAGTCGCTCGTCCACCAAATGGTTCAAGGCTGCGTGAAGCTCGCCAGGTCTGTTTCCCGCGTCCTCTACGAAGTTCTCGTATTCACGCAGCTGGACGTAGATGTCGAGCGGTCCTCTGCTAAAGCGGGGGAAGCTGACACTGAGCCTCCCATTATAAAGAGTCTCCGCGACCTCGCACAGCCTCTCGTACTTCGAGAGGATCCGGGGCATGTCGCCGGTGGTGCGAAAATCGAACCTGCCGAGCAGCGCCGTATCGAGGCGCTGGCGGAACGGATGTGGCTCGAACTCGGGAACGCCGACTGCGGTATGGTGGATCTTCATGCCGAACAGCGTGATGTCCCAGTACATTCCGACGTCAGCCTGAATGGACGCGGAGGGGACCGTGTCGTCATCGACGTTGTCTGCCCAGAAGATCAGCTCCCTCAGTCGCTGCTCGGCGGCGAAGTCGGGATCGTCGTGCACGCGGTGCATGTCGTAGCCGAAGAGCTCGGGCCACCCGATGTTCTCCATATAGCTGGTGATGGGCACCCGCTGCCGCCCGAAACGACTGTCCCGCTCGGCAACCTCTTTCGCCTTGCGTTCGCGGCGGCGCTCCATCTCGCCGATGAGCTGGGGCGCAGGTATCGACATTGCTGCTCTGTTCACGTAGCACACTCCCGGTAGATTGACCTCGTCTTCTGCAGGTAGTAGAGAAAACCGATCCAGGAATCCTCGGGAGGCACACGATGGTCCATGCCCTGAAGGTAGCGGCCATGCTCCAATATGAAGGGAAGCCTCGCCGCCAGCTCCCTGTCGATGGCCTGACTTCGTAGGGCGATTACGCCCTCGTCGATGCCTCCGCCGAGATTGAAATCCGGGTGCTCTCGACGCATCGCCCGAATGTCGATACCCGCGTCGCATTCGAAGGGCTGCATCCCGTCCACTAGCCCCTCCCCTTTGCCCTTGCTCGGCGTAGATCTCTGTGGACCAGGTCCAGAGTGCCCGGGAGCCGGACGTCGCAGGGCGCTGCCGACCGTCCCAGACCTCTCGCCGAGCCCCTATCCATTCCGGCGTGCGTCCGATGGCTTCCCTGCCCGCCCGACCCCAAGGACAGGATTCCCTACAAGTCGACGATTCAGTCTTGTCCAGAATATGGGACCACTGTCTTTCCGGACAGCACCGACTCGTTCGCAGCGCACCCGACAGCAAGACTCCTAATTCCGTCCATATATGAGGAGAGAATCAGCCTAGTATCATTTCGGGCGATTGCCCCGACAAAAGCCCGGCTTTGAACCTCAAAAATGTCCTCCTCCGGAGTGATGGATTCGGTATGACCCTTGCTGTGGACCGCATTGAGCTGCATCGACCAATCAGAAAACTCGCACTTAAGGGTTTTTGACGCTATTGTCATGCCTATGGCATGTTGCGCCCCAATTCCATTTCGAAGGAAGGACCCAGTCACAAAGTTGCCTATAGCACCTGACTCAAAACGGACATTGACCGTGATGGCGTCGTCTATCGTATAATCCGGAATATCCTTCACGAATCCACGTGCCGCGAAGGCGTGCACTGCAGTGATTTCCCCAACGATAAATCGCGATAGATCGACAAGGTGCGTGCATTGCTCGACAAACTGTCCGCCGGATCGAGAGGCATCGCGCCACCAGGAAACGGTTGGCATGTCGTTGACCCACCAGGCTTGGATCAGAACAGGTTTGTTCTCAGACGTCGAGAAGAGGCGCTTTGCATGCAGCGAGCTCTCTTCGGTACCGACTCATGTAGCCGACCGACACGATAGTCTTCCGCTTTTCGAAAGTTGTATGGATCTGCCGCGCGAGTTCGACGCTGCTGCAAATCGGTTTCTCGATCAAGACCGCCGGCACACAGTCTGAGCAAGCCCGCTCGACTTCTCCGTGTGCGTCAGGCGGCAATAGGACATATGCCGCATCCAGATTCTCTTTGGTGAGCATATCATGATAATCCGAATAGACTTTGGTTTCCTATTCTGCGCCAGTTCTCGTGCGCGCGTGACATTCCGTCCGGCGATCGCGACAAGGTCGACCTCCGGTATCCTTTTAAGCGCCGAGATGTGCTGTCCTGCAACCCACCCAGTTCCGATGATGCCGATCCGAACCCTCATGGCACCTCCTCTTTGGCACGATTAAAGTCTTTGCAGCTGGTAACCGTTGCGCATGCCCGATACGAGTAATCTCAATGCTGCTAGGATGTGTTCGCTTAGTCTCCTACCAATTCTCAAACAGGCGTCCTGTCTTCTCCGTTGTGGTGGTAGATCTTCCAGCCCATGTACTTGGTCAACGCCTCGTACAGCACCGCGGTGCGCGGCGTGTAGTTCATGGCGACGTGGTGTTCGAAGCCGTTGGCGGTGAGGAAGTACATGAGTTTCGACAGATTGGGGATCTTCACCACGCCCGTGGTGCCGAAGGTGTCCAGCGGATCGTCGGTCACCTCGCCGTCGCCGATGCAGCCGACGATTCGCCCCTTCACGTCGTCGGTCGAGAAGCGGGCGAACCCGATCGGGCCCGGCTTCAGCATCCCGTGCAGCGTGCAGAAGCAGTTACTCCTGCGGGATTCCCCTTGACCGCCATCGCGTTCGGGCCGGTCTTGACCGACTTCATGAACGAGATGGCCGTGTTGCTGCAATGGAACACCACGAGCTTGTCGGTGTCTTCGCCGTAGTTGTTGTTCCAATCGAACAGCGACGACGGCGCCGCCGCCGGCAAGCTGCAGGGCGTACATCGCCACGGCGCCCATCACGTCCACTTCGCAGGCCGAGGGGAGCAGTTCGTTGCTCATCATGCTCATGATCGAGCAGGGGAAGATCTTCAGCGCGTTCTGCATGGCCGACCAGCACTGGATGGCATAGGCGTTGATGCTGATACTCTTCGACCCACTGGTCGAGCACCACGCCGAGCTTCGCCGTGGTCACCATCGACGCCGCGGGCACGTCCGGGCCGGCCGGCAGATAGCCGCCGAGCTTCTTCAGCTTGGCCTGCGACCCGTTCGTCGGAATCCGATAGGGCGTTGATCTCGCTGACGGTCTCCACCATGCTCTTCGACTTCGACGCTGATGCCGCTTTGCTCCAAGAGTTTTTCGCTGTAGCGGACCGTCTTGAACGGCATGGTCCGTTCGCCCAGGCTGCCGATCCGCGCGCCGTGCAACCCGCGCACCACGCGGCAGACCCCGGCGAACCAGTCGAGCTCTTCCTTGAATTGCGGCGAATCGGGCGAGAGCACATGGTCCCGGCCGATCGAGTACGGAATGCCGTACTGGGTAAGATTGTTGCAGACCGAGAGCTTGCCGCAGAAGCTATCGCGCCGCTGCTTGCATGGCGAATTCGCTCGACCTTGTCGGGGTACGCGTGGATATAGACCGGCACGGAGAGGCCGGAGAGCTTGATCGAGTCGGCCACGGCCCGCTCGTCGCCGAAATTGGGCAAGGTCACCAGGATTCCGTCGATTTTCGCGCGCTCGGCGGAAAATGCCGCGCATGCCTCCGCGTCTTTCCAGGTCAGGACCACGCCGTCCGGCGTGTCCTTCGGCGTGAGGGCGACTACGTCGATCCCTCCTCTGAGGATCGGGAGGATCTTCTCCCTCCCCTCCCGCGCCAGCTCGGCGGGGAACACGTCGCGGTTTCCAACAATCAAGCCTAACGTAGTTCTGGCCATTTCTTCCCTCTCTTTTCATCCTGAGACAGCATTCGATGCTGCAAGGCTCGCGCACGGCTCAGGCTGGTTCATCTATGTACGAGACAATGGTGTCTTACGTTCCTGTCGGTTTCAAGGCCGCCCTGAATCGGCCACGTAGAGGTTGCCCGCGTCATCGACTGTCACACTACCAGGCCTAAGCAGCTGCGCCGAGCTGGCGGGACCTCCATCCCCTGAGTAGCGCGCGCGGTCGGTGCCGGCGATTGTGGTGATGATTCCTGCGGTGTCCACCTTCCGGTCCCGCTGTTGTACATGTCCGCGACGTAGATGTTGCCTAGGGAGTCAACAGCCACGCCGCCAGGATGAAAGAGTTTCGCGGAGGTCGCGGGTCCGCCATCGCCTGAGAAACCCGCAGTCCTCCCTGATCCCCGCAACCGTGCTGATAATGCCTAGAGTGTCGATTTTTCGGATGCAGTGGTTATTGAACTCGGCGACATAGAGATTGCCCTTCGCATCCCTTGTGACCCAATACGGCGTGTAGAGTTGAGCCAAGATGGCAGGCCCGCCATCGCCTGAATACCCGTCAGTGCCTGTTCCTGCTTATCGTTGTGATGATTCCCGCGGTGTCTATTTTGCGAATGCAACTGGGGTTGCTCACCGCGACGTAGAGGTTGCCCAAAGTGTCGAAAACAAAGCCGCCGGTCTGAAACGCTGGCGCCGAGGCGGCCGGCCCCCCGTCGCCCGGGATCGTCGCAACTCCATCGCCTCCTTCCAAGCAGAATCAGTGCCAAGAGGACCATAAGAGCAGATAGCAAACGGGCTTTCATGTGCTTCCTCCCTTGGCCGTTCTCCTGCTGGCTCTTGACGTGTCCGACAAGATGCAAGGCAGTCCAACGAGGAGCAGCCGACAACTTTCCTTTAGCGTAAACCCTCTGTAGCGGCCGTCAATACCCCAGATCGCGTTGCACCGGATCACTGCGTTTGTGGCACTAATTGCCCCCCCGCGGGGGGGGGTACCGGGACCCTGAAAGGGTGCTGTAGGCTCGCCACGCGCGCCTACGGGGCATTTTTGCTTTTTGACGACATAAGGGGGGCCCGGCAGCGCTTCACCTCGCGCAGCCTTGGCCCGCCCTACGCGAGAGAGCGGCAATCCATGCACTGTCTTAGCCACGCTTGTGCTAATCCCGTGGTATGTTTATTGGTACGTCTACCAATGCAATCCTCAGCAATCCGCAGGAATAGGCGTATTGACAAAATGCCTGCAATTTTGCATTATCTCCGCATAGAGAAAGAGCGGGAAAGAGCGGTAAGGAGCCCATTCTTAGCTCTAGGGCTAGTGCCCGAAAGGGTGTGCTGGCAGGTGCGCGTCGTTTTGCGTGCACTTGCTCTCAAGCAAACCCAAGGCTGGTCGGCACTTTACCAGGGCCACTGTCAATCGCTCTGGCGCGCAGTTCGCGCGCCTCGTCGACTTCCTCACGCGGCGCTATGCCACGGCCCGCAGCATCCACCTGGTCATGGACAACCTCAACACACATAGCCTCAAAAGTCTGACCGACTCCTTCGGCGAGGAACAGGGGCGTCGTCTATGGAATCGACTCACCGTGCACTACACACCCAAGCACGGGAGTTGGCTCAACCAGGCTGAGATCGGGCTGGGTTTGTATGCGCGTCAATGCCCCTCGGCACCTGCAGAGTCCCGGATCTGAAAGTGCTCCCAGAGGAAACTCGGGTCTGGAATCGCCAGACCGACAAGAAGCGCACAAGGATCAACTGGACCTTCACGCGGCGCAAGGCTCGCAAGACCTTCCGGTATGGAGTGCCGTGACTCTGGAACGTATCCAGCCGGTCGAAGAACTAGT
>CAVSHO010000006.1:0-36604 GCA_963727825.1 Ignavibacteriota bacterium | reverse complement strand
CGGGTGCTAAGCTGCGGCGTTGAAAAGCTGCAATATTCACCAAACGAAATAAGTTCACGCTAATAACCATATTTAATTTACTCAACCAGCGAGGTACTGAAAAGTTAATTATAAAAACAATAACCCACCACCAGCAATGCTTAACGTACTTAGCTGCAACCGTCAGCTTGAGCACCTGGTTAGGTTATTATTAATTTGTTGCACAAATATTCTTGATAGACGAAATTCGATTCCAATAGCACAACTTTAATTTTGCTGACCACAGGCAGCGCATTAACAAGATTCTTTTTGGTAATTAACCTGTACTGCTTTTGAACTCTCGTATTATTTAATACTTCTTGACAGCCAGCCTTAATAGAAAGAAACCATAATTGAAATTCGTACGATACAAATAAAAACTTAAAGCCAGTAGAACGCGATACCAAACCAAATAAGTAACAATAACAACAAGCGCGCTGCCTGTGGAACCTAACATGTGATTAGATAGACTTAGTCTGTATTTTGTCCGTAATAGGATGATATATAGACTTTGTCTATAATTTTGTAATATTGCACACTACATCCACCTCAAGAGACATACTAAGCGTGTGATGGTTTATTCTCATTTATATGAGTCGCCATCCCAAGAACTATGAATTTGTAGTAATTCGGTATACCTCATTCGCGAGCAATATCTTTCTTCTTCAACTTAAAATCAAGTGCCCAATGCGATTATATTCTTGTAAAAATTCCCTGTAACGCATTATCAAACGCTAGTGCAACGATGGAAGAAAACACTATCAACACTCCAGATTAACTTACAGAATTCGTCATTATCACTACAAACATTACAGGTCGTATTGATCCGGCCTTCGCCCATTGAATAGGTTATTATATTCATTGATTTGTTTTTTATTCGCAAGAGAAAGTTCAACATCGGCAACTGAAATTGCAGGTTCATGAACTCCGAGTCTGCAAAGAATTTTTCCGTCTGGCGCGATAATCTCGCTCGCCCCGATAAACTTCAGATCAACTCCGCCCCTATTTTCCTCGCCGACTCGATCTGCTGTTGCAGTGAACACTTTATTTTCCAAACATCGCGTCACCATCGCATCAGGACAATTTGGCAAGACAAGATTTGACGGATGAACAATAAGCTGTGCGCCTTTGAGCGCAAGTGAACGTGCGCTTTCAGGATACATCCAATCGAAACAAATCATTATTCCAATTTTACCAAATGGAAGATTGAATACTGGAAAGCCGAGATTTCCAGGAGCGAAGAATAAATTCTCCCAGTCAAAGAGATGCACTTTGCGATAAATCCCAACTATTCCGTCAGGACCGACAAGCGCAGCCGAGTTATATATCCTATCTGCTTGTTCCGCAAATCCATAAACAATATAGCAGGAATGCTTTTTTGTCCATTTATAAATCGTGTGATAAGTTGAGCCATTTGCCGGTTCAGCTAAAGTTCTAACTTCTGCTTCATCAATAAAATTATAACCCGAGTTAAACAACTCCGGCAGAACATAAAGATCGGCTGGGGCTGTTTCCATCAGCAATAGCGCCTTATCAACGTTCTTTTTTACTTCACCAAAAATCGGATTCGTTTGAACGACAGCAACATGCATTTCTAATCTTCATGCTTCGTTTTGAAATCTTTCATCATCCATTTACGGGCTAACCATAATGAAATTGGCGTTATCACTGCAATAAATCCGAAAATAAGCCACATTGTTCCCGTGTCTTTCGTACCTTCAGCTGGACAATATCGCTCCATCATCTGACCGGAGTAGAGTAATGGAACAAGAAATTTTGTGAGGAACCAAGGAAGTTGAGCCACTCCTTGATACTGTCCTGCTCTATCTGCCGGCGCAATTTCAGTGGCATATTGCAGAAAACGGGCAGACCACATTGCTTCACCGATAGTCATGAAAATAATGTAGGCAATAAGCGTTGTAGGCGTTGGTCCAAGTGCGAGAACAAATGCTGATGAACCCATAACAAGTGTTCCCCAGACCATCATGTTGTAAACATTTCTCTTGTACGTGAGCGCCGTAATGACCGGCACAAGAATAAATATAAGAATTGGATTTGCATTGGATCCTATTTCATAATACTGGCCAATCCAACCGCCGGCAAATGCCCGGGAAATATATTGTGGCAAGACAAGCCAATTGTAAGTGAAGAGTGTCTGCACCGGCATAAGTGCAAAAATAAAGAAAAAGAATCTCGGATCGGCCAAAGGATGTACGACAACCCAATGAATAATAGGCGCTTTGAAACGATCAGGCAAAATTGAGATGATTATTGGAATAAGAACTACAATTGCTCCAAGAATATATCGCAATGGATCTGACACACGGAAATATATGGCAACCAAAATACCTGCAAGAACAATCCAGGCGGTAATAGGAATTTTTTTCTGCGTAGCCGTTTGATTTGCCGCATTTTTGTTTTGTTTGGACTGTGTTTGAGAAGATTTATTTTCTTCTGCTATTGCCGCATTTTCTGCTTTTGCTCGGGCGATTGCAGTATCGACGGTTTTTTTCGATAAAATAAAAATAGTTAACAGAAGAGAAATAAGAGTAAGTGCCGTGTAGAACCAAAATGTTCCTACGATTCCAAGACCAAGGAAATTATCGTCCCGAAGCATGAATGCCATCATCGCTAAGGAAGACCCCGCATTCATAAGAGCATACAGCATTGCATACGCCATAGAAGCGGTTTTCGGAGTCGTAAATTGTCGAACAGCAGCATAAGCAGCTGGTTGATAAACACCATAACCGATAATAACAAACAAAATTCCGACCATAGTGACGATATGTAAAGATGACCACACCCCATTAGGTGTCAACCCAAAGAATGTTGGTGCAGCAGACATCACAAATCTGCCAATCAGGAGAAAAACAAAGGAAAAAATAAGAGCACGCCGTACACCATATTTATCAGGTACGAATCCTAAAACAACCATTGCAATCGCAATACCAGCGGTGAGTACCATGACCATTTCGTGAGACCAGATATCAGCATGATCAACACCTTTGAAAATAAAATCCGAAAAATGGATTGCAAGGTAAGTAAGAATCCCGAAGTAGGATAATCCTTCGATGGTATATGCAAGATTCACTCCCCACAACGCACGCGGAGCATGTACAAGATCAATAAACGGCTGAGATATTTCCTGCCAGGTCTTCTGCAGAACACCCTCAGTTTTATTTTCCTTCGCTGATTCTATTTCTGCCATAGTATCCTCTCGAATATAAATTGTGAGTTGATGTCACGCTCTGTATATACTTTAAAGTTGTCCACCTCCCCTTCCTGACCCGATTTTGTATCGTGTCGGGATTTCCCCTCCCCGCCTGCTGCGGGCAGGCTCAAACGAGGAGGAGCGTAATAAAGTAATTCCACGAAGTGAAATTACAATAAATGCGCAGATTATTCTTAAATGGGGTGGTGTACTTCATTCTATTGCATTCCATGTTTATAAACATATACGCTGGTTCTGCGTAACATAAGTTATGAGTTTTACATCATTCAAACATGTTTTAAAAATACAGCAGCAAGCGGAGGCAAAATAAGATTCAGTGAAAACTTTCGATTATGACAAGGAATAGATTCTGCTTCAATCTCTCCGGCATTTCCGACATTGCTGCCTTCGTAATAAGATGAATCGCTGTTTAATATTTCTCTGTACAATCCTCCGTCCGGAACGCCAACCCGATAATTCTGGCGCGGCACGGGCGTAAAGTTACAGACGACTATTATCTTCTCTTTTCCGTCATTTGATTTCCTCATAAACGTGATGACACTGCTTGCTTTGTCATGAAAATCGATCCATTCAAAACCGGAATAATGAAAATCGACCTGATAGAGTGCGCTTTCTCTTCGATAGACACGATTCAAATCCGAGATCCATTTCTGCATTCCCGCATGCGGCGGAAATTGAGTAAGGTGCCAATCGAGAGATTTTTCGTGGTTCCATTCATCCCGTTGTGCAAACTCGCCTCCCATGAAAAGCAATTTCTTTCCGGGGAATCCATACATCAGTCCGTACAGCAATCGGAGACTTGAAAATTTCTGCCAGTCATCACCCGGCATTTTATGAAGGAGCGAAGATTTCCCATGTACGACTTCATCGTGTGATAGCGGCAATAAAAAGCGTTCAGAGAATGCATATAAAAGTGCAAATGTGAGATTGTTATGGTGATCCTTGCGAAAAAGTGGGTCGGTTGAAAAATACTTCAACATATCGTGCATCCAGCCCATATTCCATTTCAAACTGAAACCAAGTCCGCCATAAGCAATATCGGTTGTCACTCCGGGCCATGCAGTGGATTCTTCAGCAATAGTCAATGTACCTGGGAAATATTGGTGAACAAGAAGATTTGTGTCTTTCAGAAATGCAATCGCATCTAAATTTTCCCGCCCGCCATATTGATTCGGGATCCACTGGCCTTTCTTGCGCGAATAGTCTAAGTACAACATCGAAGCAACTGCGTCAATACGCAATCCATCAACGTGATATTTTTCTATCCAGAAGAGTGCGTTACTGATAAGAAAATTATGAACCTCTTTTCTGCCGTAATTAAAAATATATGTTCCCCAATCTTGATGTTCACCTTTGCGCGGGTCGGCATGTTCATAGAGATGAGTTCCGTCAAATTGCGCAAGGGCATATTGATCTTTCGGAAAATGCGCAGGCACCCAATCGAGAATCACGCCAATGTTATTTTGATGACAGTAATCCACAAAAAACATAAATTCTTGCGGAGTACCGAAACGGCTCGTTGGCGCGAAATATCCTGTCACTTGATATCCCCAAGAAGCATCGAAAGGATGTTCCATAATAGGAAGCAATTCAATGTGCGTGTACCCTCGTTCTCGAACATACGCTACCAATTTCTCAGCTATTTCACGGTAAGTCAGCCATCGATTGTTCTCTTCTATAATGCGCGCCCAAGAGCCAAAATGTACTTCGTAGACAGATATTGGTTCTCCAAGATGATCTGATTCTGCGCGGCGTTTAATCCATTCTTCATCCTTCCATTCATATTGGCTAAGGAAATTTATTTTCGAAGCAGTCTTTGGGCGCAGTTCCATTTCTGTTGCATACGGATCGGCTTTATCGAGAATGCTGCCGGATTTCGTTTTTACCTGATACTTATAGAGTTCCCCCTCTTTTAATCCGGGAATAAAGATTTCCCAAACACCGGAAGCACCAAGTACACGCATTGCATGCCTCCGCCGATCCCAATTGTTGAAATTTCCGACAACACTCACGCTCCGAGCATTAGGAGCCCAAACAGCAAACTGTACGCCTTTCACTCCATTTGTTTCTATTGCGTGAGATCCTAATTTATCATAAATGCGATGGTGATCGCCGCTGTTAAATAAGTATAAATCAAATTCAGTAAGCGTTGGAAGAAACGAATAAGGGTCGTTGAATATTTCTATTGAATTATCTTGTGTTACTTTTTTCAACTTGTATGGAAATACTTCGGAATATTCATCAAGCACAACTTCATAGAACCCTTCCTCCTTTATTTTATCCATTTCATATTCATTGGAAGTCGCTGCAACTATGACGCTCACTTGCTTAGCTTCCGGCAGAAATGCTCTTACTGCAACAGCACGTTTGCCTTTAATATCCACAACGTGTGCGCCTAACACGGAAAATGGATCGTGATGATCGGTGTTGATAATGCGATTTACAGCGTCAGCAGACGCGGTGCTTTTCATGTAACTGCCTTTTAAGAGGAATGTGTGTCGGCATCCTGTATAGTGAATGCCGTTTGATATAAAGAATGATTTGGTTTGGAACCAGAGCTTGAATAGGAAATCCTTTTTCAATTCTATTTCTGATTTCAGTCGAAGATACTTGAAGCATCTGACCTTTTAACAGAATAAAATCAATAGCGTTACGTTTCGATGATAGACTAAATCCTTTTCGTTTATAGACTGCCAATGAAGCAAGTTGAAGAATTGTTTTCGGCGATTTCCAAGTATTAAATTGTATCAGATTATCTGCGCCGAAGATGAGCACCAATTCAGCTTTCGGGAATCGTCGCTTGAATGCTTTCAAAGTATCGATCGTGTATGATATTCCCCGGCGTTTTAATTCAATCGCAGAAATCTTAAAATTTTTCCTTCCACCAATAGCTAACTTAATCATTTTCAGTCGACGTTGTGCAGATGTCGATGAATGCTGATGTTTGTGCGGCGGAATGTATGACGGTATAAACCACACACATTCTAATCCAAGTTGTTTCTTTGCCTGTTCTGCTATAGCTATATGTCCATTATGAGGAGGATCAAAGGTTCCGCCAAATATGCCGATATGTTTCATTGTACACCCTTATAAATTTGAAACGTTTTTTCTGCACATCTTTCCCATGAAAATCTTGCGACGTTTTGCAATCCTCGTTGTACTAATTGTCTCTGAAATTCTGTATCATTTAAAACCCGCTCTAATGCAACCGAAAGTTCTTCAACAGAATGAGGATCGAATAATATACCTCCATCACCCATCACTTCCGGAATCGAACCTGCACGTGCTCCTATTGCCGGAGTTCCAGAGGCCATTGCTTCCAATATTGAAAAGCCGAACCCTTCATACAACGACGGCAATACGACCACTGCTGCAGCACGGTATGCAAGTGCAAGTTCTTCTCGAGAACATTGTCCGATCTCAATAACATCTTGAGTAATACCTTTTTTCTTAATTAATTCCCAGAGGTGTTTTTCTTGTCTAATTGATTCTCCGGAAAAGGCAAGCTGGATGTCCGATCGTTGCTTCATGTTGGCAAAGGCATGAATTAGAATACTAACATTCTTATGTGGTTTAAGACTGCCTGTATAAAGAATAGTTTGTTTGGTCAGATTGTGTTTATTTCGAAATGCTCGAACAGCATCCTCTGAATAATTTTTCGAATAAATGGAGGATACGCCAAGATGAATAACATGGACTTGATCCTCATTCACATTGAACTCATCCAATAATTCTTGTTTTGAAAATTCAGAATCAACAATAATCGCCGTAGAAGACCGGCACGCATGACCAATAATAATTTGTGCATACATCCTTTTCGGAAATGAAAAATATTCCTTTCCTCTAATATGTAGAATATCATGGATAGTTGTAACGCATGGCATCTTCAATCCAAAGGGAGCCGTGTAATGAGGTGAATGAAATATATCTGCTTTAAGTCTATTCGCATCTGCAGCAATTGAATAGAGTTCTCTGATAGAGTACTTCTTTGATGGATTAATTCTCTTCTGAGTCTTACATAATTGACCAATTTGCTGCGCATCATTTGGAGCAACAAGAAGCACTAATTCAGCACGTGATTCCAAATGCGCTATAAGGTTTTGGATATAAGTGCCAATACCAAAATCGAAATATTTTCTAGCATCTAAAACAATGCGCATAAGACAAATAATCCCTAATAACTACGATACAAGTTATGCGATATTTATCACCCCGCTAAAGGAGTAAATGAGCGAAGAATATCCAATAATAATGCAATAAGAATGTTTTTCGGTCAACTGAAAGTATTTATCTTATCAATCATTCCTTTGCAATTAATTTAACTTTTTTCCATCTTAAATTAAAGAACGATGCAGAACAATATTCAGAAAATTGTAGCCCGCAATGTCGCTTTCCTTGTCGGGGCACAGGCACTCACGAAGGGCGGCATCGTCATTGCAATCTTATTACTGACGAATTACCTTGGCGTCGACGATTTCGGACGCTACAACTTTCTTCTCGCTTATGCAGCTCTTTTTACACCCCTCTGTGATCTCGGAATTGATGTCTTTATTGTTCGACATCTTGCTATGCATCCGGGCGAGCGTGGGAGGGTTGCCGGCACTGCGCTGGGTGTTAAATTGGGCCTTGTTCTCCTCAGCATTTTTCTTATAAGCATTTCGTTTTATTTTGTTTCTGGCGTCCCATCGCTTTTTTTCGCAATAGTAATTGCTGCAGCCGTCGTGACGGTCCGAACGATCACTGGGACGTTTTCCGGCCTCTTTCGCGCCAATCAGCATCTGTCACTCGACTCTATCAGTCAGATTGCAGCAAAATCGTTTGATATTGTCGCTGTTCTTGCAGCACTCTTCTTGAAAGCAGATCTCATCCTCCTGCTGAAGGTCTTGCTTGCTTCGGCTATTCTACAATCTGGATATTCATTCTATTTAGCATACCGAAATTCCTACATGAAATCGATTTCCTTTGACTTTAGAATTCTTGGTCAACTTTTTAAAGGAGCATTCCCATTCGCACTAACAAGCATCTCAGTGATGATCTATTTTCAAATTGATGCCGTGATGCTTTCAATGCTTGTGAGTGAGCATGAAACAGGAATTTATCGATCAGCCACAAATATTGTTTTCGGTATCACTGCATTTTCTGCGGCTGTGGTTACCGCTCTTTTTCCAATGATAGCGAAAGAATATAAATCCGATCGACAGACAGCTGTCCGTGCAACATCCAATGCGTTGTTTTACTCTCTCCTGTTCGTGATGCCAATTGCAGTGTTCACAACCGGGCTCGCCGGTCCTGTTATACACTTTCTGTATCGTGATTCGTTTGCCGAGGCGAGTTCATCGCTGCGTATTCTTGTTTGGTGGCTGCCTGTTGCTGCCATTACAAATATCCTTGGTCATATTTTAGGTGCAATAGGTTTACAACGAAAGGTCCTCCTTATCTCGAGTATTAATGCAGCATTCAACGTCATCGTAAATTTTTATTTCATACCACATTTTGGTCCGGTTGGAGCATCCATCACAACCGTTGCAACTGAATTACTTGGCTTCGCCTCGTTGAGCGTGATCGTTCGAGAGCACTTCGGCCATATTTATCAAACCGAGAAACTTTTGCGAGTAGTGTGTGCTTCACTGTTCCTCTTGCCGCTCGTGTTCTTTGGCGGTATTATCCATGTTGTTGTATTGGCACTTGCAGGTGTTACGATTTATTTCGCTGCACTTCTTTTACTGGGCGCCATAAAAAGTCAAGACATCCTCAAACTGGCATCTGCTGTATTTTCAGCCCGAAATCAATAGGAAACCGTTTCGATGAAATCATCAGTATCACGAATTCTTATCGATGCAAGGGGGCTACAGTATGGATTCAAATCCCATAAACATCGTGGTATCGGGCACTATGCTTCGAATCTGATCGATGGAATACTTGAATCGAATTCGATGCTTGAATTTATATTTCTTGTAGAAAATGGTCTCGCGGTGGATGAACGTTTTCGAAATCGTCCCTGTATTTTTCATACTCCCAAATGGTGCGAACCGAAAGCGACACGAATGATAAGCGAGCAATGGACGCTCCCGCACTCAATTCCGTCTAATTCGTTCGAACTTGCGCATTTTCTTGCCCAAGGCGACGCCTCTATGTTTACTCGGTGCCCTTATATTGTTTCCGTTATGGATACGATTCCGCTTTCGGTAAAGGACTTGTACAGCCCATCCCAACGTTTGAAGCATGACATTGCAAATAGCATCATAAAACGAATTTTCCATAAATCATCAAGGATCATTGCGATTTCCAATAATACAAAAAAAGATATTCTGAAATATTTCGCTGTCCCCTCAGAGAAGGTTTGTGTTGTTCCTCTCGCTGTAGATAAACGCTTTTTTCAAAAGTGGACTTCTGAAGATGTATTGAAAATTCGTTCCTTCTACGAACTTTCTGAAGACTTTCTTCTTTATGTCGGAGGAATTGATCCGCGCAAGAACGTCGGACTCATTTTTAATGCACTGAAACTGCTTTTGGAAGAAAATCCGCAGAAATGTCCGCTCATGGTGTTCGCCGGAAATATCACTGGCCAGCGCGAATACTTACAGTTGATGAAATCCCTGCAAGCACTTGGCATCGGAGATCGCATTAGGTTCTTGGGATATGTTCCAGATGAAGAACTTCCTTTGCTCTATCATGCGAGCACGATGTTCGTTTATCCATCGCGTTATGAAGGTTTCGGGCTTCCTGTACCTACAGGCCATGGCGGCTGGAACACCTGTGATTACAACAAAGCTGAGTTCAATTCCCGAAGTCGCAGGTGATGCCGCTCTTTATATTGATCCGGACAAACCAGTCGAACTTGCTCGAGCTATTATGGAAATATTCTCAAATCATGCTATGCGATCTTCATTGGTTGCTTCTGGCATAAAGCAGGCTGGAGCATTTTCATGGGAACGTACTGTCAATGGGACAATCGAAGTTTATCACGATGTCATACAGTCTCTTCATTCCAAGCACACAAAAGGTTCATCAACACGAAAGTAGCATATTATTGAAAGGTTTGCACATCTTCGTCGATCATATAGACACTTCTCTGTGCTCGGTTCTTCACCTGTGATGATTTCCATTGGCTTAATGATTGGTGCTACTTAAACCTGCCGTATTCTGCTGGCTGATTTTCTTAGACTCCCAGATCGCCTTTATTAATGCAATAATTCTTGATGGCAATTTGAGAATTGATTCCGACTAAATGATTGTCGCTTTAATTGCTTTCCAATAATTAACATTTAAAAATGCTTAAGAGTGTTTCTCCGGATAATGCTTCTGGAAGGATTCATTTGTGATTGATAGCTTTGTGTTGAAATAAGTAATTTCATTCATATTTCCTATCGTTTGCGTAATAGAGATTTTCATTACGAGCATTGGAGATGAATGTTCGGAGAAGCGATTTATCAAGCTTTCCTAGTCTATGTTCTACCCCGACGCATACATCTACTCCATAAGGTTGTACAAAGCGAACTGCATCTCCGATATTATTTGGATTGAGTCCTCCAGAGATAATAACACGTCCACATTCTTTTGCTTTGATTGCAATATCCCAATGATATTTTTTGGGCTGCTGATTTCCAATTCCCTCGTTTTGATTTTTCAAGAGAAAGGCATCGACTAAATAATTTCGCATTACCTCTATTTTAAATGATTGGTTGAGCTGAAACTGCTTAATGACACTTACATCGAAGTCCACAAGGTCGTCGGGCCCAATATTTCCAAAAATTTGTACGGCGCTGAGCGGTACTTTCTTTAAGATACTCTGAATATATCGAGGACTGGCGTTTTCAAAAACTCCAATTTTAGAAATGTGTTCCGGTAGATTTGAAATAATTGATGCCGCCCTTTCTGGACTAACATATCGCTGGTCGGACTGTTTGAAAACGAATCCGACTGCATTTGCACCAAATAAACATGCTATTTCTGCATCTGCAAGATTAGTAATACCGCATATTTTAATAAATAATTCTTGCAATGGAAACATCATCATTCCTCGACAACATTTGATTTTATAGATGGACTTACTTTTACTTGCCGAATACGCCGTGCGCTCTTGGTCAGAATTGTAAAGACAAAGTTCTCTGTTTTAATTTCTTCATTGGCCTCCGGAAGTTTTCCAGTAATCTTTTGCAGGTATCCTGCTAAAGTCTCATAATCTGAGGCTTCAGGCAGTTTAGCTCGGAATTGAACATTAAAATCCGCAATCGAAAGAGCTGCATCTACAATGGCCGATCCATCGCTGGATTGTTCCACCGATTTACGCGTTTCATCGTACTCATCAAGTATGTCTCCAACTATTTCTTCAACAATATCTTCCATTGTCACAATACCTTCAGTTCCGCCATATTCATCGACAACAATGCCAATGTGTACTTTGTTCTGCTGAAACTCCCGCAAAAGTAAACTAATTTTCTTTGATTCAGGTATGAAATGCGCGGGCCGAACAATATCCTGCAATATTATAAGCGAACGATGTTCAAGTAAACTCAGCAAATCTTTGCTATATATTACGCCGATGATGTGGTCTATTGTTCCTTTATATACTGGCAGCCGCGAGTATCCTTCTTCAATAACCTTGCGAACAAGCACATCCCGCGGCATGGAAATATCGAGTGCGACAATATCCAAACGAGGCACCATAATTTCTTTCGCGGTGATGTCCGAGAATTGCAGAACGCTTTTAATTAATTCATGTTCTGTCTTATCGATTGTTCCGCTTAAAGAACTCGCATCGATTACTTGCTTCAATTCGTCTTCCGAAAGCGTAGTCTGGAGCAATCCGCCTTTGATGAGTGCATCACGTATTATTTTCTTTACAGATTTCATCACTTGGTTAATTAATAACTAATTTTACGCAAAACCATCTTTTATGCTGATAAACATGGAATATAATAGAACAAAGTACACCACTCCTTTATCCCCTCCTCGTTTGAGCCTGCCCGCAGCAGGCGGGGAGGGGAAATCCCGACACGATGCAAAATCGGGTCGGGATAGGGAGGTGGACAATGATATAAAGAACTATAATCCTTTAATAAAAATTATTAGTGCGTAACATCAATTAATAAATTATTTCTTCCAAGAACAATCCTTTTGCAGGTGCAGACATTCCTGCAACTGATCGATCTTTTGCTTCCAGAATATTAATAAAATCTTCTATTTTTGTATATCCCCGCCCCACATTCACCATCGTTCCAACCAATGTTCGAACCATCCCATGCAAAAAACGATTTGCGGTTATTTCGAATATTAACAATCCATCTTTTTGTTTCCATTCTGCCTCATTTATTGTGCAACGATGTTGATGTAAATCGGTTTCTACCTTGCAAAATGAACGAAAACCATGTTCACCGATTATTTGTTTAGCGCATGATTGCATCAACTCAACATCTAACTTCTGGAATACTTGCCAGCTGTAATTACGATGAATTGCTGTCGGTGTCTGACTAATAAAATATGAGTACCGTCTTTTTTTCGCATCGTGTCGCGCATTAAAATTATTCTGAGCTTCTGCCGCTTCTCGAACTACAATATTGTGCGGAAGGACAGAGTTCAAACTCTTAGCAAATAAATCAATTTCAATATTTCGCTCTACGCTGAAGCTGGCAACCTGCCCGCGAGCATGCACACCGGCGTCCGTTCTACCGCCTCCTGTAATCCGGATATCCGATTGAAGTATTTGTTTGATCGCTTTTTCAACCTCTTCTTGAACAGAGCGACCATTTATTTGAAATTGCCAGCCGACATAGTCTGTGCCATCATATTCAATTATTAGCCGGATATTTGGCATAGCGTTGAGTTAAAATTTTGTTGATATGCTTAAGCCAACGCCATCGACATGCGTGCCGCTGTTCAATGTAAACGCTTGAATTTCTATTTTATCTATCATCGAAAGAGACTTGTTATATGCAGCAGCTTTTAAACCTGCAGAAAATGCTGAGAAAAGATGATTTACTACGATCGCACCGATGATAAAATTCGCGTTATTTTTTATTTCAGCACTACGGATCCGTAAATCTTTAAATTGTGTTCGGTCGGCATCTGAATCCCACTGCCATTTGTATTGGTCTGTTGTATATACAAGATCGTATTCACGTTCTTGTAACTTCGCTTGGTTGTATTCATCAGTTGTATTGAAATTGCCGATGTTCACAGAATATTGATCGTCTTTATTAGCGAAATTTGCACCGGCATGCTGATTTGCAAATGTTTGAGCATCTTGTTGCAACCAATTAGCGTGCATCTGAAATCCGCTGTAGGCAAGCCACAAACCACCTTCTGCGATGAGATTGTATTTCCCGGACTCAAATGATCCCGCATATAATTCGCCCATCCCTGGAAGAATTAGCGACGCCAAAACTGCCATCACAACAGATTTCTTAGATTCAGATAAATCTGAATAATCTAAATTCATTGGCGTTATTATTTTACCCTGATTGTCTTTGGATAGCAATGCTGATAGTGGACGCGCTTGTCCAAACAATTGCTGCACCAGGCAAAGTAATATTGCCATTAAGATAAATGACCACCGTTTCATACGAAATCTCCCGTTAGATTGCAATGCGAATCGTAGATGTTATATGCGGTTCTGGTATTATTCCAATACATTTTTCAGCGGAAGCTTCTTGAATTGTAACATCAAGAATATTATTTGTTAAATTTGAATCTGATTTAACATCGACTCTGATATATGCTTCTGTCAATCCCGAGACCGATCCATCTGAATTAACGGATTCAAAAAGGACTGAGACTGTTTTCCCAATAAAACTATGATAATAATCACATCGCTTCTGATCGCTCAAATTATGCAATCTCTTACTCCTCTCCGCTTTGATATACGGATCTATCTTCTGAGAAAACTCTGACGCAGGGGTATTCGGCCTTTCTGAATAGCTAAACACATGGAAATATGTAACAGGAAGGTTTAAGAGATATTCGTATGTTTCCTCAAATAACTCATCGCTCTCTCCAGAAAATCCAACAATAACGTCAGCACCGATGCCTGCATCCGAAATGTGAGAATTAATTCGCTCAATGCGATTCGTGTACAATTCGGTTAAATATCTTCTTCGCATCAGACGCAGAACTATATCAGACCCCGATTGCAATGGAATATGCCAATGGTTGCAAAGTTTTTCCTCAGCAAACCAGAAATCAAGCAGCTCATCTGTTAACAAGTTTGGTTCAATAGAACTGATGCGAATGCGCGTCAACCCATCGACTGTCGCCAGTTGTTTAAGAAGCATAAGGAGATTTGTGCCATTGCTTTTCCCGTAATCTCCGACATTCACGCCTGTCAGCACAACCTCTTTATATCCCAACTCAACTGCTTCTCTTGCTTGTCTAATTATTTCTGGGATGGCAGCACTTCTGCTTTTGCCTCGTGCCAATGGAACAGTACAATAGGTACAGGAATAATCGCATCCATCCTGCACTTTTAGAAATGCACGTGTTCGTTCTTCAAATCCGGCTGACGATGCCGCTTCAAATTCATTCTTTTCATCAATACATGAAACTAAAATATCAGCGTGTGTTTTCTTTTTACCATTATTAATAATATTGAAGAGAGAGAGTTTATCTTGTGATCCCAAGACCAAATCCACTCCTTGTATTGCCGCAAGTTGTTCTGCCTGAAGTTGAGCATAACATCCAACGACAGCAACGAAAGCATTTGGAGAATGGCGTAATGCACGCCGCACTAATTGCCGGCATTCGCGGTCTGCGGAAGCGGTCACACTGCAAGAATTAATTATAACAACATCCGCATTGTCATTAATACTTACCACAGTGTATCCATTGCAGGTGAATTGTTTTCCAATGGCAGCAGTTTCTGCGTAGTTAAGTTTGCAGCCAAGAGTATGTAATGCGATGCGCTTCATAAAGAAAAAGAGCAGCCCGCCCCGAATTATCGGGGCAGACAACTCTTTTCTAGTTTGCTTTAAGCGTTAGTTTGAACCTTCAGGAGCAGATTCATCCTTACTTTCAAATGACAGTTCATCCGGCATTTTCTCTACATTGGAAGGAGCCGAAACAACATCTTTCATAGTCATCGGTGTTAGCTTATGGCTAGCAACGTAATCATCCACAAGCTTCTGCTCCTTACCGCGAAGATATTCAAGTGCGGAGAGAACGATCTTTTTACTTTCTTTATCGAACTCTATCACCTTCAAAGGGATATCGTCACCAACTTTAAAAGATTCAGCAATATTCTTTACAGGAGTATGCGAGAGTTGTGACAGTGGTACAAAGCCATCAACACCAAGCGGCATTTCGACAATAATGCCTTTCTCGATAATACGAACAATCTTGCCGTCTACATCTGTACCAACTTTATACTGCGCCTCGAAAGCTTCCCAAGGATTTTCATTCACTTGTTTATGCCCGAGAGAGATACGGCGTTGATCGATGTCCACGGAAAGTACAATAACTTCGAGTTGATCGCCTTTTTTTACTACTTCACCCGGGTGACGAATTTTCCTCGTCCATGATAAATCAGAAATATGCACAAGTCCATCAACACCTTCTTCGAGTTCAACAAAGACGCCAAAATTGGTCAGATTGCGAACTGTACCCATATGCTTCGAACCAATAGGATATTTCTGCATCAGTGTCGTCCATGGATCCGGTTCAAGCTGTTTCATACCAAGCGATATTTTCTTTCCGTCTTTATCTAACGAGAGAATAATCGCATCCACCATCTGCCCCATAGAAACGACTTGTGATGGATGTTTGATATGTTGCGTCCAACTCATTTCCGAAATGTGTATAAGACCTTCGATACCTTTTTCAATTTCAACAAATGCACCATAATCCGTTAGAGAAACTATTTTGCCATTGATTTTTGTGCCAACTGGATACTTCTGATCAATATTTTCCCAAGGATGCGGTTGAAGCTGCTTCATTCCAAGTGATATGCGCTTCTTCTCCGCATCAAAATCTAATACGACAATATTGACCGTTGCATCCAATTTTACAATCTCCGATGGATGACTGACTCTACCCCATGAAAGATCCGTAATATGCACCAAGCCATCAACACCGCCAAGATCCACGAACACACCGAAATCGGTGATCGCTTTAACATGGCCTTCGAGAATCTGACCTTTCTCAAGACTATCAAGAATGGTCTTGCGTTGACTGGCAAGTTCTTCCTCAACTAAAATTTTATGACTTACTACAACATTTTCTGACGGATGATTGACTTTAACTACACGGAAATCCATTTCGCGCCCGATAAAAGCATCAAAATCACGAACGGGCCTAACATCGATTTGCGAACCCGGTAAAAAAGCATCTAATCCCATAAGATCGACAACGATTCCGCCTTTTGTTCTGCGGACGCATCTTCCTTTAAGCACTTCACCTGTTTCAAATGATTTGACGACACGTTCCCAGATGCGCATGAAATCAGCACGCTTACGTGATAAAACGAGCTGACCATCTTTATCTTCGATGCTTTCGAGGAAAACTTCAATTTCATCGCCAATCTTGAGTTCTTTAATTTTTGGGAACTCACTTACCGACACGTTACCTTCCGATTTAAATCCAATATCAACTGCAACATTGGAATCGCCAATGTGAACTACGCGCCCTTTGACGATTTCACCGGCATTGATCTTGCCCATCGTACCGGAATAAAGCTGTTCAAGTTGTTTGTATTCTTCTTCCGAATACCCACTTTCCTCGAATTTTTCTGTGGAACTATTTGTATCTGACATGCAACCTCCAAAAACTGCTTCCCGCACTCGCGGGAATAACCGAATTACGCTTTCTTCGATGCCAGCCATTTCACATCGTTGAAGAACGCTCTTCAGCGCTTAATTAGTGTGTGATTAGATCGTTAACTATAGATGGCTGTTTATTACTTCTTAAATTCATCATGTTATTTAACATTTCAATCTTATCTTTTACTTTCTCCATCAACCATTGCGGGGTTGAAGTTGCACCGGTAATACCGACAGTTTCTACTCCTTCAAACCATTCCGGCTGAAGTTCCTGAACATCTTCTATAAATTGAATCCTGGAGTTGACTGATTTAACAATTTCGTATAACACTTTCCCATTCGAACTATGTCTGCCTGCGACGAAAATAATAATCTGGTTCTCTGCTGCAAATTCTCGAATTTTCTTTTCCCGTCCAAACACCTGACCGCAAATTGTATCCTTTGCAAGAAATTCGGTTGCAAGTTCTTCAATGGAGCCAACCACTAGCTCTTTTATCTTTTTAGACAATTCCTCTTTTATGGAATAAAATGTCGGCTTGTCCATCGTTGTTTGAGAGAACAAGACAGTTTTCCGATCCAACTTCACTTTATCAATTTCACTCAGCGATTTTATAACGATTGCTTCGCCGTTCGTTTGACCCACAAGTCCAATAACCTCAGCATGTTCTATTTTACCGAATATTACAACTTGATAACCGTCATCATAAAACCGGCGAATCCGTTCTTGAACTTTTCCAACTACCGGACATGTCGCATCGATCAACCTAATACCAAGTTCTTGTGCGCGTTTATATGTCTCCGGTGGTTCTCCATGTGCTCGAATTAGAATCTTTGCGCCCCTGAGTTTTTCCAAATTTTTTTGTGTAACTGTTTCAAGTCCCTCAGATCTTAGCCGTTCAATCTCTACGGGATTATGAATGATATCACCCAGCGAATAGAGTTTCTCACCGGTGGCAAGTTCCTTCTCTGCAATATTCACTGTCCGAACAACTCCCCAGCAAAAGCCAGAAGATTTATCTACTGTCACTTTCATTATTTTTCTTTTTCCCGAATAATTTCCTTTGCACGTTTCAAAATGAAATCGACTTGTTCCTCAATAGTCAAATGGGAAGTGTCTAATTCAATTGCATCCGGAGCTTTTCGCAGCGGACTTGCTTCACGGGTTGAATCCTTTTGATCACGCGCAACAATTTCTTTTACCAAATCATCCTGATGTGTTTCTATTCCAACCAGTGCAAGGTCATTTTTTCTACGCCGGGCTCGTTCTTCGACACTTGCTACCATAAATATTTTTAATTCTGCTTTTGGAAGAACAACCGTACCGATATCACGCCCTTCTAAAACAACACCGCCGTTTGCCGCCATCTTCTTCTGCTCTTGCACCATTACATCGCGGACACCTTTATAACTGCTCACAGTGCTTACGGAACGATTCACTAATTGTGTTCTAATTTGTTTCGTTACATCAGCACCGTCTAAAAAAACCTTAGTGGTACCATCTTCTACTTCCAACCGAACGGTACTTGTCTGTGCAATGTGGACAATTTCATTTTTATTGTTTAAATCAATTTTTTTATCAAGCGCTTTTAAAGTAATAGCACGATACATTGCGCCTGTATCAATGTGAAGATAACCCAACTTATGAGCCACTAACTTTGCCGTCGTGCTTTTACCGGATGCAGCTGGCCCATCTATCGCGATGGCTATCTTCTTAAACTCATCCTTTCGTGCCATTTGAATATACAATATACAGAATAAAACACTGGAGAGCAATTAAGAATTCCCAACACTTTTATAGTTTTTCAACGACAATTTGAACAATACAGCGATATCAAACAATGATATATTTACTAAAAGCTCTTGATTGGAGGGGATTTGAAACGAAAATTAGCAATTAATTTTTAATTCTGATTGTAATAGTTACTATTAAACCACCCTCCAAACCAAACATGCCATCAATAAATATTAATGGACCGTTTACACCAAATATTTTCCGGTATTACCAATTTTATAAAAAGCTATAAATTTAAATGTGTAAATCAAATCCTTACGACACAATTTTATTCATTCCCAACCATTCTTTATTCCATGTTTTGCCACATACCCGATAGCTTCAATTTCATAGATTTTGCCGTTTCTGATTTTAAAAACATGAGCGGCTGGAAGATCGAACGGCCCCCATTTATTGAGTCTTTCGGTTATTCCGGGTACACCTTTAATTTTCATTACTTTGGGTACACCATTATGAACGAACATTGAATAGGCAAATACCAATCCCATCTCTTCATCCACGGCAAGTAAACGACGCCGATTTATATCGGTTATATAACTCATAACGCCTGTACTGAGCTGTTCACCGGATTTCATCTTTCTGAATACTGAAAAGTCGTCCTTCTTTGCTTCTTCTGGAGTTTGTGTTTGATCGTTTGAAGTGATTCCGCCGTTCTCGCGTCTCTGACTCTCATCAGCGAAGGGACAGATAGTCCCGTCCTCCTGTACGAGCGCTTCGTAATATGAGTTAGCAATCTTCAGCATCTGATCGCGCGGCACACGCTCGGACGGTTTTATTGGCTCAATTAATCCCGGACGTACTTTTGACATATTAGGATTCAGAGGAAGACTATCTGAGTGAATCACAAGGTGGTCGATCTCAGTGATTTTACCATCGACGATCTTTAGGCGAGCGGCCAAGATAGTTGGTTTATTATTTTCCTGGATGACTCCCATAAATCCGACTTGTTCTTCAACGGGATCGGCGATAAAAATTTTAAATTCCGTTGGTACTCCTGTAGCTGTTTGCCAGAGACCTTTTCCTATCGGAGTTACCTCAGTATTTTCCACAAGCTTCACGTCTTTTGCGAGCGGCACACTCGAGGGGTCATGTTTCGCTAAAGCTGCGAGATATTTTTCCATTAATACAACTAGACCCGACCGATCTAATTTCTCGGCACTTGGATTACAGGAAAACAGTCCTAATAATAGAAAAAGACAAATTACTATCGAACTTTTTTTCATATATTTTTCTTCTATATAAAGTTTATTAGTAAAAGATATAAATTCCAATTTCTGACACATTTCTATTTATCCCAGACTTCCGATTTCATACGATAAGGTACAGAGTTTATCACAGCCTCAATCTGATCTATTTTTTCGTCTCTAATCTGGAAGAGCTCAGATATTTCGATTGTCTGTGGATAAGTTAATATATTCGGTGTCATTTTGCCATCCGGGAGAGGGTACTGTCGAAAGGCTGCATTATGATCGAAAAATCCGAATGATAGAACCAGTCCCCTTTCGATGTCAACAACAGGGAAGCGCCTATTCCGAATATCGGTTACAAATGCGAACCACCCTGACTTTTGTTGTTCTTCGCAGCTCATACAAAGAATGTCGAGCTCGCCTTTAGGGATTTTTGGATTTGGTTTTTGATTCGTTGTGTGAATTCCGTTTTCCCATCGCTCGCATGTCTTGGCAAATGGTGCTGTAAATTTTCCTGTTTGATTGGCAAGACCCATAAAATATGAATTGGCTATTTCAACCATGTGCGCTCGACTCATTCTCTCAGCAGTTGATACTGTTTGTAAAAACTGCGATCTGGGTGACTTTTGATCCATAACCTGACCCGTGGACGGAGAAGGAGTTTGGTCTGATGTGATCATCATTCCACTTGGGCGTACGACAATTATTTCTATTTCACTAATTAACGCTTCAAATACTTTTACCCTTAGCGCTATATAATTCATTCCGCCGTTCTCGGAAACAGTTCCATAAAATCCGGCTTGCCCACTTTCCGGATCGGAAACATAAAGATTATATTTTCCACGCGCGCTTAGTGTTGCCCACATTCCATCACCAAGCCGCAGCTCTATGCCATTTTCCGTATATCGGACATCTCTCGCAAGCATAAGCTGATTAGGATTATGCGCTATCATAGCAGAAATTACTTTATCGATATAGCTTTCAAGACATGCTCGGTCGCAAGGGTCTGCTGCATCAGCCGAAACAATAAAACCAAGCGATAAAGTAGCAAAAATGCTAAAGGAAAAAATATTTTTTCTTAACCACATAATATCCTCCATTTCAATAAAGATTTAAATTATTAAAGACAATTTGATTTTTGGCATAAAAGCTTATCTAAAGGGTGGCAAAAACATGTGCCTGGCAGATCCCTTCAGGAAACGCATGGTTAGGTAGCATTCTTTGGCGTTTCACGTAAGCCACTCACTTCCTTTTTGGCTCAGTGCGTGTTCCAGGTTTCATCTCGATTATATCTAATTTTTGAAGCTCGAAAAATAGTTCTTTTGAAACCTCGTATTGCTCTCCATTCTTCGTAATTATGGTTTCAAGCTCACCATTGGAATTGCAGATAGCATCCTTCACCCCCGCATTACGAATTTTACATTCAACCTCTTTCCAATTCTTTACAGTAACTTTCATCGCAATCTCATTTGTTCGGTTTGCCGCCCTAACATCTGAATAGATATATGATGTCCATATATCATATATTACTTCGGAAGAAAAAACAGTAACCGAGGTCAATCAAACGCAAATAAAATTGTCTTCTTTTGAGCGCATCCTATATTAGCGAATCTTGCCGGCAGCGTTAACAAGGACGACATTAGACAATATGGCTGTATCTGCCTTGTCCGGAATATGTGAACAGAAGCCAATACCGGCATAGAACGGCTCGTCAATATGCAACTGAATGGAAGCGCCAAATTGATGCATTGGTTCGCCGTTCATGCTGACGAAAAGTGCAAACGAATCGCCACTTTTTTCGATACCTATACGTTTGGCATGGGCGATGACAAGATCGTCCGGCGACTTGCCTCCGGGGATGCCACCGCGGCTGCCAATGCGATACTCCATATCTTTAATGCGCAAACCTTTCTCGGGACGACATGCCAGATGTATCATACCTTCACCATGGAGGGCAACTATAGCTTCTTTGGAATCATCATCAAGACTCTGTCGAATGACGAGGATAGCTTTACGGTCGAAGAAGCCAAGTGAATCCGGAAAGCTAATATCAGCCGCCAAAGAAATATCACCCGACATTTTTCTCCAGAGATATCGGAATTCATCGCGCACGTACCATACATTATAACCGGCGGATATGATTGCATATTGCTTTGTGGTGGAGTCATAACTGGAACTGCCCATCACTACCGCAGCCCCGATATCGGATTGGCCTTCAAATATACCAATTGATATATTGGATGTTCTTGCAGGTCGATGAAAATCTGTTGGTGGTGATACCTGTGTATGTGTTGCGGATCCCGGCTTCGACCAATCGGGCATATCGACTTTCTGTGCGAAGTCAAACTGCGACGCGGCACATAGAATTAGAACGGGTAATAAAATATGGCTGATATTCATAAAAATTTTTCCTATTGGAATGACTTTAAAGAACGTTTTAGATATTTCAACTGAAAATAAAGTACATGAGATATCAGTCACACGCAAATATAGCTACCCCCTGAGTTGTTAGCAGGCAAGTACCTGGTCAGGTTGCTTTTTTAAATAATGCGAGTATTGTTTACTACTTTTTATTGCGTGATATTTCATTCGAAATCTATTGATACTCAGCTAAATATTTTATTGGTACATTTTTAAATTTGCCATTTGTAATACGAACTACTCGCGTGCCATATGCATAACCAGTTGGAGCACATATTGACTCAATGGCTTCAAATTCAAAGGTACCCGATACCTTTTTGTTACTTAAATCGAGTGTCGTTATTTTACATTTCCCTTGATATTGGCCATTTGATAAGAAAATAATACGATTGCCTTCATCCCCATAGTGATATTGCCCATAGTTTCCTTGTCCGTCAACGGATCCTGTTTCTGAGTTAAGTAAATAATTGCCAGTTTCTGAAGCCTTTATGAAAATGATGATTCCTTTTTGTCCAGAATCATTTAGAATTGTAAAAATACTCAACATACCACCAGAATATTCCGCAAATGAACTTATTCCTTCTAGCAGAGTACCATCCACTTCTGCTGTAAAAGTGTAAGCGCCGTTGTCATAAAAGAAATAGATTAGCCAAGCAATTAAAATTAAGAAGAAAATAATTATAAAAAACTTTTTCAAAAGACACCTTATATATAGTGATTATATTCTTTTAGTAATTTCTCACGATGATTTCAAAACGTATACATAACGGACCGACGTTAAGTGGCGCCTCACACTGTCGTGTTCCGCGCTGACGCTTTTAGCGCCATCTACTTCATAGCGTACAGCGTCACTGCGGCAATGCAACCATTTTAATTTCATATCATTCCCAAGTTCTTCTTGAGAACACATTATTCCTATTTCGAGATCTGTTTTATACATCAGTATAATTTTATTAATATCGTTTTATCTCGTAGTTTTACAAATGCTCTCATTATTTCAATATTGACTTGTACTGCACGTTTGCTTTATAGTAATCCAGAAAGCATGGCAACACTTTGTTCGGTAAAAGCAAAATGCAGGTACTTGGAATATTCGCCTCTCATTAAGGTGCCAAGTTGGTACTTTAAAGAGATATATTCCTGTTGTGTAAGCTCAGAGGGAGCTCCCCGCCGATGTCAGATGGCTCCACATCATTATTAGATGGCATTTCATCGGAGTTAGATCTCTGAAATTCATTCTATCGAGTTCCGTTTTTTTTGTTTATAAATAATTTCATTGTATATATTCTGAATCGGACACCCATTTAAGAACATTCCCTGTGATATAATCTCGAATATTATTCAAATCCTTGCTATCGCGTACAATATGTTCGTAAAATTGAGATTGCCAGCGGAAATCACATAACCCTTTACGCCTGCATTCTGTTGTAACCGCTGCTTTGTATGTCCTTATGATTATAGATAACGAACCTTTTTTCGGCGACAACCTTGTAGGGACGTTCAATTGAACGTCCCTACCATGATCATTCAAAATTATTATACCGTGGATGTGATTGGGCATAACAACAAACTCATCCAATTCCACATCCTCAAAATGACTCGGTATTTGCCTCCAACATTGTTGTGCAATTCTTCCTTCTTGCGATAACCTCATTTCGTCTGCGATGGTCTCACCGAATGTATCTTCTTTTTCGTATGTGCATATCGTAATAAAATATTCTCCTGGCCGAGCATAATCGTATTCTTTTAATCGTATCGTTTTCCTATTGTGAAGCGTTGTGATCATTTTATATTTTCAAGACCTTGGTCTATAAAACACAAAAAGCCTCCATCATTTTTTCCCCCCGCCCAAAAAAAGTAGCGGGCAAGTGCTGGAGGCTTCTCGAGATTTCTTGTAACGCACTCTGCCCGGTAGAATAAATCCCGAACGGACTCTTTATTCTTTTTGTGAATTTCTAACGGGGGTAAAGCTGAATCCCGAACTCCCAACTAGTACAACTTACTGCGTACATCAAAACCACAGTTATTGTAATAACGCTTTACCTAAGATGCAATATAAATAGGCTGTAGAATATAGGATAAAAGAAATGATCACCGGAAAGCAAGACAATATAAAAGACACGTTCAAAGCACATCAAAGTATTTTACTTCACTATGTAAAAAGAACATTCTATAATTCCAAAGTATGTCGGCAATTGAGACCCAGATTTCATAATACTCAAAATGATCTTGCAATTCATACAGCAGTCCATAACTTTCATACCTGCACGAGCGATTATTTTTTGCGAAGTGCATTACTTAAAATATTGACAATACGTTCTACTCCTCTTCTTATTGAAGTAGACATTATGAATGGCCAATAAGTTTAGAAAGAGATGCTTTTTCTCGCAATTTAGGTCTGAGCTTACATCTTAACGATAACTTTTGCGTTATCACGAACCTTACGGGCAAGATCTAAACCTCTCTTGAATGCTTCTTTGGCCACACGCTCCTTATCTGCATCGCCCTCCGCCATCAGGAATGCCGTTGATAACACATTATAAAGATTCTTAACAGCATCTGAGTAGGCTGCATCAATTGTATCTATATCGTTCATGAATATCTCCTTTTCTATCTCTATAATTTTTTGTTTTATCAAAATATTATTAATACTGAAACCAGTCTAGCGATATCTTAAAATGATCATTAGCGTTTATAACTTTGACTTTATTAATTCTTTTATTCCCAAAACAGACTTCAGCGTATCATACCAAAAAGGTGCACCGAGACCAACAAGGAGTGTCATTACTAGCCAGCCATAAAAGTTGTGTTCTGTAGCTGTTGCTATATCTTTTCTTGATGGAAGAATTTGCATACCAAACAACATTTTATAGCGCATAGGGTCTCCACTTGGCGTGTTCCACCTCATAATCTGAAACGATTTATTGTTTACAAGCGAATCTATTCTAACTATCTGCCGTTCAATCGCCTGTTCTGATAATGTGTCACTCTTATATACATAGGAATCTTTACTTCCGTTTTTACTCACGATAATCAGTGAATCCTTTGGTATCGATGTGAAGTGCTCAGCCAATTTCACTGCCGAATCTCGTAAGACCTTGTTGGATGAGAATTCCTTGTGAATCTCAAATATATTTGCATTCAAACATAAGACAACAAATAGACTTAATACGTATGACCATGCTTTCATCCTTCTCTCATAGTGATCCTGAAAAGCTTTTAACGTTAAGTCGTACCAATTCTCGACATCCTTTTTCCACGCTTCCAACTTGTCCTCTGGAAAGTTTAATGATACAACAATCTCGCGGAAGTCCTCCATCTTTAAGCTTTCCAGCAGCTCTAAGTCATTGTATCCTAATCCGGCCATCTTCACCTTAATCGCTTCGATCAACTCTTTGGCTTCAGGATTTTTCTTTACCTGAATCTTGAACTTTAATGCTGTCGGCGCAACAATATCATAAAGCCGTTTTATAAAGCCTTTTGTAATTCCACTGCCCGATTGCTGGAACATTGCAAAAAGTTCGCGTTCCATATAGTTCGATTTGAAGCTCCAAATTTGTTTAATGATTTGTTGAATGGCTTGAACGATAAGGCTCAGCACGAGTACTACAGCTATAGTCGCTACGAGACTATCAAGAATTTCAAGCATATTTCCTCGCTCCTTCCTTGAGAATATGAATTAATTCCCTATTTATATTTCTGACAAATAAATCGATAATTTCTTTTTAGAGACTTTTAAGTAATTATTTCAAATTGTAGTCAAGAATGAAGGGATCGATAGTGCATATTTAACACACATTTCTGACGACGTTCATAGAAACAAATCATATTTTAATGAAGATAAATATACTTGTAGTATTATACAAAACATAAACCATCTTCAACAAAAAGTCTGTCGTAATTTCACCAATTGATTGTCACAAAAACAACCAAAAGCGGTGTGTAAAAACGCAAGTAGCGATTTCCGTTGTTTTCCAATCGTATTGTATCAAACTTATTGTGATTTTGTTTTATGCCTCCAGTTTAACGAGCTACTACGTTCTCTTGGAGGAATCATAGTCGAACTTCCACTTGCATGCTTATTATACTCTGGCTGTCTCCATTGATTTCATCATTACCAGTGCCCATCGACTTAACACCATCCTTAACTGTTTGTGCATACTTCACAGCAATGCATGTTTTTGAAAAGATCTGATATCGCAAAATAAAATACCATCGCATACCGCATCCATATAAAGCAGGATTGCTATACGCTCCGGGCACTTCATCTTCAAACTCATAGATTGATGAATCGTATGAATCCGTCCCGAAGACAGCAAGTCGTGCTTGTATTGTCAGTAGATTAAATATCTTCCACTTAATTGCTTGAGATATCAGCATTCCTTTTTCTGCATTCTGTATCCCGCCATAGTTTATATTCACCCATTCGGCTCTGCTTGATAAACTCAGCGATGGTGACGAAATGAATTCTCCAGTAAGCCGATAGTTCTGTTGAATGCGGGAAATTGTTTCTTTAATTAATCTTCCATACGAATCATTTTCATAAATCCCGGACGGTTGTTCTTTCCTTTTAAAGCTAAATGTTATCTCATAATGCTCTGTAAGCTTACCTTCTGCAAGCACAATGAAATCATTGCCATGAGATGGTGCCGGTATGAGGTACGTCGGCTTAGGATGTTCAAACTGATCGTAGTACGTCGATAGACACAACCCCGGAATCGGCTGCGCCTTAATTCCAACATAGACACCATTCTCGTTTTGCACTTGTTCGGATAACTCACCAAAAGCATTCCCATGAATACTCTGAAATGCAGGTGGATAATTTCTAGCTATAATAGTTAACGCAAGTGCTGTGTACGGTTCATAAGTTATTCCTGCAATTGATGCAAGCGCATTAGCGTGATCAAACGCGAATTGTGAAAATATATCTACAGCTCTATTGGTGAAAGAAATATCCATTCCTCGCATCCATAATTCAGAAGCGCTTTCGCCGTTTAAACCATCGAGCAGTAAAGGATTCGCAAATCGCGTATGGTAATAAGTACATCCGATCTTCAATCCATCTAAAAGACATGTAACAGCACGGCAACCTATGAGTGTCTCTCTTGATGAGTTCTGTTTGCGTTGTTCGCTTTCAGTACGGAATAATCCGCTTTTATCTATAGCCGAGATATATCCAAGCGAATCTATTGTTGCATTTAGTGCTTTGTTGGAATACAGAACTTGCACTTGCCATTTATCTAATCCGATCGAAGCACCTATCCCCCGGAAAAAAGAATTTTCGTCGGATGAAAGGTGCGGATGAATTCCGCCGCCATTTTTCCTTGCAGGTGCAATAACATCGTTTCCCTTTACAGACGCTGATGCATTCCAAAAGATCAATCCTTCAGCGTCCTCCATCTGATAATCCCCAACTATGAAGCGCGCAGCGAGTGATGGCACGGAAAAGCTGGTGAAATAAGTTAATAAATTTGTGAGGCTTCGTTCTCCGGGATCTTTTTCAGTCAACACGCCAACTTCCATATCAGAAATGATAGATGATAAAAACGGTTTATTTTCATCAAGCGAAAGATGAAATCGGTTAAGCACTTTTGCCGGCGAGCCCGGATACGCGCCATTGAGATATCCTTGCTGCTTTTCAATTTCTGTCGATGTCCTGCTGATAAAAGAGGCGTTAATGTCTGAACTTTCATTTCTTTTTTCAATTCTTACAAACTTACGAATAAAGGAAAGAAACTCCGGTGTCACTCCTTCGATCCCTAAAAGTTCATCTATAGAAGTAAATCGTTTATGTTTGCGCCTATCAATAATACGGGATACAATAAGATTTGACATTGCCGGAATTCGATGCAGCTCTTCTGCTGAAGCCGTATTAAGATTAAGCGGATTGTCTTCAAGTATAATCGTTTCTTCAGCCGCAGTAGAATTTTCATCAGCTTGAATATTAGTCTCTAATATTTTTTCCCATTGAATGTCTTCCCATAAATCCGACGTATCTGCTGACGATAGCTCTTGCCCATTGGCAAGAGATACAACAGCAGTACTAAATAAGATAAATGCAAAAGTGCGCATAGTTACTTACTGATGTTTTGCAATGGTTATTCTTTATTAAAGGATTATAGTCTTTTATATTTGTCCACCTCCCCTTTTTCCTCTCCTCAAATGAGGAAAAAGGGGATATGGAGTGGTGTTATTTGTTCTGTTACATTTCATATTCAAAAGCGCATAAAGATGATTTTCTGTAATATCATTTATTTATCAAGCTTGAAAGAAAGTTCAATCTGATGAGTCCAGCCGAGATCAGGATGGCTGTAGCCTGCATATCCAAATTCATAAAACGAATATCTGACAGCAAACCCTAATGAATATTTGTCTGGATTATTTGCTACCCCTGCGCGGAATGCAATCACATCAAACACAATTTGCTCTATGCCCATTTTTATACTCGCAGGAAAACGAATATCCTTTTCCATTTCAATTGATACTTTAAATTCGTTAAGGGGGGATAAGCAAGCTCCTAAGCTGCACACTTGCGGCATCTTCTCATCAGTTTTTCCAATAGTTGCACCGGTAATGTTATTTATATCGAACCCAACATCGACGTTCTTCAACACACGAGCAATTATTCCTCCATTTATGGAAAAATTGCCGGCAGTGCCATATCGATCAATATCTAGCCGTTGATATTGAAAACTTAATCCTCCTGAAATATTTCCATCAATTTTTGAGGCGACTGCCAGTCCAAATTCTGTTTCCTTATATAAATCGAAACCGAATTTCTCCACTTTAATTCCAATTGTCGCAAATGAAAAAGGCCTCGCCGCCGCAAGAGCTGTTGTCTGCAGTTCCTGTAATCCGAACTGTTGCGGAACAATAAACGCAGAACATTGAAAGGCGGTCAAGCTAGCGAGGCCCGCCGGATTGTAGTTGATCGCCCAGCAATTATCTGACAGCGCTGTAAAGGCATTTGCCATTCCAATCGCTTTTATGCCCAGTCCATTATTTTCTAATGCAAAAAGGTGTGGATAATTGGTGAGCAAGCAAGCGATAATTGCGTAACCTGACCTTTTTACTTGCCGAGGCAGTAGAATTTGGGTATATTTTTTTAATCTAAACATGGAATGAGCCCCCTATGAAAAATTTTGAAGCCGTAGCCCTACTTTTCACTCTCTTATTAGTCGCGACACCTCTCCTTAATTCTCAAGAACTCAACTGCACTGTCACGATCAATATAGAATCTATCCAATCAGCTCAGCGCGGCTATTTGCGAACTTTCGCTCAAGATATTGAGCGTTATATGAATAACACACGCTTCACCAACGAAGACCTTGACGGAGAAAAAATCCAATGCAGTTTGGATATTTTTTTTACATCGGCTACAAGCAACAATTATTATCAAGTACAGGTTGCCGTGTCAAGCCAGCGCCCAATTTATATCGGCGACGAAAAATCCGACCGCACAACACTCGTTATGCGAATTATGGATAATAATTGGAACTTCACCTACACTCCTAACCAACGCATTAACCATGACGAAATGGTTTTTGATCCTTTGACAGGATTTCTTGATTTCTATGCGTATCTAATTATTGGATATGACCTGGAAACCTACGTCCCTATGTCCGGATCTCCCTGTTTTCAAAAAGCGTTAAATACAGTTCAACTTGCATCTAACTCATCAGCAGCAAAAGATTGGCAGCAATCTTCTTCCGGATATAATAAGTTTGGTATTACAGATGAACTTTCTAATGTAAAGTTTAATGCCTTTCGCACCGCATTTAACAATTATCATTTTGATGGCATTGATTTACTGGCAACAGACTCGAAAAAAGGGCTTGATAATATGCTCGCAGCTATCGCGTCAATCAATGATATTCGCCTTCATCAAAATTCTACTAGTGTCGTTGTGAAACAATTTTTTGATGCAAAGTACAAGGAAATTGCAGAAGCCTTCCAAGCTTATCCCGACCGCAGTGTGTATGAAACGCTATCCACGTACGATCAAGAACACCGGTCCACTTATCAAGAATGGAAAATGAAATAGTAGTTCGCCGTCATTCCTGCACTAACTGAATTGTCTTCATGATATCACCGACCTGAAGACAATCAACAATTTCCATTCCTTTTACTACTTTTGCAAAGATAGTGTAGCGTCCGTCAAGATGCGGCGTAGAAATATGAGTGATGAAGAACTGACTTCCCTCCGTATCCTTTCCGGCACTTGCCATGCCGCAGCTCCCACGCTCGTAATTAGCCGTTGATATTTCTGTACGCATTTGATATCCTGGACCACCCCAGCCATCGCCTCGAGGATCGCCTCCTTGGACTACAAAATCCGGCACTACACGGTGAAAACACAAACCGTTATAGAATTCCTTCTTGATCAACTTCACAAAATTCAATACCGTGAATGGTGCTTGCTCTTTCATCAACTCAAGTATAATTTCACCACGATTGGTTACGATGCGAACGCGTTGGTTCGGTTTGACACTTTCAAGAATATCCCAATCTTCTTCAGTTCTGCTTGTAATCGTTCGATGAGGCAATCTGTTTGAATAATCATTACCTGTGATACGGCGCAAAGATGCGGCGGCTTCATCGGCGACCGATTGTTCTGAGTCCGATAATTCTTTTTCTAAAAATGGAACAGCATGCACGCTGTTCATATTTCCTAATGCTTGAAGTATTGCCTGCTTCGCTTCTAAATCATCATTATGAGTAAGATTTCCAAATGCTGAGATAAATTCATAAATAATCTGGTCAGTAAGCCCGGCATCCTTAAAATTACTAAATACCATCGTATCGGCAAACATATTGGCGACAATAGACGTGATTCCTATATCATTTTTTACCAGTGCACTTTTTGCCTCCTTAAAAATATCTTTTAGTAAATATTTACTTTCATTTGAATCGAGATCAAGTTTATTTTTAACTGCCGGATTGAGCATTGGTCTAATAAAATCCCAAGCCGCCATTGCAACGCGATTCGATTCGTGATTAAGATTATGACGAAGTATCGTGAGATGTTCCTTAGTTATTTGTTGCGCGATTCCTTCCAGCAGTTTAGCCTTCAGCCGCGAAGCGACTTGACTACTGGCAAGCCAAGTATAAAACGACTCAAGTTCTTTTGGAAAATGTTTTCCCAGCGCAACAAGTGCCTCTCCACGCACAGCCTCATTTTCATTACTATCATTTGCAAGACCGTGCAACGTTGATCGCACAGAATCGAATAAATCTGATTGCTCAACAAGCGGAAACGGCGAGATGCTAAATGCTTGCAGAGCGACAATTTTGATGTGATTATTCTTCATTGAAAAATATTCAAGATATTTCGACAGCATGTTGTCAGTCGTCCTAGAAAGAGCCGCGCATGCGCGAACTATTTGAACCCACACATGCCAATCATTAAATTTCTTCTCTGTATTTTCAAGAGTATCTAAGATTTCTTGCGAATCTTTCGATTTCGATCTTCCGAGCAGCGTCGCCAGATGCATTCGAATACCTGGATTATTATTTTCAGCCAACGAAATTAGTTCTTCGCTGTGTTTCGATATTTCCAGATCAATTAATCCGTTTGGCGCTGATCTCCAAAGAGCAAATAGCGCAGCGGAGCACACTTCCGGTGAATTGCTGCTTGCATACTCGAAGCATTTCCAAATAGACCGCTCTGTTCTAATTTGACGAATTGCAAACCGTGCGATACACATTGCAAATTCTTTTTGAGGAAGTCTTATCAAATCCAGTTCATTGAGAGCAAGAAGCGAATCCAGGAATTTGGGAGAGCCGCATTTACCTATCGCCTCTAATATTCTTGCAATGACTTTTGCATCCTTTTCGGACGAGATTGCAGAAAGCAATTTACCGGCTGATCTCTCTGTTCTAATTTGTCCCAATGCAAGCGCTGAAGCTGCGCGGACTTCTCTGTCATTATCTCCTAATGATATTGCAAATTCTTCAACTGTTAAAGAATCCTGCAGGTTTGCAAGTGCAATCGCAGCACGATATCGTAGTTGAACATTTTGATCTTTTAGATAGGAAGTAAGTTTTCCACTGCCTAAAGAGCGTTGATCTTGCAGTTGAAGAATTTCACGTTCACTCGGAGAAATCGGTTGTGCGTGTTGAGGAGAATAAAAAAATACGACAAGAATAATCAATGCTAATTTCTTCACAATCCTTTTTCCTGGTTTAAACTCATAGTATCCAATTCTAAACGACTAAGTCCGAACAAACGAACAGTATTCTTTGTTGTAATGCGAGCCACTTCTTCTTCGGAAATACCAAGCACCTCAGCTATCTTACGTCCAATCAACACTATGTTCGCCGGCTCATTTCTTTTTCCACGCAATGGGACTGGCGTCATATATGGAGAATCTGTTTCGAGCAAGATGTTGTTAATTCCAATCTGCTTCAGTAATTCAATACTATTTGATTTCTTGAATGTAACAATACCGGGATATGAAATGAAAAAACCAAGTCCGTGTACATAAGCTGCTTGGTCTGCTGTTCCCGGAAAACAATGAAATACTCCGCGCATCGGTTCTTTGCCGCTCTCTTTCCAATTTGGATTTGTATTTACAATCTGTTCTACGATAGAGAAAGTATCTTCAGTTGATTCGCGCATATGCACAACAACCGGCAAGTTTTTTCTTACAGCAATTCCTATTTGTTTTTCAAAGAATTTTTTCTGAAGCTCTCTTGGCGAGAAATCATAATGATAATCCAATCCTATTTCACCAACAGCGACTACTTTCCTATGATCGCAAAGTTTTTCGATCTCCGCTAAATCCTGAGAGGCTGCTTTTGATACTTCGTGCGGATGGATACCCACGCATGCAAAAATATTTTCGTGTGTATCAGCAAGCATCACAGCTTCCCGAGTGGACTTCAGATCAGTTCCCGGAACAACAATAACGTCTATTCCGGCTTCTCTTGCGCGCAAGAGTACATCATCAAGGTCATTGGCATAATCTGCAAAGAAAAGATGGGCATGAGAATCGATGTAGCGTGGTATCATAGTTTGCATCCGCTCGGCAGTCCTCTAATGAAATAATACGTTAATCTTTTATTTTATTCAAGATACTTCTTCAGGTTAGTAACGCGGTTAATCTTGGAATTCTTAGCTCTCTTGTGTATATTTTAGGTAATAGATACCTATAGGCCGACGAGTAAATGAATCTTAAAGCCGATAATTCTATAAGCAGATGAGTGATTAACTCATAGGCTTATTGGCTCAATCTAATAATTGCAGATGACAAATTATCATTTATCCAGTCGGCAGGTATATGAACAAACGTTTGTGCGCTCGCTGTTCGATTCAATTGCACCTCGGTACGATTTTCTTAATCATACGCTGAGTACGGGTATTGATATTATTTGGCGGCGAAGAGCAATTAGGCTGCTTCAACCGATTCGACCGAAACAGATTCTTGATGCAGCCACGGGCACTGCCGACCTTGCTATTGAAGCAGTGCAGTTAAATCCTGAACATATTGTCGGCATCGATATTTCGCCCAAAATGCTTGAAAAAGGCCGCAATAAAATTAGATCTCGGAATCTGGAACAACTTATCACGCTTGAGTCCGGTGAAGCGGAACATATGCGTTTCGAGTCAGGTTCATTTGATGTAGTGATGGCGGCATTCGGTGTAAGAAATTTTACGAATCTTGAACTTGGATTGAAAGAATTTTATCGTGTTCTACGCATAGGCGGAGGCGCAATGATCTTAGAATTTTCAAAATCAAGACGATTTCCGATAAAACAAATGTTTCACATATATTTACGCTACATCCTCCCTCTGCTTGGAGGAATCGTTTCAAACAATCGTTCGGCATACGAATATCTCCCAAGCACAATGGCGGAGTTTCCTGATGGAGAAGATTTTTGTGGTATATTGCGTTCTGCGGGATTCACAACTGCGACATGTTTCCCACAGACATTCGGTATTGCTTCCATCTATATTGCAAAGAAAGAACCATCATCCAAATAAAATTTGTCCATATTGGTAATATTAAATTATTTTGATAAATATTTGTATATGATAAGACAACTTTTCATCATTATTGACTTACAATTGATTTGATTGGTCTATTTAAAATATTTGATGCTCACGTTCACTTCTACTCGAACGCTTTTTTCAAGTTCTTAGTGAAACAAAAGCCTAATCGCGCAGACATCAATGCTGAGCTGAGGAATATAGCTTCGAAAGGACACATCGAAATTCCCGGTGAAGATCCTGAGCAACTTGCCAAGCGCTGGATTGATATTATCGATAAATGGAAGTTAGAACGACTGATGCTTTTCAGCAGTATCCCCGGAGATGAAGAATCGATTATAAAAGCAATTAAAGCATTCCCCTCTCGCTTCTCGGGAATGTTTGTGGTCGATCCAAATTCTAATATGTTGATGGAGAATGCCACAAAGCGGATGCAGGAAAATAAATTGAAAGGAGTATTGCTCTACCCTTCGCTTTATCAAATTAATGTCACCGATGAGTGGCTCTATCCTCTCTACAACCTCATTCAGGAATGTAGCGGCATTATTTTTGTACATTTTGGCAAATTGATTATGCGTCCACGAGAGTACACCGGCATTCCTACAATAACGAATGATGAGTTCGCTAATCCTAAAGATTTGATACCAGTAGCAAAGAAATTTACCGGTATTAAATTTATCATTCCGAATTTTGGCTCTGGAATGTTTGAAGAGACTTTAGAAGTTGGGAAAGAATGTCCGAATGTTTATGTTGATACTGCCGGCTCAAATTCCTGGATTACCGAGCATCCGACAAAACCTGATATGCGCCGTGTGTTTCAAAAATTCTTAGAAGTTTATACTGCAAAGAGAATCTTATTTGGATCAGCTTCAGGTCTTCTACCGCGCGGTTACCGCTACGACATTGTAGATAATCAACTCAAATTGGTCCAGGAAATGCGTGTTCCGATACCTGACATTAAGAAAATATTCTACGAGAATATGGCGGGATTGGTGGACGGTATGTAAGAATTTTATGTAATCAACTACTAGTTGGGTTTCTTCGGAAATATAATTTCTAAGTCGTTAATTCTCTTTTACATTACCAACCCATCCGCTTACGATGTTCGCTTATTTGAGCAGTATGATGCTGGGCATGCCACAAATATTGCTGAAGTAAGAAATCGATTGTTAAAACACCATACCGGACATGCCGCCATTGTCTATCGAAGGAATCCGGGCTAAGCGATTCAAATGCATTTGCCCAACGATTACGGATTGCTTCGAACAGAGTCAGTGACAAATCAATTGATGGAGATTTTGCATCGGGCAATTCTGCCCACAATGCTTGCTCTGCCACCATCACATCCGGTACATCTAATGTAAGTGCGTATTTAAGTCGAGGATATGCATTAACATCTGATTCAACCAGATGATGTACAACCTGGGCAAGAGTCCAACCACCGGGTCGATATGAGTTGAGGAGTTGATTTTCAGTAAGATTTTTAATTGCATTATATAAAAAACGCGGAGCAATTCTAAACTGACGAATCTGTTCAACTCGAAGTTCAGATGTTGGCTGAACAAACTTAAATCTGCCAATGGGATATTTCAATTCTTCTTCTGTTGGCATATTTTGAATCACTTTAGTGATATTGCAATTTCATTGCCTTGGGCACAATTCTGGTACTTGATGTAACCATACAGTGTATTTGACCAGTCGCGGTACCAAATACCCTATTCACATCTCTTTGTGCAAATATATTTCTCTCGATTCAAATTCCTTTGGCCATATATAGCCAGATTCTTTTTTTTCTAGAATTCCGATCCCATCTATTGCTTCAAGGTCGATGGGTCCGTAAATGTGGGGAAATATCTGCGAACTTGATAAATGTGATGTATTGATACCTTTTTCTGGTTTTGCAGCTTCATATTTAACTTTTGACTTAAGGATCAGAGGTTCAATTCGAAGTAGCAGTAACTCCTCCTTAATATTTCCATAATAATCATTTGCGACAGGGATAACTGAGGATTCAAGTGAACAATGGATAAATCCATCATCTTTCAAATTACTCGGAATATATTTTATCTCATCAATGCAAGATTGAAACTCTTTTGTTATTACAATATGGTAAATCATAATAATTTTCTCTCAACAAATTACCTCTCAATGGAAGGGCGCCCCGCTAAAAAGATGGCGAACAAGTAAGTCCTGATTCGATCTTCGATCGAATCG
>CAVSHO010000005.1:0-14914 GCA_963727825.1 Ignavibacteriota bacterium | reverse complement strand
AAATCTGCAAAATGTGTGGATTGGGTTTGATGCGGCTAATGTAGAATTGAAGAAGATTATGGATGTGAGAATCAATACCAAACAAGTGGTTTTTAACTTTGATGGTATTGAAACGGTTGAAGAAGCGGAAAAAATAAAGAATTCGTTTCTTTTTGTTGCTAAAGAGGATGCCGTTAAACTTCGGAATGGAAGTTACTTCATAGACGATATAATCGGATGTGAAGTTGTGACAGAAGAACAAACGACAATTGGCAAAATAGCTGATTTGTTCTCGCTTCCGATGAATGATTTATGGGTTGTTAAAAAAGATGCAAAGGAAATTCTCATTCCGGCAGTTAAAGCGATTATCCGGCATGTGGATATCAAAAATAAACGCATCACTATTCACGATATAGATGGATTGCTTGACTGATGCGAATTGATATCATTACAGGTTTACCGAAGTTGTTGGAAAGTCCACTCCAAGAAAGTATCTTGAAACGGGCGCAGGAAAAAAGAATTGTAGAGATCGTTGTTCACGACCTCCGTACTTACACACACGACAAGCATCATACTATCGACGATACCCCTTATGGAGGCGGCGCAGGTATGATACTGAAGCCGGAACCGTTCTTTGAATGTGTGGAAGAGCTAAAAGCTCAACGCCGGTATGATGAAATCATTTTTCTTTCGGCTGACGGCGAGTTATTTGCTCAGAAAGTTGCAACGGAACTTTCGTTAAAAAATAATTTGATGCTGCTGTGCGGACATTACAAAGGCATCGATCAACGAGTTCGTGAAATGTTAGTTACACGCGAGATTTCTATCGGTGATTATGTCCTGACCGGTGGCGAATTGGCTGCGGCAGTTGTGGTGGATACGGTTGTGCGGCTCATTCCTGGTGTGTTGAATGATGGTGAATCCGCATTGACAGATTCATTTCAGGATGGGTTGCTTGGATGTCAGCAATTCACGCGACCGGCGGAATTTCGCGGATTGACTGTGCCGGATGTATTGCTATCAGGAGATCATCAGGAAATAGATCGCTGGCGGCAGGAGCAGCGTGAACGAAGAACAAAACGTCTGCGCGGCGATAGTTTTGTTTCATAAAAATAATTGAAGATAATACACAGTAACTTGATTTAGTGGAGTAAAATACTAATGGATAAGTTGAAACTTGTTGAGGCAACTCAACTAAAAACCGATGTCCCAAAATTTAAATCCGGCGACATTGTAAATGTGCATGTGAAAGTCAAGGAAGGCGATAAAGAGCGCATTCAGGAATTCCAAGGCATTGTCATTGGTCAGCGCGGTTCAGGGATTAATACAACGTTCACTGTTCGCAAGATGTCTGACGGTGTCGGTGTAGAGCGAATTTTCCCTGTGCATTCTCCTAGTGTTGCAAAAATCGAGAAGGTGAAAGATGGCAGAGTTCGCCGCTCAAAAATTTATTATGTTCGCGAATTGGCGACCAAAGCCGTTGCTCAAAAAACAAATGCCTGATGAAATCGCGGCTTGCAGCATCTGATGCACTGTATCTGAAGCCGCTCCTGTTTGGATTGGATCGAATAGAATCTCCGTTTGATCTGGTCATAGACATCCCTGCAAAAAATGCAATAAAACTCAGTGAGCGTTCCGGTGGAATACGGAGCGCTTTTTTATCGCCCATCGATTATGCGCGGCATGGCGGGGAATACCGAATAGTACCAAACATTTGCGTTGCTTCTTCCAATCAGACAAACACAATTCAGCTTATTCTCAAATCCAATCTGCATAACATTGAACGTATAGCAATTGATGTGCGATTTACGTCTGAAATCATTCTTGCAAAAATTATTCTATCAGAAAAGTACCAAAACCAATCAACGCATTCTAACCTCCAGTTTATTCCGATGATGCCTGATGTTAATGCAATGCTAGCAAAAGCCGATGCGGCTTTAATTGTTCAAGACAATCCGCATATAATCGCTCGTGCAGACACGTTCACACTCGATCTTGTAGAAGAATGGAATGACCTGACGGGTTTGCCGTATATTCATGGATTTTGGGTTGGACGTGAAGAAGAATTGTCAAAAATGGAAGCGCAGGCATTATTCACGGCAAAAAATAGCGGTGTCCTTCTGAAGTCACAAATTGCACAGAGTGTAGCACAGCAGCAGAATCTTTCTATAAATGAACTGACTAGTTATCTCTCATTGTTCTCGTATGATTTTACTGAAAAGGAAGAAGAAAGCTTAGCCGAATTTATTAATTATGCTTACTTTCATGGCATCATCGGCGACGTGCCGCAGATACTATTTTTTGATATTGATGCACTTAATCAGCCGCAGAATTGATTTGCTGCAAGAAGAATCTCTTTCATTGAAATTCCATCTTTTTTCCTTACATTTGAGCGAATCTGTATGCTCAAATCATTGACCATCCGAAATTACGCTCTTCTCGAATTCGTCGAAATCGAATTTGAGAGCGGGTTGAACATTCTTACGGGTGAAACCGGCGCCGGCAAATCTATTATTATCGATGCATTGAGTCTCATACTCGGGGATCGAGCAAGTTCTGATGTAGTACGTAAGGGAACCGACAAAGCTGTTGTTGAAGGTATTTTTGGAATAACGGAAAACGGAAAAGTAAAAGCACTTCTGAAACAGAATGAGATCGAATTACAGGAAGATTTTATTCTTCGCCGTGAAGTTTCTATTAAAGGACAATCACGTTGCTTTATAAATGATTCGCCTGTTTCGCTTACGGTTCTAAAAGAAATCGGTGATCATCTTGTCGATCTTCATGGTCAGCATGAGCATCAATCATTGCTTCGACCGGAGACACACATCGGCTTGCTGGATGAATTCGGAAGTTTGGATAAATTAGTGGATGAATATCGCGAATCATACGACCGGCTAACGGTGCTTTTTACGGAATTACGTACACTCTCGCTTAAGGAAAAAGAATTGAGAGAAAAGCGCGACCTTTATGAATTTCAAATTAAAGAAATTGACGCTGTCGATCCACGTGCTGGTGAAGAAAGTGATCTGGAAAACGAACTGCGCATTTTAGAAAATTCTGAAAAACTTTTTGAAGCAACATCGCAATTATATCAGTCACTTTACGAAGGAGAACCATCCCGGCTAAATTCGGAAAATATCAGCGGGCAGTCGGTATATGATTTACTACTGAAAGCACGCAACCAACTTGAAGACCTTGCAAGGATTGATACGACTTTCGAAGATATAAAGAATGAATGCGCTTCTGCAGCAGCGATTGTTGGCGAACTTACAAAGTTTATCCAGAACTACAATTCAAAGATTGAATTTAATCCTGAGCGTTTGGAACAAATTCGAGAACGACTCGGTCAAATTGCGCTCCTTAAGAAAAAATACGGCGGTTCACTGGATGCTGTAATTGAACGTCGCGAGAAGATTGGCAAAGAATTTACGATGGCGGAAAACTTCGAAAGTGAAATTCGTAAATTGAATGAGTACATTGAGCTTGAACGAATAACTTGTTCTGCTGCTGCACAGCGTCTTTCAACAAAGCGGCGTGAGTTGGTAGGTAAGATTAGTAAATCGGTCTGCACGGAGTTAGCAAAATTAGGCATTGCAAATGCACAGTTCGATGTGAAGATTGAAAATCGCGTGTTGGGAAAATTGGATGGCAAAGCGAACAGTGCTTATGTTAAACTGGGACGCGAATTTTACGACGCAACACAAAGCGGAATTGACTTTATCGAATTTTATCTTTCGACAAATGTTGGTGAGGACTTGAAACCATTGGCTAAGGTTGCATCCGGAGGCGAAATATCGCGCATTATGCTTGCGTTAAAAACAATTCTTGCCAAGGCAGATCGTCTGCCGTTGCTCGTATTTGACGAAATTGATGTCGGCATAAGCGGAAGAATAGCTCAGGCAGTGGGCAAAAGTATGAAGAGTTTATCGCAATTCCACCAAGTCATCGCCATCACACATTTACCGCAAATTGCCGGATTTGCAGATTGCCATTTTGCAGTAGAGAAGAGCGAATCGAAACATCGTACGTCTTCGACAATTCGTAAGTTAAATGAAGAAAATCGCATTCAAGAAATTGCCAGACTACTCAGCGGTGAAGAAGTAACCGAGGCAAGTCTGAACGGTGCAAGAGAATTAATTGGGATGAAATAAGGTTTTAGGTGAAAGGTATTAGATAAAAGGTAAGGTAATGAGAAATTTTCGAGAACTTTTAATATGGCAAAAAGCAATGGATATTGTCATTCGTACTTATGAGCTTACAGCTTTATTGTCTAAGGATGAAACTTATGGATTGAAGACTCAATTACAGCGGGCAGCAGTTTCTATTCCATCAAATATTGCCGAAGGATGTAGTCGGAATAGTGAACCTGATTTCAAGAGATTCTTAGAGATGGCGATTGGCTCGGCTTATGAACTTGAAACCCAATTAACAATTACTAAAAATGTAGGTCTTATTTCAAAAACCAAAGTTGATCCTATTCTTCAATTGCTTTCCGAAGAACAAAAAATGCTAAATAGTTTTATTGCAAGCGTGAGAGAAAGAAGCGGGAAAAAATACAAGAAAGTTATCTAAATCCCGAAACCTAAAACCTATCACTTAATACCTAAAACCTGATATTATATGTCTCTTTTTATCTATAACACATTAAGCCGAAATAAAGAAGAATTCAAACCGATTCACGACGGATATGTAGGCATGTATGTGTGCGGACCTACCGTGTATAGCCATTCACACATTGGTCATGCAAAAAGTTATGTTTCCTTCGATGTCATTGTTCGATACTTGCGTTATCTTGGCAACGAGGTGCGCTATATTCAAAACATCACCGACGTTGGTCATCTTACCGATGATGCTGATGAAGGTGAAGATAAACTCGTCAAACAAGCGCATCTTGATCGCGTCCATCCAATGCAGATAGCAGAAATGTTCACGCGCAGTTATTTTGAAGATATGGATAAACTTGGAATCGGCCGCCCGGATATTTCACCGCGAGCATCGGGACATATTATTGAACAAATCGAAATTATTAAGCGTTTGCTAGATCAAGGATATGCTTATGAAGTGAACGGTTCCGTCTATTATGACGTGCAGAAGTTTAAGAATTACGGCAGACTCTCGGGACGTGCACTAGAGGAATCTGTAGAAGGAACACGTGTCGAATCGCGTTCAGAGAAAAGGCATCCAGTTGATTTTGCACTGTGGAAGAAAGCAGAAAGCGGACATATTATGCGCTGGCCGAGCCCGTGGGGCGAAGGATTTCCTGGATGGCACATAGAATGTTCTGCAATGTCGATGAAATATCTTGGCGAGACATTTGATATTCACGGCGGCGGAATGGATAACCAATTTCCGCACCACGAATGCGAAATTGCGCAGAGTGAAGCTGCAACCGGGAAACCGTTTGTGAAATACTGGATTCATAACAACCTTGTGACGGTTAATGGGAAAAAAATGTCCAAGTCGCTCGGAAATTTTGTAACGCTGAAAGATGCCTTCAAGAAATATGATCCTCTTGTAATACGGTTTTTCATACTGCAAAGCCATTATCGCAGCACATTGGATTTCAGCGACGAAGCATTGCAAGGAGCGAATACTGGATATGATAAATTGCTGAATACCATCCGCAATCTCCGGAATGAATTAAAGAAAGCCGAATCTGAGCAGCGGACAAATGGAGCACGAATGGATCTTTCATCGCATCAAAAACATTTCTTAGAAGCGATGGACGATGATTTCAATGCACCGCTTGCTATCGGTGTGTTATTTGATTTGGCACGTGAGACAAATCAGTCGCTTAACTCAGAACAAAAGCTTAGTATTGATGCGCTTAAACAGATTGATCAACTCTTTAACGAACTCGGTGGTAATATCCTTGGAATTATTCCGAACCAAATTCAATCGGCAAGTGGTGAAGTAAAGACAGAATCAAATCTCATGGATTTGGTCGTAAGTATTCGAGCAGAAGTGCGCAAGCAAAAGCTTTGGACGTTGTCAGATATTATTCGTGATGGTTTGAAAACTATTGGTTTTATAATCGAAGATAAGAAAGATGGCACAAGCTGGCGTAAGATAAACTAATTTGCATGATCGATTCAATTAAAATAATCGAAAACGGATTTGTTTTTACGGGTGACAAGCAAAATCGCGCTGGGAAACTCACGCTCATAATTCAGAACGGCCGTATTATCGAGATTGGCAAGCGCGCTGATGCTCTCAAGGCGACGTATCCGAATGCCGAAGTTATTGATACCGCGGGAAAAATCATTTTGCCGGGATTCGTAGATGCGCATCATACGGGTGAATCGTTTATCTTGCGATATTTAACATCTGGTCAGCCGATGTCGCGATGGAATAAGACCCCGATCATTAGCCGCGCTAATGACTATTTACGCAAGGAAGCCACATTCCAGGAATTCTTAACCCTTTACCGATTGTCATATTATGCCGCGCTCAAATCCGGTGTAACAACATTGTCAGAATATGGCATCGATAATCTTGAACATTCTTTTACAGCATCACTCGAAGCAATGCAGCAAACGAATCAAAGAGGTTTTATCGGCTTGCATAATGGCGATCAGATTGAAGCGGCTCGTAAGCAGCGCGAATCGTCAATTCGTTTCGCTTTTGTTATCACCGATGAAGAAAATCTTACAACTTACAATCTTCAATCAAGTATTCGTTCAGCGCGGGAACTTCAATGGCCGGTAATATTGCATTTGGGCCAAACCCGGCAGGCATTTAATATCGTGAAGAAAAATTTCAATAAGTCCATTGCCCAATTATATGCAGAGTATAGAGCGATTGACTCGCCGGCGCATCTACTTCATCTCTCATGTTTTGAAGATGGAGATTTTGAAATAATTGCGAAGTCTGGTACGCCGTTGGTATATTCGCCATCGGCAATTCTTCAGAAGGGAACGGAAATCCCGCCATTCGAAGAATTACTCAAATACAAAATTACGCTCGCATTTGGTACCGATTGGGGAATTGCAAAGCCGTTAGAGAATATTCAATCCTATTGTTCTATTCTTAAAACGCTCGGTTTGCCGCATGAACAGGCGTACGATTTACTTGCTCTTCACACAAAAAATGGAGCATATGCGCTTGGGCTTGATGCGGAAATTGGGACGATTGAAACGGGAAAGAAAGCCGATCTTGTTTTCCTTAATTTATCTGAGTTTCGTATGAATTCCATCCTTGCGGATGACAATGCTGAACAAATTCTTGAGATTGTTCTTCAAGAAGCCGCCTCACAACAGGTAAGCGACGTAATGATTAATGGCGAATTTTACATCCGCGAAGGACATGCTCTCACTTATTCAGAAGAAGATTTGGCAAGGGAGGGGCAAATAATTTTTAAAAAGTTATTATCTTTCCATAAACAAAAAACATCAGGTCTGCCATTGTCAGCCCCGATACTCAAGTTCTCTGAAAAACAAAAAAAAGAAAGTAAATCTTCTGAAGAGGATATGATTGCTAAAGAAGGATTTAGAATTGTTCGAAAGGAACGAACAACGTCTGCTCCGCAAGCAAAAGGTAATGCCTCGCATGAAACGGCTAAGGAACTTCCAAAGAATGTTAAGAAAATATTTGGTGACGACGAAGAATAGTTTAGTTTATGAAAAGGAGAATCAAGTGAAAAAATCGAGTTTAATTCTGATTGTGAATCTTTTAATGATAGTGACAGTAGAAACGGCATTAGCGCAAAGCTATGCAGGCGACGGAGCAACTATTGAACCGACAATGCTGATTGATAAACCGACAGCCGGTTTGCTAAAAAGAGGATCGTATTCTGTTTCTTCGAACTTCTTTCAAGACGGCGGTGTGTTGGTGGGGATTTCGGTGGGAGTTTTTGAACCGTTTACATTTGGAATTTCGTATGGCGGCACAGATATTATAGGTCAGAATAAAATTAATATGAATCCAATGCCCGGAATAAACGCAAAACTGCGTCTTGTGAGTGAGAGTTCGACCATGCCAGCGCTCGCCATCGGTTTTGATTCTCAAGGCAAAGAACCATATCTCAATGCCGATACATTAAAACGCTATACAATCAAATCGCCCGGAGTGTATTTAGCCGCCAGTAAGAATTACGAATTCCTTGGCAATCTCAGTTTGCATGGCGGATTGAATAAATCCATGGAAACAAATGATGGCGATAAGGATCTTAATGCGTACGTAGGTGCAGAGAAATCAATAGGCAGAGATATCTCAATTATGCTTGAGTACGATTTTGCGAAAAATGATAATAATAATTATGCACTTGGCAAAGGAAACGGGTACCTCAATTTTGGTTTCAGATGGACATGTGCAAAAGGATTAGTTGTCGGCTTCAATTTAAAAAATATCACAAAGAACCAAAACAACGTGGACCTTGGAAATCGCACACTCCAGATTGATTACATAGGAAATTTTTAATCCTCTATCATAATAATATCTTGTTATTTAAATTTTAACTTATAAATCTGTCAGAAAATCTATTACTTAAATGTACAGGGCTGTGAACAGTAGCGTTTAGATTTGTAGACATATAAGAATTTGGGCTATAATTTAAATGCCTGAATATAGCGAAAACTCGCCGAATTCAGGCTTTTTGTTTTTTTATCGCTGGCAAGAAACTTGAGCACTATTTAAGCGTCAAACAAATGAGGTCGATCATGAAAACAATGATTTTATATTTCAAACTTCTTCTGTCGTTTGGACTAATGGCGATTTTCTTCCAAGGATGCTACACGCAATTTGTTCCAACGCGAGATGAAGATTTATCATATCGACAGGAACAACAATCTGCTGTTCAAAATGATTCTTCATATTACGGTGAAGATAATGATAATTGGCAATCACACCAATGTCTCGGATTCTCTTATTATTATCCCGGCTGGAATTCATATTGGTCATGGGATTATGGATGTGTATACCCGTCGTATTGGGATCCATGGTCACTGGGGTCCTGCATTCTATATTGGTTATTCCTATTATCCTCATTATTGGGGTTACAGGAGTTATTATTCAGGGTACGGTTATGGCTATCCTCGATCGTTTGTGACGCGCAATTTTGGCTATCAGAGAAGTGGAAATAGTAGACTAACTGGTACCACAAGATCTGGATATGCTGGAATAGGAACGACGTACAATGGTCGAGTTGAAACTAGCCAGGGAGGCGTTAGCCTTCCTCGCGCAGCTGGAAGTGCAGCCACTCAAAGTGGAAGTGCCGTAACAACAAGAACTTCGCGTAATTCTTCGAGGAGCGTCTCAACAAGCCGCCAAAGAGGCAATTGGTATAATCTGAGCGTTCAGCAACCGCGTCATCGGGATCAAAGCACTATGACAACGAGCAGAAGATCTAGAACCGGCAGCTCGCACGGTCGTGTATATTCTCGAAGTCAAGGATCAAGTAACGGGCAATCTAGATCAAGTGGACGAAGTTATTCACCGCAATCATCAACTCGGACAAGTTCTTCTTCAAGCGCACCAGCATCAAGAAACGATGGCGGTAGTGGTCATCAAAGTGGTGGTTCGGGTAGATCACGCTGATAATTATATATCAAAACATTAGGATGGGACATACGATGAAAATGATTCAGAAGATATTTGTCTTAGTTGTCGTTTTAACTTTAAGTTTGCAGGCACTTCAAGCACAATACGCTGAAGATGCACTACGCTATTCACAACTTGGGTTGGGAGTTGGTGCACGCGAACTTGGGATGGGTAACGCGACCGTTGGCGGTGTTAATGATTATTCGGCCCTTTTCTGGAATCCTGCAGGTTTAGCACTTGAACGTGATAATGAATTTTCTATTGGACTTTCAAACCTTGGATATTCAAATGATGTGTCATATTTAAGCACAAAAACTACCTCGAATAGTAATGTTTTAAATCTCAATAATCTTGGTATTGTTTATGCAGTTCCGACTACACGGGGCAGCTTAACATTTGCCTTTGGATTCAATAGGGCGGCAGATTACACAACAACAGCTTCGATGAATGCATTTAATCCTTCTAGTTCTTTTTCTCAGTCAACATATTTACTCAATCAACCGTTAGACAACAATATTCCTTATCAATTATACTTAGCGAATATGGATACTTTGACCGGAAAACTATCCTCGATTATGAAGGGCAATGTGCAACAAACTTTAAATGTTTTAGAAGGAGGTGGATTAAACCACTGGACTTTTGGTGGCGCAATGGATGTTGGTCCAAATCTCTCTATCGGTGTATCACTCAATTTTGCTTCTGGCTCATATTCGTATGATCAAACGGTAAATGAAAACGATATATTGAATTTGTATACGACATATCCAAACGATTTTAGCCAATTCACTTACGAGAATACAATTAATGATGATATCAGCGGATTCAATGCACTCTTAGGATTGATGTACAGAAATCCTGGAAAATATTCAATTGGTATTGCTATTCGAACAGCTACTATTTATGATATACATGAAACGTATTCAGAATCTGCATCAAGTCAATTCAAAACGCCAGATGCTTCCGGTAATTATTCATATTTTTATCCTGTGACAGCAAATTCAACAAATTATAAAGTAACAACACCTTATGTACTCAGCGGTGGAATATCAATTCAGCCGCTTGAATGGCTTTTATTAGCAGGAGATGCAGAGTATACAGATTGGACACAGATGGAGTTCAATGACAATGCAGCTTTTAGTGAGGAAAATTCCCGTATCAAGAATCAAATGAGAGCAACAACAAATCTTCGCGGAGGAGGAGAGGTTTCGCTCTTTAATATAGGGCTAAAACTGCGCGCCGGAATTATTTATAATCCATCTCCGTGGAAAGGGGACCCAAGTAGTCGAGACCAGTTGTACTATACTGCAGGAATCGGATATTCGCTTGATGAGCGGACCGTTCTCAACGCTGCGTATGCATACGGGACATGGAAAACCTTACGGACAAATTATTCGTATATAGATGGATCAGGCGTTACTCAATATGTCGGAACCGATGAAACGGTTACCACCAGTAATTTTAATCTGACGTTGTCCTACTATTTTTAGTTTAGTTGCACTGCTTTTCAAGTTTGATTACATTATTCCGTCTCGATTGATATGAACAATCGGGACGGAATTTTTTTTGTACACTTAAAAGGTCGTTTATGCGAAGGACTTTGATTGGAATCGGTACAATATTTATTATTGTTCTACTCGTTGGAACATTAATTGGATATTTCCTCGTGACGCGATCTTTCCCGAAGGTTTCAGGAACAATAGATGTTAAAGGATTGGCGCAAGATGTGAAAGTTTATCGGGACGAATTTGGCGTTCCGCATGTTGTCGCGCAATCAGAATATGATGCATTCTTTACAGTTGGTTTTACGCATGCACAGGATCGGCTGTGGCAAATGGAATTGACGCGGCGTGTTGGTATGGGGCGTCTATCGGAAGTATTAGGAGAGCAGGCGCTTCAGATTGATAAAATGTTCCACACTCTCGGTTTATGGCGCCATGCACAAAAAATTTCACAGTCGCTCGATGATGATACACGTAAAGCATTGCAAGCATATGCAGACGGCGTGAATCAATTCATTGTAACACATGCCGGTAAATATCCTATTGAATTTGATATGTTGAAAATCGAACCGGAGCCGTGGACGATCGAGCATTCGATCCTTGTCAGCCGATTGATGGCATGGGAATTGAATTACTCACGCTGGATAGATTTACTTCTTGCCGAATTAGTCCAGAAATTTGGTGAAGCGAAGGCGAAAGAGATCTTCCCGTACTGGCCGGATAACGCCCCTTTTATTATTCCAAAAGAATTGAAAGGGAAAACAATTGCTGAAGACCTTCGTCCGTTGTTTGAAGCGGAAGGAGCATGCCGCTCGCTTCTTGGAATTCGCGCTCTTGAGTCTGGCAGCAACGCGTGGGCAATCTCTGGTGCTAAGTCTGTTACCGGAAAGCCTATGCTTGCAAACGATCCACATCTTATACTGATGTCGCCGGCGCGGTGGTACGAACTTCACATCAGCGCACCGAACTTGGATGTTGCCGGAATGTCTATTCCTGGTGTGCCATTTATTGTGATGGGAAGAAATCAGCGCATTGCATGGGGTGTAACGAATGCAATGATGGATGACGAAGACTTTTACATTGAAGAAGTTGATTCGCTTCAACATCCGACACGTTATCGATTTAACAACGAATGGCTGTCTATCACTGAAACTGTTGATACGATTGTTGTGAAGGGATCACTGCCGGTTGCAATTTCTATATATAGTACGCACCGTGGACCAATTGTAAATAAAATAGAACCAACGGCCCAATCAGCATCATCGCTCATATCAATGCGATGGACTGGAAATGAAATATCAAATGAGGCCGGCGCTTTGTATCGAATTGATAAATCTGGTAACTGGCAGGAGTTTCAGGAAGCGTTAAAATTATTTGCTGTACCCGCACAGAATTTTGTGTACGCTGATGTCGATGGCAATATCGGATATCGAACGGGCGGCAAGCTTCCGATCCGAAAAACGAAGGGACCGACACTGCCGTTCCCCGGTTGGACAGATGAATACGATTGGAATGGATTTGTCCCGTTTGACCAGATGCCGCATGTCTTCAACCCGCCAGAAGGATTTATAGCGACGGCAAACAACAAGATTGTCGATGATTCGTATCCTTATAACATCTCTAATCATTGGGAATCTCCGTGGCGGTCAATCCGGATAAGTGAAGTGCTGAATGAACAAGATAAATTTACGGTAGATGAAATCCAGCATCTACAGCTCGATCTTGTTTCCACGCATGCAATGGAAGTTGTGCCGTACATCCTTCATGCATACGATAGCGTCATTGTTATTGATGAAGATGTGAAAACGGCACTGGAATATTTCCGGAATTGGAATTTCGAAATGCGGAAAGAAGATGTGAGTACTACTCTATTCCAAGCAACAATCAACAAACTTATCTACAATGTTTTTCATGATAAAATGGGTGATCGACTGTACGGATTGTATGATACGCTGGCAAGCACGCCTTTGTCAGCATTGTCTCATTTACTGAAGAACCCTAACTCGGAGTGGTTCGATGATCTTAACACACCTCCGCGTGAAACACGGGATGATCTTATACGCAAGAGTGTAAGCGACGCACTTGTTATGTTAAAAAACCAACTCGGCGGCGATCTCAAAGAATGGCAATGGGGAAGACTGCACACGGTAACATTCGGACATGTTTTTGGTGCGAACAAATTACTTTCTGGATTCTTCAATATTGGACCATTCCCGATAGGTGGTTCGCATTCTACAATTAATGTTGGGCAGTATTTCATTGCTCATTCTTTTAAAAGTGCCGTTGGACCGTCAATGCGGCAAGTATTTAATCTCGCTGACATCAATGATACGCGAAGTGTTTTACCGCCGGGTCAATCGGGGCAAGTGTTTTCCAGCCACTACAAAGATCAAGTAACACTCTGGCTCAATGGCGCTTATAAAACGCGTCCGATGCAGCAGTCGATTATTGAATCAACATGCCGAGATGTTCTTACGCTAAGGCCAATGAGATGAATATATCCGAAAAGCTTCGTTTGTTGCTTCAAAACACAGATTCAATTTGTGTGCTGACAGGGGCGGGCATTTCAGCAGAAAGTGGAGTAGAAACTTTCCGCGGTTCCAATGGATTATGGTCGAAGCTAAAACCGGAAGAGCTGGCTAACTTCAATGCATTTATGCGTAATCCGGAGTTGGTATGGGAATGGTACAATTATAGAAAAAAAATTATTCACGATGTGAAACCCAACCCTGCACATTTCGCTCTTGCGCGCATGCAGGAATTGGTAAAAGATTTCACATTAATTACGCAGAACATCGACAATCTACACGTACGTGCTGGCAGCAAAGCTGTGTTAGAACTCCATGGAAACATAGAGCGCAGCTATTGTATTAATTGTGGAAAATTTGCTTCCAACGTCGAAGTTTCATTTGAAAACAAAGTGCCGCACTGTCAATCCTGTAATGGAATCATTCGTCCAGACATTGTATGGTTTGGCGAAATGCTGCCGGAAGGAGTCTTTGAATCAGCGACAGAAGCAGCGAACCGGTGTGAATTATTTCTAACTGTCGGTACATCGGCAGTTGTATATCCTGCCGCAAATCTACCTTTAATAGCACGGAAGCAGGGTGCATATGTTGTAGAAATTAATATGGAGCGAACGGAAATATCGCATAACGTTAATGAGACAATACTTGGAAAAGCAGGCGAAGCACTGCCGCGTCTTGTGAAGATTAGAGAAGAAATAAGAGGATAGAACTATGAGAAGTAAAAGAACAGTTGCCAAGACAAAAATTATTTGCACACTCGGCCCTGCTTCGCAAAGTGTTGAACAATTGGTGGAATTAATTCAAGCAGGTATGGATGTCGCACGATTGAATTTTTCGCATGGAACGCATGAGGATCATCTAGCGGCGATAAAAAATGTACGAGAGGCAAGTAAACTCACTGGAGAGCACATTGGCATTTTACAGGATTTATGCGGGCCAAAGATTCGTACCGGTAAGTTGCAGAATAAATCTGTAGAGTTGAAAGAAGGGGCAATGTTCGTATTCACTATCGATGAAATTGAGGGAGATGAACATCGGGTTACTACGACATATCGCGAATTACCGGACGATGTGAAAGCAGGAGATATAATTTTATTGGATGATGGCAAGATGGCATTGCGCGTAGTAATGAAGACAGCAAAGGATGTTGAATGCACGGTGGTGAACGGCGGCATTCTGAAAGAAAATAAAGGAATGAATCTTCCTGGTATCAGGTTAAGCACGCCATCACTAACAGATAAAGATATCGAAGATTTAAAGTTCGGTCTTGCACATGACGTAGATTATGTGGCACTATCGTTTGTGCGTTCCGCAGGAGATATTCGAAATCTTCGATCTGTTATTCAACAGCAGACGAAATTACGTGTT
>CAVSHO010000004.1:0-14475 GCA_963727825.1 Ignavibacteriota bacterium | reverse complement strand
GTAAATCTGCAAGATGTGTGGATTGGGTTTGATGCGGCTAATGTAGAATTGAAGAAGATTCTGAATGTGAGAATCAATACCAAACAAGTGGTTTTTAGCTTTGATGGTATTGAAACGGTTGAAGAAGCGGAAAAAATAAAGAATACGTTTCTTTTTGTTGCTAAAGATGATGCCGTTAAACTTCGGAATGGAAGTTACTTCATAGACGATATAATCGGATGCGAAGTCGTGACAGAAGAACAAACGGCTATTGGCAAAATAACTGATTTGTTTTCGCTTCCGATGAATGATTTATGGGTTGTTAAAAAAGGTGCAAAGGAAATTCTCATTCCGGCAGTTAAAGCGATTATCCGGCATGTGGATATCAAAAATAAACGCATCACTATTCACGATATTGATGGATTACTTGACTGATGCGAATTGATATCATTACAGGTTTACCGAAGTTGTTGGAAAGTCCGCTTCAAGAAAGTATCTTGAAACGGGCGCAGGAAAAAGGAATTGTAGAGATCGTTGTTCACGACCTCCGTGCTTACACACACGACAAGCATCATACGATTGACGATGCCCCTTATGGAGGCGGCGCAGGTATGATACTGAAGCCGGAACCGTTCTTTGGATGTGTGGAAGAGCTAAAAGCACAACGCCGGTATAATGATATCATTTTTCTTTCAGCTGACGGTGAATTATTTTCGCAGAAAGTTGCAACAGAACTTTCGTTAAAAAATAATTTGATGCTGCTGTGCGGACATTACAAAGGCGTCGATCAACGAGTTCGTGAGATATTAGTTACACGCGAGATTTCTATCGGTGATTATGTCCTAACCGGTGGTGAACTGGCTGCGGCAGTTGTGGTGGATGCTGTTGTGAGGCTCATTCCCGGTGTGTTGAATGATGGTGAGTCCGCATTGACGGATTCATTTCAGGATGGTTTGCTTGGATGTCAGCAATTCACACGGCCAGCGGAATTTCGCGGATTGACTGTGCCGGATGTATTGCTATCAGGAGATCATCAGGAAATAGATCGCTGGCGGCAGGAGCAGCGTGAACGAAGAACAAAACGTCTGCGCGGCGATAGTTTTGTTTCATAAAAATAATTGAAGATAATACACAGTGACTTGATTTAGTGGAGTAAAATACTAATGGATAAGTTGAAACTTGTTGAGGCAACTCAACTAAAAACCGATGTCCCAAAATTTAAATCCGGCGACATCGTAAATGTGCATGTGAAAGTCAAGGAAGGCGATAAAGAGCGTATTCAGGAATTCCAAGGCATTGTCATTGGCCAGCGTGGTTCAGGGATTAATACAACGTTCACTGTTCGCAAGATGTCTGATGGTGTCGGTGTAGAGCGAATTTTCCCTGTGCATTCTCCTAGCGTTGCAAAAATCGAGAAGGTGAAAGATGGCAGAGTTCGCCGCTCAAAAATTTATTATGTCCGCGAATTGGCAACCAAAGCTGTTGCTCAAAAAACAAATGCCTGATGAAATCGCGGCTTGCAGTATCTGATGCACTGTTTCTGAAGCCGCTCCTGTTTGGATTGGATCGAACGGAATCTCCGTTTGATCTGGTCATAGACATTCCTGCAAAAAATGCAATAAAACTCAGTGAGCGTTCCGGTGGAATACGGAACGCTTTTTTATCGCCCATCGATTATGCACGGCATGGCGGTGAATACCGAATAGTACCGAATATTTGCATTGCTTCTTCCAATCAGACAAACACAATTCAGCTTATTCTCAAATCCAACCTGTATAACATTGAACGTATAGCAATCGATGTGCGATTTACGTCTGAAATCATTCTTGCAAAAATTATTCTATCAGAAAAGTACCAGAACCAATCAACGCATTCTAACCTCCAATTTATTCCGATGATGCCAGATGTTGATGCAATGCTAGCTAAAGCCGATGCGGCTTTAATTGTCCAAGACAATCCGCATATGATTGCTCGTGCAGATACGTTCACAATCGATCTTGTAGAAGAATGGAATGACCTGACGGGTTTGCCGTATATTCATGGATTTTGGGTTGGGCGTGAAGAAGAATTGTCAAAAGTGGAAGCGCAGGCATTATTCGCGGCAAAAAATAACGGTGTTATTCTGAAATCACAAATTGCACAAAGTATAGCACAGCAGCAGAATCTTTCTCTAAGTGAACTGACTAAATATCTCTCCTTGTTCTCGTATGAATTTAGTGAAAAGGAAGAAGAAAGTTTAACCGAATTTATTAATTATGCTTACTTTCATGGTGTCATCGGCGACGTTCCGCAGATACTATTCTTTGATATTGATGCACTTAATCAACCGCAGAATTGATTTGCTCCAAGAAGAATCTCTTTCATTGAAATTCCATCTTTTTTCCTTACATTTGAGCGAATCTGTATGCTCAAATCACTGACCATCCGAAACTATGCTCTACTCGAATTCGTCGAAATCGAATTTGAGAGCGGGTTGAACATTCTTACGGGTGAAACCGGCGCCGGCAAATCTATTATTATCGATGCATTGAGCCTAATACTCGGGGATCGAGCAAGTTCTGATGTAGTACGTAAGGGAACCGACAAAGCCGTTGTTGAAGGTATTTTTGGAATAGCGGAAAACGGAAAAGTAAAAGCACTTCTGAAACAGAATGAGATCGAATTGCAGGAAGATTTTATTCTTCGCCGTGAAGTTTCTATTAAAGGACAATCACGTTGCTTTATAAATGATTCGCCTGTTTCGCTTACGGTTCTAAAAGAAATCGGTGATCATCTTGTCGATCTTCATGGCCAGCATGAGCATCAATCATTGCTTCGACCGGAGACGCACATCGGCTTGCTGGATGAATTCGGAAGTTTAGACAAGTTGGTGGATGAATATCGCGAATCATACGATCGGCTAACGGTGCTTTTTACGGAATTACGTGCGCTCTCGCTTAAGGAAAAAGAATTGAGAGAAAAGCGCGACCTTTATGAATTTCAAATTAAAGAAATTGATGCTGTCGATCCGCGTGCAGGTGAAGAAAGTGACCTGGAAAACGAACTGCGCATTTTAGAAAATTCTGAAAAACTTTTTGAAGCAACATCTCAATTATATCAATCACTTTACGAAGGAGAGCCATCCCGGCTAAGTTCGGAGAATATCGGCGGGCAGTCGGTGTACGATTTATTGCTGAAAGCGCGTAATCAACTTGAAGACCTTGCGCAGATTGATACGACTTTCGAAGATATAAAGAATGAATGCGCTTCTGCAGCGGCGATTGTTGGCGAACTTACAAAGTTTATTCAGAACTACAATTCAAAGATTGAATTTAATCCTGAGCGGTTAGAACAAATTCGAGAACGACTCGGTCAAATCGCGCTCCTTAAGAAAAAATACGGCGGTTCAATGGATGCTGTAATTGAACGTCGCGAGAAGATTGGCAAAGAATTTACAATAGCGGAAAACTTCGAAAGTGAAATTCGCAAATTGAATGAGTACATTGAGCTTGAACGAATAACCTGTTCTGCTGCTGCACAGCGTCTTTCAACAAAGCGGCGTGAGTTGGTAGGTAAGATTAGTAAATCGGTCTGCGCGGAGTTAGCAAAATTAGGCATTGCAAATGCACAGTTCGATGTGAAGATTGAAAATCGCGTGTTGGGAAAATTGGAGGGCAAAGCGAACAGTGCTTATGTTAAACTGGGACGCGAATTTTACGACGCAACACAAAGCGGAATTGACTTTATCGAATTTTATCTTTCGACAAATGTTGGTGAGGACTTGAAACCATTGGCTAAGGTTGCATCCGGAGGCGAAATATCGCGCATTATGCTTGCGTTGAAAACAATTCTTGCCAAAGCAGATCGTCTGCCACTGCTCGTATTTGACGAAATTGATGTCGGCATAAGCGGAAGAATAGCTCAGGCAGTGGGCAAAAGTATGAAGAGTTTATCGCAATTTCACCAAGTCATTGCCATTACACATTTACCGCAGATTGCCGGATTTGCAGATTGCCATTTTGCAGTAGAAAAAAGCGAATTGAAACATCGTACGTCTTCGACAATTCGTAAGTTAAAGGAAGAAGATCGCATTCAAGAAATTGCCAGATTACTCAGCGGTGAAGAAGTGACTGAGGCAAGTTTGAACGGCGCAAGAGAATTAATTGGGAAGAGATAAGAAAGAAAGAGGTTTAGATAATTTACCATGTCATTATTTATTTATAACACATTAAGCCGAAATAAAGAAGAATTCAAACCGATCCACGAAGGGCATGTAGGCATGTATGTATGCGGACCTACCGTGTACAGCCATTCACACATTGGCCATGCAAAAAGTTATGTTTCCTTCGATGTCATTGTTCGATACTTGCGTTATCTTGGCAACGAGGTGCGCTATATTCAAAACATCACCGACGTTGGTCATCTTACCGATGATGCTGATGAAGGTGAAGATAAACTCGTCAAACAAGCGCGTCTTGATCGCGTCCATCCAATGCAGATAGCAGAAATGTTCACACGCAGCTATTTTGAAGATATGGATAAACTTAATATTCTTCGTCCGGATATTTCTCCTCGTGCATCAGGACATATCATAGAACAAATCGAAAGGGTGAAGCAACTTCTTGCGAACGGTTTTGCATATGAAGTGAACGGATCTGTCTATTATGACGTGCAGAAGTTTAAGAAATACGGCAGACTCTCTGGACGTGTACTAGAAGAATCGGTAGAAGGAACACGTGTCGAATCGCGTTCAGAGAAAAGGCATCCGGCTGATTTTGCACTATGGAAGAAAGCAGAAAGCGGACATATTATGCGCTGGCCGAGTCCTTGGGGCGAAGGATTCCCTGGATGGCACATCGAATGTTCAGCAATGTCGATGAAATATCTTGGCGAAACATTCGATATTCACGGCGGCGGAATGGATAACCAATTTCCGCACCACGAATGTGAAATTGCACAGAGCGAAGGTGCAACCGGAAAGCCGTTTGTGAAATACTGGATTCATAACAACCTTGTGACGGTTAATGGGCAAAAAATGTCGAAGTCACTCGGAAATTTTGTGACGCTAAAAGATGCCTTCAAGAAATATGATCCGCTTGTAGTACGGTTTTTCATATTGCAAAGCCATTATCGCAGCACATTGGATTTCAGCGACGAAGCATTGCAAGGAGCGAATACCGGTTATGATAAATTGCTGAACACAATACGCAATCTCCGTGAAGAATCAAAGAAAGCTGGATCTGAACAACGGACAAAGGGAACAGAATTTGATCTTTCTTTGTATCAAAGAAACTTTTTAAAGGCGATGGACGATGATTTCAACGCACCGCTTGCTATCGGCGTGTTATTTGATTTGGCACGTGAGACAAATCAATCGCTTAACTCCGAACAAAAGCTTAGTATTGATGCGCTTAAACAAATTGATCAACTCTTTAGCGAGCTTGGGGGAAAAGTGCTGGGGATTATACCAGACCAACTTCGATCTGCAAATGGTGATGTAAAAGCAGAATCCAGTCTCATGAATTTGGTCGTAAGTATACGAGCAGAAGTACGCAAGCAAAAACTTTGGGCGTTGTCAGATATCATTCGTGATGGTTTGAAAACTATTGGTTTTATGATCGAAGATAAGAAAGATGGAACAAACTGGCGTAAGATAAACTAATTTGCATGATCGATTCAATTAAAATAATCGAGAACGGTTTAGTTTTTAGTGGTGACAAACAAAATCGCGCTGGGAAACTCACGCTCATAATTCAGAACGGCCGGATTATCGAGATTGGCAGGCGCGCTGATGCTCTCAAGGCGACATATCCGAATGCCGAAGTTATTGATACCGCGGGAAAAATTATTTTGCCGGGATTCGTCGATGCGCATCATACGGGTGAATCGTTTATCTTGCGATATTTAACATCCGGCCAGCCGATGTCGAGATGGAATAAGACCCCGATCATCAGCCGCGCTAATGATTATTTACGCAAGGAAGCCACGTTCCAGGAATTCTTAACCCTGTACCGATTGTCATATTATGCCGCGCTCAAATCCGGTGTAACAACCTTGTCGGAATATGGCATCGATAATCTTGAACATTCGTTTGCTGCATCACTCGAAGCGATGCAGCAAACGAATCAAAGAGGTTTTATCGGTTTGCATAATGGCGATCAGATTGAAGCGGCTCGTAAGCAGCACGAATCTTCAATTCGTTTCGCTTTCGTTATAAACGATGAAGAAAATCTTACAACATACAATCTTCAATCAAGTATTCGTTCAGCGCGTGAACTTCAATGGCCGGTAATATTGCATTTGGGCCAGACCCGGCAGGCATTTAATATTGTGAAGAAAAATTTCAATAAATCCATTGCCCAATTATATGCCGAATATAGAGCGATTGACTCGCCAGCGCATCTACTTCATCTCTCATGTTTTGAGGATGGAGATTTTGAAATCATTGCGAAGTCTGGTGCGCCATTGGTATATTCGCCATCGGCTATTCTTCAGAAGGGAACAGAAATACCGCCATTCGAAGAATTACTCAAATATAAAATTATGCTCGCATTTTGTACCGATTGGGGAATTGCAAAGCCGTTAGAGAATATTCAATCCTATTGTTCTATTCTTAGAACGCTCGGGTTGCCGCATGAACGAGCGTACGATTTACTTGCTCTTCACACAATAAATGGAGCATATGCACTTGGGCTTGATGCGGAAATTGGAACGATTGAAACGGGAAAAAAAGCCGATCTTGTTTTCCTTAATCTATCTGAGTTTCGTATAAATTCCATCCTTGCGGATGGCAATGCTGAACAAATTCTTGAGGTTGTTCTTCAAGAAGCCGCCTCACAGCAGGTAAGCGATGTAATGATTAATGGCGAGTTTTACGTCCGTGAAGGACATACTCTCACTTATTCAGAAGATGATTTAGCGAGGGAAGGGCAAACAATTTTCAAAAAGTTATTATCTTTCCATGAACAAAAAACGTCAGGTCTACCATTATCAGCCCCGATACTCAAATTCTCTGAACAGCAAAAAAAAGAAAGTAAATCTTCTGAAGAAGATATGATTGCTGAAGAAGGATTTAGAATTGTTCGAAAGGAACGAAAAACGCCTACTCCGAAAGCAAAAGGTAATGCCTCGCATGAAACGGCTAAGGAACTTCCAAAGAATGTTAAGAAAATATTTGGTGACGACGAAGTATAGTTCAGCTTATGAAAAGGAGAATCAAGTGAAAAAACTAAGGTTAATTCTAATTGTGAATCTTTTAATGATAGTGACACTAGAAACGGCATTAGCGCAAAGCTATGCAGGCGACGGAGCAACTATTGAACCGACAATGCTGATTGATAAACCGACAGCCGGTTTGCTAAAGAGGGGATCATATTCTGTTTCTTCGAACTTCTTTCAGAACGGCGGCGTGTTGGTGGGAATTTCGGTGGGAATTTTTGAACCATTCACATTTGGAATTTCGTATGGCGGCACAGATATTATAGGTCAGAATAAAATTAGTATGAACCCAATGCCCGGAATAAACGCAAAACTGCGTCTTGTGAGCGAGAGTTCAACCATGCCAGCGCTTGCCATCGGTTTTGATTCTCAAGGCAAAGAACCATATCTCAATGCCGATACATTAAAACGTTATACAATCAAATCGCCCGGAGTGTATTTAGCCGCCAGTAAGAATTACGAATTCCTTGGCAATCTCAGTTTGCATGGCGGATTAAATAAATCCATGGAAACAAATGATGGCGATAAGGATCTTAATGCGTATGTGGGTGCAGAGAAATCGATAGGTAGAGATATTTCAATTATGCTGGAGTACGATTTTGCAAAAAATGATAATAATAATTATGCACTTGGCAAAGGAAACGGGTACCTCAATTTTGGTTTCAGATGGACATGTGCAAAAGGATTAGTCGTCGGATTCAATTTAAAAAATATCACAAAGAACCAAAACAACGTGGATCTTGGAAATCGAACACTCCAGATTGATTATATAGGAAATTTTTAATCCTCTAATAATATCAGTAATTTAAATTTTAAAACGTGAATCTGCCCGAAAATCTAGCACTTAAATGTGCAGGGCTGTGGACGGTAGCGTTTAGATTTGTGGACATATAAGAATTTGGGCGATAATTTAAGTCCCTGAATGCGGCGAAAATTCGCTGAATTCAGGCATTTATTTTTTTTATTGCTGGCAAGAAACTTGAACACTATTTAAGCGTCAAACAAATGAGGTCAATTATGAAAACAATGATATTCTATTTCAAACTTCTTCTGCCGTTTGGACTGATGGCGATTTTCTTCCAAGGTTGCTACACGCAATTTGTTCCAACGCGAGATGAAGATTTATCATATCGACAGGAACAACAATCTAATGTTCAGAATGATTCTTCATATTACGGTGAAGATAACGATAATTGGCAATCACACCAATGTCTCGGATTCTCTTATTATTATCCCAGCTGGAATTCATGTTGGTCATGGGATTATGGATGCGTATACCCGTCGTATTGGGATCCATGGTACTGGGGTACAGCATTCTATATGGGTTATTCCTATTATCCTCATTATTGGGGTTACAGGAATTATTATTCAGGATATGGTTATGGACATTCATACTATCCTCGATCTTTTGTGACCCGCAATTTCGGCTATCAAAGGAGTGGAAATAGTAGACTAACTGGCACCACAAGATCTGGATATGCTGGAGTAGGAACGACATACAATGGTCGAGTTGGAACTAGCCAGGGAGGCGTTAGCCTTCCTCGCGCAGCTGGAAGTGCAGCCACTCAAAGTGGAAGTGCTGTAACAACAAGAACTTCACGTAATTCTTCGAGAAGTGTTTCAACAAGCCGCCAAAGAGGCAATTGGTATAGTCCGAGTGTTCAGCAACCGCGTCATCGTGATCAAAGCGATATGACGACGAGCAGAAGGTCCAGAACCGGCAGCTCGCACGGTCATGTATATTATCGAAGTCAAGGATCCAGTAACGGGCAATCTAGAACAAGTGGACGAAGTTATTCGCCGCAACCATCGACCCGGACAAGTTCTACTTCAAGTGCACCAGCATCAAGAAACGATGGCGGCGGTGGTCATCAAAGTGGTGGTTCAGGCAGATCACGCTGATAATTATATATCAAAACATTAGGATGGGACATACGATGAAAATGATTCAGAAGATATTTGTCTTAGTTGTCGTTTTAACTTTAGGTTTGCAGGCGCTTCAAGCACAATACGCTGAAGATGCACTACGCTATTCACAACTTGGGTTGGGAGTTGGTGCACGCGAACTTGGGATGGGTAACGCGACCGTTGGCGGAGTTAATGATTATTCCGCCCTTTTCTGGAATCCTGCAGGTTTAGCACTTGAACGTGATAATGAATTTTCTATTGGACTATCAAACCTTGGATATTCAAATGATGTTTCATACCTCGGCACGAAAACTACCTCGAGTAGTAATGTTTTAAATCTCAATAATCTTGGTATTGTTTATGCAGTTCCGACTATACGGGGCAGTTTAACATTTGCATTTGGATTCAATAGAGCGGCAAATTATACAACCACGGCTTCGATGAATGCATTTAATCCTTCTAGTTCTTTTTCTCAATCAACATATCTACTCAATCAACCATTAGACAACAACATTCCTTATCAATTATACTTAGCGAATATGGATACTTTGACCGGAAAAATATCCTCGATTATGAAGGGCAATGTGCAACAAACTATAAATGTTTTAGAAGGAGGTGGATTAAACCACTGGACTTTGGGTGGCGCAATGGATGTTGGTCCAAATCTCTCTATCGGTGTATCTCTCAATTTTGCTTCTGGCTCATATTCGTATGATCAGACGGTGAATGAAAACGATATCAAGAATTTGTATACGACATATCCAAACGATTTTAGCCAATTCGTTTACGAGAATACAATTAATGATGATATCAGCGGATTCAATGCACTCTTAGGATTGATGTATAGAAATCCTGGAAAATATTCAATTGGTATTGCTATGCGAACAGCTACTATTTATGATATACATGAAACGTATTCAGAATCTGCATCAAGTCAATTCAAAACACCAGATGCTTCCGGTAATTATTCATATTTTTATCCTGTGACAGCAAATTCAACAAATTATAAAGTAACAACACCATATGTACTTAGCGGTGGAATATCAATTCAGCCGCTTGATTGGCTTTTATTAGCAGGAGATGCAGAGTATACAGATTGGACACAAATGGAGTTTAATGACGATATAGTTTTTAGTGAAGAAAATTCCCGTATTAAGAATCAAATGAGAGCAACAACAAATCTTCGCGGAGGAGGAGAGGTTTCGCTCTTTAATATAGGGCTAAAACTGCGCGGCGGAATTATTTATAATCCATCTCCATGGAAAGGGGACCCAAGTAGTCGGGACCAGTTGTATTATACTGCAGGAATCGGATATACGCTTGATGAGCGGACCGTTCTCAATGTAGCGTACGCATACGGAACATGGAAAACCTTACGGACAAATTATTCGTATATAGATGGATCAGGTGTGACTCAATATGTCGGTACCGATGAAACGGTTACCACCAGTAACCTTAATCTAACGCTGTCCTATAGTTTTTAGCTTAGTTGCACTGCTTTTCAAGTTTGATTACATTATTCCGTCCCTATTGATATGATCAATCGGGACGGATTTTTTTTTGTACACTTAAAAGGTCGTTTATGCGAAGGACTTTAATCGGAATCGGTACCATATTTATTATTGTTTTACTCGTTGGAACATTAATTGGATATTTCCTCGTGACGCGATCTTTCCCGAAGGTTTCAGGAACAATAGATGTTAAAGGATTAACGCAAGAGGTGAAAGTCTATCGGGACGAATTTGGCGTTCCGCATGTTGTCGCGCAATCAGAATATGATGCATTCTTTACAGTTGGTTTTACGCATGCACAGGATCGTTTATGGCAAATGGAATTGACGCGGCGTGTTGGTATGGGGCGTCTATCTGAAGTATTGGGAGAACCGGCGCTTCAGATTGATAAAATGTTCCACACTCTCGGCTTATGGCGGCATGCACAAAAACTTTCACAGTCGCTCGATGATGACACACGTAAAGCATTGCAAGCATATGCAGATGGCGTGAATCAATTCATTGTAACACATGCCGGTAAATATCCTATTGAATTTGATATGTTGAAAATCGAACCGGAGCCGTGGACGATCGAGCATTCGATTCTTGTCAGCCGACTGATGGCATGGGAATTGAATTACTCACGCTGGATAGATTTACTCCTTGCCGAATTAGTCCAGAGATTTGGTGAAGCGAAGGCGAAAGAGATCTTCCCGTACTGGCCGGATAACGCCCCTCTTATTATTCCAAAAGAATTGAAAGGGAAAACAATTGCTGAAGACCTTCGTCCGTTGTTTGATGCGGAAGGAGCATGCCGCTCGCTTCTCGGTATTCGCGCTCTTGAGTCTGGCAGCAACGCGTGGGCAATCTCCGGTGCTAAGTCTGTTACCGGAAAACCTATTCTTGCAAACGATCCACATCTTATACTGATGTCGCCGGCGCGGTGGTACGAACTTCACATCAGCGCACCGAACTTGGATGTTGCCGGAATGTCTATTCCTGGTGTGCCATTTATTGTGATAGGAAGAAATCAGCGCATTGCATGGGGTGTAACGAATGCAATGATGGATGACGAAGACTTTTACATTGAAGAAGTTGATTCGCTTCAACATCCGACACGTTATCGATTCAACAACGAATGGCTGCCTATTACTGAAACCGTTGATACGATTGTTGTAAAGGGATCACTGCCGGTCGCAATTTCTATATTTAGTACGCACCGCGGACCAATTGTTAATAAAATGGAGCCAACTGCTCAATCAGCATCATCGCTCATATCTATGCGATGGACTGGAAATGAAATATCGAATGAGGCCGGCGCTTTGTATCGAATTGACAAATCTAGTAACTGGCAGGAGTTTCAGGAAGCGTTAAAATTATTTGCTGTACCCACACAGAATTTTGTTTACGCTGATGTCGATGGCAATATCGGATATCGAACGGGCGGCAAGCTTCCGATTCGAAAAACGAAGGGACCGACACTGCCGTTCCCCGGTTGGACAGACGAATACGATTGGAAAGGATTTGTTCCGTTTGACCAGATGCCGTACGTCTACAACCCGCCAGAAGGATTTATAGTAACGGCAAACAACAAGATCGTTGATGATTCGTATCCTTATTACATCTCTAGTCATTGGGAATCTCCATGGCGGTCGATCCGCATAAATGAAGTGCTGAACGAACAAGATAGATTCACGGTAGAAGAAATCCAGCATTTGCAGCTCGATCTCGTTTCCACGCATGCAATGGAAGTTGTGCCGTACATCCTCCATGCATACGATAGTGTTACTGTCACTGATAAAGATGTGAATTCGGCACTGGAATATTTCCGGAATTGGAATTTCGAAATGCGGAAAGAAGATGTGAGTACTACTCTCTTCCAAGCAACAATCAACAAGCTTATCTACAATATTTTCCATGATAAAATGGGTGATCGACTTTATGGATTGTATGACACTTTGGCAAGCACGCCTTTATCGGCATTGTCTCATTTATTGAAGAATCCTAACTCGGAGTGGTTCGATGATCTAAACACACCTTCGCGCGAAACACGAGATGATCTAATACGCAAGAGCGTAAGCGATGCACTTTTAATGCTAAAGAGCGAACTCGGCGGCGATCTCAAAGAATGGCAATGGGGAAGACTACACACGGTAACATTCGGACATATTTTTGGATCGAACAAATTACTTTCTGGATTCTTCAATATTGGACCATTCCCAATAGGTGGTTCGCACTCTACAATTAATGTTGGGCAGTATTTCATTGCTCATTCTTTTAAAAGTGCTGTTGGACCTTCAATGCGGCAAGTATTCGATCTCGCTGATATCAATGATACGCGAAGTATTTTGCCGCCGGGTCAATCGGGGCAAGTATTTTCCAGCCATTACAAAGATCAAGTAACACTTTGGCTCAATGGCGCATATAAAACGCGTCCGATGCAGCAGTCAATTATTGAATCAACATGCCGAGATGTTCTCACGCTAAGGCCAATGAGATGAATATATCTGAAAAGCTTCGTTCGTTGCTTCAAAACACAGATTCAATTTGTGTGCTGACAGGGGCGGGCATTTCAGCAGAAAGCGGAGTTGAAACTTTCCGCGGTTCCAATGGATTATGGTCGAAGCTAAAACCGGAAGAGCTGGCTAACTTCGATGCATTTATGCGTAATCCGGAGTTGGTATGGGAATGGTACAATTATAGAAAAAAAATTATTCACGATGTGAAACCCAACCCTGCACATTTCGCTCTTGCGCAAATGCAGGAATTGGTAAAAGATTTCACATTAGTTACGCAGAACATCGACAATTTACACGTACGTGCTGGCAGTAAAACTGTATTAGAACTCCATGGAAACATAGAGCGCAGCTATTGTATCAATTGTGGAAAATTTGCTGCTAACGTGGAAGTCTCTTTAGAAAACAAAGTACCGCACTGTAAATTCTGCAATGGAATCATTCGCCCTGACATTGTATGGTTTGGCGAAATGCTGCCGGAAGGAGTTTTTGAAGCGGCGACAGAAGCAGCGAACCGGTGTGAATTATTTTTCACCGTCGGTACATCGGCATTAGTATATCCTGCCGCAAATCTGCCTTTAATAGCACGGAAGCAGGGTGCATATGTCGTAGAAATTAATATGGAGCTGACGGAAATATCGCACAGTGTTAATGAAACACTTCTTGGAAAAGCAGGCGAAATACTGCCGCAGCTTGTAAAAATAAGAGAAGAAATAAAAGGACAGAATTATGAGAAGTAAAATAACCATTGCCAAGACAAAAATTATTTGTACACTCGGTCCTGCTTCGCAAAGTGTTGAACAATTGGTGGAATTAATTCAAGCAGGTATGGATGTTGCACGATTGAATTTTTCGCATGGAACGCATGAGGATCATCTCGCAGCGATAAAAAATTACGAGAGGCAAGTAAACTAACTGGAGAGCACATTAGCATTTTACAGGATCTATGCGGGCCAAAGATTTGTACCGGTAAGTTGCAAAATAAATCTGTAGAGTTGAAAGAAGGGGCAATGTTCACATTCACCATTGATGAAATTGAGGGAGATGAACATCGAGTTACAACTACATATCGTGAATTGCCAGACGATGTGAAAGCAGGAGATACTATTTTATTGGATGACGGTAAGATGGCTGTGCGGGTGGTAACGAAGACAACGAAGGATGTCGAATGTACGGTGTTGAACGGCGGCATTCTGAAAGAAAATAAAGGAATGAATCTCCCTGGTGTCAAGTTAAGCACACCATCACTAACAGATAAAGATATCGAAGATTTAAAGTTCGGTCTTGCACATGACGTGGATTATGTGGCACTATCGTTTGTGCGTTCTGCAGGAGATATTCGAAATCTTCGATCTGTCATTCGACAACAGACGAAATTGCGAATT
>CAVSHO010000003.1:0-49282 GCA_963727825.1 Ignavibacteriota bacterium | reverse complement strand
AATAATCTCCCCTACGAGGTTTTTCTTGGCAGCATGGTTACGTGGAGTTGTGGCCCATACGGGCACCCTGTTCACCTCTCAGCGATAACTGGGAAACGGATTTGCCAATCTCCCACGCCTACAGGCTTAAACCAGCTATTCCAACAGCTGGCCCCACTTCACTTCTGCGTCACCCCTTAGGGTCAAACGATTACCTAGTGGTTCAAGAATATTCAACTTGATTGCCATCGTCTACGCCTTTCGGCCTCGACTTAGGACCCGACTAACCCTGAGACGATTAACGTTGCTCAGGAAACCTTAGATTTTCGGTGGAAATGTTTTTCGCATTTCTTATCGTTACTTATGCCTACATCTGCGTTTCCATCAACTCCAGCATTCCTCAAGGAACACCTTCGCTGTCGATGGAATGCTCCCCTACCACATACATTGCTGTACATCCGCAGCTTCGGTATCAGGTTTGAGTCCCGAGAATTATCGGCGCCAAGTCGCTTGACTAGTGAGCTATTACGCACTCTTTAAATGAATGGCTGCTTCTGAGCCAACATCCTAGTTGTCTGAGCAACTTAACATCCTTTCTCTGTTAACCTGTATTTAGGGACCTTAGCTGGCGGTCTGGGTTATTCCCCTCTCGGCGTCGGCGCTTATCCGTCGTCGCCTGACTCCTGTAGAACATATTAACGCAATTCGGAGTTTGTCTGGGTTTGGTATCGTTGTGACGACCCTAGCCCAATCAGTGCTCTACCTGCGTAATATTATGATACAAGGCTAGCCCTAAAGCTATTTCGGGGAGTACCAGCTATCTCCGAGTTTGATTGGTCTTTCGCTCCTACCCTCAGTTCATCCGAGCGGTTTTCAACCCACATCAGTTCGGACCTCCATGGCGTTTTACCGCCACTTCATCCTGACCAAGGGTAGATCACACGGGTTCGCGTCTGCGGCACGTTACTGGTTCGCCCAGTTAGGACTTGCTTTCGCTACGGCTACATGTCTTAGACATTTAACCTTGCAACGTACCAGCAACTCGTAGGCTCATTAAGCAAAAGGCACGCTGTCACTCCTCTCTACTGCAAGCAGTAAAGATTTGCTCCAACCGTTTGTAAGCATATGGTTTCAGGTACTATTTCACTCCCTTCTTAAGGGTGCTTTTCACCTTTCCCTCACGGTACTTGTTCACTATCGGTCACCAAAGAGTATTTAGTCTTACCAGATGGTTCTGGCAGATTCCCACAGACTTCCACTTGCTCCGTGGTACTTGGGATACTTTCGAGAGTCAATTTGCTTTTACTTACGGGACTATCACCCGCTATGGTGCAGCTTTCCAGAAGCTTCAGTTAACAAATTGATTTTTGACTCTCCGGATTATCACTGATTCATCCTGAAAGTCCCACAACACCTCTCACACAAGGGTCAGCGCCTTGAACGTGTGAGAAGGTTTAGACTATTTCCATTTCGCTCGCCGCTACTACGGAAATCACTATTGTTTTCTCTTCCTGAGGTTACTGAGATGTTTCACTTCTCCTCGTTTGCTCACCGTTGACTATGAATTCATCAACGAGTACCTGCGACATGACTCGCAGTGGGTTTCCCCATTCGGAAATCGTCGGGTCAGAGGCTGCTTCCGCCTTGCCGACGCTTATCGCAGGTAACCGCGTCCTTCATCGCCTTTTGGTGCCTAGGCATCCACCATATGCTCTTAGTAACTTAACCAAAAATCTTTGTTGATACACAGATAAATCATCTCTTATTACGAGACAAAGGTGCATCATTAGAATTTCGGACAGAAAAACTTGAAAATAAATATTTAGGTTATGCATTTGGAATAATCGTTCACTCGTTTGCTCGTCAAATAATTTGCATTACCTAACAGCTACTAGTCGTTACTAGAATTATTCACACTTCCCAATTGTCAAAGAACAAAAAAATATTTCGAAATTAGAATTCCGAAATCTCGTGGAGCTGGTCGGGATCGAACCGGCGACCTCCTGGTTGCAAACCAGGCGCTCTCCCAAGCTGAGCTACAGCCCCGTAGCTGGCGTCCGGACACATACCCCAGTGTGGGCCTAAGTGGAGTTGAACCACTGACCTCACGCTTATCAGGCGTGCGCTCTAACCACCTGAGCTACAGGCCCAGAGTTAAACTAACACGAAAAAAAATAAAAAGTGTGCACGATTCTTGCCAACTTAATTGGGCAGAATTGTATGAGATTTTCGTTCCGATTGCTCGGACGAGATCTCCTTAGAAAGGAGGTGATCCAGCCGCACCTTCCGATACGGCTACCTTGTTACGACTTAGCCCCAGTCACTGATTTTACCTTAGACGCTTCCCTCCTTGCGGTTGGGTGAACGGCTTCGGGTACTCCCAGCTTCCATGGCTTGACGGGCGGTGTGTACAAGGCCCGGGAACGTATTCACCGCGGCGTGCTGATCCGCGATTACTAGCAATTCCAGCTTCATGAGGGCGAGTTGCAGCCCTCAATCCGAACTGAGACCACTTTTATGGGATTGGCTCAACCTTGCGATTTTGCAGCCCATTGTAGTGGCCATTGTAGCACGTGTGTGGCCCTGGGTGTAAGGGCCATGAGGACTTGACGTCATCCCCACCTTCCTCACTACTTGCGTAGGCAGTCCACTTAGAGTGCCCAGCATTACCTGATGGCAACTAAGTGCAGGGGTTGCGCTCGTTGCAGGACTTAACCTAACACCTCACGGCACGAGCTGACGACAGCCATGCAGCACCTGTACTCCGTGTGTATTGCTACACTAGCCGGCTTTCACCGGTTTACAGAGCCTTTCAAACCCAGGTAAGGTTCTTCGCGTTGCATCGAATTAAACCACATGCTCCACTGCTTGTGCGGGCCCCCGTCAATTCCTTTGAGTTTCAACCTTGCGATCGTACTCCCCAGGTGGAATACTTAATGCGTTAGCTTAGACACCGACCCTTGCGAGCCGACATCGAGTATTCATCGTTTAGGGCGTGGACTACCAGGGTATCTAATCCTGTTTGATCCCCACGCTTTCGAGCATGAGCGTCAGTAGCAGACCAGTTGACTGCCTTCGCCATCGGTGTTCTTCTAGATATCTACGCATTTCACCGCTACACCTAGAATTCCATCAACCTCTTCTGCACTCAAGATTAGCAGTATCGATGGCAGTACTCGGGTTAAGCCCGAGAATTTCACCACCGACTTACCAACCCGCCTGCGCTCCCTTTACACCCAGTAAATCCGGACAACGCTAGCATCCTACGTATTACCGCGGCTGCTGGCACGTAGTTAGCCGATGCTTTTTCCTGAGGTACATTCAATCTCGCATATAGCGAGAAATTATTCCCTCACAAAAGGAGTTTACGACCCATAGGGCCTTCATCCTCCACGCGGCGTCGCTGCGTCACCCTTTCGGGCATTGCGCAATATTCCTCACTGCTGCCTCCCGTAGGAGTCTGGACCGTGTCTCAGTTCCAGTGTGGCTGATCGTCCTCTCAGACCAGCTACCCATCGTCGGCTTGGTGGGCCATTACCTCACCAACTACCTAATGGGACGCAGGTTCATCTAAAGGCGCCTTTCGACCTTTGATTCTATTACAATGCTGTAACGGAATATCATCGGGCATTAGCCTCGATTTCTCGAAGTTATTCCCGTCCTATAGGCAGATTACCTACGTGTTACTCACCCTTGCGCCGGTTTACTCAAGATATTGCTACCTCTTTCTCCCAAGACTTGCATGTGTTAGGCACGCCGCCAGCGTTCGTCCTGAGCCAGGATCAAACTCTCCATTGTAGAATTTTTATATTCTCAATTTCAAGTCTGATAACCTAATCTCTGAGTCGTTAGACATTTCAATTAGGGTTGAAACCCAGTTAAATTGACATTTGTCGTGCACACTTTTTCAAAGAACATCCTTATCCCGTTTCAAACGGGACTAACGATAAAAATGCCCATGTAACAATGGGCATTCAAACTCTTTTTATAAGGAACTTCCGCCGCAATTGTGCGGGATTTTAATATAGCATATCAATCTCTAAAAGTCAACATCTATTTCAAATTACTTAAGAATAATTTAATGTCGTCTTAATATTTCATTCCGAACTTGCTTTTCCAATCGCATATGTTCTTCAGCTGAAATATTAAACTTCTCCCGCAGAACATCCAGCCTATCTAAATCTTGAAGTGTTATAGATGCATTCTTCCAAATGTCAAAAATTGCCTGCGAATAGATTTCAAGCCGAAGTTCTCGTTCTAAACTCAAATGCTCTTCATTGCTAATACCCATTGATTTTCGTAACGTCGACAACAAATTTTCTTCATCTTTACTTAACGATCCATTTGCCCATGCTTCTTTAAGAGTCTGCGCATATGCCTGCAAAGAAGCAACCGCAACCGTATGTTGGACCTGTGCATTTTTTTCTGTCTCTGTGGGCCGTTTCTCTTCTTCTTGTTGTCGGGGAGCAATTTTATCTATTTTGTCTTTTACTTCCTCTGTTTGATGTTGAGTCTCTATCTTAACTTGCTGTTTAATATCCTGTGCTTGACTCTGATCAGGTGCCTTCTGTTCCGTTGTCTCGTCTGGAGATTTATTTGTAGGCAGATCTGACGATAACGTCGCATCGCCTTTCTTTTTCTGCTCAAGAATTTTTCGCTTAAGCTCTTCAACTTTTTTTCGTTGTTCGTTTAGATCTGTCATTGCTAAAACAAACTCATTTCTTTTACTGCAAGAATTTTTCTTTAGAAATATATCTTACGATTTCGAGATTATTTAAATCACCACCGAATACTAAAGACTCCACACACTTCTGTCTCTCCGAATCCGGTGATAGTACTATCATGGTTTATCCGGTAATTCGCGGAACGCTTTTCCAAAGAGATCGTCTGCGATTGAAGATGAATCAACAAAATCATGAAATTCCATTCCTTCAGATCTCTTCCGTATAAGGAATAACAGTCCTAATGAAATTGCGGTACCAGCAAGCAGGCCAAGCAATATATATTTTTTCATTATTTTTTATTCCCTTACAAACTTATTAATAACTTGATAACTAAAAAACCGTTTCAAGAGGTTCTGCCTGCAAACTAAACATCGGTGTTGTTTAATAAAACCAATTACGCCAAAATACTTTGCTCATTTCAATGGAAAATGAAATTGCTCATTGATACTCATAAAAATGCGTTCGAGCCTTATATCTCAGACATCTTTACATAACAGATAAAACAAATTAAATTTTATACAAACAATTAGCTTGCCAGTATAGCAAATTGCAGGCAAGCTAATTGAAAATAATGAATTTATGCTGCTGGTGTTGGCGGGGTTGGCTGTGATGTTTCTTCCGCCATCTTTGCCTTTACATCTTGAACCTCATTACGAATTTCCTGTGCTTTCCTTTTTAAGTTGGCCATATGTTTACGTAAACGCACACCAGCCGATTTATTCTGCTTCAAATAAAATTTTTCAAAATCTCCTTGGAATGTTGCTACAAGATCTAGCAATTCTTTATATCGATCCATCTTATTACTCCTATGTTAGTTCTACCTGTATGAGTTATTAGCTTTCAGTTATCAGCATTCGTTTATAAGCCAATAGCCTAATGCCATTTGTTGTTCAGTATCCATAATTTTGGGAAAATCCCTTTCCCTCATATATTTATAGTATATAAGGTGTGGATTATATTGAAATTTCGCCATTAAGATACGCATTTAGTTGGAAAAATCAAAGAGAAATGGCGATTCTAAAAAAATCACTTGCGCGATCATTAAATATTTGGCTTGAAAACCACATATCATTTCGTTTGCCTTTTTATGATTTTGGGGATAGATTATTTAAACATAACCACTAATAAAGGAATACAAAGATGAAGTTCTGCCGCGTTTTTCTTTTTCTAATTATTTCTCTCTCCATCTCTTTAGCTCAAGACCTAAAACCCATCCAGCTTCCTCAACCACAGACTGAGATCGGCAAACCTTTGATGCAAGCATTAAAGCTTCGACAATCGTTGAGGAGCTTTGACTCAAAACCACTGCCACTGCAAGAGCTTTCGAATCTTCTTTGGGCAGCAGACGGAATAAATCGTCCTGAAAGCGGAAAACGAACGGCTCCATCGGCTATGAACTGGCAAGAAATTGATATTTATGTGATGATACAAAATGGGACATATACGTATGATGCAAAATCGAATAGCTTATTACTCATTACCAAAAAAGATTTACGCGAGGCTACCGGCAAACAAGATTTCGTAAAAGAAGCACCTCTTAATCTCGTGTATATCTCAAATGAGAAGCGAATAACTCGCACAAACGAAGAAGATAAAATTCGTTGGAGTTCTGCTGCTACTGGATTCATTGCACAGAATGTATACCTTTATTGTGCTTCGCAGGGACTGGCAACTGTTGTGAGAGGAATGGTCGATCGTGAAACTCTAACGAAAGAATTGAAGCTTCGGCCGGAACAAAAGATTATTCTTGCACAGACCGTAGGATATCCAAAACAATGATTGGGAAATTGCAACCTGTAATCTTTATTGGTTCATCGAACAGAGCCTGGGCTTGACATGTCAAGCCCCTACGACTCATCTACTCACAGACCCCGGTAGTGTCTCAATTTAATATTACTGGCGAGTGATGTCAGGAGTTTCCTCCTGACATCCAACAGGATCGGTCAGGACGTAAGTCCTGACCGCACGAAACTGAGACACTACCCAGACTCCAGCTTCCTTGATTCTGACTTCAAAACTCACTACACTTTACAACCAGAGGTTCCCATTTGTGCTAACTTTTTGGGGATTCGCTTCATCACTACAATGCAATTGTTTCTGTTGAGAACTTTGTTCAGGAGGAATGAACATGGATCAACCGGTGCTTTTCAATAAAATGCATTTTCTTCCGGAAGGAATAATCTTTTCGCGTCTCGGAAAAACAGAAGATATTTAAGTCTCCTTTTTAAATATCTTCATGAGATCCATTCTGAAATTACTTCGGAGTGGCGATTATTTTCTAAAATAAACCATACAAAATTTAGATTATTTTTTTACTAGAACCTATCTCAGAAATATGTCGTTACAGTCAGACTGAGCATGTCGAAGTCTGGCTGTAGAGTGTTTAGTCACATTTCGACAAGCCTTCGGCGTGAGCTCAGGCGAACGCTCAATATGACTTCAAATCATTTTTGAGATAGGCTCCAATATATTTAATCTGGTGGGTACTAAAAAGTGAGCGCAAATCTCTCAGAATTTTTGGCGCGCCAATGTACCAAAAATCCTGAAGGAGTTTTTTGAGTTTTGTTTAGACAAGTGTCCAGATAACTACAACGAAGATGTCTATTGTTTAGAATTCAATTTGTTCTCTAACTCTTGTACTTTTTCCAACAATTTCTTTACATTCTGCGAAACCCCGCCAATAATGTAAAGCAAATACAAAAAAAGAATTATGAAAAAAAAGCTGGCAACCGTCGAAAGAGTGACTGTGGTCGTTCCCATGAAAAACTCCTTTCAAAAAAGTGAATAAAAAATATTTAAAAGAAAATATGGTGATATTTCGTTTTATGAATTATTGGTAACGCACAACTTATACTTTTTTCCCCACCTTTGATGTTCGGAAAAAGGATCGATAAATGTTTCACGAAATACTTTCTGTCCCTACAAAGGGTGATAATATATAGGTTAATATAGCAACCTGTAATGTTAATCGCAATCTTTATTGGCTAATCGGACACAGGCACTTCGACCCTGCTTATGGGCTATTGTAGGAACATATAGTTTACCCGCCATACTGTTTGGAGAGTTATACATCCCTTTGAGAAACCTTGTTTCTAATTCAAATTAATACTACACTTTACTACAGTGGTTCCCATTCGCGCTAACTTTTTAGGAATTCGCTTCATCACATAGTGCAATAGCAACTGCTGATAACTTTGTTCAGGAGGAATGAACATGGATCTACCGGTACTCTCCGATAAAACACAATTTCCCACTGATGAAATAATCTCTTTACATCTCGGGAAAATGAAAGACATCTGGGATTCCTTTTTTGGATATCTTCATGTGAACTATCCTGATATTACTTCGGAGTGGCGGTATTACAACGACGGGAAAAGCTGGCTGATGAAGAATATGCGGAAGAAAAAGAATGTCTTCTGGTTAGGCGTTATCAAAGGGACTTTCAGAATCACGTTTTACTTTACCGATAGAGCTACAAAGGCAATTGCGGACAGCACCATTCCAGCGGAAATGAAAAAACAGTTCAAGGATGGGAAACATTATGGTAAGATCCGGGGACTGACAGTTCTATTTAAAAATAAAAAGGATATCGAGACTGCCAAAGCACTCATAGCAATTAAATTGAGCACAAAATAGCTAGAACCAACTGCTCGAGAAAAGATTAAGGACGTAAGGGGATATTCTCCCGAACAAAAAGGTCGTGAGTGCAACTCACTCCAAACTTAATCTTTCTGAATCTCCCCCCAAAAAAAATCCAAACACCCTACAACTTCACGCCTCGTGCCTCAGCGAGTTCGTCACAACACTTACGGAACTAAAAAGCCATTTCTCCGACATTAAATATCTGAGTTGTAAACCCAGTATGTACAATGTATTATTTCCATAAAAAAATCTTAAAAAAGTACTTGACATATATGATATCATTATGCTATCATTATAATAGCATTACAATTCAATAGGAGGAAAAAATGCAAACAGTTACTGAAACGAAAGCTTTCAAAATGAATGGCTATACTGCCGCTTTCATTCTTTTCTTGCTTCTTGCAACGAGCGCTCTTCTAATCTATACGATAGCGACGGAGAGAGCGTTATGGATTTTATGGATCGCTATACCGCTGCTTCTCGCGACAGGAATTTTTTCTGCCGGATTTCTCATTGTCCAACCGAACGAAGCGCGTGTGCTCGTACTTTTTGGAAAATATATCGGTTCCATCCGTCTGGATGGTTTCTGGTGGGCAAATCCGTTTGCTATCAAGCGCCATATTTCCCTGCGCATCCACAATTTTAACAGCGATAAAATAAAAGTAAACGATTCGCATGGGAACCCGATTGAAATTGCATCTGTCGTTGTATGGTATGTTGTAGATTCGGCGCGGGCATTGTTCGATGTTCAGAATTACGAACAATTTATTGCTATTCAAAGTGAGACTGCTATCCGTGCGCTTGCAAGCGAGTTTCCATATGATTCGCAAGATGAAGTCCGCTCTTCGCTGCGGGGCAATCCGCAGGAAGTTGCAGATAATCTCAAGCAACAACTTCAGAACCGCCTGCAAGTTGCCGGTGTCGAGGTAGTAGAGTCCCGTTTAACGCATCTTGCTTATGCTCCGGAAATTGCACAAGCAATGCTGCGGCGCCAGCAAGCGCAGGCAATCATCGCAGCACGCCAGAAAATCGTGGAAGGCGCCGTTGGGATGGTCCAGCATGCACTGAATTTGTTAAGCGAGCAAAAAATTGTGACCTTAGATGAAGAAAAGAAAGCGAGTATGGTCAACAATCTCATGGTCGCATTGGTTTCGGAATCCGAGGCACAACCGATCATTAATACGGGCACACTGTACTAATGGGTGAAAAGAAAAAATTCCTGCTTCGTCTCGATGAAGCGCTTCATGCTTCTCTCGAGAAATGGGCTGCGGATGATTTGCGCAGTGTCAATGCACAGATCGAATTTTTATTGACTGATGCAGTAAAGAAAGCAGGAAGAGCGAAGCCGAAGGAATCTTCCGATAATTCGGCAGATCCTTCGGCTTAGTAATTCTGATAGATGATAAAATAATAATTCTCAATACTCTGGAAATTCTCATGAAATCAATAACATCTTATCTTGATTTTACACTCATGCTTCATCAACCGAGCATATGGAAACCTTATTATGAAATAAGATTTGGCGATGAACTCCTTGGCAGTATCAAAATGTCGAGGTTCTGGAACAACCGCTCAGAAGCGGTATCCGCCGATGGTATATGGTCGTTTGACAGGCAAGGGCTTTTAAGACCCAAAAAGATTATAGCGAGCGCACAAAACGGCGATATCGTTGCGACGTACCAGCCCAGTTTTTTTAAGCGTTCCGGAATCATGACGATTGGCGAAGAAGAAACGTATTCTGTGAAGATAGGATTTTTTAGAAACACGCTCGATGTCCATTCCAGTTTTGACGAACAGATAATTCATTTCCGAAATCGTTGGGGCATTCGCCTTCGTTCCGAGATAACATTCTCACATACGGTAAAACGCATTCAGCAATTTCCTTTGATAGTCTTTCTGAGTTGTTATATTCTGCTCACCGCACGTCGGGATGCCCAGCGCTCAGCAGCAGCATAATTTATTACTCTATTGCGCAGAAGGCGTATCTTCACTTTCCTACATTATAAACACAGTTAGCCAGGCAAATAGGTGACACAGCATAAGGAATTAGTTTTACCAACTATAATATACAAACAACAAGAAAGTTATACAAAATGAAAAAGGTAACATTAGTCCTGCTTACATTTATGACATCATTAACTATGTTGGGGCAAGACATCACTGGACAATGGAATGGAATATTAAAAGTTCAAGGAATTCAATTGAGAATTGTATTCAATATCATTAAAACGGACAATTGTTATAGTTCAACAATGGATAGCCCAGACCAAGGGGCAAATGGAATTCCTGTGACCACAACAAGTTTTGACCAATCAATTTTAAAACTTGCGATAACAAATGCAAGAATTGAATACGAAGGGACTTTAGACAAAGACCTTAATATTGTTGGAACTTTTATGCAGGCAGGACAATCTTTCCCAATGAATTTATCAAGAGTAAAAATTGAAAAAGATAAAATAGTAATAGCAACGGAAAATAAAGACACAACTTTTATGGAAACGCAAATCATCTTGCAAACCAAATCCGGACAAATCTTTGGGACATTAACAACTCCTAAGGAATTCACTAAAATTCCTTTAGCATTAATAATTGCAGGTTCTGGACCAACGGACAGGGATTGCAATAATCCCATGATGAAATGCGATGCTTATAAAAAACTTGCTTATAGACTTGCTGAAAATAATATAGCTTCTGTACGCTATGATAAAAGAGGCGTTGCAGAAAGCAAAGCAGCGATGAAAAATGAATCCGATATTCGTTTTGATGACTTAGTGAATGATGCAAAAGAGTGGATCCAAATGTTAAAGCAAGACAAGCGTTTTTCAAAAATTATTGTCATAGGACACAGTGAGGGTTCACTTATTGGAATGATTGCCTCAACTACTGCGGATAAGTTTATTTCTATTGCCGGTGCAGGACAGCCGGCGGATAAAATTATTAAAGTGCAATTGAGCGCTCAACTCAAAGAAGTTCAGGATTTATCTTATCCCATTATAGACAGCTTGGCAAAAGGAAAAATCGTGGACAATGTGAATCCGATGCTTCAATCTCTTTTTAGATTAAGTGTGCAGCCTTATTTGATTTCCTGGTTTAAGTATGACCCGCAAATCGAAATACAGAAACTCTTCATTCCAATTCTTATTATACAGGGTACAAATGATATTCAAGTAACTGTCGAAGATGCAAAACGGCTTTCAAAAGCAAACCCTCAATCACATTTAGTATTGATCGATAAAATGAATCATATTTTCAGAATTGTAGAGGGTGATAGACAAGAGAATGTGGCCACATACAATAATCCTTCCTTACCGTTAGCAGATGAATTGGTAAAAGACATAACAAGTTTTATTTTGGAAAACTAAACGAAGAATAATTTACATCAACACATCTTTCAAGCAAAACAAAAAACTTGAGCACCTTATAGCCTCACTCTTCTTAATCTCAACGAGTTCGTCACCACACTTACAGAACTCAATGCCATCGCACCAGCTGCAAACATCGGATTGAGTAAACCTATCGCCGCCAGCGGAATGCCAATACTATTATAGACAAACGCCCAGAAAAGATTCTGCTTGATCGTACGCATGGTCTGTCGGGAAAGGCGAATTGCTCGAAGAACTCCTCTGAGATCGGATTTCATTAATGTAATATCCGCAGTTTCCATGGCGATATCCGTGCCGGTTCCTACCGCAATGCCTACATCCGCCTGTGCCAGCGAAGGCGCATCATTCATACCGTCACCGACCATCGCAACAATCTTCCCTTGCGATTGAAGCTCTTTTATATTCGCTGCTTTTTCTTGCGGTAAAACTTCAGCGAACACTTTTTCGATACCGGCTTGCGCAGCAATCGCATGTGCCGTGCGAGAGTTATCGCCCGTGAGCAGTACCAGTTCGAATCCCATCTCTTTCAATTCCATCGCCGTTTTGTTTGATGAAGGGCGAAGTGTATCTGCAACGGCAATCAAACCAATTAATCTCCCATCGACGGCAACCAAAATTAATGTTTTGCCTTGCTCTGAAAATCGAAGGATTGCGCCTGATGCAGGCGAAATATCTATCGATGCATCCCGCATCATTTTCTCACTGCCAATAGTTGCTTTCCGTCCTTTCACAGTTCCCTCTACGCCGAATCCGGTATGAGAATTAAACGAATCTATTTCGTCCAAACTTAGAGAACGGTTTGCCGCTTCTCGCACAATGGCCTCACCCAATGGGTGCTCAGACTTTTTTTCCAGCGAAGCTGCCAAACGAATTATTGTCTGTTCATCGGTATCATTGTACCCCTGAATATCCGTTACCGAAGGTGTGCCGGAAGTGATTGTACCGGTTTTATCAAATACAATCGTATTTATTTTATGTGCACGTTCAAGACTCTCGGCGTTTCTTATAAGCACACCAAGCGATGCCCCTCTGCCCGTGCCGACCATAATTGCCGTAGGAGTTGCAAGTCCAAGTGCGCATGGACATGCAATGACAAGAACCGCAATTGCGTTCATCAGAGCAGCGGAAAAACCAATGCCGATTGCGAAATACCAAATACAAAATGCCGCAAGTGCAATTACCATCACGACCGGCACGAAGACCGATGCAATTCTATCGGCAAGATGCTGAATGGGAGCTTTGGAGCCCTGTGCTTCTTCTACAAGCTTTGCGATATGCGCAATAACCGTATAGGCACCGACGGCAGAAGTGCGAAATTCAAAACTCCCATTTCGATTAATCGTACCGCCGATTACTCGATCGCCAACAGCTTTTTCAACGGGAATGCTTTCGCCGCTCATCATTGATTCGTCAACAGAAGAATCACCTTTGAGAATAATTCCGTCGACCGGAATGCGTTCACCAGGGCGTACTCTTATAACATCACCGACAACAACTTCCGTAATCGGAGCCTCAATTTCCTTCTTGTCTTTGATGATCCGTGCTATTTTGGGTTGAAGACCCAATAATAATTTTATGGAATCGGAAGCTTTATGCTTTGCACGAGCTTCAAGCATTCTTCCCATCAATATGAGTGTGATAATCGCTGCCGCGGAATCAAAATAGACATCATAAAGATTCGTACCCGTTGGAAACCAGTACGGGAAAAGCACAATAGCAGTGCTGTATAAGAATGCCGCTCCTGTACCTATGGCAATCAGTGTATTCATATCCGCTGCGAAATGCTGAGTCAATTTCCACGCCGGCTTAAAAAAACGTTTTCCTGATACTATCATCACCGGTGTCGTGAGAATCAATAACAATTTATTGGCCTCATCTATCGACAGAGAAATGTGAGACATAAACCATGCAGTCATGCTTAGCATATTGATTAGCATGATAGGAATGGTAAGTATGAGACTGAAGAGGAATTCGCCCTTAAGTTGACGGTAAGATTTATCCTGATGACTTTCAACGTAACCTTCCGAAGGTCGCAAGGCATAAACAGAGGAACCTTCGGAAGGTTTCTGAGGAACTGTTAACTTGTATCCTGCACCTTCAACAACTTTTGCCAGAACGTCGATAGACGTCTTTGTCGGATCATAAGAAAGTGCAACCGTCTCCGTTGCAAGATTGACGTTCGCAGTATCTACTCCTTCAATTTTTTTTAACGTCTTTTCAACACGTGCAACACAACTGGCGCAGGTCATCCCTTCTACGGGCAATGTCAACGTAGAGATATGGCGTGCAGTTTCATTCATGCTATGACAACGACCTTGTATCCAGCTTCTTCTACTTTTTCTGAAAGGACATTAGCAATTTTATCGTCATCATACATCACTCGGGCCTTTCCTATTTGCACTTCTTCCACTTGGAGGCCGTGCACAGATTCAAGTGCCTGTTTTACATGCATAATACAATGGTTGCAGTTCATTCCTTGTATCGTTAATTCGTGGGATTTCATTTTGCATTCCTTTTACACATCGATATTTATAGACCGCAAGAGTATCTCACTCCCAACGCATCATCTAAGAGATGTTTAATTCGACATAACGGCTCCGCCGTTAACACTTATTATAGAACCAACAAGATGATTTGAGAGTTCCGAGGCGAGAAAAAGAACAGATCCAGCAATTTCTTCTGCTGTCGCTACATGGCCGCGTGGAATGATTCTCTGAATTTCTTCACCAATATTTGGATCACGAAGTTCCCTTGCTGTCATATCGGTCGCTACCCAACCGGGAGAGACACAATTAACGATGACATTATGAGGTGCCAATTCTACAGCAATGGATTTAGTGAAAGCAATCATCCCGCTTTTTGATGCCGCATAATGAGAATGGAATGGCTCTCCGCGCTGACCTGCAGTGCTAGCGATATTGATAATTTTCCCGTTTCCTTGCTTCTTCATTACCGGAACGACTTCGTTAGTAAACAAGAACGTGCCTTTTAAGTTAATATCGAGCATTTCATCCCATTGCTGCTCGGTCATTTTTCCTATGGCGCCGTATTTCCAGATACCGGCATTGTTCACGAGAATATCAATGCGCCCGAATTTTCGCATGGTTTTCCGTACGGCATTGTGCACTTGTTTCTGGTTGCTCACTGACGTTTTCAACACCAAACATCTTCGTCCAAATTTCTTTACAACTGTTTCTACTTGCTTAGCACTTTTCTTGTTGGCAATGTACGTGAACACAATATCTGCCCCAGCTTCCGCACAAACCTTGACAATTGCCGCACCGATACCACGTGAACCACCGCTCACAAGCACAACTTTTCGATTCAAGTCAATTTTCATGCAACGAAATTCCTTTCTGCATCGTTAAAGAATATAGATGCCGCAGAACGACCATCAAAGGTACGTGAACTTTTTCTGTGATTCCATTGACACTTGCGGTATGGTTTCATGAATAAAAAGACGACGGTGGCCTATGTGTTCATAGAATGAGTTATCCAGCTATCCCTTTTTCCGCTACAAAATTGTTATAAAACGCCATATCCGTTCCTATCATTTCTGATTTGTGCATTACTATTTCAGTTAATTATAGATATTTGCTTTCACAAAAATATTCAGTATAATTTAATTAATCCACTCTGCAGTTATCTAATAACAACCTAATGGAGTAACTATGGAAGAACAACAACCTTTGCCACAAGCCCCATCGCTAGGAACGACATTCATGGATGTGTTCACCTCGCCTTCTGAAGTTTTTCAAAATCTGAAGGGGACAGCTTCAAAACCTATGTTATGGGTTATTCCTCTTCTTGCTACTTTGCTTGTCACCATTATCGTCACTGTTATGATTTTCACGAACGAGACATTGAAAGTTGAAATGAAAGACGTTCAAAGTAAAGCTATTCAAATGCAAGTTGAGAAAGGAAAACTCACACAAGAACAAGCCGATCAAGCTGAATCCCGAATGGATTCAATGGGCGGAATGATGATTGTGTTTGGTATTATTGGGGCAGCGGTTTTTATTTGTGTATACTATTTCGGAGGTGCGTTATTCCTTTGGCTTACTAATAAAACAATTCTTAAATCGAATGAAGGGTATGGGAAACATCTTGAGCTGTATGGTATTGCATCATGGATTGGCGTGCTCGGCGGTATTATTACAGCGTTAATGATGGTAGGCCTCGGCACGATGACTGCAACACCCAGTGCCGCGCTAGCGGTTTTGGGCAGCTTCGATTTGACATCCAATTTTCACAAGCTTCTTTCAGCAATTAATATCTTTTCCATTTGGGAAGCCGCTGTTATCGGTATTGGATTGAGTAAGTTGTCCGGGAAATCGACCGGAGCAGGTATGGGAGTCGCGTTTGCGCTGTGGGTTGTTTGGGTTGCAGTATCTATCCTTCTCGGTTTTTCCCGATAATCCAAAAGAAAATCACGTAGGAAGCCTTCCTCTCAGAAAACAAGAGGAAGGCTTTTCCCTTATACTTGCTCTCTTTAGTTGTCGCAATTCCGTAAGTTATCGATATTCCGATATTTGTCCAGTTCGAAAAAAATTTGCCCATGAATAATCCGAACAATCATACACTAAGAAAACATATCGGAATTATTAAAAAAATCAATTCGCTCAAGCGCGCGTAACCATAAGGATTCTTATTTCAGTTAGGACTTCATAATAAATACTACTGATGTTTAATGGATAGGAAAAAGAAACGGCGCACATGGCGCCGAATTGTGAAAGACTGAAAACAGAACTTTCTTAAGATTTCTTAAAGGGGAGATAAATTGTAATGGTTGTTCCCTTACCCATCACACTTGTGATTTCGATCTTTCCATTGTGATCGTCTATCACTTTTTTTACAATGGACATGCCGAGGCCAGTGACCATGCTTCTTGCCATATGTCATGAATGGTTCAAAGATACGCTCCTTAACTTCTTCCGGCATACCTGTTCCAGTATCCGTGAAATCAATGCGCACGAAACCGTTCTCTTCAATAGTTGTAACAGTTAATGTACCACCCTGAGGCATTGCATCGCGTGCGTTGCTCGCAATATTGTAAAACACTCGCACCAATTTATCTTGATCTATATTTACTACTCCTCTAAATTGCGCGAACTTCTTCAGCTTTATATTATTCTTCTCCAAATCTTTTTCAATAAAATCCAATACACTATTCATCACATCGAAGAATTCGAGCTCCTGGAAATTCGAGGCGCTTACACCGCGTGTAAAATCTAAGATTTCTTGCGTCATATTAACGAAGCGGTCCACCTGATGAATCATTTCATCGGCGAGTTTGTTCGCTTCTTCATTTCCGGATTTCTTCTTCATCACCTGTGCATACACACGAAGCGTACCCATCGGATTCTTGATATCGTGAATAATAACGCTTGCCATCTTTCCGACCGCAGACAATCGTTCATTCGCAACCATCTCCTGCGCCATATGTGCATTCTCAATCGCTACAGAGGCATGGGCAGAAAGCGCATCTATGAAAGAGACATCATCGTTATCAAAAGATCCTTGGTTTTTATTCAAGAGTTGGAAGACGCCGATAATTTTTCTGTCTTTGTTTTTCATCGGCATACAAAGCATATTGCGCGTTCGGTAACCTGTGCGTTTGTCGATCTCCGGATTGAAACGAGGATCGGCATAAGTATCAGGGATAAGTATCGTCTCGCCAGTCGCCGCGACATATCCCGCTAATCCCTTTCCAATTGGCAGGCGAATCTCAACCATATCTGTTCCTTGATGCACTTTTGACCATAACTCTTTTTTAATGTCATCAACAAGGTAAAGTGTCCCTCGATCTGCTTGGATACTCTGCGTTGCTGCATTGAGAATCAATTCAAGTAATTCCTCAAGGTTAAGGGTAGAGTTTATAATCTTGCTTGCTTCAATAAGCCGTTGTAGTTTGTTGAAACGAATTTCCTGTGCTCTTCGCTGTTCTTCAAGCCGTTTGACGATAGTATCATCTGCTTTACGAATACGGGTGCTTAACTCACCGAGAAGATTGAATGCAACCTTATAGCTGCTTAGCAGCAATTTTTCAAATTCTGCTTTATTAAGTGAGAGGAGAATTGAATCTTCGATACACGTTGCCCGTGCCGAGCGCGATTGACCATCGAGCGATGCAAGCTCACCAACAATTTCTCCACATTGCAAAATATCCAATGTTGTCTCTTCGCCAAACATGGTTACACGAGAAACTCGGATAATTCCTTTTTCAATAATAAAGACCTTGTCGCCTGATGTATTCGCTTCAAAAAGGATTGTTCCTGCCGGATGTTGTTCTTCTTTAAACCTATCAAGAATGTCTGCTACTTCAACATCTGACAATTCATGAAATAGCATTGTCGATTGAAGGTTATGTATCCGTTCCTCTCGCGTGAGCATTCAAATTACCTCTGTATGTAGCGATACATAGATCGTATAAATAATAACAAGAATCGTTCACTTAGTCAAGAAATGGCTCCGTTTATCTATTGCGAGTGGTCAGAAGTTTTGTTTTCATCACTTCGATCATTTTCGCAAATGAACGTGCACGATGACTTATAAGGTTCTTTTCTTCGGCCGTTAGCTCTGCATATGTTTTGTTAAAACCATCCGGAATAAAAATCGGATCGTATCCAAAACCATTTATTCCACGCGGTGTTTCCCCAAGTATACCGGGGCAAATTCCTTCAGTTATATCCTCCGATCCGTCATTGATAAGTGCAAGGACTGAACGAAATTGGGCGCGCCGCCTGCGTGGCGCTACACCCCGCATTTCATACAGCAGTTTTTGGTTGTTCATATCATCTGTTGCTTCTGCACCGGCGTAGCGAGCGGAGAACACTCCAGGGCGGCCGTTAAGATAGAACACTTCCAGACCAGAGTCATCAGCAAGTGATGGAAGTTTTGTTTGATTATGTACAATCCTGGCTTTTTGGATTGCATTCGCTTCGAACGTATTGCCTTCTTCTTTCAAAACTATGTCAATGGAAATATCGTCGAGCGTGAGCACATCAACATCAAGATCACTAAGGAGCGTCTTCAATTCCCGCGCTTTGTGAATATTGTGTGTGGCAAGAATAATTTTGGCCATTTGGAATAACAATTAGAAACTGGAAATTAGGAATTCATTAAAATGCGGAATTCTAAATGCGAATAGGAAAAAGGGGGGTTCCTGTTTATTTGATTTACAATCCCTATCCTTTTTCCCTCTATACCTTTTAGCTTTTTTATTTCCATTTGGTATCACATCAACAATGCTTCAATTGCTTGTTCGATACGATCAATACCGATAATTTCAATATCGCTATTTGATTTGAAGGTTTTCAGATTATGCTGAGGAACTATGATGCGTTTAAAACCAAGCTTTGAAGCTTCATGCACGCGCTTTTCAATTTGCCCTATGGTTCGAATCTCTCCGCCCAAACCAATTTCACCAACTGCTACTGACGATGAATCAACTGGAATATCGCGCAAGCTCGATGTGATAGATACTGCAATTCCTAAATCCACTGCCGGTTCATCTATGCGAATACCGCCCGCCACATTCACAAACACATCTTGCTGTCCAAGATTAAGTCCAACACGTTTCTCTAGTACTGCGAGTAAAAGTGCAAGACGCCGATAGTCAAAACCGGTACTCGTGCGCTGCGGCATACCATAGTTCGTTGGCGTCACTAAGGCCTGTACTTCAACGAGAATCGGACGTGAGCCTTCAATACTGGCTACCACGGTTGAACCGGATGCGCCGTAATGACGTTCAGAAAGAAATATCTCCGAAGGATTTAGAACTTCGCGCAAGCCCGTATCATGCATCTCAAAGATACCAATCTCATTTGTTGAGCCAAATCGATTCTTCAATGCTCGCAGAATGCGATAAGCATAATGCGCTTCGCCTTCAAATTGCAAGACGGTATCAACCATATGTTCAATTACTTTCGGCCCGGCAATCATGCCGTCTTTAGTAACGTGACCGACAACGAAGATAGGAATATTGCGAGTTTTAGCGAGGCGCAGCAACAAAGCAGCGGATTCTCGCACTTGACTTACGGTACCCGGCGCGCTTTCTAGGCCTGGCCGGTACATTGTCTGGATGGAATCCACTATTATTAAATCAGGAGTACCGACATCAATCACATCAAGAATTAAATCAAGATTGGTTTCTGCAAGAACCAAAATATGTTTTGCTGAACTCATATTCAGCCGTTCAGCCCGCAGTTTGATCTGTCGCACTGACTCTTCGCCTGTAATGTAAAGCACGAGTTGATCTTTCAGTGCTAATGCAATTTGCATCATTAATGTGGATTTGCCGATACCAGGATCGCCACCGAGCAAAATGAGCGAACCGGGAACTAGTCCACCGCCGAGTACTCGATCAAATTCATTCAATGTGGTTTTAATGCGCGGAACATCTTCCTTCTCTATTTGGTCAAAAGAAACCGGTTCGATCTTTGAGGAAACGCCCATCTTACGCGATGCTTTAACAGGTGTTGCAGCTTCTTCGACAAATGAATTCCACTCGGAACAGTTGGGACATTTACCAATCCATCTCGGTGATACATATCCACACGACTGACATACATATTTTGTGAGATTTTTTGACATAGCTGAATCCTATATTGTTGGCAATATACCAAGGCGTATGCAGAGAATCAAACTATTGTTAATATTAAATAGAATGGATTTATCTCTATTTTTTTAATGTTCACGCAGAAAGGTCAAAATAAAGAAAATAAAAAACCCTGATGATCGCTCAACAGGGTTTATTAACAACTACATTCAATAATAATTACCGCTATAACTTTGCCCATCGTGCTTTCGCACGCTTCACATTTTTACTCATTGGATAGTCTTTTACAACTTTTTCGTATGCTGCTTTCGCTTTAACTTTATTACCAAGACGATCGTATGTTTGTGCGATCATAAATTGAGCGTCAGCCTTCTTCGCGGAATTCTTAAGCTTAAGAGATTCTTGAAACAGCGGGAGTGCTTCGTTATATTTCTTTTGCGCAAAGTAAGTTTCACCCAGCCAGTATTTTGCACGGCTAGTAAGATCAGCATTGAAGCCACCATCAACAACAGCTTTGAATCCTTTTGCAGCAGCATCATACTTGCGAACATTGAATGCTTTCAATGCATCGTCATAGGCAGATGTCAAAACAGGTTTTTCTTCTACCTCTCTTGATGCTTGTTTAGTATTCTTTGTCAACTCTTCTGCTTTATCTGCACGCGATTTTTCAGCCGCATATTTCGCTTCAGCATCACTTATGCGAGCATTGATTCCCCTGTTTTCTTGTTCAAGCTTCACATTCTTCTGTTTCAAATCCGTATTCTCTGTTCGAAGATCTTCAATTTGTTTTTCGTATTGCGCAAGTTGAGCTGGCGCTATAACCGCAGGTTTAGGCATCTCAACAACCCTTCCGGTATCGGGACCGATAAAGTTGGTAAGTGCTTCTTCCATCGGCTTAGCTTCTTTTGGCTTTTGTTGCTCAACTGTACCGAATGATTTCGTAGTGGTGTCTTGCGGGTTCGGCGTTTGCATCGTAGCCTCTTCACTTCCTCCACAGCCAATCAGTAAAAAAGCGACTAGAGATAAAAAGACAAACCAAGTATATCTCAAACCAAAATTAAGACCACTTACATTTTTGAGACTCATAAAGCCTCCAAGCAATGACGAAAGGATTAGTGGATTTATTTTACAACAGCTTGCCTTAATTTATTGATACACTTTCTGAAAGTCAAGTGCTTTTCCTCAAATACCACAATGAGTTCGATTTAATGGTTTTTTATTCCTTTATATATTCCATCATTTGGCAAACGATCCGCTGAACTATTGTATCCGGCACCCCATCCACAAATTGTGATTGCAGCCGCATATCGCACATTTCATTCACGTAATCTACTGTAATACATCTTCCATCCGCAGTAAAAACTAATTCTGTCGAAAAGAATTCAAGCTGGCAGACTGTGTGAATACGTTCTGTGATTTTCTTGAGCCGTCCCACATCTATTTGTCGTTCCTCATCCTCGCTCAATAAGGAGTAAATGTGCGTATTATCATCCCACCAAGAAGGAATAATGTCGCCAAACGCATAGAACACACGGAACCATGCTCGTCGCCTGGCACATTCAACCGGTTTAATAGTTTCTTGCATTAGATACTTATCATTTTTATGGGATTGACGTGCTTCTATAATTTCCTTCAACGTTTCAGCTCCCATCACGACACCAATGCCGCCGCCGGTTGTATTTGCCGGTTTTATAATGAACGGCCGGCCAAGTTTAGCCAATTCGGTAATTGTGAGCTCCACTTCCCGCTTGTGATAATAAGGAGAAATGATGATAGTGTATGGAACCTCAATTTCATGTGCGAGAAATTCAAGATGCATTGTTGCTTTATCAGCGGCACGAAGTTGTAAATCATGTAGATTAATAGGATGGATTGATTTTCCTTCACCCGAGCGAAATTGCTGAAGGATATAACGCGCCAACGGTTGGAATGCATCGTCCTCATCAGAAGCTCGATCAAGAAAATATCGAAATTGAATTTTCCCTTTCTTAAGCATGTTGAAAATTTCTTCAACATTTCCCGCGCGAATCTCTAAAACCGACATGTTATTCTGACATAAGACTTTCTGTACCAGCTGAATAAACTCGCGATCATACTCCCAATTCCATGCGACAGCAAAATCATATGTCTTGAGTAGTTCCATTTTTGTTGCAAGTTAATTGCTTTATAATTGCAAAACAAGCTGCTGGTGCTTGTATGTGGTGCTCTGTTTCAATATATTTATATGTAATGGATAATACTATAAATTCTCTTTTATCCCTCACTTGCATTGTGGGGATTTTTTTTCTGTCGGGCTGCGGTGCTTCACAACAGACTTCTCATCCAAAGTCTGCTAACCTCACAATAACTTTGCAGGAACGCAGGCTGCAAGAATTACGGCGTGACCAAGCGCTCGAGCATTTTATTGAAGGTGCCGCGTTGGATGCAAAAGGCGCGTTTGCTGAAGCCATCCTCGAATATCAAGAAGCGTTGCAATCAGATCCTAATGCTTCCATTTATTTTACTATCTCCAGGGATTATTTGCTCTTAAATAAGTTTGATCGTGCCGCTGAAACAGCTGCTGAGGCCGTTCAATTAGAGCCACAGAATCTCTCGTACAGAGAAAACCTTGGCACAATTTATTTCAATGCTTCACGAACAGATTTAGCCATTCATGAATATGAAGAAATCATCAAGATTGATTCGAATTACACCGCCGCATGGATTGCTTTAGCGCACCTCTACCAACCGATGCAGCCGCAAAAAGCATTGGAAATTTATGAGAAAATGCTTGAACGTAACAGTGAACAGTTAGACATTCTCTTTCAATGTGCACAGCTTTATGCATCGCTTGGACGGTTCGATGAAGCTGCGGCAAAATATAAACAAATGCTTGAACTTGACCCCGATAATAAACCTTTAAAAAAACAACTTGCTGAAACATTTGCTAAAGGTGGAAGATTAGATCAAGCGCGCTCGATCCTTGAGACAATGGTCGAAGCTGATTCTTCCGATGCAGAAGTTGTTGCTACACTTGCTGATGTTTATTTGGACCAGAAACGATTTCAAAATGCGATTGATCTCTACGAGAAATTGTTAAGTCGTGGTATAAAAAATACAGAAATCAAATTACGTATCAGCGTTGGATTTTTTGGATTAACAGAACACGACTCAACTTTGATTCAAAAAACACAAGGATTGTTTGAAGATCTGCAAAAGGAAGTTCCCAACGATTGGCGGCCTTACTGGTATCTTGGCGCCCTTGCTGCTAATCAACACAAAGATTCTATCGCAGGAATATACTTCGAACAAGTGACAAAAATAGAAGAACATCATGCCGATGCATGGTATTTTTTCGGTTCTTCATTATTCGAGCAAGGGAAATACGATAAACTACTCGAAGAGATGGAGAAAGCGCAGAAGGTGATTCCTAACGATTTCCGTTTCTACTTGCTCCAAGGACTTGCGCTTACTCGAATGGACAAAAATGAAGATGCCGTGCAACCATTACAGAAAGCATATAAACTGAATCCCAAAGACCTTAACACACTAAGCACGCTTGCACTAACTTTAGACGGATTGCATCGCTATCAAGATAGCGACAGTTTGTATGAAGATGGATTGAAATTGGATCCAAAATCTGCGCTGCTTCTCAATAATTACGGATACAGTCTTGCTGAACGCGGACTTCAACTCCAGCGTGCACTAGAAATGTCAAAGCAAGCAATAACCGTTGAACCGGACAATTCTGCCTACCTAGACACCTACGGCTGGATCTTCTTCCGGCTGGAAAAATACGACGATGCCGCTTTGTACATAGAAAAATCCATCGCAACCGGCAAAGCAAGTGCCGTTGTTCAAGAGCATCTTGGCGATGTATACTTTAAACTGGGACGGAAAGAACAAGCACTTGAGTTATGGAAAAAAGCCTTAGAAATGGATCCTAAAAATGAGGCAGTAAAAGAAAAAATTTTGCATGGAGCTAACTAATGTTCCGATTTCTAATATTCATTCTTTGCTTTTCTTTCTTTACACTTGTTGGATGCCGAACTACAAGTCCGTTAAATCTTAGCAATCACACCATCTCCTATTCAGAAGTTCAAGAAATCGCATGCAGTCATCACGCACGCATTCATTCGATGTTGTGTGAAGGACGAGTTTATATCGAGACACCGGAAATTGCGGAAAGCGGTTCATTCATCTTGACACTCCAAAAACCAGACTCCGTGCTTATCAATCTTCATGGACCATTTGGTATTAAAGTTGGATCGGCGCTGGTGACCAGAACGGGATTCCTATTCTATAATAGCCTGGAAAACAAACTCATTACCGGTATATCCAGTATGGAAAATTTGAATCGTATCCTTCACGTCCAAATTAGTTTTGACGATTTGCTGAATTTATTTGCAGGCGGAACTTTTGTTGAAAGCGATCTCCACGCGCCCGACGAAATAAATGTTGACAATGATCAATTTGTGTTTGTGTTTACTTCTAATCAAACTAGTCGAAAGTATTGGATTGATCCAATGACATTGTTTATTCAGAAAGTTCAATTTTTGGATAGAAGCGGAAAGCTTACACTTGAGCAAACGTTCGGTAATTTCGAGTCCATCAATGGACTTGCGATGCCTTATATCATCCGCGTAATTCAACCGAAGGCTCGGCAGGAGATTACTTTCGCTTATTCTGAAATTCTGGTGAACACAGAAAAACTTCAATTCACTTTCACAATTCCATCTAACGCCGAACGAATTCACTGGTAATGCATATTCTTTCTCGTATTTTTATCCTCTCTTTGTTTATTGTTTTCGCACTTCCTGCGATTGCACAAAAGACCGATAAAGAAATCAAACAAAGGGAAAGTGAGCTGCAGAAACTTCGTAACGATATTCAGGCATATGAAAAAAAAATAGATGAAAGTGAAAAAAAGGAAAAGGTAACGCTGGATCGGCTCGACGACCTCGAACATAATTCTATTCTAATTCGACAATTGATTCAGAAACTTCGTGAAGAAGAAGCTGGCATGACGGTAGAGATCGATACTGCCAAGAATGCTATTGCCAATTTAGAAGGACAACTTCAGTTTTTGAAATCGCATTATGCCAACTATGTCCGTTCCGTGTACAAAAATGGACGTGTGTATGATGTCGAACTCCTCTTCTCATCAAAATCTATTAATCAGCTTTCTATCCGTATCCAATATTTAAAAAAGTTCTCCGAACAACGCGCTAAAGATCTGCAAAGTATCAGTGAGAATAAAACTATTTTAGAGCAAAAAAACCAGCAACTTGAGACGAAGCTGCAAAGTGAGCGGCAACTGCTTTCTGAGAAGACACGTGAAGAAGGAAATTTGAAGCGAACATTTTCCCAGCGGCAAATAGTACTGAAGAAAATACGTAAAAATAAGCAGACGTATCAGAAAGAATGGACACGCAAAACAGAAGCATCCAAGAAGATTGAGAATCTTATTGTGGAATTAATTGAGAAAGAACGAATACGAAAGGAACGTGAAGAAGCTGAAAGACAAGCACGGTTAGCCGCAGAAGCTCGAGAGCGTGAACTGAATAAAACAGCGACGCCGCCCATACCACAACCAGTCGACACCAAAGCAACATTGGCATTCGAAAAACGGCGAGGAAAACTACGCTGGCCTGTGGCACATGGAACAATTCAAACTCCTTTCGGGAACCAAACTCATCCGGTTTTGAAAACAATTACACAAAACACCGGAATCGACATCGCAACACCGTCTGGTTCAGATGTCTATGCCGTTGCAGATGGTGAAGTGGCCGTGTTGTCATTTATTCCGGGATTCGGTAATGTACTTATTCTTAACCATAGCAATGGCTTCCGAACTGTATACGCGCACCTTTCAGATGTTACGGTATCAGAGTCTCAGCGCGTCACAGAAGGAACGATTATCGCAAAAAGTGGAGATACTGTGGCGGGCGCAATTCTTCATTTTGAAATCTGGAAAGAACGCGAAAAACAAGACCCTGAATGGTGGTTAGCGAATCGCAAGTGATTTACGTAGACAATTAGGAAAAATTGTAAAGATTCCTTGTGCATTATTTGTAACACTAATAAAATGCATCATGCATTCAGATTATCCTTGCCAAGAAATGATTATTACCTTTTAATGTCAATCTTTTTCATGATTGTATTGCTGAATGGACGACATAGGCTAATAATATTTACTTACGAACTACTAATAAAAGCCCGCAAAAGCGGGCTTTTATTATTTATCTTTATCTATACCAATAATCATTGTTGGTATATCAATATTTGAACCGCCGCTTTTATCTAAATCCCATATAAACTCTTCAAAAGAAGGGACATTGCTTAACATCATATCGGTAAAACTTTTCACTGGCACGATTTCTATGCCGGCATCAATATGACCAAGATTTGAAAATATTGTCATTTTTGCTGCAACATTATAAGCCATGTGTGAATACTTGCCAAATTGCATTTCTAAACCTAATTTAGATTTTATTAAATCCATTTCTATTGAAGCACCCGTTTTAAGATCGGTATGTTTATACCCTTCAATATAGGATTGAGTTGGATAATCACATTTGACTTGTAGTGGTTGCCATCCTTGATTCATGAACTCTTTCTTAAACGCCTCATTCAATTCATCAGGGTCAAACAATAAATCTCCCTTTGTTGTTTTTTCTTTATTGACTTTTGTACGACAGAGATTTGCATCAACCGCATTGATTACATTTCCAACCTCCTCAAGAAGAGCTGGATATTTTCTGTTTATGACCTCAGCACCATTTTTAATTGTAAAAACCGCAGCTATTTCCATTTTATTTTCCCCCTTTCTTCAACCATCCCATAATAATTTGAGGCACTTTTCCATTTCTTGGAAACGATTCTATATCTATATCTATTCCTATTCGTCTATCCTTCTATAATCAAAACATCAAACAATGTTACAATCTATATAACAAATACTATTCCACAACATTCAGCAAGTTTAGACCTCATCCAAATGAATAAAAACTTGGAAATTGAAGAAATTTCAAATCTCGATTATAAAATCGCCGTTTTTCTTAACAAATCTTCGGATTTAAAAACAAAGGAAATTATTAAAGATGTTTCTGCAATTAAAAATTTTGATGGTGGCAAGCCAATGATTTAGAAGATAAATTGGATGATGTAATACAAGGACTTTTTTGTAGATACTCATTATCAACAGCGTATTGAAAATTGACTTCACAGCGTGATAATACATATTTACAATAGTTGCGTTTTCCCTCTTCTCTAAATAATTATTTTAAAATCGTTCAACGTCTTCAAGTATGTATTGACCAAGCGACCGATCACCCACAGCCGCATGAAAATGTCTTTGAGCAGAATTATGAAGCTCTATATGTTTTGTATCGTAGCAGATTAGATTTGAGTGATACATATAGCTAAAAAGCTCGTGCATCACTTTTATTTGTTCTCCTGTTTTTATTGGCTTATCATTTAGAAACGAAGATGCTTCGCCATTGAATCTTGCCGGCAGAATTTTATTGTCGGAGTAGTAAATCCTATTTTCAATACGTCTATTAAAATGCACTTTTGACATTTTGAACTCCTTTAATGAATTAAAGAGAATTCATATTCAGTGTATATAAACTGTAGATTCTTTTTACAAGAGAATCAGAGAATCAAACTTGAAACAGAAGTCAAAAATCTTTATATTTACTTGAAATTTATGAATGTAAGTTCGGGGTGTGGCTCAGCCCGGTTAGAGCGCCTGCCTTGGGCGCAGGAGGCCGGAGGTAAAAAGCCGTAATTACACCTCAATTTCTGCATTTCTTTTCTCGTTGGTTGCCTCTTTGGTTGCTTCGTGCCTCAGAAAGCGGGGCTTCCGATGTTCCTCTCAAAACATTCCAACGGTATCTATTACCTTTGGTTCATCAACGAGCAAGGCAAAAAGCAAAAAGTCTCTACTCGTTGCACTTACAAAGCCGATGCACTCACGTTTCTACAAAGCTTCAAGCGGGATGAGTACGAACGAAAGCAGAAGATAAAGCGAAAGCTTCTATCTGAATTTCTCGTCGATTTTCTTTCCTATGCTGAGGGAAGCTTCTCTAAAGCAACGGTTGAAATCTACAAAACCTCACTCAACAACTTCGTTTCAATTATTGGCGACCTACCCCTTGCTTCATACACCCCTCAACATTTCGATAATTACAAAACAGAGAGACAAAAGCCTATCAAGGTGGAGACTGTAAAAGATGGTCACGTATCAGAGAAGTTGAAGACGGTAAGTCCGGTTACGGTCAACATTGAATTAAGAACGCTGAGGTCTTTCTTCAATACAGCCGTCCGGTGGAAGCTTATTGAAAGAACACCCTTCGACATTCAGCTTGTTCACGTTCCAGAAACACAGCCCACTTATCTTTCAAAACCAGATTTTCAAAAACTTATTTCCGAAATCGAAGAAGGATGGTTAAAAGAGGTTATTATCTTCGCCGTAAGCACAGGATTAAGACGAGGTGAGCTTATCAATCTCCAATGGAAAAACGTCGACCTTCAAAGGAAGCTATTGACCATTGAAAGTAATCCAACCTTTCATACAAAATCAGGAAGGCTTAGAGTTATTCCTTTAAATGAAAACGCCTATTATCTTTTAGTGAGAAAACAATCGAAGGATACTTCTGAATATATTTTTACCTTGAACGGAAAAATAATTCACGCCGATTGGATTACGCACTTGTTCAAACGCTATGTGAGACTTGCGAACCTTAGCAACCAGAACATACATTTTCACTCACTCCGGCACTCGTTTGCTTCTTGGTTAGCGCAAGATGGAACGTCTGTATATGTGATTAAGGACTTACTTGGACACTCAGACGTAAAGACAACACAAATATACAGTCATTTACAGCCTGAGAGCCTACATGCTGAGGTGAACAAGATTTCTGTATCTATGAACTGAGAACGTTGCTTATATCGCAAATATGGAAGAATAGCACATGATTTTAAGGGGTAGTTGAATTGATTTTCTTTTAGTTGTATCATTTAATCAAATAATACCATGGGAGCGTAGTATGAAAAAGATATTTCTTTTATTGTTCATCACAACCTCACTTTTATTGTGTCAAAATAATTCTCCAAATGATGAAAAGAATATAATTCCAAAAATAAAAGTTGGAATGTCTCAAAGTGATGTAAAAGCAATAATAGGCCTTCCAGATGCTGTTGAAAGTGGTTTCCCTGATACAGATGATTTAATCCTTAGAGAGATGCCTGAGCAAAGAGGGCAATTGAACAATAGTTCATGGTTCTATCATAGAAAGACACATGCTTTGTCAAGAATGACAAAAAATAAGTATAAATATTTTATTAATGATAAAGAGGTACAAAAAAGAATATATGAAGACTATCTCTCGGAGGATAGTATCTATGTGTATAGTGGCAACATTATTGCTATCAACTTAGCTTGGCAATACATGAAACTTAATGATAACCATCTATGTACTATAGCAAAAGACACTTTAAAAACATTTAAGAAACTTGATGTAAAAGGGAAAAAAGTCTATGATTTCTTTAAGCCTGTTATCTGCATAATATTTGATCGTGGTACAAATGTCGTCGCTTCGATTAAATTATTCGAGCTTCTTGTCAAATCGGGAGATGTTGAATAGCCTTTCTAATAAAGGATTGAATATTTGTCTTTGTTGAAATTTGAGAAGCTGTCCATTCTCAACTTGTTGACAATTATTCGATGAATGGTTAATATTCTCTGAATAGCGTAGAAAAATATTAATCATTAAGGAGAGAAGATCATGGATGAATGGTTTTTATTATTTCTTCTTATTTGTTTTGTTGCCGGAACAACAATTATGATGAGTAATAAGAGTAAACAGAAAGAAAAGGATAGGGAAGCTGAATTGGTAATGAAAAAATGCCCTTATTGTGCAGAAAAAATTCAACCAGAAGCGAAAGTTTGTAGATATTGTGGGCATGATCTAAATTCATGATTTAGTTTGAATATTGAGAACCATCCCTTTATAATCGGACAGGGATGATTGATTTTCTATTATCAAATAAAAAAAGTATTATTCTTTCTTCACTTGTTTGAAATCATCATTCAGATTATTTTAAATTTCGACACTAAGCAAATGGCTTAATGTTTTGAAAGTCATAACCATGAAAACCTATTTGCGGTTATCAGCTTTGGTATTTCTCCTTATTGGCTGTACGATGTTTCAATTTGTCGGCGCCCAGAACAAAAACAGTGAAAGCAAAATAGAGGTCATTGAAAACGGAGCATGGTGTGATGTCAAATACAAATCATACAACATGCTGATCGGTGAGTTAAAGAAAAAATCTGAAAATGAATTATGGACAAACAAACTCTTTAAAGAAGAAAAGCAATACTTACCTTTAGGTGGACAAATTAGGGTTACTGTTAAGGCTTATACTGTTGATGCAGCGAGTGGGAAATACTGGGAATTTGTCGTTCAAACGCTTGAGGGAAAAGAAGTTTTACGTAAGCAAGGAATAGAAAGTTTACCGGAATACACATTAATGGAATACGGCGCCGTTTGGTGGGATATTAATTTAATTGATTTAAGAAAGAAAATTCTTACACCCTTTAAATTATTCGTAATTGATAAATTAATGACCAGAAGAAGTGCTTATATAATTTATCCAAACGGAACGGAATAAGTTATCATTAATTCAAGGATTGAGGATTATGGAAATTTTATTTTGGATTATTCTCATAGCACCTCCACCGTTGGAAAAAACAAAGTATTTCCAAAATTTATAAAATAGGATGCTGATAAAGATAGAGAAGCCGTCCCTTCTCAATCGTTCATTCACCTAAAGGTGAAAATATAATCCATTGTTGGCAGTGGACGGACTGCCGGCAGTGGATTTCTTATGATTGAAGGTATCCATGAACGGCCTAATAGATGAGCATAAAATTGAAGCTGAAGCTCGTATACGCTCACAGAAATTTTATAAACGGGAAAATGATAAGTCCTTCGATGAATATTATGAGCGACTTCTCATGGAAAAAAATCCGTATGCCATGAAATTACAGGGAATGACAAGAAAGGAATTAGAGGATGAGTATATTAAGAAGTCTGAAGAGATTGCAAAACTTCCCCCCTCTCCGGTCAAGGTGAGAAAAAGAACTACAAAGGATGGTCTTACTACAATAAATGAAACATTAATAATCCATGAAGGAAATTACTTGAAAACTCAATTAGGTCTGATTGAGGCAGCATTAAGGAAAAAGAATATTGAAAGTGAAAAAGAGAAAGAGCAATCCACAAATGAAAAAAAACAACAAACAATTGACCAAGATGACTTAATAGACAAATTCAGAAATGCTTGTCTTAGAATTAATCTCGTCAAAGGGAAAACTATTCCTCCAGAAATATTATATAAAATTGGAATAGATATTTGCCCTAATGGAATGCCCTCCCAAAAGAAATTCAAAAGCGGGAATAAATTATACCATAAACTTAGACAGTATGCCTCATTAACAGAATATAAAAAGAAGAAGGAAATAACTTAAAAATCTTAAATTATTTATAAATTAGTTAAGGCTTTCCATCGGAAGTACCTTATATCAAAAAAATTATGATACTAAGTTACTTACAATTTGGAAACAAAAGACCGTTGAGGGTTTTTCATCATAATTTTCCCTCACCGGTTTTTTATTTTCAGAACGGAGCTTCCTACGATGGAAAACCTTCAACTCACCTCAGACGGTAAGTTATTTCTAAACTTACTGCACAAATCATACAAACCACATCGAATGATAGGAGAGGTCAAAGAACGAACTCTCACAGTCAAACGAGACCCAGTAAAGCACCTATTCAATAAATTCCACGCTTTCGGCTTCAGCTATGATGTAATGAAACAAGGTGGACTGTATTTTGACAAGGTTGAGGTCAATACCGGTTTCGAGACCCTGAAAACCACACGAAACTTTCTGCTAAGGCATGGACGGTTTTTACACTTCAAACGGAATGATTTAGAACGTCAAATCTTTCTGCCATTGGAAGAATTCGGCAAGAGAGATATCGAAGAAAAACAAGAATTGCCTCAACCTTCCTTATTTAAAGATCAATAATGGAAGGCTGGCTGAAGCTTCACAGGCAATCGTTGCATAGTGCTGTCTTTGAAGATGCGAACGTATGGAAGTTATGGTGTTGGTGCTTAATGAGAGCGAACCATAAAGAACGGAAGATCGCTTTCGGTGGACAGGAAGTAACTCTTTGTGCCGGTCAATTCATTTCCGGACGGTTTGCCGGTGCTGAAGAGTGCAATATGAAACCTTCAACTTTTCGGAATTGCATTGATAGACTGAAGCAATATGGCAACTTAAACACAAAATCGGATAACAAAAAAACGATTTTCACCATTGTAAAATGGAACTCTTTTCAATCTCAATCTGATTTTCAGGACAGCAAAGGGACAGCAAGAGGACACAGACAAGAAAGAAAGAATGAAAGAAATAATGCAAAAGAGACAATGCAGTATTTAGATAGGATAGAAAATGAAAAGAATTGATTTAGAGAAAAATATCATTGGTGCTATACTCTATAAACCGGAACGGTTCTTATCTGTAAAGAGATCACTACCAGAAGAATTATTTAAAAATCCATTGCACAAGAAAATCATTGCAGCTCTTCACTCCATCATTGCCAAGCAAATTGACATTGACCTTGTGAATATAGCCGTTGAAGGAAAGCTCGATAATAATGAAACCGTATCACTCTCAGAGATACAGGCGAACAATGCAGACCTTTCGACACTTGCACACTTGCTCACAGAGAAAACAATCACTGAAAAAGGAAAAGTATTGGCTTTGAAGATAACCGATGCAACAGATTGCTTTGAGATTATGGACATGCTCCGGACTTATGAAAATGAAACAAGTTCACTCATTCACCGGCACACAAGGAAGAATAAAACAGACCTCTTGAATGAGTATGCTGAGTATGTGTTAAAAAATTCAAGAGATGGAGTACAACGAATTCCTACAGGGTACCGATACCTCAACACAATGACAAACGGTGGACTTGATTTAGGTGGCTTCTCCATCATTGGTGGACAAGCTGGAAGCGGAAAGACTTCCTTGATGCTTGGAATAGCACTTCACGCAGCAAAGAACGGTTTTCATACTACCTTCATCGAAGGGGAAATGACATCGGAACAAATCTTCGAGCGTTTGAACGGAATTGCAACCGGAAAGGACATTACAGAGATCCGAAAAGGGAAACGATATGAGGAATTAACGAAGCCATTTCTCAATGAAATCCATTCCTTGCCGTTCCATCTTGTGATTGCCTCAGAGCGAACACTCGGAAACCTTGTGAATGAAATTCAACATGCAATCCATACCGGAAGCAAGCTCGTGTTTGTGGATTATCTTCAAGTGTTCGCAAGCAAAGGCGGGAGTAAAGACGAATTCCAGGAAATCAAATTCGTTTCCGAAACATTGAGACAACTATCGTTGAAAAACGGTGTTCACATATTCGTAGCATCGGCACTCAACCGGAACGAGTTGCACATGGGAAAACCTTCCCTTGCTTCTCTCTATGGTTCTTCCGGACTTGGTCATGACGCTTCTCTTGCCATTATCTTAACGGCTGAGGAAGATGATTTTCAGGAACTCCAAACAAAGAAACGAGAAGTTGAGGTGAATATCGTAAAGAACAGAGACGGTGCAAGAGGAAATATCAAGCTCATGTTTGATCTTGCAAGTCAACGATTTTCATAAATTCGACACTATAAAAAAGGGAGCTATTTACATATTTAGATAAAAGGAACTCCACTGTTATACAACGAAAGAACTGTGAACTCGGAAGCTATAAAAAGGAATACTATGAAAACACCGATTGAACGAATTGAAGAGGACATGCTCACTGTAATCACAGAAGCTAATGAACTTGTAGAAGAAAAGATGTGGACGGGAGAGATCACAGCAAATCAAGGTGTAGATATAGGCAGATATATTCGAGAATACACAGCAACCGGAATGAAAATGCTTTCTATGCTTCAACATGATTTTAATACAATATAGTTCGATATGCTTCAACAAACTGACACTAAAAAAAGGAACGCAAATGAAAGACACAACAACAAAAGAACAATTTATACAACTAAGGGCTGAGGGATATTCCTTTGACCGGATTGCAAAAGAAATCTCAGTCTCTAAACCGACACTAATGAACTGGGAAGGTGAACTCAAAGTGAAGATTTCAGAAGCATCATTCATCCGGTATATGGCATTGGCGGAAGAATTCCAACTTGTAAGACAGGAAAGAATTAAACGGCTTGCAAAGCAGCTCCGAAAAGTAGAGGCGGAATTGGAGAAGCGAACATTTAAGGACACACCAGATGAAAAACTTTTAGCAATTGCCATAACATTACAAGAAAAAATTGCTGGAGAGTTGAGGGGAGTATCATACTCAGAGGGTGGTATAGAAAATATCTTTGAAGATGAACTTCAGGGAACAAAATATGTAATTGACTAAAACTATACTAAAAGTTTACCGGAATTCTCCTTGCCTTCGCTGTCATTGTTTCGTAAATTAAATAAGACTTAAAGAAACAAGCTTCCGGAAAAAGCAAAAAGAAATTTACTCGAAAGAGTAGAACGTCAAGTGTTTTGGAATTGGAAGCTCCGTTTCGCTTGACGTTTTTTATTCGAGGTCGATGGTTACCAAATTGGTTACCAAGTGAGTGAAATAAAATCGACACATCACTCAACACGAAGTTAGAAGTTGTCGAAATTAGTTAAAATTATTCGGGGTGTGGCTCAGCCCGGTTAGAGCGCCTGCCTTGGGCGCAGGAGGCCGGAGGTTCGAATCCTCTCACCCCGACTGGTTTTCCTTTTTTTAATAGTGTAGCAGTTTTACTGATGCAACGGCATTCTTAAAACATCCCCTTCTATGCTGTCATCTTTTTCCGGTTTATTACATGTTTTATTGACAATAAATCAGAAATTATCTAATATGTTACGCCAAGTGTGTTTTATTTGGCAGATAATTAAGTCTCCCCAATAAGGAGCGAGAATGGCAAAAGCTTCAGATTCTCCAAGAAGCGCTGAGCAATTAAAAGAAGTTGCGATATTCCTAAAGCAAGCCGACAAACTTGTTAGGGAAGGAGATTATACCACAGCACTTGAGGAAATTGCAAAGGCGCGCGGAAGAGATCCAAGAAATTTGTATGCTCTGGCGTATGAAGAACGCGTACGTGCACTTGTAGCAACAAAAAAACCTGGACATGGCAGTGATACGCTTCCACAACCGACAGAGCCACAACCGATATCGGCTACCCTCGAACACATTTCTAATCTTGCTATCGTAGAAGCACAACGATCTGCCGCTGCAGCTGCTAAACAAGAACAAGATGTAGTTTTACGTAAAAAAGAAGAAGAAGATCGTCGGAAAAATGAAGAGCTCCGCCACCAAGCTATCGAATCAAAAATTACCATCTTTCTTGAGCGTGCGAAAGATTATTTAGGAAAAGGGGATTTTGACCGCGCTCTTGATGAAGTAGCACGTGCATACCTGTTAGATCCTGCCAATGATAAAGTTCATGCAACAGAAAATTTCATAAGGAAATCGCAAGAAGAAACACGCTTGCGAATTGATCAAGAACGACTTCAGAAACAACAAGAAGCAGACCAGAAGCGCCAGGAACTTTTAAAAGCTCAAATGGCGCGTATACAACAAGAGAAAGAAGAAAAACGGCGAAGAGAAGAAGAAGCACGCAATCAGGCACAGCAACAAAAGATTTCCCAATATTTGAAACGCGCTGAAGAATTCTTGAGTAACGGCAGGCTTGACGAAGCACTGAGTGAACTTGCATTTGTTGTTGTAGTAGATCCACTGAATGAGGATGTTCTTAGTTTGGAACGGAAAATCCGAGACGCACAAGAGCAAGAACAAGCCGAACAATTGGAGCAGTATCATCGCCGCGAGGAAGAACAACGGAAAAAGCGTGAAGCAATTACTAATGCCATTCAAAAGCATATTGAAAACGCCGAACGTCTTGCCAATCAGCAAAAGTGGTCAGAAGCATTACGAGTCATAACGCGCGCATATGTATTAGATCCGATAAACGAAGCTCTGCAGGCATGCGAGAAGCGCATACAAACAGCACAGGAAGAAGCATTAAGAATTGCCGAAGAACAACGACACCTTTCGGAAGAAAATGTGCGCCGACAGCAGGAGGAAGAACTTCGCCAGCTCGAAGAATCAGAACGCGAACGTGTTATGCTTGGCGAGAGCGCAGAAACAGAAGCAAAACGCCGTGCCGACAAAGAGAAGGTTTTCGTGTACCTTACAAAAGCTCGTGGATATATGTCCGAGGGAAGGTACGAAGATGCTCTTGGTGAAGTAGCACTTGCGTTCATTGTCAATCCGTTTGATGAAGATGTGAAACGGATGGAACAAGAAATTATGACTTCACAGAACGAAATAAAAGCGCAAGAGACGGCAACGGCAAAAGAAGATACTGCAACAATAACAGCTGATGAAACCAGCGAACAAATTTCCAGCTATCTTACAGAAGCTTCAGAATACGCTTCTGAGCATGAATATAGCAGAGCACTTGACGAAGTAGCCAAAGCATTTTTACTAGATCCATTAAGTGAAGCAGTTCAAAAATTTGAATCTCAACTTCAAGCCGAGTTTCACGAGTACCAGGAAGAACAACACAAAAAGCAAGAAGAAGAAGCTCGGAAAAATGCAATCAACAAGCATAAAACACGTGCGAGGGAATTTCTTGATCGTGAAGCTTTCGATGAAGCACTTACTGAAGTAATAGACGGATATTCATACGATCAGGATGATGCAGATCTAAAGATGTTGGAGCAACAGATACAAGACGCACATCAACAGTGGATAGAGAAGCAAGCTGAAGAGGAAAAGAATATAAAAATTGAAGACTTCGTTTTAAAAGCAAAAGAATACCTAAACAAAGAATTATTTGAAGATGCTTTAAAGATTATTACCGAAGCTATCGTTCTCGATCCAGAACTCGACGCACTAAAATCAATTGAAGCAGAAATCGAAAAAGCACAGCATGCATTTGAAATGCGGAAACATTCCGAAGAAAATACAAAAGTCATTCAAAAACATCTTTTCCGGGCAAAGGAATGCAGAGTTCTCCGAAGTTATGAAGAAGCCATTTCTGAGATAAATCAAGCATTAGCTATCGATCCTGCACGCGAAGATCTGCTTGATCTTAAAAAGCAGATGCAGCAGGAGTTGATTGATTGGCAAGCGCAAAAAGATCAGAACGCAAATCAAGCATCTCTCAAACAGCATCTGCGTCAAGCGCGCGAATTCCTTGCTAAAAAAGTGTATGATGAAGCTTTGATGGAAATTGCTCTTGGAATGACGATCGATCCAGAGAACGTTGATTTAAAAACTCTTGAAGAAGACATCGTGAAAGCCCAGGCAGATGCTGAGATTGCTGAACTGGAAGCCACACAAGAAACAACTGAATCAAATATAAAGGGTGAAGAACGGGATCAGCTGATATGGATACATCTGAGAACGGCGGATGAGCTCCAGAAGCAAAAGGAATTTGCGAAAGCACTTGATGAGTTAGCGAAAGCTTATGTGATCGATCCTTTGAATAAGGAAGTTAAAAAGGCGGAAATCCGAGTACGGCAGAACGAAATTCGTCATGCTCAGCAAACTGGTCAAACTCTAAAGTTAGTCTACCCGAACGAAAAAGCGATGGGTGGAAGCTGATAGAAGTATTCCTAACTAAACAGTAGCATGGAACCACAAGAAAAAATGGATACACAACAATTTATTATTGATCGTTTACAAGAAATCCACCGGAAAGCGGAGGCAAATAATTTCGTTGACGCTCTGGAGTCTATGAAAGAAGTGAAAGCGGCAGATGCAAAAAACATTTACCTCATCGCCATCGAAAAACAAATTGCAAAATTAAATGATCCTGCCCTCCAAGCGGAAAACCGTACGGCAATCATTAAATCGCTTCCTGCTATGATTGACCGAGCCATCAGCGATGTGCAACGCCATATAATTAGTCCAAAGACGGATGATTCGCAAAAAATACAGAAAGAAGCAGCGCTTGAAAAATTAAAAAACCAGTATTTTCAGCGTTCCGATGATTATGTGGAGAAAAAGGAATATCAGCGAGCGCTTGAAGAGATTCGGCGTATCTATATCATAGAACCTGGAAGTGTTGTCGCAAAAGAGTATGAGAAAAAAATCGAACAACTCGCTGCACTACAGGAACATGGAGAATCGCAAGCACCACCAACAGAAGTACTAAAGGAAAGCAAAAAAATCGCTGCGGTTGCTGAATCAGAGAGAGAAAAAGATAAAATTACTGAAAAATCTAACAAACCAAAGATGTTCATAATTGCGGGATCGGCAATCGTTATTCTTTTAGTTGGATCATGGCTCATTTTTTCAAAAGGTTCCACTAGCCAACCCACCGATCAAGTATCCGTACAACAACCTATTCCTTCAAAGGAAAGTGTAACTCCAACATCACCAACAGCGGCAACCCCTGCTCCTCAAGCTGAAAAAGAGCCTGCGCAAATCACAGAAACAGCAAAACAGCCTGTAAAAATCCAGAAGCAACCACCTGATACAAAACCTGCTGCTGCGGAACAAAAACCTGTTCAAACACCAGCAACAACACAACAGTCACGGCCACTCGTTCAACCGACTCAACAACCAGTGTCGCAGCCAGTTGTTAACACCCCAGCACAGCAACCGGCTCAACCACAAACCAAGGTAGTGGAAAGTTCACCTGCACCAGTGCCATTTGTTGCTATTGAGTCTCAACCGGAGTTAATTCATCGTGAGCCAGCCGTATATCCAGAAATTGCAAGGAAAATAGGAATTCAAGGTAGAGTAACTGTTGAAGTTACTATCGATGCGCAAGGTAAACCAATTCAGGCTAGAGTAGTAAAAAGTGCCAGCGACATTTTTAACGATGCCGCAATTGAAGCTGTTATGAAATATAGTTTTAAACCTGCGATGATGTCCACAGGCCCTGTAATATCAAAAATCATGATACCGATTGACTTTCGTATGACGCAGTGAACTCATATTACCTAAGTAATAAATAAGAAGATTTTTTATATAACGAAAGAAAATATTTTTGTTTTGATAAATTCACAACGATTCTATCGGAGGAATATAATTTCGGCTCCATATTAATTTTTTTACACTTTGGGATCCATCTATCTATTGTTAAAGATAAATTGCAACCTCTTCATCATCTTTCCTTTTTTCATCTTAATATCAATCGATTATTTTTAACGAGTCAATACATGTTCTGTTTTTTTGGGAAAGCAGAAAAAAGGGCATGAATATTTATTCATGCCCTGACTGCCTTACTTTACCACTTCATTTATTAAATATTATGCTGCTTTACTTGTTTGTAAAAGCTCGCCATTTCGTGATCGCTTGAACATAGAAGACGGCTTTTTCAACAACACCGGAATCTTTGTCTTCCATTCATCCACTTTCATATACACCACGGGAACAACAATCAACGTTAAAAACAACGAACTAGTTAAGCCGCCGATAAGCGCCCATGCTAATCCGGATTTCCACTCAGAACCTGATGCCGTCGATAATGCAATGGGCAACATCCCAAAAATCATTGTAAACGTTGTCATAAGAATAGGACGCATTCGCGACCGCGCTGATTCAAGAAGCGCCTCATACACCGTGAGTCCTTGTTCAAGCCGTGTCTGATTCGTTCTGTCGACAAGCAAGATAGCATTCTTAGCCACCAGTCCCATTAACATGATAATACCAAGCATGGAAAAAATACTTAATGATTTCCCTGAGGCTGCAAGCGCTACTATCGCACCGATCATGGCAAGCGGCAAAGAAAACAAGACGACAAACGGATAGACATACGAGTCGTATAATGCAACCATAATAAGATAAATAAAGAGAATACCTATTCCCATAGCCCAGAATAGATCGCTAAATCCTTCTGAACGCATTTTTTCCATCCCAAGATAAGAAAGTGTAACACCCTGAGGAAGGTGAACAGCAGCGATCTTGTTCTTAAAGTCTTCCATAATTGTCCCTGTTGGACGGCCAAGTGTTTCACCGTTGACATAGATTGTATTGATGCGATCACGGCGCTCCAATTTGGTCGGACCGGAAGACTGATAGATCGACGCAAACTGTTTTAGTTCAATCTGCTGTCCGCGGCTATTCATAAACGTGATATCACCAAGATCATTCGTATGTGTGCGATCCGCTTCATCGAATTGAATACGGATATCATATTCATTATTGCCGTCACGATATTTAGACTGATCATCTCCGGTTAAAGCAACCCGCAGTGTCGTACCGACATCCGCGACCGATAGCCCCAATTGCGCCATTTTTTCTCGATCAATTTCAACACGCATTTCCGGCTTCCCGGTCTCCGAAGAAAGGCGAACATCCGTTGTGCCCGGTATATTTTTTAAAACATCCTGAACCTGATCTGCCGCTTTTGTCAGTACATCAAAGTCTGTGCCGTTTACCGCAATTTGTATTGATGATTGATTTGCCGAACCAAAAAGTCCAATCGGATTAATGAAGACCTTGACGCCCGGAATTTGCTTTAATTTGAACTTGATTTCTTCACCAATTTCTGTTGTCGATTTTTTACGTAGCTCCTTCGGAATAAGTGTTATATTAATCTGTGTCAGATTATCGCTTGATAATGAAATCGAGCCGCTCTCTTGAGAGCCGACACCAGTAAATGCTTTTTCAATTTCCGGTATCTGTGCAAAGATGCGCTCTATTTTGAGTGTCGCTTGATTGTTTTCATCGATCGAAGCACCAGGAGGTAATTCGATTGATACGCCGAATTCCCCGCGATCGGATTGAGGCATAAATTCGTTTCCGATGAACCCTAGGATTGGAAGCGCCAATGCTACAAAGAATAATGCTGTTGCTAAAAGTAAAACTTTCAGTTTGTTCGTGTAATTCCAAGCAAATCGCCACACTTTAATTCTGAACCATATCTTTTTATCAAGCGCCCATTTGAGCATTGTTTGATAAAAATCTGAAAATTGATGATAAGTACGTTTGAATGCCAGCGCAAATTTTCCAAGAAGAGTACGGTCTGTTAAACGCTCAAGTTTTGCAAATCGCGAAGCCAACGTGGGTGTAATTGTGAATGATACGAACAAACTTGTCAATGTCGAACCGACGACAACCAATGCATACTGACGCAAGATCTGACCGACAATACCACTCACAAGAGACAATGGTAAAAAGACTACGACATCCACCATTGTGATAGAAAGAGCTGCAAATCCTATTTCATTTCTACCGCGCAATGCTGCAGCTCGTGGTTCTTCCCCTTTCTCCAGATGATGATAGATGTTTTCCAATACAACAATCGAATCGTCTACAAGAATACCGATGACGAGTGACATACCGAGCAGCGTCATCATATTCAATGAAAAATCCATCGCATACATAAATCCAAAGGTCGTGATTAACGATGTGGGAATTGCTACCAAAACTATGAGAGAATTCCTGATACTGTGCAAGAAAAGCAACATGACAATAGCGACCATGAGCACTGCAAGCAGAAGATCTTGTTTTACTGCATTTGCGGCATCGAGTGTGAAGGAAGAACTGTCCTCTGCAATATCAAATGAAATGCCCTGCTGCTTGTATTCCTTTTGGATACTCAACAATTCTGCACGCACAAGTCGACTGACAGACACCGCATTCGCATCCGATTGTTTGACAACTTGAATACCGATCGAGGTAATGCCGTTTATGCGATTAATTTGTGAATAGTCTTTTTTTCCATCCTGCACTTCTGCAATATCAGCCAGATGAATATCACCACCCTGACGTGAGCGTCCGACGACAAGTCGCCGCAAATCTTCAATTGATTTAAATTTTCCGGCAATACGAACGACAAATTGCTGATCAGCATCTTTTATATTACCAGTGGGAAAATCCATATTTGCATTGCGAATTGATTGCATAATCTGCAAAATTGAAAGTCCATATAGTCGAACTTTATTAGCATTTAAATTTACCTTAATCTCGCGCTCATCGCCGCCTGTTAAGGAGACCTGCGCTACACCGCCAATTTTCGAAAGGCGTGGTTGAATTCGGTCTTTCATGAACTGGTAAAATTCCCGCGAATCCATTGTACTCGTTACGCCCATGCGCAGGACAGGAATTTCATCAAATGCAATCTTCGAAACCGTCGGCTGTTTCGCATCGGTTGGCAGCTGAGATAGAATTGCATTGACTTTGCGTGACGCATCCTGTACAACGTTATCAATATCTGCATCCTGTTTAAATTCAATTATCACCAACGACAACCCTTCGAATGATGTTGAACGCACATCATCGATTTTATCGATACCGGAAACAGCATCTTCAATCACTTTGCTCACATTATTTTCAACTTCATATGGTGAGGCGCCGGGATAAACCGTCGTTATCGTGACGACAGGAATTGACATTTTGGGCAGCAATTCGTATTTCAATTGAAAATAGCTGAAGATGCCAAGAACAGCCAAAACCGTAAATGTGACTACCACTAAGGTTGGACGCTTTATAGATAATTCAGTAAGTGTCATATCATTATTCCTTTATCCATACACATATTAACGCACTACGACATGATTGTTGTTGCTTAAATTATTCTGACCGTCTACAACAACGATCTCACCTTCTTGAAGCCCTTGCTGGACTTCGACATCCGTGCCAATTTCTTTTCCTGCAAGAATAGAATGCAGTGTTGCTATATTATTATTCACTATATACACTTGTGCGTCGTGCAGGCTCCCCACAATTGCTGCACGGGGGATAAGTAATGCTGATGTCTGCTCATTCGGTTTAAACGTTAGGTTCACGAACATTCCTGCCTTCAATTCTAATCTAGGATTAGCAAGCAAGACTTCTACTGCATATGTATGTCCATCGTCTGCCTTGGAGGAAATAGTATGGATTTGTCCATGAAATATTGTATTTTGGAAAATATCAGTTGTGACATCTACCGCATCGCCTACGTGCAATCGAAAGACATCTTTTTCAGCTACTTGCACTTTCGCCTTCAAGCGAGAAATATCTACAACATCGGCTATTTGAGTTGCTTGTGGAGCACCTACGGTCATAGTGCCAACACTGACATACCGCGCTGTTACAATTCCCGCAATTGGTGTGGTAATTTTCGTATCGCTTAAGGCACGCCGTGCAACCACATATTGCGCGTCTGCAGTCTGAAAAGCCCACCGCGCTTGTTCAATTTGAGAATCAGAAATCGAATGTTCAGTATAGAGTGCTTCGTAGCGCTCTAAGTCTTTTTTCGATTTTTCGTAATTGACTTCCGCTGCTTTAAATGTTGCTTCCTTCGTTTCACTATCAACTTCGACTAACACTGACCCAGCTTTTACAAATTGTCCTACCTCGACGTTGACTTTAACGACACGGCCCTGCGTTTCAGAGAGCACTATAACATCATTAAAGCCATTGAGCGTTCCAACAAGAGAAAACCGATTGTTGACCGGCTGCCGGGTTACTTTATATATTGACACCGCAGTAGATGTTGAGATAACTCCGCCTTGCGATGACGCGTTCAATTCAATTTTACTTCTCACGATAAGAACTATGAGCAATGCAATAACAATTACACTGATAATTATGATTCTCGTTTTTGTCTTCATTGTATTTTTATCCTTTTTGTAAATTCTTATTCACCAATCGCTCTGGAAAGCTGCGCGATGGCAAGTTCGTAATCGACTAATGATTGTGTTAAATTTAGTTTCGCCTGAAGTAATGCCACTTCAGCATCGAGGAGCTCTGAATTTGCGGCAAGACCTTGTTTATATTTCCCATCCATTGTTCGATAATTTTCTTCTGCTTGAGCAACTTCCTGCTCGGAGACGACTTTTCGTTCTTTTGCCTTTTGAATATTTAAATAGCTCTGCGTTACTTCTAAGGTAATGCCGTCCTTCGTCATCGAAAGTCCTTCTTGTGCCTGAGCCAATTGTGCCTGAGCTTGCGTTGTTTGGTGTCCGGTCTGATTCCAATTCCATAGATCAAATGAAACCGAAAGCGTAACATCCCACGAATCCTTAAACTCATCTAACATCGGGAAATATCGCTGGTTAGGGCGGAGATAGTTATAATCGCCGATTAGATAAATTTGAGGCCACCACCCACCGCGGGCAGAAGTCAGACCTGCTTCGCTCGCTTTCACAAGGGCATTCATTCCCAACATTTCAGGACGTTTTTCAAAAGCAGTTTTAATCAATTGATCTGCCGATGCCCAATCTCGATCCGTAATATTTATCGTGGAACCGAGTTCTATTTCTGTTTGTAACGGAAGCCCTAGTGTATTGTTCAAGATATACATTGCCAATTGCACATTGTTTTTGGCATCGATTTGACGAACTAACGCATCGGAAAGCTGAACGCGAACTTTCATCACGTCGTTCGTCGTCAGCAAACCCTGTTTAAATAGATTCTCCGCATCAATAGCATGTGATTTTATTTGATCGACATTTTCATCAACAAAATTTTTGAAAGCAATGGCACGATACAAGTTCCAATACGCAGTTTTAATGTTATATAGTACATCTGCTTGATCTTTTTTATGGTCCTCTTGTGTCGCTTTTGCCGCATATTCAGCCGCGTCGACAGCACCCGATATTTTACCACCAGTGAACAGTGGTTGCTGTAGAGTGGCTTTTAATCCATAATTATTAAGGATCGTAGGAGAAAGCACCATACTAACATCGCTTGGGGGAAAACCAGGACCAAAAGAATTCGCCGGAAGTGTTACCGCTTCTGCCGGCACATTACTCAAGCGCGTATAGGTTCCGTTAAATTTCAAGGATGGTAATCCAAGCGTATTCACCTCACTGGCTTTTGCGTCTGCCGCCTGCACTTTAAATTTCGATGTCCGGAGCTGCTTACTGTTATCCATCCCAATTTGAATTGCCTGTTCAATCGTTAATAATTTCTTTTCCTGCGCGAGCAATAACCCGGTACAAACAATTATTACAATCAAGATTAATAATGTTTTTCTTATCATTGTATCCTCATTCAGTAAATATTATGAACATTTTATTTTTGTAAAGCGGCATATTCAATACGCCCACGATCTGTGAGAATCGATTCAAACAACAGTTTATTGGATATCTCAAGCGTATGCTCCAAATCAATATTAAACCGCTTTTTCCACATTTCACCTTCATTGTCTATCCGAAATAAAAGAGCTGTAGTGTTGGACCAAAGAATTATGCCGAGTTCAATTGGATTGAAATTCGGACGCAGCACACCTTCTTCCACACCTCGTTGTAAAATACTGTTAATAGCATTCCACACCTTTTGAGCATCTGCATCACAGCTACTTCTCATTTCATCAGAGACCTGTTTGTGAAAATATTGGGATTGTAAAAAATTAGTCATACGAAAGAATTCTCTTTCTTTGAAAAAATAATTTATGTACGCTGCTTCAAGTTTCACCATCTTCTCAACTGTAGAGATATTTGATAAGCCAATACGTTCAAATTCTGCATGTAATCCTTCCATTCCACGCATCATCACACCAAGATACATGTCTTCTTTACTCTTGTAGTAAAGATACAATGTCCCCTTGCTCAGTTCTGCCGTCTCTGCGATTTCATCCATCGTTGCTGTGGTAAGTCCTTTATCAAAGAAGACTTTCTGAGCTGCGTCAAGTATTTCTTCTTTTCTATGCTCTTTTTCGCGTTCTTTTCGTTCTATTATACTCATTGCAATACACCTTAATCACTGACTTATAGTCATTTATTACAATACAGTATAGCAAATATTTTAGATTCAGTCAATACTTTCACATTAAATTATTATAATGAGGTCAAAATCAATTTCAAACTGTAAGTCTATGTTCTATAATTAAAATACTATTTGAAGGATAAAATGTTGTGGTAATTTCGGTAAACAGAGAGTCGCTGTCGGTAAATAACGACTTTACTTTTGAACAAGAAATCTGAGGAAATTATCAGGCAAGTTTTATAAATACAAATAAAAAAGGAGCGAAACGGACTTCCGCTCCTTTCTTTCCATTATGGCATATAGTTAGTGATATTTCTGCTGTAGATATTGATGAATTTGCCTTGCAGCAATTTTTCCATCGCGCATTGCCAGGATAACAGTTGCACCTCCACGGGAAAGATCGCCTCCTGCAAAAATTCCTTCCCTGCTTGTCCTTTGTAGCTCATCCACAACCACAACTCCTTTGCGTCCTGTTTTCAAACCAGGTGTGGTTGATTGGATAATAGGATTGGGTGATTGTCCAACCGCTTCGATCACATTCTGAACCTCTATAATAAATTTTGGTTCATTGGATGGAATAGGTTTCCGGCGTCCCGACTCATCGGGATCACCAAGTTCCATTTTCTGGCACTCGATGCCAGAGACACGACCGTTTGCATCACCGATTATGCGAGTCGGGTTTGTCAGCATCATAAACTCTATGCCTTCTTCCTCTGCGTGATGGATTTCTTCCAAACGCGCCGGCATTTCCGTGCGGGAGCGGCGATAGATCAGATAAGCATGTGCCGCACCGAGGCGTTTTGATGTTGGTACTGCATCCATCGCCGTATTACCGCCTCCAATAACTGCTACATTATTTCCAATTTTTATCGGCGTATCGTATTCCGGAAATCTATATGCTTTCATTAGATTGACGCGGGTCAGGAATTCGTTAGCAGAATACACACCATTGAGGTTCTCACCGGGAATTTCCATAAACTGCGGCGTTCCAGCACCTGTTCCGAGAAAGATTGCATTGAAACCCCACCCATTTAAAAACTCGTCAATCGTTTCTGTTCGACCGACAAGAAAGTTCATTTCAATTTTGACACCCAGAGCTTTAATATGTTCAACTTCCTGGTCCAGAATCTTCCGCGGAAGACGAAACTCTGGAATGCCATACCTCAGTACTCCGCCTATCGCATGCAGCGCTTCAAAGATTGTTACCTGATAACCAAGTTTTGCCAACTCTGCGGCACACGTTAACCCTGCCGGACCAGAACCTACGATTGCCACTTTCTCAAACCGTTTTTCCTTAATAACCGGTGGAGAGAAAAGATTGTTCTTTAACTCATAGTCAGCGACGAAGCGTTCTAATTTTCCTATCGCAACAGGATCATGTTTCTTTCCAAGTGTGCAAACTAATTCGCACTGCCCTTCTTGCGGACAAACGCGCCCGCAAATAGCAGGAAGGTAATTTGACTCACGGATTCTATTTACCGCACCGATATAATCTTTCTGATATACCATTTGAATAAAAGAACGAATATCAATATTGACGGGACACCCTTCTTGACAAATCGGGTTTTGACATTCAAGACAACGCGCTGCTTCAATCAAAGCTCTCTTTTCATCTACACCAAACGAGACTTCATTAAAATTATGATTTCGTTCATCCGGATTTTGTTCAATGGAAACTTGCCGCGGAATTTTCATACGTTCGGAGGGTTTCATCTTATTTACAGTTATCATGATGCCATTCCCTCTAATTTACATACATGCGGTTCTTTGAGGAAACGATCAATTGAAATCTTTTCCATGTCATTATAGTTGCGGTTGCGTAAAAACATTTCATCAAAATTTACTTCGTGTCCATCAAATTCCGGACCATCTACACATGCAAACTTTATTTTACCGTTCACCATTACACGGCATCCGCCGCACATGCCAGTACCGTCCAACATAATAGCATTTAAACTCACTAGTGTCCGAATATTATAAGGTTTCGTGAGATTCGAAACCGCTTTCATCATAGGCAGCGGACCGATAGCGTAGACCATATTAATGCCGAGATTTGCATCGAGCAACTCTTTGAGTTGATCTGTAACAAATCCTTTTCGTCTATATGAGCCATCGTCTGTAGTGATATAGAATTTATCGGAAATGCGTTCCATTTCTTGTTCAAGAATCACTAACTCTTTTGAACGCGCTCCCACAATTGTGTAAATGGTATTACCGGCATCCTTTAACGCTTTAGTTATTGGATACAACTCTGCCGTACCGACACCACCTCCTATACAAGCGATTGTTTTTCCTGTTTCAATTGGAGTAGGATTCCCTAGAGGGCCCACAACATCCGTAATAAAATCGCCTTCGTTTTTCAATGCCAATGCTTTTGTCGTTTTACCTATTGCCTGTACGATCAAAGTAATAGTACCATCATTGAGATTGCTGTCCACAAGAGTAAGAGGAATACGTTCGCCGGTTTCTTCAACCCGAATAATCACAAAATTACCTGCCTTGCGTTTCCGGGCAATATAAGGTGCTTCAATCACATATTTAGTAATAGTAGGCGCAAGTATTTTCTTTTCAACAATACAATACACTAGAACTCCTCTATTAGTCAATTAATATCATAGAAATTACTTAATTATCATAAAACAAATAATTTATACATCCATTTTACCTCAAGCTCTATGCCGAACTTATCTTCTTAGTGTTATTGAAATTTCTGATTACCAAGCAGTGCGCACAAAAATCAAATTAAATATTCTTACTTCTTATACTGTGCTTCTAATAATTGAGAACATAGGCGCGGAAATTAGGCTTGCCTTTGCAGACACATTTCGATATCTTACGTATGCGTCAGGTAAGCCTGTTATGCAAATAACGGGCTTTGCTGTATAAGGTGCATGATGTTAATCCTGCAATCGCTTCGCTCTGTGGGATCCGCAATTTCACTTATAACTTAATTTCACTTCGTTTATTAAGTCATGTGAAATTGGGACATGGTGGCCATAGTTCAGTTGGTTAGAACGCCAGGTTGTGGCCCTGGAGGTCGTGGGTTCAAGTCCCACTGGTCACCCTTTACAGTGACAAATGAGCAATGAACAATTTAATATTGCAACAATATTGTTGTTCATTAATTACTGTTTGTTGGTCACTGTCCATTGATAATTGTAACCCGCCCCTATCGTCTAGAGGCCTAGGACACGGGCTTTTCAAGCCTGGAACACGAGTTCGAATCTC
>CAVSHO010000002.1:0-48633 GCA_963727825.1 Ignavibacteriota bacterium | reverse complement strand
CCTGGGGTGAACATATTAAGAAGCGAAGACTAGAACTTGGACTCTATCAGTCCGTCGTCGCTAAGGTTATTGGCATCACACATCCACGATAACTAATTGGGAGAAACATCATAGTGAACCTATGTTATGGGTAATACCAAAGATCCTCGAGTTTTTAGGATATGAACCTGACTTATCTATGGTTCAAAGTCTTGGCCAAAGGATAAGAGCATACCGTCTGATGAAAGGAACTACACAAAAAGAATTAGCTCATCGATTAGGAGTCGATCCATCTACACTCGGACGTTGGGAACGGGATGAGTTCAAACCTGAAGGCGATCTACTTAGGAGAGTTCAGTCCTTTATCAATTATCTTGTGGTTCGGCAGACGCGCTAGATTCAGGGTCAAGAGCGAAAATGAAAACCCCTTGTAAAATCATGGGGGTTTCGTGTTTTGAGAGGAATGAGCTAATCAAAACCTTACAACTGAGAAAATGCGAATTAACGATTCATATGAATTTGAGCTTACGATGGTGGCAATTACAAAAGAAATAATGGAGGAACACCGTCGGATGTCAAATTGTTTGGAGGGAGAATTGATTTTATATAAAATCTTCTCATTGTCAGCCATTTCGACGATTGTTCCTAAAGCCAGACCATTCATAGCGAAGGGCTCCTATTTGCTCAACAGATGACCAAGTTTTCTCCCTCGACTTCTTTTGCGTTCGGATATTTCTTCTCAGTATTTATTCACTTATAAATCCAAACTTCTTTAAAAACTCAACAGCTTTTACATCCGCTTGTTTTTGAATTTCTTTATCCGGTCTTGGCCAGCCTCTGTCATCTAAATAAGATGGTGTAAACAAATGGCCGACATTATCGTAAATACATAGTTCGCTATAATTTCCATCGGCCACCATTTTATCATGAAATAACTGAACTCCTTTTAAAGGCACTACATGATCTTCTCTACCCGCAAAGATAATTGTAGGAGGTAATCCTTTATAAACGTGCTCCACAGGAGACAAACTTAAAGGATCTACACCAGTTTCAGATAAAAGTTTATTAAATGCTTCATCATGACCTGCGTCTAAAGCCGGACACGTTAATAAAAGGACATCGGGCATTGAATTTATTTTTTTGTCAACCAATGTATCTGCAAAAACAGCAGATGATGCTATCAAATGTCCGCCGGCAGACCAACCTGATCCTGCAATTTTATTACTTATTATTCCTAATGAATCGGAATTAATCCTTAACCAAATCATTAAATCTTTTGCATCCTGCATAGCATCAATGGGAGTTATGTCTCTATGTAAGTTTGAAAGTCTGTATTGGACCGCTATTCCAATCATACCCAGATTAGAATATTGTTTTGCATTGCCAAAAGCCCATGTAACGTTTCCATCATCCCATCCCCCTCCAAAAAAGACTAAAATTGCCGGTCGTTTTTCACCTTTTTTGAAGTCATTGGGATAGAATATATGTGCCTGCAAATTATATCCGTTTATCATCTTGTACGTTTTTACAATGTGATCCTTCTGACCTTCAAGTATCGAACTGCATTGTTTCTCAATCCTGGCTCTATAGACTTCCGTTTTACAGCTTGCACAAAAATCTTTGACATATTTTTCACTATTTGCCATTCCGTTTTTTTGAATGAAATCCGACAAATATTCCGATAACCAATAGTCTAATAGTTCATAATTTGAGAATATTTTGGGAAGATATTCTAAAACAGCGTCCATTTTTTTAAGGTAATAATTCTTATGGTCGATGTTTTTAGTTGCCAGGTTTTCAGTATTATAATCAATCCACGTTTTACAAAATTCTTTGTAACTCGATAAATCAAACAATGCAATATTATCTATTGTCTCGGAATTAATGCCATCCAGGTCAGACTTGCTTAAAATGACTTTTTCATGTGTAATCCCCACCCACCAATGTCGAAATGGAAAAAGGAGAAATAGGTTGTTAATCTTGAAATCAATATCAGCTTTAAAGAGGTCAATAAAAGTGTCTGGCAATCGTGCGTTATCTTCCCCAATCAAGGAAAGAGGTTTCAGATAAACCTTTCTTAATGAATCAATTGTCGAGATAAAGCTTACCTTATCCTTACTGTAAAGCAGCACAATGTTTTCAAGTTTAAAAAAGGAATCATTTACAGGTTGGTTTAACATGCTTGTCTTTTTTAGAAAGTTATTTGAAGAAATCAAATCACCGTTATATTCGAGTGACGATAAATCATCGGAGTTTATTTTTAATTCCGTTTTTCTGTTGGGTTCTAAATAGACAACCCAAGTTAATTTACCATAGGAAACATTGTACAGCATCGGATATTTTATCTTACCTGTAAAAGTAAATATTCCTGTTTCAGAAACAGGGATGGTATTTTCTCCGATTCGTATTATTTTTTCATGAGCATTAGTAATCTTTCCAATAATTTGGGATTCATTATTAATTTGTGAAAATACAACAGTAGTATAACTGTAAATAAAAAAAATAATGAAAAGAAGGTTCTTAGTTTTCATTTTTGATTCCTTAATTATTCAATCTTTGCAAAAATAATTATAAAGTACTACGCTCTTTCTGACTAAGAAGTTACACTGAGGAATTTCCTGTTATAGAATTTATTTTAATATATATACCACCCCATTTTAATATAGTATATTCTAATATTGCGGGATGTCGTATTTTATTAAATCTCTTGTAGTGATTTTTGTTACGAGGAAATTTAAATAGGCGGATTTAATTGAAATTATACATTCAACATTAGTGTTCTTCGTCATCCCGAACAATCATCCTTGCGTTGCCATTCTGCAAGATCACTCTGACCGCTCTAAAACCTACGAAAATATCACAAAACCCACAAACCTGGGGTGAACATATCAAGAAGCATTACACTACACTCCTGCACTGGATGATTTTCTATCATCAATTGAATGCGTCTTTTACATAATTTCTATGTATTCTGTAGCGGTTGAATGTTCTCATGCATCTTATTTATGAATCGACTTTATGAAAATAATTGATAACGAAATCCTTATAATACATCGCGCGCAGAAAGGCGATCAGAAAGCGTTCAAAATGCTGTATGATGCCAATGTCGTTTCGCTCTTTCGATTTATGAAACAATTTTCGAAGAATTCGGTTGAAGTAGAAGAATGGGTTCAGCGATCTTTTATTAAAGCATATGAGCATCTGCCATCTTTTCGTGGAGATGCAAAATTTTCTTCTTGGCTTTTTCGGTTAGGATTGAATGAGATGAAAATGGATCGAAGGCGTTCCGCAATTCTGCAAATTGATAATTCTGAAATTGAAGATTTGCCGACTGAAGAACACGATGCGGAACTATTCGCTTGGGATACAATGATGAAAACGTGGCTTGGTGAACTCGATGAAAATAAGCGAATGGTTTTTTTATTATATGAAGTTGAAGGTTATTCTCATTCCGAAATTGCTGAAATGCTTGGTTTCGGTGAAAGTACTTCAAGAACAATTTTAGCGAGGGCTAAGCAAAACCTTAAAGAGAGATGGAAGAAGGAGGTAAAATGATTATGATCGGACCGGAAAAATATTATTCCCAAGACGATATGCCGGATAGTAAGACTCAAAACAAGATGTGGAATGAGATACAAAAAGAAATTCATCCTGCAAAGCGGACACTCTTTATGATTCCAGATCGACGAAGTTTTTTATACGGCATAGCTGCATCAATTCTCATCTATCTTTCTTCGGTTGGTATATACCATTTGGCAATCGATTTTTTAGAACGCTCACAGCCACCAGTTGTCCGGATTGATAATGCGTATACATCTGCAATTATGGAATTTGAGCGTGTGATACCAATCTCGACGCCGGCAGTGACACAATCTCAACAATCTCTCGGTCGAAAAAAAGTATGGGAAGAGCAATTAAAACTATTGGACAATGCGATCAAAGAATTGAGAATCGAGACAAATCACAATGATTGGTCTTTATTAAAACAAGCGCGCTTGCGTAATCTGTATAGTATAAAATTACAAATTCTTCAAAAGATGATCGAACAGGGAGATATTGAATTATGAAAACACCAACATTGATTCTCTCTATAATCTTTTGTATTAGCTTGGGTATTGCCGGTGAACAGCTTGATATTGAAAAGCGATTTCCCACAAATCCATCCCAAGTAATCGATATCCGGGGTTTTAGTAGCTCAGACATCCGATTCTCCTCATGGGATAAGAATGAAGTGTTTATACGTATACATACTGAAATAGACTGCTCTGATAAAGAGTTTGAACAGAAATATGTGAATGAAACGACAATTGAAGAATCTCGTACGGACTCATCTTTGGTCGTCACATTTAAATATCCTCAGAAAGAATGGCCGGGATTACTATCATTCTGGGGCATACTCAAAGCTATTTTTCGATATGATCATATAATACGTTCTATGTCCGGAGAGATTATTGTTCCACGGTCTAACTCATTAATAACCGATGCGAGTTCTAGTTCTATCAAATTGGAAAAAATGAAGGGAGATCTTCGACTTCGCGGTTCTAGCAATCATCTCGTTCTCATACAATGTGCTTCCATACAAGAGATCAAAAACAATTACGGAACGACAACACTGGAACAATGCGGTGGAAATTTTGTTCTTTCGGCCGTAAACTCGACCATTTCTATTGACGAATTTGATGGCGGCGGCATCATCAATGGAAATTACTCAAAAATTATGGTGCAGAAAATAAAGAAAGATCTCACGATCAAATCGAAGGGTAGCGAAATGGTAAATGTGGAAGATGCACGGGCAAACGTCTTAATCGACGCTACCTATTCTACGATCAATGTGGAACGAGTTGGGGGGACTCTTGATATCAAAGGACGAAGAGATAAGTTGACGCTGGAAGAGGCTCGGACAAAGGAGCAAGAAGAGCTTGAAAAGAAGTATAATCTGAAACACACATACTCTCTTTATATTCCGAATCCCTTTGATACTAAAAGAATATCTGGTGATAAGGTGACGCTGGAAGATATTGCCGGAGACTTGAAAATTGAAAGTCAATATACATCCATAGATTTGAGAAATATTAAAGGAAATGTAACTCTTTATACAAGAAGTTCGGATGTTAAGGCAAACGAAATAAGAGGTGATTGGAAATCGGAGTCCGAGAATTCTTCTTTCTCTATTTCAAATATTTATGGGCAGTCTATAGCTCTTACAAATAGAAGCAACCCAATCGAATTAGAGCTAAAATCACTTCCCAAACATCTTGAAATTAAAAACGAGGACGGATCTGCGACGGTGACTATGCCACACGGTTATACTGGCGAGGTTGCATTAGAATCATCGCATGGCAAGATAGAATGCAATCTTCCTGTGAAAGTGAAATCACTCGGAGACGGTTGTTGTGCTGTTGGGAAAATAGGAGGCGGAGATGGTTCGATCAGTATTGAAACAACATCTGGAAATGTGAAGCTCATTCAGAATTAATGTTTTTATAAGATATCAGTTCGGTCTTGGATGAAAACCTCACAGGTTTTTTACATCAAGACTAAACCATTACGTTGCGGGCAGTCAATCCGTACAGATGAAAGTGTAACAAGTCTCAGAGTTTTAAGATTTTTACTCTTATAATTTCGTACATAACATTGCACCAGAAAAATTGTCTTGTCCTGAAATAGGTTGACATAAAAGTGGATAAACCACAGAAAGAGGAGAACTATGTGAGCGAACAAGACAACTCTTAGAGTTACTACACCGCATAGAAACTTCTATCGAGACTTCGGTACTGGATTGCCTCGCTTAAGTGTTCCGGATGAATGTCAACGCTTCCATCGAGATCGGCAATAGTACGAGATACTTTGAGAATACGGTCATATGCACGAGCAGAAAGTCCCAGATGGCTCATCGCCATCTTCAATAGATCAGCTCCCGATTGATCTATTTGACAAAATTCTTTGATTTCTTTTGAATCCATATCAGCATTGCTAAACAATCCTCTTCGTCCATTGAATCTATTTGCTTGCATAGTACGTGCAGCTATTACGCGCTTGCGAATTACATTTGAATTCTCTCCAGTTCGCTTTGATGCTAATTCGTTGTACTTGACAGCTGGAACTTCTACATGAATATCAATACGATCCAAAAGCGGGCCGGAGATCTTACCGACATATTTTTGAATTTGCCCAGTATTGCAAGTACATTCCACGGCAGAATTTCCATAATTGCCACAAGGGCATGGGTTCATTGCGCAAACTAACATAAAATTTGCTGGAAAGTCTATTGACATTTTAGAACGGCTAATTGTAACATGACTGTCTTCCAGTGGCTGTCGCATCACTTCAAGAACACTCCGGTCAAATTCCGGTAATTCATCTAAGAATAAAACTCCATGATGTGAAAGCGATATTTCCCCCGGCCGCGGGATCGTACCGCCACCTACTAAAGCTGCATCTGAAATTGTATGATGCGGTGACCTGAAAGGGCGCACAGAAACGAGTGCAGAATTTAGCGGCAGAATTCCTGCCACAGAATGAATCTTGGTTGTTTCCAACGCTTCTTCAAATGTCATAGGTGGGAGAATGGTCGGCAAACGTTTTGCAAGCATCGTCTTTCCAGAACCAGGCGGACCAATGAGCAATATGTTATGCCCGCCGGCAGCAGCCACTTCCATCGCGCGTTTCACACTCTCTTGTCCTTTTACATCGGCAAAATCGACAGTGTAGTGTTGATCTTCAGAAAACACTTCATGCATGTCCACACGAAATGGCTGGAGCAAGCGATGTTCCCCCGCAAAGAATTCAATCGATTCGCGTAAATTCCGCATAGGATAGACTTCTATGCCTTCCACCATTGCAGCTTCTCTCGCATTTTCTTCGGGCAGCAAAATACCGTGCTTCCCTTTCGCTCTAGCTTCTAACGCGATTACCAGAGCACCATGTACCGGGCGCAAAGCGCCATCGAGCGCTAGTTCGCCTAACACAACAAATTTATCTAGTACATCAGATTTAAGTTGATCTGACGCAGTAAGAATACCAAGCGCTACCGGTAAATCGTACGAAGATCCTTCCTTTTTCACATCGGCAGGCGCAAGATTTATAGTCATCTTTCGATTTGGAAATTTAAAATCAGAATTTTTAATTGCAGCTGTGACGCGATGGATACTTTCTTTCACTGCATTATCAGGCAAGCCCACCATGAAAAACTTTGGAGACCCGAGATCAAGATGTGTTTCAACTTCCACCAGATAAGCATCAACTCCAAATGTAGCCGCGCTAAAGATTTGTGAAAACATGATAGTAGGTAGTTCCTTGTTAGAAAGTTAATTGTTTCAAGCCATTTAACATGTGTTAAATAAAGTCTTAGTATCTTTTATCTGTGATTCTGTAAATATTCTAAACGCTCCTTCAATTCCTCCGTTGATTTAAGGAGTCTCTCTTTGCCAAATAAAGCTTCTTCTTGGCTCGAAAATACCAGTAGATACTCGTTGCTCATTACAATGGCTTCCTCCGGACAGACTTCTTCGCAAAATCCGCAGAAAATACATCGTACCATATTGATTTCAAATTTTATCGGATAACGTTCTTTTTCAAGTTCTGTTTCTGCAGCCTGCACTTCAATAGCAAGTGCAGGACATACGCGCGCGCAAAGCCCGCAAGCGACACAGCGTTCGACACCATTTTCAGCAACAAGCACAGGCCTTCCGCGAAATGATGATTCAGGTTTAAAACGTTCCTCTGGAAATTGAGACGTAAACGTAGGTCTAAACATTTGCCTGATCGTCATCCCAAGTCCTTTAAGAATTTCCGGAATATATGTTTTCTGCAAAATGTTGAGATCTTTCTTGCGGATTATTTGACTGTAAGAACTCATATTTTCATTCGTCACTATTGAAGGAATAATATCATTAAACCAGTGATTAAAAAATTCGCTATTGAAATTGGCAGCATTACCTTCCATCCAATCCGCATTAATTGATCATAGCGAAAGCGCGGAATAGTCCATCGTACGATGATAAAAAACACAACGAGCAAAATAACTTTTAAAAGAAAAGTTAATATTTGCAGAAGACTTGTCACAAATGGTGATAAACCTAAATATTCGATATATGGAAGATGCCACCCCCCAAAAAACAATGTAACTGTTACCGCGCTTGATGTAATAACATTTGCGTATTCGGCAAGAAAAAAAAGACCGAACTTCATTCCAGTATATTCTGTGTGATAACCGCCGACTAATTCTGGTTCTGCTTCAGGTAAATCAAATGGAAGACGATTTGTTTCCGCAAACGATGCAATTAAAAACGTAATGAAACCAAGCGGCTGAAGAAAAATATTCCACTTCGGTATAATGCCCCAGAAGTACTCTGTTTGATGGAGAACAATTTGATCAAGGCGAAGTGTGCCACAAATCATTATTACACCGATGATCGATAATCCCATTGATAATTCATAACTGATCAACTGTGCTGATGAACGCAATCCGCCCAACAGCGAATACTTATTATTCGATGACCACCCCGCAAGACTAACACCATAAACACCGATTGAAGTAAGAGCAAGAAGATACAATATTCCAATATCTACATCTGCGATGATAAGTTTTATTTGCCGTCCGAGTAATTCAATTGTATTGCCGAATGGAATAATGGCAAAGGTGCTGAGGGCGACACTAATCGAAACGATTGGTGCAAGATCGTGAATGAAACGGTTTGCCTGCAAAGGGACAATATCTTCTTTCATCATCAGTTTTACCACATCGGCGAACGGTTGAATGATTCCCCCAGGACCAACGCGATTAGGACCGAGTCGATCTTGAATAAATGCGCTGATGCGACGCTCTGCTAGAACAGCCATTGCGGCACCGAAAATCAAAACAAAAAGCATAATAACTGCAATTTTTACAAGAAGAATGAATATTGAGATTAAATCCATTGAATACTCTTATTAAATCGAATATGCTTTTTATACTTTACCCATATTGATGAATTCTTTTTTAAGGTATGCTCCTTGAGTTCCAATTTTTGAGTACGATAACCCTTTGAATGCAGGAACACGTTCTGCCATCTCCTTAAATACTTCTTCTGCAGAAGCATACTTCATTTTCACGCCCATTGCAGAAGCGACTGCTGCAATTATCCTCCAAGTCGAACGTGCATCGCGTTTGGTCCCTTTTCCCCAAGAATCATTTCGCGCTGCAAATTTATCCCAACGGCTCATTGCCATTCCATCGGGCGCACGCTCTTGTTCAATCATTGCAACTGCAGGTCGGACACGTTGAACGCGCCCATTGAAATTTGTATACGTTCCATGTTTTTCCGCAAAAGTCGAAGCAGACAGAACAACATCAGCTCGTTTCGTAGTTTCATTCTTTGTTGACGAGTGGACAATCAACATTTCAAGATTTGTTAGAATTTCAGCTATCTTGGAATCTGCTGCGATATTATCTTCAAGTACGTAAAGCACTTTGATAGTGCCGCTTAAAATTCCTTTAAGGATATGATCAATGCCGTCTATTTTATTGTCTGCTACTAAGCCAACGATGGATGCGCCAAGACTATTTGGCGTTTTATCAGCACGGATCAACAAGTCATCTTCACTCCCGAGTTTTATGTGCTTTAAAAAACCCAGGTTTTTATTTCCAATAACCTCTTTGAAAAATCTAGCGAAGATATAGTTGTCTTCATTCGTACAATAGGCAGATCCGATGCCGGCTATTTCATGTTTGCGATATGTGTGTAGCTCTGAAACGACTTTGGAAATTGCTTCATCCCAGCCGACTTCCACATGCACACCGTCTTTTCGGATCAGTGGTCCATTAATACGATTCTCGCTCGAGACGAACTTGAATGAATTCACTCTGCCTTCATCGCACATCCAAGAAGAATTCACATCTTCATTCTCTCTTGGAGTGAGTCGTAAGATTTCGTTGTTGCGTATCCACACATTCGTATTGCATCCTCGAGCACAGCCGATACAAATACTTTCTGTCGAAGACATTTCCCATACACGCGCTTTAAATCGGAAATCACGGCTTGTTAATGCTCCAACAGGACAGATATCAACTACATTCATTGAATAGGGATTGTCTAATTGAGTCCCGGGAAAAGTTGTAAGAATAATATGCGCACCACGCCCAGTGAATGCAAGCACTTTTTGATGAGCAATTTCCTCGGAAAACCTTATACATCGAGAACACAAAATGCATCGCTCAACATCCAGCATTACATTCGGACCAAGTTCTACACGTTTGGGTTTATGGATTTTGTCTTCCTGAAATCGGCTTGAACCAACACTGTAGTTATATGTGTAATCCTGTAACTTACATTCACCTGCTTCATCGCAAATCGGGCAATCCAACGGATGATTAATCAGTAAAAATTCCATGACAGCATTACGAGCTTTTACAACTTTCGCACTCTTTGTCTTGATTACCATGCCCTCTGCAACTTGAGTTGCACAAGCGATCGCCAATTTCGACATTTTCTCAATTTCTACGAGACACATCCTGCAGTTACCAGAGACGGAGAGTTTCGAATGCCAACAGAAATGCGGAATTTCAATTCCATTCTGAAATGCTGCCTGAATGATCGTCAGTTTCGGATCAACTTCTAATTCTTTTCCGTCAATCTTAATCTTTATCATTACGTTACATATCTTTTTATTGCAATATTCTATGCTGATATACTTCGAGTGCTTTCTTGAGTATTATGAGTGACCGCTTAAGATCATCGACCTTCAACATGAACGCTAAACGAACTTCATTCATTCCCTTGCCCTTCGTGGAATAAAATCCTTGTGCTGGTGCTAAAAGGACAGTTTCACGCTCATCTTCATATTCTTCAATAAGCCATTTGCAGAAATGTTCAGAATCTTGAACAGGTAGACCTACAGTGATATAAAATGCTCCCTCTGGTCTGTAAAATGTAACACCAGGAATAGATTTTAACTCTTCACATACTACGTTACGTCGTTTCCTAAATTCTTCAACGATGGGCTGCGTGTACGGCTCCGGATTTTCAAGAAGCGGGACCATAGCTAATTGTTCAATCGTTGCCACTGAAAGCCGTGCTTGACAAAACTTCAATATTGTAGAAATAATTTCCTTGTTGTGACTTGCAAGCACACCGATACGAACGCCGCATACGTTGAATTTTTTTGAACAGCTTTCAAGCACAATTGCGCCATCTCGCATCTGTGGAAAATCCGCAATGCTTATTGCTTTTTTCTCGTACGCAAACTCGCGATATGTTTCGTCGGAGAGAATAAATAATCCATGCTTTGTCGCCACATTGACTAGCCGTTGAATTTCTTCTCGACTATAAATTGTGCCGGTAGGATTAGATGGACTGCAATAAAGGATCCCTCGTGTCCTATTAGTAACAAAGGCTTCTATCTCTTCTTCCGCTGGAAGATGGAAGCCATTTTCTATCGATGTAGAAACAGCCCTGATTTTTACATTCGCGATACCTGCAAAACCATTGTAATTTGCATATGTTGGTTCGAACACTATTATCTCATCATCTGTGTCGCAGACAGCACACATTGCTAAAGTAATTGCTTCGGATCCGCCAGTTGTAACAATAAGTTCACTTTCCTCAAAGAAAATTCCGAAATGATTAAAATATTTTTTCCATGCTGTTAGTGATTCCGGTAAACCGTTGGATGGTGCGTATTCAATTGTCCGACGTGAAATATTATGCACCACTTCAAGCACGGGTAAGGGTGTCGGTAAATCCGGCTGACCGATATTCAAATGGTAGACATGGATTCCCTCCTTCTTGCGGGCATCTGCAATGGCCGCAAGTTTTCGAATAGGAGATCCTTGTACTTCTCGCCCTCTTCGAGAAATTAGAAGTGCAGTTTTTGCGTTATGTGAATCAGATGATTCCATAAAGTTATTTATTGGTGATTATACTATTTTGTCGTAGTCTCGTGTTTGCCATTAGGATGGAAGATAACTGTTGCGAAACGATCTTCCTTAAACAATTCTTCCGCTATCTGCTGCACATCTTCCCGTGTTACAGCATCAATTTTATTGATAATCGTGTCAAGTGCGATTAATTCTCCAAAATACAATTCAGAGCTACCTAAACGTATCATTCTGTTGGGTATGTTTTCCATTCCCAGCATCATATTTCCTTTTAACTGTGCTTTTGTGCGTGCAAGTTCCTGTTTTGTGATGCCTTGCGTACGCAATGATTTTAATTCTTTCCACACAAGATCAATGCATTGTTGAACATGAGAATTATCGGTACCGATATACACACCGGCAGCGCCTGTTTCCTCCATCATATTGTTGAAACTGAATACTGCATAAGCGAATCCATATTTTTCCCTAATGTTCTGAAATAACCGCGAGCTCATTCCATCCCCTAACAATGTATTAAGTACCTGCATCGAGAAACGTCTTTCATCGTGCACTCGGAAACCGATTGTTCCCAGACATATATGGGCTTGCTGAATCGGCTTGTAGTATTCGTGTAACACAGAACTCGGTTCTTCAAAAACAGATAGATCGTGTTCTACTTTTTTACTTGTACTATCAGGTACTCTTTTGGATGTAGCGCTTAGAATATTCCACGACATCTTCATGTCTAAGGTTGCCGGCTGCTGCAACAACAAGTTTCGAAGAGGTGTACTGCTCTGTTCTATATTGAATAAGATCTTTGCGTGTAATTGAAGAAATCGATTTCGCCGTGCCTATAACCGGCATTCCAAGCGGATTGGTTTTGATAAATTGCTTTCTCAAAATAATCTTGGATAATATCATCCGGATCATCTTCAGCTTGCTTCAACTCTTCAAGAATAACATTTCTTTCTTTACTAAATTCTTTCTCCGGAAATGTTGGTTGAAACACCATATCGCTCAATACATCTGTTGCCAATTCGAGATGTTCATCGAGAACTCGTGCATAGTAACAAGTGTGTTCCTTACTTGTGAAGGCATTTAGATAGCCGCCAACTGATTCGATACTTTGAGCTATTTCCTTAACATTTCTCTTTTTCGTTCCTTTAAATACCATGTGTTCGATGAAATGTGATATTCCATTATTCGCAGGAAACTCGTCTCGTGATCCTGTTTCGATCCAAAAACCCAATGACAGTGACCGTACATGTGGGATTTCTTCCGTAACAATGCGAACACCGTTAGGAAGAATGGACTTTTGATAAGTCGATTCAACTTTATGTATAGAAGAAGGCAATACTGCTCGTCTTATGGTTTTAAGCTTTTGTTGTTGATTCACAGAGTCCTGATGATAAACGAATGAAGAACTTTGATAGAAAATATTTTCTATGAGGAAGATATCGCATTTTTGACGGAGAGTCAAGAAATGCAAAAAGTAGCGCTAAATGAGTACATCAATCACCATGCAAAAATAAGAATGTTTAAATGTAATCATGATAATTCGGCAATTGTTCCTTTTGCTGCAATCATCGATTTTATTTTTGTCACTACCATATCAACCGCAACAAGATTATCTGCGCCGCGAGGAATGATAATATCTGCCCAATGTTTGCTTGGTTCCACAAATTCAAGATGCATCGGTTTTACCGTACTGAGATATTGGTTCATTACCGTTTCTACAGAACGCCCGCGCTCAAGAATATCACGTCGTATTCTCCGAATAAGGCGTTCATCTGCATCGGTATCGACAAATATTTTTATATCCATCAACTCGCGAAGGCGCTTTTCAACAAAGATTAAAATGCCATCTATGATGATAATTTCTTTAGGGACAATTTGCTGGGTCTCAACCATTCGGCGGTTTGTAGCAAAATTATAAACAGGTTGATAGATAGTCTTTCCATCGCAGAGCTGCCTGATATGCTGAATTAAGATGTCCGTTTCAAGAGAGTCCGGGTGATCAAAATTGATTTTATCCGGAGTAAGTCCTCCAAATTTTTCAAGATCTTTATAATAAGAATCGTGTTGTAGAACCACGATATGATTTCTATCGAGCCGATTCAAAATTTTATTTGCAACCGAAGTCTTTCCAGAGCCGGTGCCGCCTGCTAATCCTATGACAAGTGGTTTCATTTATTTCTCTTAATGATTGTGGAATAACTTATCGCAATATATATGGAAGATGTGCGATTTTCAATTGTGTTTGCATAATTCAACGTTTCTATTTTAGCGTGTATTGGGCGTTGCATAAGAACCCATTATTTCCGATTATGATATTGTTATGGAGATTGCAATTATTATTAATCTTTTTCTATTACTTGCGGCTGCTTTCTATCTACTTGTTCATTTTGGTCTGATCGTAGGTATAAGAAGGTTAGATGATTCTATAAGCAATGAACAACCTTTTGTTTCCATTATTGTAGCAGCGCGCAACGAAGAAAAAAATATTTGCCAGCTTCTTCATTGTCTTACTCATCAAACATACTCGCAATGCGAAATTATCATTATAAATGATCGTTCTACAGATAAAACAGCTCAATTAGTTTCCGACTTCCAGAAGGATTGTTCAAATATCACGCATATTAATATCACAGGTTTTCAAGATGATATGCCAGCTAAAAAAAATGCTCTTAGAGCCGGTATTGAAGCAAGCAAAGGAGAGATTCTATGTTTTACGGATGCAGATTGCTTCCCAACCGCTAATTGGGTTGAAGAACTAGTGAAATCCTTTAAACCAAACGTAGGACTTGTGGCTGGTTATTCGCCATATCGAATTCCGAATAGCCAGATATCTAAAGCCGCATTTTTTAATAAATTATTTTTCAATTTCATTGGTTATGAGGAATTTCGTGCTGCAATATGGGCGGCTGGTTCGATTGGTTGGAATGTCGGATGGCTCTGTACAGGAAGAAATCTTGCGTACAGAAGAAAAGTATATGACGAAGTGGATGGATTTCGAAAAAATTAAAATGTCCATTAGTGGTGATGATGACCTTTTTCTACAACTTGTGCGCAGGCAAACAGACTGGAAGATTAATTATATTAAAACGCGAGAAAGTTTTGTTCCAACGGTACCGCCAATGAACCTCTGGTCGTTTATAGAACAGCGGAAACGACATTTTTCAGCCGCTAAGTTCTTCACATTGCCATTGATGTCATTTTTTTTCTTGTATCATGCATCAAATTTGTTGCTCTTGATCTCTCCTTTTCTGTTCCTGATGAATGTCTTATCTCTGCCTATAGTAATTGCAGTATTTTGTTCAAAATTATTGGGTGACATCGTCTTATTCAAATATTCTTATCGAACATTTGACACAAATAATTTTCGTTCTTCATTTATTCTTATGGAAATCTTATACATTCTTTATAATTCCCTTATCGGGCCATTGGGTATTTTCAGAAAATTTGCATGGAAACCGAGTTTAACAAAATAGATGCGGGCAAATCTGGGTGGCCGTGGAAGAAAGTGATCTCTATTGTAACTCGTATTATTGTCAGTGCAATAGTTTTATACTTTATTATTTCCTTGGTACAATGGCAGAATGTTATTGTCGCTTATGAGTTTGCTGACGGCCGTTATATTTTTATTGCGGCTTCGCTTTTATTTGTTAATATAGGCGTGCGCGTTTGTAAATGGCGCACAATGCTATGCTCAATTAAGGAAAAGCCAACTTTTAAAGAGGCGTTCGGTTCGTTTATGCTTGGAATTTCTCTCGGTTCATTTACACCAGGCGAAATAGGTGAATTTGCGGGCCGTGCCTTGCATGTTACTGATGTAAAACGATCTCATCTAGTTGGGTTGACACTATTGGATAAAGCGCAGATATTTATTGTTACAAGCTGTGCTGGTATCGTAAGCCTTGCATGTTTAACATTTAACAATCTTCTGATTATAATATTAGTGACGATTATTATCGTATTCCTTTCGAGTGTTTTTGTCATGCGCTTGGGAACGATTGCGACACTCGGGCACCGATTTAACGCTTCTTTTTTACAGAAACCATGGCTAACGAGAGTTCTTGATGGTTTTAATCTTCTCAATCTACAGCAATTGTTCATTACCCTAGTATACACACTTGTTTTTCATTGCGTTCTAATTCTGCAAATGTTTTGCCTTGTTAATAGTTTCTCCAAAATCAGTCTAATGCATGCATTCATCGGAACAAGTGCTATGATGTTTGTAAAATCTCTGCTCCCGATTTCTATAGGTGATCTTGGTATTCGAGAGGCAGGTTCGATATTTTTCTTTTCAACTTACGGCATTTCACAAGCCGCCGCTTTGAATGCATCATTGTTACTTTTTTTTATCAATATATTTATTCCAAGTACAATAGGAACATACTTTATAAGACATCAACAACTTTCTATATTTAAGCAATTAAAATTTTGGAAAAAATAACACAACAATACGATGATTGAGACTATTACACTTGGACTGCTCACTATTTTTACGATCTACTACGCCTATTTTATCACATATGTTCGTAAGGGTTTGCTAAAGCTTCAGGTTGCATCCTCAAAAAAAATTCGATCAATTGCTACTGTTATCGTGGCAGCCCGAAACGAAGAAAAATCAATTGCCCAATGTCTTCAATCGCTTATTCAACAAACCTATCCAACAAATAGATATGAAATCATTGTCGTAGATGATGGTTCCATAGATAAAACTGCTTCCATCGTAAGATCCTTTTCTGAACGATATCCAAATATCCATCTTCTTTCTTTGCCGGTTGGCTTAGAGCGCGAATCCGGCCGCAAACCATTGGCAATTGCTGAAGGTATTAATCAAGCTGAAGGAGAAATCATTCTTACAACAGATGCCGATTGCATTACCCCGCCAAGATGGATCGAAATTATGACTAATCATTTTGAGAACAATGTTGTTTTCGTAGCTGGACCTGTGGTAGAACAAAATTGTAAAGATTTTTTTTCCAAACTTGAGCAAGTGGAATTTCTTGGCCTTATAACAACGGCGGCCGGATTAATAGGTTCAGAGAGACCCATAATTTGCAACGGTGCAAACCTTGCCTATCGAAAGGACGCATTTGTTGCTGTAGGAGGTTTTGGCAATAATGGCAGCTCTAACGACGACGAATCGCTCATGAATAGAATGATTTTTAGAAAAATTGGCAAAATTGTATTTGCTCCCGAATCGGATGCTGTGATTACTACAAGATCATCAAACACAATGGCCTTGTTTCTTCGACAGCGTATCCGTTGGGCAAATAAACGCGGCCATTATGAAAACAAATCAATTTTTATTACGCTCATATCTTTATATCTTTTTTTTCTAAGCATTGCGCTAACAGTATCCCTCATTCCCTTAGAACATAAGCTCTTACTGCCAGTAATTATTGCTCTTATGATTAAAGCATTTGTGGATTACTTTGCACTTCGTTCAGGTGCACGTTTATTTCTCCAGCGTGTGCCAATTTTCTATTTTCTAATTGCAGAGATTTTACACGTTCCGTATATTGTCATTGCGGCTGCAATTGGACAATTAAGTTCAATGCAGTGGAAAGGGCGAACACTTAGACGATGAGCTGGGATATTCAGATATTAAAAGGACTTTTTCCATCAATTCTTTTCAACATTGAGGGTGATAAAGGTATTCATCTGACTTTTGATGACGGACCTCATCCTGTTGCAACTCCTTTCGTTCTTAATAAATTAAAGGAGCTCAATATTCAGGCGACTTTCTTTCTTCTCGGGCAGAATGTGCAGAAATTTCCTGATCTAGTGCAACAGATTCGTAATAATGGGCATTTAATCGGAAATCATACTTTTACGCACACAAACCTCTTTTTCAAGAATAAAGCATTCTTAAAGGATGAAATTCTACGAACAAAGGAAGTTCTGGAATTGTCCATAGGTTCACACTCTCATTTTTTCCGTCCGCCCTATGGTTATTTCGATTGGACGACTTTGAAAGTGCTCCGCGAACTAGATCTGAAATGTGTTCTCTGGAGTATTAATAGCAAAGATTACAAGTCGAATCTATTTTCTAATATTTCAAACCGCATAGTGAAAAATACCATAAATGGCTCTATACTTCTCTTTCATGATAACGTAGAAACTTCACTTAAAATTCAAACTTATCTTCCAGTTATTCTCGATGCTTTACTTAGCAAAGGATTTATTTTCAAGAAGTTAACGATATGACTTTCCAAACTATTTTATTTATTGTAACGATTCTATATCTTTGTCAGATAGGAATATTTTTAATTGGTCTGAAATGTAATCGGAACAAATTACAAAGTCCAACGAATTTAACCATATCAGTTATTATAGCGGCAAGGAACGAAGAAGCTAACCTTCATGATTGTCTCGAATCCGTTACGAATCAAACATATCCTATCTCATTATATGAAATAATTATTATCAATGACGGTTCAACTGATGGTACTGAAAGGATATGTAATGAATTTATTAAACTATATCCGAATATTAAAAAAATTGAAATAATAGATGATAAAATTATTCGCGGCAAAGCAAATGCTTTGGCACAAGGTATTGAAGCTTCCACGGGAGATATAATTCTTATCACAGATGCGGATTGCACAGTTCCAAGAACTTGGGTAGAGCATACAGCAAAACGATATGATCCTGAAGTTGGGCTTATAGGTGGGTTCACACTTCAAAAAGCTACAACGCCATTTGAAGGGATGCAATCATTAGACTGGACATTTATACTAGGTATGTCAGCAGCATCCGCCAATTTAGGGCATCCGCTTGGCAGTATTGGAAATAATTTATCATTTCGAAGGTCAGCATATGATCAAGTTGGTGGGTATCGAAAATTGAAATTCAGTGTGACTGAAGATTATGTAGTTGTTCAAGCGATTGTTAGTTCACACAAATGGAACTATATATATCCTATCGATTTAAACCATCTTGTCGAAAGTAAATCATGCGCAGATTTTCAATCGCTTATCCGCCAAAAACACAGATGGGGCAAAGGTGGACTTGATATGAAACCCCTTGGACTGGCAATAATGATAATCGGGTTTTCTATGCATCTTTCACCATTTGTAATGCTAATCTGTGGTGGTATATTGCAAACAGCTTCAGCGTTAATGGTTAAATTTATCGCTGATTATGTGTTTTTGTATCAAATTCTTTCCCGCCTTGAACGAAAAGAAGACCTACGTTGGTTTTATTGGTTTGAAATCTATTTTATGCTCTACGTCTTATTTCTTCCATTTTTAGTATTCTTTGGTGGAAAAGTGAAATGGAAAGGACGCGAATTTTGATTCATCTTCCGTCCTTTATCTGGCATTTTATTCCGATTTTTCTTTATGCTGAAACACATTATCGATTTCGGTATTTCTTGAGTTTTCTCAGAAAGCGTGAACCGGAAATAATTGCTGATGCTCCTCATCGTCTTGAGCCGAATTCTTCTTTGCCAATTTTAATCATTGTGAAAGATGCTCATCTCTTCCCTGCAAAATTAGATGGAATCAATTTTATTATTCGGACAAATGGATCGATTGTTTTTGAAAAGACCCTCTTGCATGAACCTATAGAAATAAATCAAAAACTATGGTGGCAAGTTTTTAATATATCAGTTAAGGGTTTAAGTGGAAATATCGAATGTGATGTTGTATTTGAACTTAACTCCAATAATCAAAAACGCTTTTATCATAATGACAATCATAGAACATCTTCACATCTTCCACTAAAAGTATTTATTTCGTCAACTGCACTCCCTAAGTTCGAACATTTATTTTTTGGAGAGTGCCATTCACATTCTAACTATACCGATGATCAGGTAGAGTTTGGTTCACCATTAAGAGCATCAGTTCAATTATGCCAATCGCTTGGATTATCTTTTTTTTGTGTCGCGGATCATTCGTACGATTTAGATGACAATATTGATAATTACTTATTAAATGATCCCAATTTGCTGAAATGGCAACAATTGCAACAAGAAGTTGATAAACTAAATTCAACACTTTTTGATTTTGCAATTATCAAAGGCGAAGAAGTGACATGCCGCAATTATTTAGGTCAGAATGTACATTTACTTCTTCTAGGCAATAAAAGATTCTTTGCTGGCACTGGAGATGGAGCCGAAAAATGGCTCAAGACGCGAAGTGAATATTTTAGCACAGAAGTCCTTGAAAAAAAAGAATTGTCTACTCTTGCGTATGCTGCTCACCCACGCGAGCGTGTTTCATTCCTCCAACGAATGCTTCTACATCGCGGTAAGTGGCATAAACAAGACATTGAATATCCAAAATTGTCTGGAACTCAATTTGCTAATGGGCAATTATCAAATGGATTTAAGGAGGGATATCGCCAATGGATCAAAGCACTTCTGCAGGGTCAACGACTTTTCGTAATAGCAGGAAATGATGCACATGGAAACTTCAATCGGTTTAGGCAGATTGGCATTCCGTTTTTGAAAATTCATGAGATGGAGTCTCAAATATTCGGTAAAATGAGGACAGGAATATTTCTTTATTTCCTTTCCGAAAGTAATATTTTAGATTCGCTTCGTTCAGGAAAGTCAATTATTACAGACGGACCCGTTGCGAATCTCTGTACACTTTCTTCAGCAAGCCAAATGAGTTCAATTGGTTGTAGTTTTACTGGGATGAAACACACAGTTTTTCTTGAGATACTTTCTTCAACTGAATATGGTTCAATTGCTTCGCTTAAAGTCTTAAAAGGTAACATTGGCCAAAAGGAAGCAGAATTAATTTCAGAACAGAATCTTAAAAGTTTTAAGGAAGAACGAAAATTTTCATTTGAAGTTGAATGTGATTGTTATATTCGAGCCGAAGTTTGGACTTCATCTTTGGATTCAAGTGATGGTAAGCAGCATTTTTGCATAACGAATCCTATCTGGTTTATACGAGAGTGAAAACTTTGCTTTTTAAGTGAACAATGAAATTCAATCAAGATTTGTTAGTTAATAATTTAAATGCGAAGAATTTGAATATAACTATGGTGCTCCGATGGCTATTGCACTTAGGTTTATTTTTGTTGACGTTTTTCACGACAACGATTGCAGGGGTCTTATGGCTGAACAAGGATCCATTTGAGCTTAACAATTTTCCTCTTGGCATTCCTTATGCAGCCTCCATCCTGTTCATTCTTGCCTGTCATGAATTCGGGCATTTTTTTGCTTCACGTTATCATCATGTGGATGCCACTTTGCCATACTTTCTTCCATTCCCACCAATTCCAGTTCTCCTTCAACTATTTTTGAATTTTGGTACATTTGGAGCAGTTATCCGAACAAAGTCAATTGTTCCATCAAAAAAAGCTATGTTCGACATTGGGGTTGCAGGTCCGATTGCCGGGTTTTTTGCTTCGCTTTTAGTGCTGACTTATGGATTTCTTCATCTTCCATCCCCCAATTTTATACTCTCAATTCATCCTGATTATGATTTTACCCTGAATGCATCTGCAACTGCAAATGGCGTATCGCTTGCCTTTGGAAATACACTTCTATTTTCGGCATTACAACATTTGTTAACTAATCCTTCATTAAAATTTGTTCCACCCTTAAGCGAGATTTACCATTATCCGTTTCTTTGTGCCGGTTGGTTTGGATTGTTTGTTACAGCACTCAATCTAATTCCGATGGGGCAGTTTGATGGTGGTCATTTAATCTACGCGATGTTTGGTAAATTTCACAAACAGATTGCTCGCATATCTTTCTACGGTCTTATCGCGCTAAGTGCACCCTCAATTTCTGATGCACTGCTAAGAACATTTTTAGGGTTTGTTTATAAGCGGGACGTAGGACAAATTGTTCCGTTCGCTCAATATAGTTGGTCTGCTTGGTTTTTATGGGCGATAATAGCTCTTTATGTTGTAAAATTAATCCATCCACCCGTTGCTGACGAGACACCTTTAGATAGTCGTCGAATGACAATTGGTTGGTTCTGTATAGTTATCTTCTTCCTTTCTTTTTCGTTGAACCCATTTACGATAGGCTAATAGATATTTGAATATACTTCTGCATCCTAAATTTATAATGTTGAATTTTTCAGAAATCCTTTATATCTTATATACAATTGAACAAACAATTCCACTTATAAGGGCTGCGCGATAGACGATTGCTATTTATTTTTAGTCCCAAACAATAGAAAATACGAAAGCAATCTGTGCGTCAGCTTCTTCTCAAAAATAATTTCTTCCTATTCTTAATAGTCCTTGTTTTGCTTTGTATTTCTGGATGTGAGAAAAAATATAACACCGTTGTCGATTCTTATGGAAGTGCGCCAGCAATAAAAGACGCTTACTTTTCTATCTCTACTGTAAATACCGATACGATTAACATTACAGGGCAATTACTGCGAAGTCCGACTGATACCCTGACAATTATAGGAATTGCAAAAGTAAAAACTACTTCTTTCGCTGACGAAAAAGAAATTCCTATAGTTAGATTCTCAGTAAACAATTATAATTTTTCGTCTTCATTGGCAGAAGGCACATTGCACGATGATGGTGTATTTCCAGATGCTAAATTAAATGATAGTGTTTATTCTGGATACATTGAATTTCAAATCCTAAGAAGTTTTATAGGAACATTTACAATAAATCTATGGAGTGAAAGTGCAACTGGATATAAGAGCAACACAATAATACTTCCTCTGCAAATTGTTCGGTTAAACCATCCTCCCATCATTTCTGACCTTGTTGCCCCTGATACGATCAATCTTTCGACTACATCAACATTTAATGAAAGTTTAAAGGTTCTCGATCCCGATGGACAAGATGATATCAAGTCTGTTCTAAGATTCACACCAAGCGGCAAAATATTCCAATTACAAGCTATAAATGATAGCATTTATGGAGAACAAGTAAGCCTGAATCCTTCACCAAGTCTTGGTTCTTATTTATTCCGGTTTTGCGCAGTTGATCAATCAAATGACACAAGCAATATATTAACAAAGACTATTGTTATAATAAATGTGATTCAATCAAATTGAATAAAGTAATTTTTGTAATTATTGGAATTTATATTTCTGGGGTTAGTGCTTTCGCCCAACTTCCGAAAACTTATCGCCTTAATTCCATCCCTAATTCTTCGTTGCCATTGAGTAATTCCGTCGACTATATTTTGGTTAGACATGATTCTATTTGGTTGGGAACTGAAAGTGGATTGAGTTTAACAACAAACAATGGAATAAGCTGGACGAATTTCTCAAATACCGGCACTTTCGATAACAAAGCTATCTCGGCTATTGCAATCAATAACGATTTCATCTGGGTCGCTATAGGATATTCTACAACTCTAAATGGTGAATCAGTGCAAACAGGCGGCGGGTTGGATTATTCAATTGACCGTGGCTCAACTTGGTTTTTTATACCTCAGCCAATAGACTCTGGTACAGTAGACACTTTGCTATATGGCAATAACAAGATACTCGCTTTAGATATTACAGTTCCACAACAGAATATAACTTTTGACATCGCTCTAACAAAGAATACCGTATGGATTGCAAGTTGGGCAGGTATGCTTCGCAAATCGACCGATCTCGGAAAGACATGGACACGTGTTATTCTGCCGCCTGATAATCTTGATTCTATCAGGCCGACAGATTCTCTTAATTATGCCTTTGATCTGTCACCTTCTGCAGGGCTATTAGGGCTCACTGCAAATAATAATCACCTTCTTTTCTCTGTTTATACAAGCGATGATTCTACGATCTGGGCGGGAACGGCTGGGGGTATCAACAAATCTACTGATGGTGGAATTAGCTGGCGTAAATTCTCACATCAAAATCAGGCTCATCCGATCTCTGGAAACTTCGTTGTTGCATTGAAAGAACAGCGATGGAATAATCTTCGAATTATGTGGGCAGCAACCGTAAATGCAAATGACCCTGATGAAGTTAAAGGTGTAAGCTATTCTTCAGACGGCGGTGAAACATGGAATACTACTCTGCTTGGTGAATGGGCACATAATATTGCTGTGAACGACTCTGGTAATATTGTTTATATTGCGGCTGACAACGGGCTATTCAGATCTTCTGACTTCGGAGAAAGTTGGATAAGAAGCGGTACTATTTATGATCCAACGAATCTTCAACGTTTCGTTTCATCTGAATGTGATTGCGTAGGTGTACAAGGCGATACAGTATGGTTTGGCGGACCTGAAGGAACTGCCTATACCATAGATTCACCCACACAGCAATTTGGTTCAGTATGGTATATTTTTCGAACTGCAGAGCAAGTCGGGACAAAAAAGGTCACTTATGCATATCCCAATCCTTTTGCTCCCAATAATGAACCAGTTCGTCTCCACTACAGCTTAAGCGCCGATCCTTCCGGAACACAGGCTGTTTCAATTCACATCTTTGATTATGCTATGCTGCCTGTCCGTACGTTAATACAAAATGCATCGCGTACTAACGGAAAAGAATACGATGAAATCTGGGATGGTAAAAATGATAATCATTCTATAGTTGTAAATGGCGTTTATTTTTATCGAGTAGAAATTGGTAACCAAACACCAATGTGGGGAAAGATCTTGGTGTTACGATGAAAGCTTTTTCTCGTGTTGCCGTTGCAATCATTTTTATATTTTGCGGTATATCAATAAATGCTTGGAGTCAACTGGAGAGTAGTTCTTCCGTTGGCGGACTTGCCGGAGCCCCTATGCGTATGGGATTTGGCGCACGCGGAATGGCAATGGGCAATGCGATGACTGCGGTCATTAGCGGCGATGGTCAATCCTACTACAATCCAGCAATTGTTCCGTTTGAATCCGATCCGACTGTTGCTGCTTCATATGGAGTTCTCTCTCTCGATAGAAAACTTAATTTCTTAAGTTTTACAGAAAGTTTAAAACCGAATGCTGGATTTTCTTTGTCCCTTATTAATGCCGGAGTCGGAAATATTGATGGCCGCGATGCTGATGGCATTCATACTGAAAACTATAGCACGTCAGAAAACACTTTTTTATTATCATTTGGGTTAAAACCGACCTCCAACTTTTCCTTTGGTTTGACAGCGAAAATTCTTTATTACTCTCTCTTTGAAGGAATAAAAAGCACAACGGCTGCTATTGATGTAGGGGCAATTTATTTGCTTTCACAAGAAGTTACACTTGGTGCAGTTGTGCAGGATATCGGTGCCAAATATAAATGGGATACATCTCAACTTTATGGAGAACTTGGTAATTCTTCTTCGGATTATTTCCCATTGAGAAAACGTATCGGATTAAGTTGGATTCCCAAAATCTATCCGATTATATTAGCTAGTGAAGTCGAATCTATTGGCTCTGCGATATACGTTCGCGCTGGCTCGGAAATCGAAGTGTACGATGGCGTTCATATCCGTGGCGGAATTGACCAAATTGCATTGAATGCCGACTTGCCAGCAAAACCTTCTTTAGGAATATCTGTACAAACAAAAGTCGCGTATTGGACTCCTTCTTTTGATTATACTTATGTATTTGAACCATATAGTCCAAGTGGTATCCATATTCTCTCATTAGCACTGAGATTCTAATGAAACTCAAAATTATTTTTTCGATGCTTCTCTTTACTTCATTTATGTTTTCTCAGGGAAGTTCTCGAGGTGATGTTAGTCTAATATTTCCAATAACTCCGTTTGTTGCTGCTACAGGTGAATCTTTTGTTGCAGATCCAACCGCACTTCAGTCGATTCTTATCAATCCTGCGAATATTGCTTCTAGCGAAGATTACGGAGTTCTGTTCTCACATACTGAATGGATTCAAGATGTTCAGACAGAGTATTTATCAATTGCCGCTCCTTCTAATTTTGGCTCTTTTTCACTTTCTATAGGGAATACGAGTGTAAACGGAATCGAATTGCGCACAATTCCTGGCCCCGCCATAGGAACATTCAATGCGCAATCCACATCTTTTCAGTTGAATTATGGCGTTGAATTAACAAAAAATATTAGAATTGGCATCGCTCCTAAATATCTCTATGAGAAAATTTTTGTTGATGAAACGACTGGATATGGAATTGATGCTGGTGTACTTTACACACCACCTATTGATGGAGTTGATATAGGTTGTTCATTGACAAATTTCGGTTCGCTTTCGGCCTTTCGCAATGAACGAACAGATTTGCCATCACAAATTCGCTTGGGCGGTACATATTCATTCAATATGAATGAAATAGCTTTCCGTGTCGCTACGGCATTTTGTTCAGATTTTGGAACGTCTGCTAATCATTGCAGTATTGGTGGAGAAGCCATATACGATCGTACATTCACAGTTCGCTTTGGCTATCAATCTGGAATTGATACACGTGGGTTCTCAGCTGGAATTGGAATTCACTATGGTTTTGTAATGCTCGATTATGCATATGTTCCATTTTCACTAGGAATTGGAAATTCGCATTTAATTTCGATTGGCTTTAATTTATGAAGTTTAATGTAGAATGAAAGTATCTGGATTCACATTCGTGCGCAACGGTGTTAAGTACGACTATCCATTTATTGAATCCATTAGCTCTCTCCTTCCTGTATGCGACGAGGTTGTCGTTGCTGTCGGTCAGTCGGAAGATGATACTTTAAAGCGAATTCAGTCGCTTCATTCGCCCAAAATTAGAATTCTTGAAACAGTTTGGGATGAATCGATTCGCAAGGGGGGCACAATTCTTTCACAACAGACAAATCTTGCGCTTGACCAGATTGATGGTGATTGGGGAATATATCTTCAGGCAGATGAAGTACCTGCATGAAAAAGATTCTCAGACAATTAAAGAAGCACTAGTATATTATAAGGATATAAGTTTGGTGGAGGGATTTCTTTTCAATTATAGACATTTCTATGGAAGTTATAAATATGTTGGTGACTCTCGGCGCTGGTATCGCCGTGAAATACGAATTGTTCGGCCAAATATCGGAGTACGTTCATGGGGTGATGCTCAAGGATTTAGAATCAAAGGACAAAAACTTAATGTAAAATTGATAGATGCTGAGATTTATCATTACGGATGGGTGAAACTACCGAATATTCAGCAGTTAAAGCAAAAGACTTTCAACAAGTTCTGGCATAATGACGAATGGATCGATAAACATATTGGAGCAGTAAGCGATTATAATTACGAACAAAGCGGTAAGTTGGCAATATACGATGGTACGCACCCTTCTGTCATGACAGAACGAATTCGCAACGAAAATTGGAATTTTAAATACGATCCTACCAAAGTTCAACAACCATTAAAGGAAAAGCTACTTGATGCTATCGAATCACAATGCGGATGGAGAATCGGCGAATATAAAAATTATATTATGATTTAATTTTATCTTCTTTCATATATAAGCGATAAGACGCAATCGTAAACCCCGCCATCAGCCACCATCCCCAGCAATTCGCAAATGTTCCATAGTAGTTCTGAAAAATTCCGCCGATCATAAAACCAATAATCGCTAACGTGCTGCCAAACGCAAGTTCTTTAAGAAATGGGTTTGAAGAATATTTATGAGTCTTGAATCCCATTTGTACAATGATAAACCATATGGATAAGAAAGCGATTAGGCCTGGAATTCCAGATGAAACAAGAATTGTAAGATAATCGTTGTGAGGATGTGCTGTTGTATCATAATATCCTTCAACCTTATATCGATCAATGTAATAATCGAAGTTGTCCTCCCCGATTCCAGTCAACGGAAAGTCTTTTGACATATTGATAGTTGTCTTCCAGAGATTCAAGCGAGTCTGATTTTCTGAAGGGACAATGCTGGAATATGCACGATCTCTTATTGTAGGAATAAATATGACACATAAAAGAACGAAAATTATAAATATTAACGTCACAATACTGCCAATTCGTTTTCCTTTTACATAGCTGAAGATTGGAATAACAACAACGAATGATAACCAAATACTTCTCGCGAATGTTCCTATCACTGCTAAAAAGCTCACAATCATGACTAGAATATATTTCCACCGATTCTTAACAACGCCTGATTGAAAACTGATACAAAGGCTCACTAGAAATACTGACATAATAAATCCTGCAAATGTCAAATAAAATCCATTGAAACCGACTGCACGAAAAAGGTTGCCCATTGGGGCAAGTTTATCAGGCCGATGCAATTGATATCCAGAGAATGTCTGCCAAATGCCATAGAGTGCAGCTACTGAAGCAGAAAAAAGCCATAAATGTAATATTCGCCTTAATAAATTGACATCATCGACTATAAAATAAATGAACAGCATAATAAACATAGGCCATTCATTATCTGCTAATGCCCAGAGACTATGTCCGGGTCTCGGAGAAAGGCTTGATGCAATTATATTCCAAGCTATGTAGAATAAAAGCGGGATGAACAATTTTGTTGGATAGTACTGCCAATGCTTGTTGAATATACCTTCTAATAGCCATCCTAAAAAGGTAATCCCTATGGCAAATTCAGCAGGAACAAACGAAATCGGAATACTAAATGCAAAAAGATAAAGTCCGAAGCAACTCATTGCCTTTGGCAATGTTGTGCGATAGGCTATTAGTTTCATATGTGATGTTCTTTATTTAGTATAAATGAATAAGATTAATGCAATATATTTATTTATTTAGCAGATCTATATCAAGTTCATTAATAAAATTATCAATTGCATGTATCATTTTAGGGATAGGAATCGTGCTTGTTGGTTCATTTTCAGAAGAAAATACTATTCTACTTTTTACTTGATAAGGCAGCCATTCATGTGTTCGCTGTAATTGTGTATAAAATCCAATAACAGGAGTCTTTGTTGCTGATGCGAAATGAATGATAGATGTATCAGGTGTAATCACTGCAATAGCTCCTTCAATGAGTGCGGCAATTTCAAGTAAAGAGGCATTGCCTTGCTCTGGAAATGATAGGCATTTTGTGTTCTTAACAAGTTCTTGTTTGACTGAAAGCATCAAAGAATCATTGGGGGCAAAAAGAAGAAGTGTGCGAAAGGAAGCCTTTGAACCCAGATAACTCCCGATTGAATAAGCTTGCTCAGCAGATATTCTTCTATCTCTGTCAGTTGCAGATAAATTAAAAACTATATAGGAAGTAAGTGCATAATTCAAATGGTATCGTGATTGCAAACCATTCTGTTGCAAGTACTTTAATACCTTATTTTTCGTGTTGTCATCGACAAATATATCAAATGACGACTTGTCTGGATCTATTTTTTCCCCAAAAGCTTCTTTGACAAATAAGATAAGAGTTTCAATCATATGTCCAGATGATCTTGGCAATTTTAATAGCCTGTTATAATAGAATTTGTGTTTTTCAAACCCCTCTCCTATTTTAATTCCAGATGGGCAGATGATATTTGCTAAAATGCTACAAGTCGTTGTTCGGTTAAATATGAAATTGATTACGACATCATATCCTTCGGATTTGACTTTCCATATTTCCCTAATCAACAATAACCAATTTGTATGCGTTATGTAAATTGCATCTATGTAAGGATTGTTATGGATAATTTCTGCATTTATCTTATTTGCGAATACTCCAATCTTAAGTTTAGGATTTATTTGTTTCAAGTTTCGGAATATTGGCGTAGTTATAATCATATCTCCAATTCTGTCATAACGCAAAATCAAGAGTTTCTTGATAGACAATATATCAATTGGCACATCAATTTGTGGATTATGAATAAAAATACGAAGCAGGGGGTAAACAAACTTATGGCGCCAAACAGACTCTAATGTTTTGACAAATTTAAACATACTTATAACATTTATTTCTATATATGTATATGTAGCCTGTTTGTTCTTGCAAAAAGACGTTCAAATGCTGCTTCAACGCTTGACAATGGTATGGTTGAAAGAATATCGATATCAGTTATAAGTGTTTCATATTCAATATTATATGGTTCCCAAATTCGTAGACCTTTATTCGATTGTACGTAAAGCACAACTGATGGAATTCCAAATGCCGATGCTAAATGTATAGCAGACGTATCAGGAGATATAAGAAATGTGAGCCTTTTTATGAAAGCCGCAAATTGATCAAATGTTTCAGTGAGAGGTGAAAGAACTACATTTTTATTATCTTCAACTATCTTAGTTGCTTCCTCTTTATCGGATGGCTGATACAAAAGGATTGGGCAAAGCTCTGGATATTTCTTTATCATAAAAGAAAGGAGCGCACGATAATTATTAATACCCCAAAAACGAGCCTTCCCGCCTGCAGAGATATTTATGCCAATCAATGGATTTTTACATAATCGATTAGCTGAAAGAAACTTCTCTGCAAAGTTATCCGATTCCGATGATGTAAAATATCGGATGGATAATTTTTCATTTTGCGGATTAATATGAAACGGAATCAGCAATTGTGTGATCCGATTAACAATATGTGTCTCACGTCGAGAGAGCATGGGCACTCTAATATCATAGACATAATTGTTGTCCTTGGTAATGCCAACATTCCAGCGAGCCCCTAATAACAAGCAAAGAATAGTCGATGTAACTGATGGATTATCCATCATATCTACGGCAAAGTCATATTTTTCTTTTCGAATAGATTTCACTAATGAAATTATCTTATTCAACCTTTTTTGATAATATCCATCGTTTGCGTATTAATGGGTCATTCATTAATACGAAATAGTTATTCTCGCTTAAAAGGACGTCGACAATGGCTGAAGGATAATGAGATTTGATTGAGGTAAATATTGGAGTAGAAATGAGGACATCACCGATTCTATCTTGTCTAATGAAGAGAATTTTACTTGAATTATAATCAATAGTATTCGACGACAGATTTCGTCTACGCACGAAGAATCCAAGCATAATAATTATGAATCGGCGTAACAGTATTTCAATGCGCTTTAAAAATGAGTCTCTCATTCAAGAAGGATTTTCATCAAATTGGAGTGTGTGAAGGCGTCGATATAATCCGCTTTCTTTAGAAAGAAGTTCCTCGTGCGTTCCTATTTCAACAATTCTGCCTGCGTCAAGTACGATGATTCTATCACAATTAGCAATAGTTGAAAGTCTGTGAGCAATGACAAAAGAAGTCCGTCCTTCCATAAGTCGATCTAATGCATCTTTCACCATTAATTCAGATTCTGTATCTAATGATGATGTAGCTTCATCTAATAATAAGATTCGCGGGTTGCGAAGGATTGCCCGTGCGATAGCTATACGCTGTCGTTGGCCGCCGGAAAGTTGCAGCCCTCTCTCACCTACCTCTGTGTCATATCCTTTTTCTAGTTTTTCAATGAAATCATGCGCATTAGCGTCTCGTGCAGCTCGCAACACTTCTTCTCTTGTCGCTTCTAATCTACCGTATTGAATATTAGTAAATACTGTTCCCGAAAAAAGAATTACATCTTGTGGAACAATGGCTATCTGACTTCTTAGTGAATATAGGTCCACGTCCTGTATATCAATTCTATCAATATAAATATTCCCTTTTTGAGCTTCATAGAATCTGGGTATCATGTTGACGAAGGTGCTTTTCCCACCCCCACTTGGCCCAACAAGCGCTATCTTTTCGCCGCCTCTCACCTGAACATTGATGTCTTTCAATGCTTGAATATCATTGTTATACGAAAATGACACATTTCGGTATTCTACTGCCCCGTTAGCAATCGTAATGGGATGGGTTGTCTTCTGGTCAGATTCCTTTGGCAGATCAAGGATTTCGAATATATAGCTTGCGGAAACAATGGTTTTTTGAATCCTTGCCACACTCTCGCCCAAAGCTTTTACAGGTTTTGCAACAAAATTTACTAAAATAAGAAATGCAATCATCGTCTCAATGGTCATTGTTCCTTGAACAAAAAGATAGCCGCAGAATATCACAAGCAATGAAGTAGCTGCTGTATTGAATAATTCATTCGTTGGGCTCAGCAATGCTATGACACGAACTATTTTCATTGAATAATGATAATTGGATTCCACTTTCTGTTTAAAAGATTTATTTTCTTTTTCTTCTCTCGTGAAAGATTTCACTATGCGTATTCCTGATATTCGTTCCTGGATGAACGCAGAGATTTCCGCCAGTGTGTTCGTGAGTGAATGGCTATACGAACGAATCTTATCGCCAAATTTGCGCGAGATCTCCCCGGAAAAAGTAAAAATAAGAATTGTCACAATTGTCAACGGCCAGTTTGTATAAAACAATGCCACGGTATATATAAATGTATAGACAATGTTCTGCGCCATTTCGACGATAAGCATGATTGACTGTTCGATATTGTTCACATCGTTCGTGATGCGGGACATGATATAACCGGTCTTATTCTCGTCGAAGTATTTAATCGGCAGAACTACAATACGTCCGAACAATTCAATTCTAAACCGCATCATTATCTTTTGTTGAACAGAACTCATGAGATATTCACGCACATAAACAAAAATTACCTTTATCATAATGATTATGATAACCACAAGTGCAAATTTATAAATCAATTCAAAACTCTCTTGTTTTCCGTGAACCGCGAACGCGTAAATCGTTTTGTTGAAGAAATCAAGAGTGCCTTGAATATCTATTTCCCGAACTGCACTCACCTGCTGGCTGATTTCTTGAAGAATTTTGATAAATCTTGCATAAAGAAATGCTGAAGCAGTATCGGCAGAGCTCATGATCGCAACGGATAACAAACCGGCGAAAACGCGCCATTTATACTTGAAAAAATATTTCAGGATGCGCAGAAAAGTTGTTGAAGGACTCATAGTATTTTTAACGTACGATTAAATCGTCCGAATCGCAATTTATTGAAAAAGCTGTATTAATATTGTGGTATCTTTGCTATGTGTTGCTTTTTAAATCATTAAAATATTTTAAAATATTCATGGCAATCGTTTTGCCAACAATTGCGATGAGTTGTTCTTCTGTCGCAACTTGAACACCTTGTATAGAGCTAAATGTTTTCAGGAGTTTTTCAGCCCGTTTTTTTCCAACGCCGTCAATCAAATCAAGCTCCGTTTGAATTATTCTCTTTTCTCGTACAGAGCGATGAAATGTTACTGCGAATCTATGAGCCTCGTCTCTAATTTGCTGCATCAACCGGAGTCCCGATGAAGTCCGGGGCAATTGAACTGGTTCGTTCTGGTTAGGCAGAAATACTTCTTCAAGCCGTTTTGCTAAACCAATAATCGGCACCGTACTTAATTCTAATTTGCACAGTACTTCAATTGCACTAGAGAGTTGGCCTTTTCCTCCATCAACCATTATGAGATCAGGCAAGATGTTCTTCTCCTGAAGCAGTCTTGCATATCTTCGCTCAACGACTTCTTGCATGCTAGCGAAATCATTTGGACCCTCAACCGTGCGGATTCTGAACTTTCGATATTCGCTTTTCTTTGGTTTTCCATCTGCAAATACGACAAGTGAAGCGACAGTGTCCGACCCTTGAATATTGGAAATATCAAAACATTCAATTCTTCGAGGCGGTGCAGATAAATGAAGATCCCGTTGAAGTGCTTTGAGCGAATTAGGTATAATATCCCCGCGCTTGAGTCTCATTAATTCCAATTCATCTAACCAAAACTGTGCATTTGTACGCACCAGCGCGATAAGTTTTTCTTTTTCACTCGATTTTGGAAATTGCAGATTAACTGAATGACCGCTCTTATTTTCTAACCATTTTTGAATTATCTCTTTATTGCTCATTTCAGCTGATAAAAACAAATCAGGGGCAATATCTTCTTGTTCAAGATAATAACGCTCAAGGACAGCCTCTAATAGCTCACTAAGAGGCTTTCCAGATGTATTTGAGAGATAAATATGCTGACTCCCAATCATTTTACCCTCTCTCACCTTGAAAATGACTGCACAAGCATCATCTTCTTTAGAAACAAGAGCAATGAGATCACGATCTGCTTCTGTTGAATCCACTATCTTTTGCTTTTCTGAATACACGCTTAGAGCATTCATGCGATCCCGAACTATAGCCGCTTTTTCAAATTGTGATGCATCGGCAAGAGAATCCATTTCTTTTTTTAATGATTCAATTACGCTTTTTGTTCTTCCACGAAGAACTTGTGCAGCCTGATCAATTAACGCATTATAATGCCCCTGTGAAACATATCCTTCACATGGGCCCTCACATTTCATGATGTGATAATCAAGACACACTTTAAATTTATTCTTCTTGATTGACTCTTCGGTCAAATCGAGATTGCAACTTCGAACCATAAAAAGAGATCGCACTGTTTTAAGCGCATTTCGCATAGATTTTACATCAGTATAAGGACCAAAGTAATAAGCAGCTGATGTTTTGCGACGGGTCACATAAACACGTGGGAAAGGCTCTTTTGTAATAGCAATATAAGGATAACTTTTATCATCTTTCAAAAGGACATTATAACGCGGTTTGAGCTGCTTGATCAAATTAGCTTCAAGAATAAGTGCTTCGATTTCACTATCCGTAACTGTGAGTTCAACATCGACTATTTTAGAAACCATGGCATCGATTCGTGGATCAACCTGTCGAGATTCATGGAAGTATTGCCGAACACGATTTCGTAGGTTTTGCGCTTTACCAACATATATAACTCTACCATCATTATTCTTAAACTGATACACACCTGGTTTAGTTGGGAGTGCTTCGATCTTTTCAATCAATGAGAGATCTACATTAGAAAGTGTGATCGATGAATTAGCCATCTTATCAGATATAAATAAATTATGATGATATAGCGAAAATTTATTCTAAAATAATGCCATTAAATAATTGATAGCTTACCGATACTCTTTTGCAACTTCTCGTCGATATAAAGCAAAGATATCACCTATTGATGCAAATGCAACACCGATCAAGACAAGTGCTGATCCTATATACACATCGTTTGTGATTTTTTCTCCCATTACTATAACACCAATAACAACAGCAATGACTGGTGTAATGAATGCTGAAAGAGATAGAATAACGGCTTCAACGTGCTTTACTAACCAAAAGTAAATTACAAATGTGATTACAGTACAAAATATTGAAAGATATAGAATAGATCCGATAGATTGTACGTTGAAAATTATATTTGAATAATCTTCAAAGATCATACTTGCAGCAAATAATGGCAAGGCACTTAAAGACATAGAACAGAAATTTAGCGTTACAGGATGTGCATCTTCGCCTAACCGCCGCAAATATACTAAACCAAAAGCCTGAATGATTGCACCTACGATTATAGCGGCCATACTATAAAACATTCTGAGATTGACTATATAAAATTCATTGTTAAATATAAAAATCACACCAAGAAATCCGATCACTATTCCAATTATTCTAATAAGCTTGATCTTTTCGTTGGGAAGTAGGAAATGCGAGACTATTGCAACCCAAAAAGGATAAGTAGCAAAGAGAACAGAGGCAAGCCCGGAACCTACTTTAAGTTGCCCCCAATAGATAAGTACAAATGGAATTGTAAACGATGCCAAACACATAATAAGTACCAGCATCCAGAACTTTTTCCCTTTTGGTACCGCGAAATGCTTCTTTAAAACAATTAATCCGAGGATAACGCTTGCTAGAGTTAAACGAATTCCAAGAGAAAGAAGCGGCGGGACAGACTCAATACCAATTTTTACTGCTGCCCAAGATGATCCCCAGATTAGGCAGATGACAACAAAACCAAACAATACTTTCAGTCGAAGCGACATTGGCTGATCTAATTATTTCTGACTGTTATAACCAAGCTGGCGCAGCATAGCTTCGCTCTCCCGCCACTTTTCCCGTACCTTCACATGAAGTTCCAGGAACACCTTATGCTGCAATAATTCCTCGATTTGTATTCGCGCAGATGTTCCGACACTTTTAAGTGCTCCTCCTTTTTTGCCGATGACGATTCCCTTTTGTGATTCACGCTCTACAATAATGTCGGCACTAATTAGAGTTTTACCGGTCTCTCGTTCCTTAAATTCATGAATCTCCACTGCTGTGGAATACGGAATCTCCTCACTAAACTTTTCAAACAACTGCTCTCTAATTAATTCTGCAACGAAGAACCGCTCTGGTGACTCGCTGACTATATCTTGCGGATAATAAGCTTCATGTTCTGGTAAGTACTTAATTAACGATTGTATTACGGCATCCATATTATCATGCCGCAAAGCTGAAATAGGAATAATCTCTTTGAAATAATTTTGGTTAGCGAATGTTTCTATAATCGGCAATAGATCTGCTTTATTGATTTTATCCGCTTTGTTAATTATTAGAAGCACAGGCTTTGTTTTGCATAGCGGAATAATACGTTCGCTAACTTCGATTGGCAATTCAGTCCCGCATGATGTTTGTGTCATAACGAGAACAACATCTGCTTCCGCAAGAGCGCTTTCGGCGCACTTAACCATTTCCTTATGCAGAAGATATTTTGGCTTAAGTAATCCGGGTGTATCCAAAAAAACAATTTGTGCATCTTCCCTGCTGAGAATTCCGAGCACACGCTGGCGGGTTGTCTGTGGTTTTTTTGTAACGATTGAAATCTTTTGCTCCAATAAGGCATTTAGAAGCGTGGATTTCCCAACATTTGGTTCACCAACAATAGCAACGTAACCGGCTTTATAATTTGCTTTTATTGTTTCCATATTTCTTGACAAAAAAGCGCTCCGTCAATTTACTGACAGAACGCTAAAATGACACATTTTTTAATTAATTTATCGATCCGACTCATAAAAATCACACGGCATTTCCACATCATTCTTTAATTTTCAATTATCCGCCGTGGCAATTCTTATACTTCTTGCCGCTTCCACATGGGCAAGGATCATTTCTTCCAATTTTAGGGCCAACACGAATTTGCTGCACTCTTTGACTGCTTTGTGGCTGCTGCGCTCTTTGTTGCCCGTCACCTGAAGCAGCAGGTTCTTTATTCGCTGCAAATCCCGCACCTGCGGCGGAATCATGAGTTAATACCATATCTTCGCGGCGTGTTTGCCGTCGTCCGCGCTGCATTGGCATCTGCTCAGGTCGCTCTGGATATAATTTGAAAACCATATTTAACACATCGGACGCAATAAATTCCATCAACTCAATAAACATTTTGAAGGCTTCACTTTTGTATTCAACCAATGGATCTTTTTGTCCATAACCGCGTAAGTGAATACCTTCCTTAAGGTCATCCATTTCGCGAAGATGATCGCGCCATTTATTATCAATCACTTGTAGCATCGCCATCTTTTCGAGCATCGTCATGAATTCGGCGCCAATTTGTTCCTCTTTACGGAGATAAAATTCCTCTGTAGCTTTTATGATTTCATCTGCGACACCTGTTTCGCCAAGTGATTGGAACTGTTCCGGTGTCATTTTCAAATCGGTAAGGAAGCGTGCACGAACTTCATTTCGCAGCTCCTCAATGTCACCTTCGGAATAATATGCTTGCACCAATTTGTCAACAGAATCACGCAGCATATCAAAAATATCATCTCGTATATGTTCGCCTATTAAAGCATGACGCCTACGGGCATAAATTACTTCGCGCTGCTGGTTCATCACATCGTCATATTCCAACAAGCGCTTCCGGATGCCGTAGTTGTTCTCTTCAACTTTTCGCTGTGCCCGTTCGACAGATCGTGTGATCATCGGATGTTGGATAACCTCTCCCTCTTTCAAGCCCATCCGCTCCATAATTTTTGCAATTCGTTCGCTTCCGAACAAACGCATTAAATCGTCCTCCAGTGAAAGATAAAAACGTGATGAACCCGGATCGCCTTGACGTCCTGCACGTCCGCGCAATTGCCTATCAATGCGTCGTGCTTCGTGACGTTCGGTTCCTAAAATATGCAATCCACCGATATCTTTAACTCCCGGACCAAGCTTGATGTCTGTACCGCGTCCAGCCATATTTGTAGATATTGTTACAGCGCCTGGCAAACCGGCGTGTGCAACTACTTCTGCTTCACGTTGATGCTGTTTCGCATTCAACACATTGTGCGGGATGCCTTTACGCTTAAGCATTCTGCTGATGGTTTCTGAAACATCTACGCTTGTTGTTCCAACTAATATAGGCCGTTGAATTTTTCGCATTTCTTCAACTTCAGCAATAACTGCATTATACTTTTCTCGTCTAGTCTTGTAGACTTGATCATCATGATCTTCACGAATCATCGGTTGATTTGTCGGAATAACAACTACATCGAGCTTGTAGATATCAAAGAACTCGCCTGCTTCGGTTTCGGCAGTACCTGTCATACCGGCTAGTTTCTTGTACATTCTAAAATAATTTTGAAGTGTTACAGTTGCCAATGTTTGAGTGTCACGTTCAACTTTAACGCCTTCTTTTGCTTCTATCGCTTGATGCAATCCTTCTGAATATCGTCTTCCAGATAAAAGACGGCCTGTGAATTCATCCACAATCATAATTTTACCGTCTTCGGATACAACATACTCAACGTCTTTCTCGTAAAGTGCGTATGCTTTCAGAAGCTGATGAATTGTATGAATTCGATCATTCCGATCTGCAAATAATTTATTTGCGTCGTCTTTTCGTTTCTGCTTTTCTTCGACAGAAAGCGATGTGTCGCCTTCTATCATACTTAATTCAGTTCCTATGTCTGGAATGACAAACAAATCTTTATTATTGCCGGGATACTCCTTCGCGAGAAAGTCTCTTCCTTTTTCGGTAAGATCAACAAGATGAGATTTTTCATCGATGCTAAAATACAATTCATCATCAATCTCGTGCATTCTTGCACTTTGATCCTGCATATACTCATGTTCAGTTTTTTGTGTGAGCGTTTTGTTAGATGGTTCGGCAAAAAGTTTTAAAAGTTTCTTATTCTTCGGCAAACCACGCTGCGCGCGTAGCATTTGAACGCCTGCTTCTTCAACTCTGTTTTGCTGCAAGAATAATTCTGCATCAGCTGTAATCTTAGCAACATAATTCTGCTGTGCTCTGACTAACCGTTCGACATACGGTTTCATTTCATCAAACTTGTGATCTTCGCTAGCAACAGGCCCGCTAATAATAAGAGGCGTTCGTGCTTCGTCAATCAGCACCGAATCAACTTCATCTACTATGGCGTAGTTATAGGGGCGCTGAACCATTTCTTCTGCATTTACTACCATATTATCGCGCAGATAGTCAAAGCCAAATTCATTATTTGTGCCGTATGTTATATCAGCTGCATATTGAATGCGCCGCTGGTGGGGATCCATGTTTTGTAGAATGCAGGCTACCTTTAGACCTAAAAATTCAAACACCTTTCCCATCCACAAACTATCACGGAGCGCAAGGTAATCGTTTACGGTGACAATATGAACGCCGCGTCCTGATAGTGCATTAAGATATGTCGGCATTGTGGCTACTAGAGTTTTCCCTTCACCAGTTGCCATTTCTGCAATTTTTCCCTTGTGTAGAACAACACCGCCCATGAGCTGTACATCAAACGGCACCATATCCCAAACAACTTTAGTACCCGCGACATCCCATGTTTGTCCTACAAGCCGCCTGCAAGTATCTTTTACGACTGCAAAAGCCTCTGGGAGAATTTCATCCAGGACTGTTGCAATCTCTTCGTCAAGTCGTTTATTCAGTTCATCAATCTTTGTATATAGTAATTCATGTTCTTCGAAAGATTTCGATTGCTTCAGCGTTTCTTTTATCTGAGCAATTTCTTCTTCAATATCTTTTGTACGATCGTGTATTCTTTGGCGAAATTCTGTGGTTTTTTCCCGAAGTTCTTCGTCAGTAAGCTTTTGAATCGAGGCCATGTGTGAATTAATTTCATCAACTACGGGATATAAATCCTCTACATCACGTTCGTGTTTAGAACCAAATAGATTTTTAAAGAATTGCAGCATATTTTCATCCGAATAATATTACATTTTCATAGTCAATATATTCTTTTTTCGATGAGATAGCAAGGTAAGGCAAATTGCCTCAGTTCTTGCATTTTAGACCTTTTAAGATGAAATTCACTTAGTCTATGAACAACAAAAAACAAATTTATCTTACTAGAAAATACTGTTCGATTTGTAGTACGGTTATACTATATTTCTCGAACATATTATTTGATATATCTCGTGAGTATTCTAACCGGATTTATTTTCTAATACTTGTTCTTGCAGCCTCATTACTTGGTTGTGTAGCAACTCGTCCAGTTATCTTTCATTCAGTTATATCTCATCCAGATCCATTGAAGCAGTTGCAGAACAATATCAACTCTGTTCTTTTAGATTCTCTTTTCGTACCTGCACATGCCAGCATCAAGATTGTATCACTCAATAGCGGAGATGTTCTGTATGAACGTGAGAGCAAGGCATTGATGAATCCAGCTTCAAACATTAAATTGATTACATCTGCCGCTGCTTTGTTATTGCTTGACACTAATTACCAGTTTAAAACTTCTGTATTTGTTAAAGATACTACAACAGACGACGATGTCGCCCAAGATATTTATCTGAAAGGATACGGTGATCCGAATTTAATAAGTTCTGATCTGGATTCGCTGGCATTTGCTGTTTGTCGATTTGGGATCAAGACTATTGATAATATTATTATAGATGATTCTTTTTTTGATGATAACTATTGGGGATCAGGCTGGACTTGGGACGACGAATCTGATCCTGATGCACCGTTCATTGATGCGCTTTCTGTTAATAAGAATTGCATCAGGGTAAATATCATAACAGATTTAAAAAACATTTCAGTTTCTATCGAGCCAAACACAAATTCTGTCACAATCATAAACAAAGCGACAATTGTTCCTGATAGCATCCGCACACCATTAAATATTAAATGTCTTTCTTTAAACAATACCAATACTATCGTCGTTGAAGGAGATATCTGTCCTTACAGCCAAGTTTCACAGAAACTACCTCTCCGTTATCCCAAGTTCTATACAGGTAACTTGTTCAAAGAATCGTTATTGCACGCTGGCATTTCTATTTCTGGAGACGTTGTTAGCGGTGCAGTACCAAACAGTATTTATGAAATTGCGCAGCACTTCCAGCCAATCAAAAAAGTAATCGAAAACATGAATAAGCAAAGCGATAATCTTTCCGCGGAAAACACGCTTAAAGTCATCGGAGCTTTAAATAATAGCATTCCCTGCTCTGCAAAAAAAGGGCTATCTATAGAAAAAAGATTCCTTTCCAACCTGGGAATGGACACTACAAAATTTTGTATTGTTGACGGATCAGGTGTTTCTCGATATAATTTACTGAGTGCTGATCAACTTGTCCAATTTCTTACCGCAATCAAGAAACAGCCGCGATTGTTCAGTATTTTTTATAATTCCCTGCCTATTGCCGGTGTTGACGGAACATTAGCAGATCGAATGAGTAACTGTCTCGCTGCCAATAATCTGCACGCAAAAACAGGAACTCTTATCGGTGTCAGTTGTTTATCTGGATATGTTCAAACACGTGATGGTGAGATGTTGGCATTTTCTATGATGATGCAGAATTTTATTACCTCTGCTTCTGATTACCGTAAATCACAAGATAAAATAGGATCTTTGCTTGCAGGGTTCAGTAGAACTGTGATCGCTCAAAAAGATTTTACAAAATAAACATACAATTAGTTTTTCAAATAATATATTTTTTCAATTCATCTTTCTTTATAGACGAGTAAAACTATGAATCAATCGAACTCATCCTCATTTGGATTGTACGAGGCAACCCGTATTCTTATTCCCGGCTTCTATTTTGCATCTTTATGCTCTTTGTTATTCTGCACTTTTGTATATAGGTATATTCCTCTTTCAATTGGTCTTGGTAATTCAATTATTCTGTTTTTATTCCTTGTAACAGTTTCTGGATTAACGATGTATGCAAAGGAAACAACTAAACGACGTCGTGCCTTTGTCGAAAATCAACCAAGTGCATATCTTCAAGCTATTGCCCGTCGTAACTCTGCCAACCTTATGCTGAACGAATCTGAAGCTCGCCAGATGTATTTTTATATTTTGAATCATTTTATTCCATCTGCATTTCATGAGAAAGTGTTTTTCTTCGGTACAGTATATCATATTATGATTCAAATACGCCGAACATCATTTTGGTTTGCTATTGTTTCACTCATTTGTCTTGCAATTCATACTGCTACGGGCTCCGCGCTTATGGACCAACAAGGCCTAATTTCTTTTTGCATACTTATCTGGCTGATTTATCTTCTGAATGTCAAATACAACAAAGCCGATCGGAAAATGCAAGAGAACTATCAGGATCAAATATTCTGGCTGCAAATGAATGAAGACCTTATTCAGGATCTTTTAAAAAAATATGCACTTTCAAAGATAAAGTACTGCTTCATGAAAAAGCATAACTGGTTTCAGGCTGCTATTCGGATTGATGAAAAATATCAAGATTTACTTGTTGGGCTTCTGGCGCCGATTGGTTTTACGGGCTTCGTTCAGGAAGATAAGTTGCTTAAATGCATTGTTCCTAAGCATAAATGGAATAATGCTTTCAAAAGTAAATTCGATTTGACACTTGCAAAATTTAAGATCGAATTTCCTTCCCTTGATCTTTCATATTCTGGTTTAATAGTACACGAAGAAAACTGGAACAAGAAATGGGAAAATCAAACAGGCATTGTGGAGGCAACAACTAATATTATTATAAAGCCATCCTGGAAAATACTACCGAAGCGCTATTCCAAGAAATTAATTCTTCATATTGATCCTAAAATGTCTTTTGGAACTGGACATCATGAAACAACTCGCTTAAGTCTTAATTTACTTGAACGATTTCTCGAACCTCAGATGAAGGTACTTGATTTCGGGACTGGCACAGGTATTCTGGGTATTGCCTGTCTTAAACTGGGAGCAGAATCAGTATTTGCAATTGATAATGATGAATGGGCAATTGAAAACACAAAAGAAAATATTAAAAGGAATGATGTTCAAAAAAGAATGATCGTTAAATTGGGAAGTATCAGCATTGTTCCAAAACGTAATTATGACCTTATTGTCGCAAATATAGATTTCCGTGCTATCTCGCGATTTATCTCGTCGCTTACCGCACGTGTACGAAAGCAAGGTATAATAATTCTTTCTGGCATTCTTACAAGCGATCTGCCTATATTACTCAAGTTATTTACAAAGAATGCACTCGTTCCAATAGAAACTGTCATTGAGAACGAATGGACTTCTATAGCACTGCGTCGAATGTGACAATGCGTCTTGCAGCCATAGACATAGGAACAAACACAATTTTGATGCTTGTTGCTGATGTTCATAGAGATGCTTCTCTTGAGGTTGTGAGAGACGAACATTTTATCGGTCGGCTCGGCAAAGGTGTCGATGAACATGGAGTCATCCTAAAGGAGACCTTCCATCGCGTCCATGATATTCTTTCACAGCTCAAAAGCATTGCTGACTCTATTGGCATCGAGCATCTTTCAGTATGTGGGACAAGTGCACTCCGTGATGCTGAAAATCGTCAAGAGTTTATTGATTTCATAAGGGAAAAGCTCGGGTTTGAAATAAGAATACTTTCAGGAAATGAAGAGGCAGAATTAACATATCTTGGCGCTATTTCTGAATATCTAATAAAAGCCAGTTCTAAAAACTTTGCGGTACTTGATATCGGAGGCGGTAGCACTGAATTTGTGATAGGTTCGGGAGAAAAGGTAACATCATCTATCAGTCTCAATATTGGAAGTGTGCGGCTTACTGAAAGGATTTTAAAAAATTGTCCTCCAAGCAATCTCGCGTTGGAAAACGCATCTCAGCTTGTTCGAAAACATCTTAAGAATATTTTTCCTCTTTCATCCATAACAAAGATTATTGGCGTTGCCGGCACTTTAACTACATTAGTCGCGCTTGATCTTCGGATTCCAGAGTTTGACAGACATCTGATAAACGGGCATGTACTTACGATAAATGCTATAGATAGAATATTTCAAGAACTCAGACCGTTGACATTGGATCAACTACATAATTATCCACAAATACATCCATCACGAGCAGATATTCTTCTGGCAGGAATTATTATTCTTAGAGAAATATTGAGGAAAGTGAACTTGTCAAAAATAACGGTGAGTGATCGCGGATTACGCTATGGCATTGTGATAAAAACCGCATATGCTCTTTTCAACGATTCACTCTGAATCTTTTTTCTATTTTTGTCTATTCCAACGATCTTTCGCTATATCCCGCATTATTTCTCTAAGATTTTTATTGAAATCCCGTTCAAACACTACATATTCAGCAACCTGTTTTATTGAAATAATGCTCTTAAGTTCTTCAAGAAATTTTAAGCGTGTCTCTGCGATTTTTTCTTCACTCATTCCGATATCTTTTAATGCCTGCTCTATATCTGAATTATTAGCACTAGATTTTATTAATTTTTGAAGTTGATCGATAAATGCATTATGATCCTTTTGGATAGCGTGCAGAGTCTCTTCATATTTATCATAATGAGTAAAAAATCGAATCGAAGTTTCTTCATCCATTTTAAGCACTTCCATGAGTCGCACTTTTTTGAATTGTTCAATGCGTTCTGATGCGGGCCCCCTCATCTGGGGTCTATCTTGAGCAACAAGATTTAGGCATACTACTGGTATTAAGAATAGAGTCATAGAAACTACATGAATATATTTCATAGTATATTCCTTTTAGAAAGTCCCGATAACAATTGGTCAACCTGTTCTCCGTTTAAATCAGAAATCATTCCTTCAATATCCATTTCTGCTACTTCTTCGTTATCGATTTGCATAGATATAGCCGATTTTAGAAATCGATCTCCTTGTAGATGTTCTTCAACACCAGCGGCGGCAATTTCTTGATTGGGTGAAAGCACTAATCCAGTGTATTCCTTTTCAATAGCTTGCACTATTTCCTCTTCGTTTAAGTCCTTTACCGCTTGATGCAACGCTTCAGTTTGTGCAGCTTCAGATGAAGACTCTGTAGGTATTCTAATTAAGAAAAATACAACTAAGATAGATACTGCAAGTGGAAGAATAATCGCTGTACCATAACTGTAGCCGAAATCAGATCGGCGATGAGAAACAAGACGTCTTCTGAGTCGTGGAAGAATAGTAGAATAATAAACAGACGTTGGTCCTGGAAAAGGATTCTTTTTTAAAACCGCATCTGTCGTTAACAATTCATTGTACTGATTATTGCACTTAGAGCATTTCTGTAGATGCTGCTCTACTCTTTTGCGCTCTTGTGCACTTAATCGGTTTGTGACATAGTCCATCAAATCATAATTAACGTGTTCTGTGTGCACGATTTACATATTCTCCAATTTTTTTTACAGCATGAAAGTAATTAGCTTTGAGTCCACCTACTGATGTTTTTAGAATTAATGATATTTCATCGTACGACAATTCTTCATGATACCTAAGGATGAAGACAGCTTTTTGTTTCTCCGGAAGTTTTGCTATTGCTTCTTCTATCAGTTTCTGTTGTTCATCTTTTTCAAATATGGCATCAGGTTGTTCATTTTCATCGTCAGCAGTTTCAAAGAACTCGTCAATTCGGATAAAATCTCTAATGCGCTGTTTCCGAAGGGCATTCAGCGCTACATTTACTGTAATCCTATACAGCCATGTATAGACACTTGATTCTCCGCGAAATTCTTTTAATGCTCTATACACTTTTACAAAAACTTCTTGAACGATATCGTCCGCCTGATCATGATCGTTCACAAACCTGCGCGCAATCCAATACACTTTTTCTTGATATCGTCCAACCAATTCGTTAAAAGCTGTCTCATTCCCTTTTTGGAACAATTCAACAAGTTCAAGGTCATTGGAGTTAGTCATCTATACCAAGTTATTTCAAATATTTGACAGTTTAATTTTGCTAAAGTTTAACCGAAATATGCGAAAAACTGCCATTTACCATATACCAAGGCTTGCGCCGAGGGTAAATTCAAATTGATGTGAACGGTTCTGTGTCGGGTCTGCTTCATCTTCAATTCTATGAATTCGCGCTTTAAAATTTACAAACAAATCTCGAATTGGTTGATACTTGGTTGTTATACCAAATGAACGTTCCACATGAAGCGGACCGAATAAGAATGGCATTTTCCCTTCATCACTCTTGTATTGATCCGCAATAGGCAACGTTCCACCCTTACGATATATTTCACCAAAAGTCGTAACCCTCAATGCATGTATGGGCGTATATCCCATTTCTAGAAATAGATTGTCAGCATTTTGCCCCATCCAGTTCCCAAGTACAAAGCCATTATTCGTAAATGTGGCGGCAGGATATTTATGATTGTATGTACCGGGATTGACACGTGTATATTCAAGATTCATATCCAGATTAGTTGCCGGAAAATCAAAAACACGTATTCCAGTAGAATATGCTATCTGTTCACGCGCTAAATAAGAGTTAGTAAACAATTCATCTGTGTTTAGCTCATCAATAAAAAGAGACAAATAGGCATCGACATTCTTTATAACGTTTAAATCAAGACTTCCAAAAATCTGACAATTGTCCTTATCGTTATTGTACCATTCTCCTGATTTGAACAACATCACAGGAATTAAATACATGAGCAAGGGACCTCGATCGCAATACACAATAGATTCACCGATTGAAAAATCGACACCATCCCATAAATACATTTCTAATTGATGGGCGGCAATATATTTTTGATGATCAACTTCTCGGAATGTTTGAAATTGTGGATTGCTATATGTAACGGTATACGATTGAGACGAATCAACGACATTTGAGTTAAGCTCGCCATGAAAATATACAAATTCAATATTTTTTGTAATCGGAACACGCATTTTAATTTGTGGATATGATGGAGCATTATCAGAGAAGATAACATTTCCATTTCTGCCGTATCCCCATGCATTATTCATTTTTTCAAGTGATAAAGTAACCTTGCCGACTTGCCAGCTGAATTGTGCATTTGCCTCATTGAATTGAAATTGATTTGGTCCATCCATTTGCGACGGAATAACACCACGGTCAGGTGTTTTCACACGCTTGTAATAATCTCGATCCGCAGCAGAAAGCCATGTGCAATTATCAAGCTGCCTATCATTTAACCTGCTGTAATTTAGATTATCGCCATTGGTTGAGTTATCATCCAGATTTAAATAAAAGCCAAGTGAGTTAAAAGCATATCCATAGGTTTTGAATCCCACAGCCCTATCGGTGGTAGCATCTTTATCTGCAAATGATCTTGAAATGCCGTAATTGATATCAAAGTTTGCCGCTCCTTGTTCAAACTCGTACGAATAAATATGCCAGCGTGTCTCTGTTGGCTCTGGATCACCTGCAAGCTTCATTATTTCATAATTGAATTCCGTTTTGAGAAACTCGAAAGTTTCACGTTCTACACGGGACATATCATTTACCTTTGTTTCAAGTGCATCCAAATATGTTGCTACTTGCATTCTTGAAAGCGGTAGAGCCGCATCCTTATAATCGGTAAATAATTGACGTGCCTCCATCCTCTTTAGGAAATCATACGCCTCATGTCCTAGCGGGACATATACTGACTGGGCATATAAATGTAAACCGCTACTGGCAATAAGTGTGAGTATCAAAACAAGAACTATATGTCGGGAATAACAAAAGCAGTTATGTGCAGGTTTCGTTATATCGATTTCCACAAATCCCTCCATGATTGTAATTCTTCTACTTTTGGATAACGCCTTGGGCCTTTTCCAGTTAATAAATATCGAATATCGCAGAATATATGATATGCAACTGTTGATACAAGATGCTTATGTATGCGACGAGTGGAAGAAAATGCATGAGCACGTGTCGCAATTTTTGTAAATCCTATTTTTGAAACTCGCTTGCTCAAATCCAAATCTTCTAAAGTCGTAAAATCTTCTCGAAAACCCCCTACATTCTCAAAAGCCCGTTTTCGGTAAGCAACGCACATAGCAGGGAAAAGCGAAAGATTTATAAAATGTAATACTTGCATCAATAAATATGTTGCTCGATATACAAAACGCTGCGGTAACTTCCCATCAGATGGAAATGCAATACCTGATACGGCCACAATATTTCTATCACTAAACTCTTCCTTTAGCACAGCGAGAAAATTGCTGTCAAGATTTGTATCGGCATCTATGAAAACCAGTATCTCTCCTTTTGCAGAGTGAGCACCGTAATTACGTTGAAAAGAAGCTCCCTTTTTTTCATTTACAACTATTTTGTCAACTAACTTTTCCGAAATTGTGCAGGTCTTATCTGAAGAAGCGCCATCTGAAACTATTATCTCGAATTCTGCTCGATCTATATTTTGATGAAGAATCGATTGCAGACATTGTTCGATGTGTTTTTCTTCATTATATGTCGGCACAATTACTGAGAATTCCATTTTTTTGCTTTATCTGATTCTAGCTAATTTTTGTATTACTTCTTTTGTTAATCCATTACTTTTTGCAATAATTTTATAAAAATATACTCCATTTGCCACTTCGTCGCCGTCACGATCTCTGCCATCCCAGTACACTTTATAGTAAGCATTTTCTGATTGAGACGGCAAGAAAATATCTTGAATAAGTCTGCCGTTAATTGTATAGATTTTTATCTCTACTTGATCAGCATAATCTGTAAGTATAAATGTAAAATATGTTTCCTGTGCAAACGGATTAGGATAGTTAAATACATTTCTTATCCCCCAAACAGAGTCAACTACAAAATATATAGGATTAGATAAATTTTCCTCGTTCCCTGTCGAATCTGTAACTTGCAGCATAAGTTTATACGGATCAGTTCTTCCTTTTAATGTCGGTCTAAATGTCACGACTGCTTTTTCAGATCCCGCAGACTTAGTCTCGAATAAACTATCCGGCTGTGCACCAAGCATAATCCTGCGGTCATCTAAAGTCAGATTGACAAGCGAAGGATTTTGCATTGGTAACGGGCTGCTGTCATAAATCGTTATTACGATTGTTGGATTCGGCAAGACATAATCACCATTCATAATATGCTGCCCATTGAA
>CAVSHO010000001.1:0-468878 GCA_963727825.1 Ignavibacteriota bacterium | reverse complement strand
CTGCCGCTGTTTGCCGTTTGGCAATCTTATGCTCAACCAATAATTGGATCTTACTGTATGGTTGATCAAAGAGAAGTTCGACTAGTTCTTTTGTATAAATATCGGGGAGCTTCTTTTTTACTTCTTCAATTGTATTCTGCAATAGTTCATGAATAATATTAACCTTCTTAATTGTATCGTGTGCGGTCTTTTCTATTGCATTGAGGATAAATATAATCCAGGCTTCCCATTCGTTATGCGTTGTTACACGAAGAAGCAGCTTATAATATTCTGTTTTATGGTTGATAATATAACTGCTCAGATACAGAATAGGGAGGTCAAGCAATTCCCGTAGCAGTTAAATAGAGAACGTTGATAATCCTGCCCGTTCGTCCATTACCATCATAGAATGGATGAATAGCTTCAAACTGATAATGCAAGATTGCCATGACAATGAGAGGATCAATACCCTGTTCATCATTGAGATATTTTTCCAAGTTACCAAGTAGATCCCGGATGACGTGCTCTCCTTCTGGTGGCGTATAGATCACTTGACCGGTCTTGTCATTCGCGAGCTTTGTTCCAGGAAGTTTTCGGATACCGGCATTCGTTTCGATGAGTTCTTCTTGAATATCAACGATCATATTTGTGGAAATGAATCCCTTTTTCTGCACAAGTTCATAACCTTTCCACAAGGCAGACCGATATCGAAGAACTTCTTTTGTTGCAGGGTCAATATTCTTAGAGCCTGATGCAAACGCTTTGTAGAGATTGTCACGTGTAGTAATAATATTTTCAATTTCAGAGCTATCCCGCGCTTCTTCGAGAATTAAAGTATTGAGCAAAATAGCCTCATTGGGGAGCAACTTGCCAACACCCTTTAATTCACCGAGTGCACCGCGGGCACTGGCGGCCTTTTTTAATAACCGCGCAGTTTCAACATCCGCTTTTGGCGGAAGTTTTGGTAAATCGTTAAATGGAGTATCGGTTTGAAATGCCATTGGATTTAATACCAATCAGTAATTGTATTGCAAAAAGTTAGACTAAAAATGAATAAGAATCAATGAATGCACATTTTTCAGAGCCCATGGTGTCCTCTATTGTTGCGAAAATGCTATTCTCGATAACTGCTGTATTGAATCGAGAGATACCTCATAAGAATGAAAGTCTCCCAATCGCGGACCATCATTCCGAAACGAATAGGATTCCACTCTATCGAGCTTCTTGATGTACAGGACTTTCCAGCAATAATCCGGGATGGCTACCCTTCCAATATATTTCAATTCAATCGTCACTGAGCCACACCATACAAGAACGCTATCGAAATCTTTTACTAATTTTCGTGTGTAATCTTCAAGTTTCTTCCAATTGCCCCGATTCAATGCCGGTACCTGAGGAGCTATATTTGAATAATAAAAGCTTTCAGCCATAGCAATTGAATCGCAGCCACAGTCAAAGGCATCCATTTGATGCCCTCGATCGTATCCGGATTTCTTGTAATCCCTATCCAGATTGGTATACTCAGGAATCGATGGATCCGGCTTAAATCTCTTCTGCCTTTTATATCTTTGTTCACAATTGAGCATATCCCTAGTAAGCCAATATTTAACCACAATCGGAAAGCGCTTCGACTTACTGAAAGTGGCAGAATAATACTTGTGATGGATAGTGATGGTGTCGGTTACCTGGCTGAAAATCAGTACAGGGAATAAAATGATAACCGAACCAACTATTGCCGAATAGTTGATTCTCATGTTCAGCGACCCCCCGTTTTTTAGAGAAAATCGCTGATAGGAGCTTCAACAATTAGGCTGAGTTCGGATGAGTTCCCTCCCCCGCTACAAAAACAGGCGAATCCATTTTGAATTCGCCTTTTTAATTTCTTCACCCCGATACAAACCTACGACTTAAACTTGTGCAAAAAATAAAATATAGAATATGAAAATAGACGGCTATCTTCCTGTTACCTGCAAGTACATAATCTGCTTACTTCGATATCCTGCCCTGGCATCTATCAACTGATCATTCATCTGCTGCTGCAGCGCTTGCGCTTCCAACAGATCAGAAAGATTGCTCATGCCATTGTTGTAGCTATCTTGATTCACTTTCAGGTTTTCTTCAGCCTGCACCTTAGCTTCTTCGCTTAACAAGACTTGTTTATATGCATCTGAAAAATCCTGCCATGCTTTCTGCATCTGGAGCAATAATAATTCTGAATTGTCTTTCATAGAGTTATGTGCGATTTGTTCTTTAATGCTCCGCTCCTGCAGAGTGTGCGATGCACTCCCACCAGTCAGAAATCGGAATGGAAACAGTACCAAAGACCATTCCAATAGTTCGATCTTTTCCTTCGTCCAACTTCATATACAGGCCGCTCACGCCGATACCGGCTTGTGGTAAATACTCGCCAAGTTTCATATTGGTCTGTAATTCCTCTGCTTGTACAGATGCTTGCAACAAATGATATTCCGATCTATTGTTAAGTGCCGCAGAATGATCGATGAAATATGTTTGAGGAAGTTCATTTACCACTAACGAGTCCTTTAACACCAATGCCGAATCGAAGGGGATGCCGATATACTGGCAAAACGCTATTGTTGCGAGCTTTCGGCTGTTTTCCAATTTTGATTTATTGAGAAGAACTTCGCTACGCTTCACTTTTACCTTGAGCAGATCATTTTTCATAGCCAAACCGGATTTATAAGCATCTTCTACTTGCGCTAATAAATCGTTTAATAGTTCTTCATATCGTTGTATGGTTTTAAATTTTTCATTCAATGATACCACCAACCAATACTGTTCTTCTGTCTTCAGAATCACTTCGTTTCGGGAAAGCTGGTTCTTGTACTCGCTGATATTTTCGCCCAGTGACGCAAGTTTATTGCCATTCCAGATTCTGCCACCAGCAAAGATCGGCTGCACAGCGGTAACCATACCGAACGTTCCCGATTTCAGCAATCCCATAGTTGAAGCCGGCATATACGCAAACTGTGCGGTTGTAGAAAGAGCAGCAAGGTCTTTTCCATCAAAGACAGGAAGATTACCGCCTTGCGTGGATATTTCCATCAAGTTCTTCTGCGCTTCAAACATAGCTCCGCTGGCACTGATTGATGGAAAAAAATTTGTGAACGCTGCCTTTTTCGTTTGCCGCATTGACTCTATTTCCAGCGCGCCATTTTTTATCTTGGCGTTGTTCTGCAGTGCAAGCTGTTTGCTTTCGTCCAATGTCAACGCTCGTTGAGCAAAAACAGGAAACGCACATATCCAGATCAGGCAGATTATAATATACTTTTTCATAGTGTCTCACTTTCTTCAACTATTTTAAAATCTTTTCTGTGGAACAAATAGTACAGCACGGGCAGCACCAGCAATGAGAGCACAAGTGCAAAAAGCAGCCCGAAACATATTACAGTACCAAGCGGTCCCCACAGCGAAGAACCGCTCACAATCATCGGAATAACGCCTACGGCAGCAGCGGCTGAAGTAAGGAATATCGGACGCATTCTTCTCTTACCCGCCGAGATCGCCGCTTCTTCTAATGAATGTCCATGCTCGTGACGAAGTTCTTCTGCATACGAAACAAATATTACTCCATTTCGTACAACGATACCCATTAAGCCGATCAGTCCAATAAACGCCGTTGTCCCGAATGGATATCCTGTTACAAACACGCCAAACGCGGCGCCGAAGACACTTAGCGGGAGCGTCACCATGATCAAAAGCGTTGTTTTAATATTCTTGAATTGAAACATAAGGATAAGAAATATCAGGGTGATACTTACTATAAGTGAATAGTACATCGGCGTAATATTCTCAATGCTCATTTGATAATCGCCGCCGTATTCGACCGAAACGCCGGGAGGCAAGTCCATTTTATCGACAAGAGGTTTGATTTTACTAAATATCGTTGCAGGAAGTAATCCTCTTTTTATTTCTGCAAAAACAGTTATGGTTCGTACTCCGTTACGCCGTACAATTTCTCCTTCTGTCCAACCTGGCTTTATTGTTGCCAACTGACGAACCGGAACAGAGGAGAACGTAAATGGAGAGGTCACATATTGATTCATGATATCACTAGGACTGGATTTGATCTTTTTATTGATTTTTAATTTCACCTCAACGGGATAATCTCCTTCCCATACGGTTGAGATCGGGAATCCTTTTGTTCCTACCATCAGCGAATACGCCAGAAGCGAATTCGAATAACCAAGCCGCGCTGCTTCATCTCTCCTTACGACCAGATCGGCAGATTGCAAAGGTTGTTCATAATCGGTACGTATGAATTCGAGATCCTTGAATTGGCGTAAAATATCAGAGACACGATTTGCCGTCTGTTTGTTGGTCTGAATACTATCTCCCGAAATACGGATCTCGATTGGAGCCTTGAATATTTCGAAAGCCAATTGCTTCCATTTTATATTGGCAAGGGGATATTTGCCTTCCAATTTCTTGCTGTACTCGTCGAGAATTTCAACCGTAGCCTTGTTCGATTCCGTGACCACAACCAATTGACCATAATTCTTTGCAGGAAAATTGGGTGCATAGAGAGCATTAAAACGTGGTGAGCTTGTTCCAATAAATGACGTCACGACTTGAACGCGCGGGTCTTTTTGAAGTATTCCCTCAAGATCTGTGATAACAGAATCTGTTTTTTGCAGAGAACTTCCGATGGGCAGAAATACTTCCACTGCAAATTGGTTCCTTTCAAGTTTTGGGAATGACTGCTGCGGAGTAACCGCAATCAACACAAGTCCTATAATGAACGAAAGACCACCTGCAAGAACGACCAGTTTTTTTCTTTTGAAGGCATTCTCAAGAAGTTTGTTATAAAAATTCTGAAGTCTATCGAGAAATGTCACTTTCCCTTTTTTTGATGAACTGCCTTTTATGCCTGTTTTAATAAATGTGTAACTTAACAAGGGTATGATAGAGACTGAAAGCAGCAATGATATGAGCAATGCATACATAATGGTAGTCGGAAGTGACTGGATAAAATCTCCACCTTGACCGGTCATAAATATCGGCATCGGCATAAAACATGCTATGATAATAAGCGTAGCGGAAAGCACGGAACTAAAGAGCTGGGTTACACTTTTTGTTCCAGCATCGAACGGAGTCATGCCCTGATCCAACTTCTCTATATAATTATCGACTATAACGATAGCATCATCCACAGTGATACCAAGGACAATAATTAAACCTGCTAGTGAAACGGTTTGCAGCTCTATTCCATTTATCCACATGATCCCGATAGCTGTCAGTATAGAAGTTGGAATTGACATTGCCGCAATACGGGCAACTCTTAATGGAAGCAGAAGGACAGTAACCAATATTACAGCTAACATTGCAATGGCAAATTCTTTGAGAAAATTTGCAATAGCTTTCGACACGACATTGGGGATATTGGAAATAGTGATGATCTTTATATCAGGTGGAAGCATGACAGAGAACTTATCAATGGCTTTTTGTACTGCATCACCAAATTGGACAATATTCTCCCCTGATTTCATTTCAAGCGAAACAAGCAAGCATTTTTTTCCGTTGACACGGATATAGGAATCCATATCCTCATATTCACGCACTACTTTTGCAATATCCTTGACGCGTACAACATTGCCTTGCGGATCGGAATAAATAATTTGGCTTGCTACATCCTGTTCGGTTTTAAGGTTTGAGGTAATATGGATCGGACGCACATATTTACCATCATCTATCTCCCCCATATAATTTACGGTGCTTTGCGGCTTAAGAGCAATAAGGACCTGAATAGGTTTTATGCCATAATTAGCGAGCTTGGCATCATCCATGTAAATACTGATTTGTTCTTTATGCAGGCCGTAATGTTTTACTTTAGAGACCGACGGTACTTTACGCACATCGTCTTCAAAAGACTTAATATAATTTTCAAGTTCTTTATATGTCTTTGTCTCAGACTGAACAGCAAGCAGCATTGCAGACGTACTACCAAAATCATTATCCGCCGTTAAAGAAGTGACTCCGGCAGGCAGTTCTACTTTCAAATCATTCAAGCCATGGCGCAATTTCGCCCAAAATCCATCTTTATCCTTTTCAGCATCTGAGACCTGAACATAGATGAGCATGACGTTCTCTTTTGAAACGGAATACGTCTTGGAGCGATCAACCGACTTATACTGGAACAGATAATTCTCTACTTTAGCTGTCAATTGTTCTTCTACCTGATGAGAAGAGGCGCCGGGGAACACACCAACGATGAGACCTGTTGGTACTGTAAATGTCGGATATTCATCGCGCGGCATCTGGAAGAGGGCTACCACTCCTACTAGAATACAAATAACGGTAAAGATATACAGCACCTGTTTGTACTGCAAAAGCCTTTCTAGCAATGTATGTTTCTTTTCCATATTCATGTACTTTCCGTTTGCTATTATTTCACAATTTGCACAAAGGCGTTTTCAATGAGTTTATGTTGGCCTTCCACAACGATCGTATCGTTCATTTGTAATCCATCCAGTACTTCAATACCGCTGTTCAGCAACTGACCGGTGAGAATATATTTGCGCAGTGCTTTATTTTGTGATGAAACGACATATACAAAATTCTTTCCCAACTCATCGATCATAACCGCTCTGCTCGGAACAACGACACCGTGGAATGCGCTTGGGCTTTCAATGATTGTAGAACAGATCATCCCCGGCTTGATGGACAAATCTTTGTTCTCTATTCCAATTTTTATTTTATATGAATGTGCTATTGGGTCAGCAACGACACCGATTTCTTCCACCACGCCATCATAGCTTGCAGTTCCCAAAGCACCGATAGTTACGTTTGCCTTTTGCCCTTTATGAATAAGGGCAATTTCGTTCTCAGAAACCGATACGCGAGCTAACACTTTGTTTATTTTCACAATCGTTATCGAAGTGAGGTTCGGCATAGCAGTCATTCCGGGTTCGATGGATCGTTTGCCGATATATCCATCGGTAGTTGCATATAACTTGCAGTCATCCAAATTTTTCCTGGCAATGGATGCTCCCGCTTTTGCTTTTTGCAAACCGGTTTCCACTTCTACATATTTTACATCCGGCAGATTACCATTATTATGCATCGGCGTTAAGCGTTTAAAAGCATCTTCTGCCTGCTCCTCGGACGCATGCATCATAGCATAGGTATTTTGATACGTTGCATTGTCTAATTCCGCAAGGATTTGTCCCTTCCTTACAATTGCACCTTCGGAAACAAATACTTTCGACACAGTTCCTACCGAAGAAAAACTAAGCGGAATGGTTTCGGATTCTTCTATGGTGCCGCTGTATGAAAGCTCCTGACTTACATCGGCGGGTTTTACTTTTTCAACCTGAACTTTAACAGAAGTATTATTTTGATCGCCAGAATTACCGGAACAGCCACACACAGAAAGTGCGATTCCAATAAAGAAAATGACAAGTTGATTCTTTTTATTTTTCATAATTGTATCCTTTGGATTATTAGACCAATACGGTATTATGGTCGAATTATTGACAAAAAAAACTTAAAGTCCGTTCGCGATAAAGCGGGCAGCAATATCTATCTGAGCAGTATCATCATTTTCCAATAATAAATAAAGCTCAAGTGCGTGCATCATTCCTGTTATTGTCTTTGCTGCGGTAGTTAATTCACTTTTATGAATAAATGTGAACTCTTTGTTTTTCAAACCAAGTTCTAATATTTCCTGAATATATTTTTCCTCTCTTGCCTGAAACCTATCTCGAAGTTTACTGATAAAATTTTGGTTTCGTTTAATTTCTTCCCGGATAATTGTATACGCGCTAATCCTGCTTTTCATTTCATTGATTGATTCAACCATATACTTGATCAACCTTTCTTTTGCTGTCTTAGTCTCTTGTGCTAATTCTTTTGCCTTTTGAAGGATATTTTCAAATTCAACAATTACTACAGCATCAAATATTTCTTCTTTACTTTGATAATAGTAATAAAGCGTACTCTTTCCTTTACCTGCTTCGCGGGCAATATCTTCCATAGTGGTTTTATTGCTTCCCCATTTTTGAAAAACTTGTTCAGCAGCTTTTAAAATTTCGGCTCTGACAATATCATCTTTGTTCATTTTAGTCCTTTCGACTATATTCGTATTACGGTCTAATAATATTAAAGGTTTCAAAAAAAGTCAAATTAAAAATTACTTTCGTTGAAATTTACATAAAATCGATGAAAGGAGCTTCAAATTCGCGTATTAGTTCGCAACAGTCCCCCCCCCCGCTACGAACCCACGACTCGGAGCATTGAATGCGATGGAAGTACGTCCATCAATATTGAATATCTATATTGCTTGCTAGGTCAAAAATGTTTGATCGCAGAAATACTTACATTGAATTTGGACCTACGATGGGGGCAAGTACCATAATAAAAAAATACTAACTTATCATTGGCATATCATTCGGGGCTGGCCAAATATAACACTCTGATGTGTGACGGATACCTTGATCCTGTAAAATCGATTTTTGAAGATTGAGCTTCTGTGCCGGAAAACCTCACCAATAATAAGATAAAGGATAGAATTGAGGCAAGGATAATCTTTTTCATACATCGGGCCTATAATTAAATTGACCGAGGTCGGTTGAGAATTCTCTTTCCATTCAATAAATCATTAGCTTTTTTTCAAACCCAATTTTCCATCAATAAATACCGTTGAACTACATCTCTTCCCGCCCAAGAGAAAACTTTCATCGATCTGTACTTTAATCACCGGTTTCTCGAGAAGCATTCCGAACATGGTTTTCTGAAATCCTACGCAGCAATGGTTACAAAGTGATAACGGCGGATTTTCTGATTGAGCATAGGGACACGCGCAACGGTCCACTGGCTTCCCCGTGATTTTAATCGTCGAAGTTGCCGGAAGGTATTCGATCTTTTCCCAATACGTATCTTTGTTTGAATTAATGTTGTCAAAATACACTTGCAGATTTTTCTTTGCATCGTGGATAAATTTTTTAAATCCCGGGTGGGTCAAATGCTCAGCGCCAAGTTTTTCAAATACACTTTTCTTTACGGACTCATCCATCGAGGAATCGATATAGCTCAACATATTTTGTATTTGTCTGGCATCTACCGGCACGAGCGGAGTTTTTTTATCATCGAAAGGACTTTGCATTACCGCTGCCGACAATTCTTCTGTCGTCATCAAACTCATTCCTATGCATGAACAGATGCCCAATCCGCATGACCTTTTTAAAAAATCCTTTCTATCCATATTTGCTCCTATTTTTTTGTATTTTCAGGATGCCTACAAAACCTCTTCTGGGAAAACATCCATTTCCAATATATCTTCTTTTTTTAAATTTCGTTGAATTATCATTAACTTAACAAGACTAGAATACGAGTTGTGGAGAATAATGAATCAACCCATAGAATCCTCTAACTTGTGTGACTGATTGGATTGCGTTTAAGAATAGTTCCACTTATAATTACAAAGAAAAGAATACACAACCAAGCAAAATAATCTCCAAGTATAGAGTAGAGTGTTTTTTGTCCTTTGGTGGGTATGTTCACATTTGTCCATTTAAACAATCTTTAAAATATTTCTCCTGTACATCTGAAGAGCAATGAAATTCAATAAAGTTCCAACGCCTAATAAAACTAAGACTCTTGATAAGAATGTAATATCTGTAAACGGAACAAGTTTCCAGAAGATATCATAAATCCCCTGAATCCCCCAATAATTAACGGAAAAAACAGCAATCTTTTGCATAATTTCCGGCATTGCAAATATAGGAATCATACTACCTCCGATAGCACTCATAACAAGTACAATTATAGTTGAAAATCCCTGCACCTGTTGGCGTGTTCTAGCAAACGAGGCAAGAACTACACCAAAACCGGAACAGGCAAAGGCTATTGTAAAAATCATAAGGACAAGAGAAGGGAGATGATGTATAATGTCTAAACCAAAAATCAGCCAGGCGTAAACAAACACGATTATTAGCTGAATAATGGAAATGATATTCGCAAATACTAATTTCCCAAAGAGGATATAATTACGGTGTATGGGTGAGCAAAGTAACTTCTTTAACATGCCTTCCTGCTTTTCATCCAAAAGACCTCCACCTATTCCAGCTACTGAAAATAATAGCATCATTACTGATGTACCTGCCACCGAGTGAACAAGACTCGCTAAATGATTTTCTTCGGAATTGTTCATTTTTCCGAAAACAAAAGCAAATAGGGTAATAAATATTATGGGCATTATAAAAGTAAGCATCATGTCTTGCCTATTACTGAAAAATAATTTCAAATCTTTCTTAACTAGTTTTATCATTTGTCTCTCAGTTGTTTACCGGTTAAACTTAAGAATATGGTTTCAAGGTTTATTTTTCGGATATCAATATGCTTGATATCAAGATCGAATTCACTGCACTTTAATATTATTTTCGATAAATCATGCTGAATATTCATGGAATAAAAATGTATCGTATCTTCAAAACGTTGCAGATCATTCCAAAAATTTGCAATTATATTGAAGCGCTCATCCGAAAGATTAGTAAAAGAAATTACAACGGTTTCTTTCATCGAACCCGAAGTCCTTAATTCATCCAATGTTCCCTGTGCAATGATTTCTCCGTTGTCAATAATTCCGATACGATCGCACAAACGTTCAGCTTCTTCCATATAATGAGTGGTATAAACAATTGTCATTCCATCTTTATGCAGCTTTTCTACCACTTCAAAAATCAAATTCCGGCTTTGAGGGTCAATACCCACGGTGGGTTCATCCATAAATAAGACATGAGGCCTGTGAAGCAATGCAGAAGCGATATTAATTCTGCGTTTCATTCCACCGGAATAGGTTTTTACCTTATCATTCTTCCTCTCGGCCAGTCCGAGCAGGTTTATAGTTTCATCAATTCGTTTTGTTAGTTCCGGTTTCGGAACATTATACAAGCCTCCCCAAAATAGTAAGTTATCATATGCCGAGAGTTCATTATAAAGTGCTATTTCCTGTGTAACAACGCCAATGTTTTTCTTACATTCCAACGGATTCTTTTTCAAATCATATCCGGCAATTCTCACTTCTCCGTCATTTGGTTCTACTATTGTACTCAAGATGGAGATGGTCGTTGTTTTACCTGCACCATTCGGCCCCAGTATCCCATAACATTCACCTTGCTGAATGTTGAATGAAATATCTTTCAACGCCTCAATTGTATCGAATGTTTTTCTTAGGTTTGATACATTAATCATGTGGTCTCTTTTTTATTATTTATCTTTTACAATTCTAAAACTAAGACCTGCGCCTCTATTACCTTGAGGATCTCCTCCTCGGCATGCAGACCGGCATCTCCATGCAGGAAGCCAAAAACCTCCACCGCGAAAAACTTTGATTTTGCCTGTTTCTGGTCCTTTTGGATTCATTTTTTCATTAATGTTATACTCACCATACCAATCACTGCACCATTCCACCATATTGCCATGCATATCATATAAACCAAAGGCATTAGGCGGAAAACTTCCAACGGGCTTGGCTTCCCTTCCTGAACTGTTATTAAAATATGCCTGATCTAATGTAAGGCTATCACCGGTATAAAAAGGAGTTGTAGTATTTGCTCGGGTAGCATATTCCCGCTCAGCTTCTGTAGGCAACCTGCAGCCCGTCCATCTGGCAAATGCATCGGCATCGTACCATGTTATTTGTGATACAGGCATATTACCGCGTTTAAATCCCCACGGTTTATTTCTGCCGGTAGCTTCACAAAACTTATCGTACTGATCATAGGTTATGCAATATTTACTCATCTTAAATGCGCTCAAAGTTACTTTGTGTTGTACCTCGTCATCTTTTCTACCCATTTCTGTTACAGGGCTTCCCATCATGAATGTTCCTTCCGGTATATCGACAAATTCAATATCCGGGTTATTTTTTGAAGTATGTTTAACTTTCGGATCGTTTTCTGATGTTTTTGTATCAAAATTATTGGATAGCAATGAAGAGACATCGAATACAAATGTTTTTGTAATTTGAATTTGAGGTGTATTGTCATAAATCTCTTGTAATTTCGAAAGATTTTCAGAGCTGAACGATTTCATTAATTTGCTGATCCTGTTTAGAATTTCTATTTGATCTTCTGGTAATTTTTTATTGTTATCGAAAGCATAATCAACAATTGGTGCATATTGATATATTGTATTTTCGTTCCCTAATACAGAGGCTAAGTCCAGGCAAACCATAGTTGCTATTATAACCAATCCGTTATTATTGCTAAATTTGCCTGGTATCCCATACAGATTTGGATCTATTTCCCCCTTTTTCATTTTCAACCATGAATCATTGCCAAAAGCAAATTTTTCTCTGCTGAAATCAATCATATTTGTGCTTGGATCCACAAGCATCCAACGCTTGTCTTTTTCGTTCCATACTTCACAGATTACGTGATTCGCATGAAATCCGGGTATTAAATACGCGGCGTGTCCGTAACGGATCCTGGCCGGAATACCACGGTATTTAAGTATAGATGCCAGTAAGAGGGAATTTTCCCGGCAACCTAAAACTAATCGATCTTCAGGTTTCCGGTCTTTCACAAAACCCCTGGAGTCATAGGATAGAAGTCCCTGCAGAACCGATTTAACTGTTGTATACTTTTCTGTCTCATTCCATCTTTCTTTAGGAATTTGATCACGATATTGCGGTAATTCTACGATGGGATGAATAAACTGGGATTTTACTAAACTACAAAGTTCAGGCAATGAATCAGGAAGATTCTTATACAAATATACATACTCTCCAGGATCAGTAAATGAACTATACCGGCGATAGAAGTCTAATACCGAAATGCTGTCTTTGTTAAATGTGTTTTTCATAATCTGCCCATCAAACTTTTGCGGGTTATTTTGAGCAAAACCAAATTCCATCAGGATGGAAATCATTAAAATAAATATTGTGGTTTTCATAATTAATCCTTTTAAGTAGTTAATATTATTAACCTAATTGACAAAAAAATATTATTTGGGATTTATATATTTTTTAAGATTATGTACATAATCCTCAAATGCTTTTATTCCTTTACTGGTAATTGATATGGTAGTATTTGGATAATTATTTTTAAAGGTTTTTTTAACTTTAACATATTCTGCCTCCTGTAATTTTTTTATCTGGATACTTATATTACCTGCTGCAGCTTTTGTAGTTTCTTGTATAAAAGTAAAATTGGCTTCATCAACGGTCATTAAAATAGAAACGATTGATAAACGAAGCTGCGAGTGTAATATGGGATCTAAATCGTTAAACATGTTCTTTCCTATCTGCCCTATTGAGTAATATCCCGGGAATTATCAATCCTACCAAAGCTCCTAACATCATGCTCAGCCCATGATAATCCCTGCTAATATAGAAAGAACCGAGTCCGATTAAATTCAGTAAGATACCTCCAATTAATATCGGCTTAAATTTAATGGATGCTCCGATAACAATTATAAATAAGGCAAGTATAACTAAAAATATCGGGCCAATGGCATCACCAAGTTGCTGCCTAAAAAGATAACTTAATATCATAATATTCAAACACATCGTCCATCCCATTGTTCCTATTATCCTACCGATGATAGTACTAGGTAGATTATTCTTTTTTACATTTTTTCTAACATATATAAATGTATAGATTGCCCCAATAGGAAATAATATAGTAGTCCATATTATGTCAAATAACTTATACCATCCCAGTAGTACAAGAATATACTGACTTGAAAATACTGTGAACGTAATAACTCCCCACAAAATAAAAATGTGGCCATTTTCTTTAAATCTTTGTTTCGTCTCTTCAATTGTCTTTGTAATTAACAAGAGACTTTCTTCGGGTGTTAAAGTTATTTTGTCCATTGTATTGTCCATTGCATTATGTTTTAAAAATAAATATTGATACTATTATAAACAAGTTAATTATATTAACCAAATTAATATAAAAATGAATTAATGTCAATAGTTGTTTAAAAATAATTAAACGAATCGCAGTTATTTGATTGGGAATTGTCATTTATAGCAACGCCCAAGTGGTGAGCTTGGGCGTTTGTTGTTTCACATAGACATTATGTTTACCGGTTTCAACAAGAGTGACTTCTTCGCTACGATCTGGTTAGGTCAAAGCGATCCGCATTCATCACCTTGGTCCATGCTGCCACAAAGTCATGTATGAACTTCTCCTGAGAATCCTCACATCCATAAACTTCCGCCAAGGCCCTGAGTTGGGAATTTGAACCAAAGATAAGGTCGACACGTGTGGCGGTCCACTTGAGCGCACCCGTCTTCCCATCCCGACCTTCAAACACGTCAGCATCGTTCGAGATTGCCTTCCACTCCGTCCCCATGTCGAGCAGATTCACGAAAAAATCATTCGTAAGGGACTCAGGCCGTTTAGTAAAGATACCGTGCTGGGACTTTCCAAAGTTGGTATTCATAACTCTCATGCCGCCAATGAGAACTGTCATTTCAGGCACAGTTAATGTAAGCAATTGTGCCTTGTCGATAAGCAACTCCTCAGCCGATACAGAGAACTTGGTCTTGAGGTAATTGCGGAAACCATCCGCCTTAGGCTCTAGTACGGCGAATGATGCCACATCAGTTTGTTCCTGTGATGCATCCGTGCGTCCCGGCATAAATGGAACTTTCACCTTGTGGCCAGCATTCTTCGCAGCCTGCTCGATGCCCACACAACCACTCAGAACGATCAGATCAGCCAGTGATACCTTCTTGCCCCGGGATTGTGCGCGGTTGAACTTGCTTTGGATACCTTCAAGGGTCTGAAGTACCTTCGCAAGTTGAGCAGGCTGGTTGATTTCCCAATCCTTCTGTGGTGCCAAACGAATGCGTGCACCATTGGCGCCGCCGCGCTTGTCAGAACCACGGAAGGTGGACGCCGATGCCCAAGCGGTCGAAACCAGTTCCGACACCGAAAGTCCAGAAGCCAGGATTCTACGCTTAAGAGTGGTAATGTCTTTTGCGTCAATCAGTTTGTGTTTGACGACAGGAATGGGATCTTGCCAGATGAGTTCTTCTTTCGGAACTTCCGGGCCGAGATAGCGTGCGCGTGGACCCATGTCGCGGTGCGTCAGCTTGAACCATGCACGAGCGAACGCGTCCGCAAACTGATCTGGATGCTCGTAGAAGCGACGCGCAATTTTTTCGTATGCAGGATCAAATCGTAGCGACAGATCAGCCGTGGTCATCATCGGCGGGGACTTCTTCGTCGGGTCGTGAGCATCAGGAATCATGTGTTCGGGCTTAACGTTTTTCGCTATCCATTGTTGTGCACCAGCCGGGCTTTTCACCAATTCCCATTCGTAGCGAAAAAGCATTTCCAAATAGCCATTATCCCACATGGTGGGATTGGGCTTCCATGCGCCTTCAATTCCGCTGCTTGTAGTATGCACGCCTTTGCCGGTACCGAAACGGTTTTTCCATCCTAAGCCTTGATCTTCGATAGGTGCACCTTCAGGTTCAGGGCCGACCAAGGTGGGACTTCCCGCACCGTGGGCTTTGCCGAACGAGTGTCCGCCAGCGATTAGTGCGACGGTCTCTTCATCATTCATCGCCATACGCGCGAAGGTCTCGCGGACATCGCGGCCAGAAGCGACTGGGTCTGGATTCCCATTTGGCCCTTCAGGGTTCACATAAATGAGACCCATCTGAACAGCGGCGAGTGGATTCTCGAGATCACGATCGCCAGAGTAGCGTTTATCTCCTAACCACTTGTCCTCGGATCCCCAGTAGATATCCTTTTCCGGTTCCCAGATGTCCTCACGCCCGCCAGCAAATCCAAAAGTTTTAAATCCCATCGATTCAAGAGCGACGTTGCCAGCAAGAATCATCAAGTCGGCCCAGGATATTTTGCGACCGTACTTTTGCTTAATCGGCCAGAGCAGTCGGCGCGCTTTATCGAGGTTGACATTGTCAGGCCAGCTATTCAGGGGTGCAAAACGCTGACTGCCGCTGCCTGCACCGCCACGACCGTCGCCGATGCGGTAAGTGCCGGCGCTGTGCCATGCCATCCGAATGAAGAGTCCACCGTAGTGACCCCAGTCGGCCGGCCACCAGTCCTGCGAGTTCGTCATCAGTTTACGGAGGTCCTTCTTCACAACCTTCAGGTCGAGACTCTTAAACTCTTTGGCGTAGTCGAACCCCTCGCCCATCGGATTGGACTTTACTGAATGCTGGTGCAAAATATCGAGCTTCAACTGGTTTGGCCACCAGTCTCGGTTCGTTGTGCCGCTGCCAGTAGCGTTTTTGTGAGCTTCTTTTTCATTCATCGTGCTCGCTCCTTTCTTTGTTTATTTTGAGATGACTTCTGACACTTTTTACATAGACCGAAAAAATCTATCTTGTGTCGCATAATTTTGAAAGAACTCAACTTTTCCGCTTTTTTATTAATATCAGTGTATTGTGGCATGTAAAAATCTTCCACCAAACCACATTTAGAACATACAAGATGATAGTGTGGTTTTATCTTTGCTTCAAATCGATCAAACGTACTTCCAAACGGTAGTTTTTCAATATTACCTTGCTCTTTAAGTACATTTAAATTTCTATAGACTGTTCCAAGGCTCAATTCAGGAATTTCTTCTTTCAACTTTTTGTATACCCAATCTGCCGTTGGGTGAGACTTTGTTTCTTTCAATATTTCCAGAATTCGTTGACGCTGTCGGCTGTTTCTGTGCTTCATATTCCCCTTGTTAGTAATCGTTACTATTATTAATATATTCTATTTATGGTTGAAAGTCAAATATTTTTATGATTTCTCCAAACAGTAGTGCAATTTCTTCCGTCGCGGACAACATGACGGGATCAAATTTGATATCAAAATCCGCTTAAATGTATAGTAGGTAAGAATTTCTTTTGACCAAGTATCAGGTCCTCACTACACTTTTGGCCGAATCTGAAAAGATTCGGCCTCTTTTATTTTTTGACCCAGCTACGACGTTGTGTGTCGGGGAATCCCTCCTCCGTTACAAAGGATTGAAGATTTTTTAATTAAAAAATAAATAATTGAATAGGTCGGTAATATTATGCCGGCTTTTTCTGCTATAATTGGATTATCGAAGTTCTAACCGAGAGAAACGAGGTAGCACACATAGCGCTATTTTCCCTCGGCTGCATCTCCGTCAATCATCCAAAGAAGATTTCCGTCTACCGGTTGGACCATTGTTGCCGGTAATTCTTTTCTTGGATTCGGTGAGTTAAGAACACGTTGAACAATGGGCGCTTTCTTCTTGCCTGATACGAGAAATAATACTTCTCGCGAATTATTGATGCTCCGGAATGTCAATGTCACACGCCAACTGTTCAAGCGTTGGACGAAAACTGCAAAAGCTAATGCTCTTTCTTCCTCCACTGCAGCTGATCCTGGAAATATAGATGCGGTGTGACCATCATTTCCGATGCCAAGCAAAACCAAGTCAAACCGAACAACATCCTTAAAAATATTTCGCAATTCCTCTTCATACGCCGCCGCCGCAAGTTTAGGTTTTTTCTCAACTTTAATTCTATGAATATTCTTGCGAGGTATGTCAATATGTGAAATTAATTCCCGGTTGACCATGCCATAATTACTCTGAGTATCAGTTGGTGGTACAATACGTTCATCCGCAAAGAACAAATGAACATGCCTCCAATCAACTTGGTCTTTCATAGGCGGCGTTCCCAACAAGCGATATACGGGCCGGGGAGTGTTGCCACCCGATAAAGCAATGAAGCAATCTCCTCGTTCTTTTATTGCTTTAATGATTATTAAGACAATTCTCTTTGCAGCGTTCTGTTCGAGATTCTTAATCGATCGATGCACTTCGATATTTGGATAAAGCTTCATTCTTACATCACTGTTATCGGATCACTTCCATGAGGAATTTTATTGTCGTGAATCCACCATCGTCCATCAGAACCAAGCAGTTTGTTTGCAGCGTCGGGGCCCCAAGTATTTGGTTTATAGCTAAGCAACGGCGGTGCAAACTCGCTTTCCCACCCGGAACGAACGCCATCGATAAAATTCCAAGCAAGTTCGATTTCGTCACTACGGGCAAACAGCGAGGCATCTCCGTTAAGGGCTTCAAGAAGGAGTCTTTCGTACGCATCAGGTATGGCATTTACACCGAAAGAATCCCTGAAGTGAAAATCCATTTCAACCGGTCTGGTTTGCATACCCTGATTTGGAACCTTTGCAATGAATCGTAAATGAATCCCTTCGTCAGGTTGGATACGAACGGTTAGGCAGTTAGTAAACAACTCTGTTGTGCCCGTCTGCACATCAAAGATCTGTGTCGGTGGACGGCGGAACTGAATCGTGATATCCGATGATTTTTCTTTCATCATTTTCCCGGAACGTAGATAAAACGGTACACCCTGCCATCTCCAGTTATCGATAAATAACTTTAGAGCGGCATATGTCTCAGTTGTTGAATGTAATCCAACACCAGGTTCCGATGTATAGCCTTCATACTGCGCACGCACAGTTGCTTGCGCAGAATGTTCCTTTGAAATCTCCCTTAGTGCAGTGAGAACTTTCACCTTTTCGTTTCGCAACGCGTCTGCTTGAATTGTAGCCGGTGGTTCCATTGCAACAACCGTTAGGATCTGCAATAGGTGGTTCTGAAAGATATCGCGTAAAACACCTGCGTTGTCATAATAGCCAGCCCTATGTTCTACTCCAACAGTTTCTGCAACCGAGATTTGAACATGGTCGATGTAGTTTCTATTCCAGAGCGGTTCAAAGATCGCGTTGCCGAATCGAAGCACAACGAGATTCTGTACTGTTTCTTTTCCAAGATAATGATCAATACGGTAAATTTGGTCTTCATTTAGTACACGATGAAATTCACGATTGAGAATAATTGCTGATTGACGATCATGCCCGAGTGGTTTTTCGACTATGATCCGGCGGTATCCATTTTCGTTCTTTTCTTTCAGTAAATTCACTTCAGCCAACAGTGCAACGACATTTGTATAATATTCCGGAGACGTGGCAAGGTAGTAAAGACAATTTTTTTCCGAAGCGCCGTGAGTATCGATCTTTACCGACAAGGCGCTATAGGATTCAGCACTTTTAAAATCTCCTTGTTGATAGAAAAGATGTGAGGCGAACTCACGCCAATTGTTTTCATCATAATCGTCGGGCACAAACGCGGCAATCGATTCCTTCATCTTTTCGCGGAAGCTATCGTCAGTGTAAGGTTTGCGAGCAAAGCCGATGATAGAGATGTACTTAGGGAGACGTCTCTTGCGGAAATTGTTGTATAAAGCCGGAATGAGTTTCCGAGCTGTTAGGTCGCCTGTCGCGCCAAATATGACGATGACTGTGCTCATGGTGGTGTTTTTTTTTATAGCAATTTTTGTAGTTACAAAATAATTTACATTATAAATGTGCTAAAATAGAAACTGAATGGCAATGTTATCGCAAACGACTCACTATTTTGATTAAAAATCGCTGAAAGGAGCATAAATTTTTGGACTGAGTTCGGATAGGTTCCGCCCGCCGCTACTTATCCTTGACAACTTGCGACTGTAGGGTCGCCATTATTTTCTTATCACTCTCAGCAAAAAGATCTATCACTTCATATTTAGCAATAGAATTTTTTCGCACAAAACACTGTATTACTTTCTGTAATTAAAATTATATTTTACTTTTTCACTGTTTATTATTTGTTTCATATTTTTTTCTCTGTCTATTTTAAGAAACTTGTTTTATTATAGAGTGACAATAATAATTTTATTATCGGTCTTATAAATGGGTTTGATCTATATTCTGAAAGGTATTGCGATAGGATTTTCGCTGGCAGCACCGGTTGGACCTCTCGGGGTACTTTGTATTCGGCGAACACTCGCACATGGAGGTAAACGCGGACTAATTGTTGGTCTAAGTGCAGCTGTGGCAGATATACTTTATGGTATTGTCGCTGCATTCGGTGTTACACTTATTTCCGATTTTATCTATAATCAACAACAATGGATCAGGCTTATAGGCGGTTCCGTTCTGATCATATTGGGATATCATACGTTACACTCCCGCCCTTCGACAGATAAAGAAACAAATGGAACAAATAGACATGTTCGTGCATTCTTCTCAACCTTCCTGTTGGCATTGACCAATCCGATGACAGTATTTACCTTCGCTGCTGTTTTTGCAAGCGTAGGACTTGGGGATATCACAGACAATCATATTTTTGGATTATTTCTTGTTACGGGAATATTTCTTGGTACGATGAGTTGGTTCACACTGCTCACAACACTCGTCCATTTTTTCAAGGAAAGGATTAACACCGATGGTATATCTCTTATGAACAAGATTGCCGGTTCCGTCCTTATACTATTTGGAATCGTTGCACTTTGTAGTAGACTGATCGGATTCTAATCCAGCAAATGTCCAATTTATTTTAACCGATAAAAACAAATGATCGGCGTACTGAGGCAATGGAATCAAAAAGAATCCTCGCAATTCGAAGGGCTTTTTTATTTCACGGACAACTCGCTTAAGAAAAAAATTTATTGAATCAGATTAAGGCGAATTACAGATTTTCGGCATTTCTAAAATCTTCAACCGTATCCAATTCCATGCATTTCAAATTCCCCACATCAATAGCCGCAATCTTCGTTCCAAGGTTAATGATTCTCTGAAAAGCTTCTTCATACCAGACATTGACTTTTTTCTCACGCTCCATCATTACCTGTAACTCATCAAATAATCTGATTGAAGTGTTCTTTAAAAATAGCTCAATGCCAATGGATTCTCCTGCCGCTTCCGCTGGATTCATGGTTTTATTGATTTCCTTTACAAATCCATTTTTATCTATCATTACTTTCACATCTTCCTCCCCCACATGTCCATTAGTTCTCAAAGCAAGGGTAGAGTGATGCATTCCATTCAATAATAGATCAATGATTTCTCGATCAAAAACAATATCCCCGTCTAACAGAAGGAAATCCATTGATTTTACTATATCTTTAGCCAGCCATAGGGAATAGATATTGTTAGTTGAGGCAAACAGTTCGTTGGAAATAAATGTCACATTAACTGCCGGGTAATTTTCTTTGATAAAACGATGAATTTGATCTTCAAGATACCCTGTCACTAAAACAATATGTTCAATTCCTGATAAACAAAGATTTTCAATCATCAAGCCAAGGATTGGTTTATCTTTTACCCTGAGCAGGCATTTGGGAGTGGAATCAGTCAACGGTCTTAATCGGGAAGCTATACCGGCAGCAAGAATAACAGCATGCATTATATAACATCCTTTTCTGCTAATTTTGTTTTTGAATCTATAAAGGTCTGCAGAATAACCAAAAGTACAGCATAAATATTGATAAAAATAAGAATCCCATACAGATATAAATCAATACGATTCAAAACCGACATGATAAGAAGCAGAGTAATATGCAGTGAACTGCCCATAAATGACCAGAGCCGGATAACCAGTTTGTTCTTCTTTAAAAAATCAACCGTATCAAATTTCTTCCTTTTTTGCTCTTTTTCGGCTTTAGGAATAAAGAATTGCTGCACGGCCAGATATTTCAGATACAAAAAATAAACCAGTTTTTCTATTTTTTTACCCGGCGAGCTTTTTAATTCTTCATATTCATGCTGGAATTGTCTCAAATCTTCCCCGAAAAGATTTATCTCTCCAAGTTTATATTCTAGATAGCGGTTTCTGTAAAAATCAAACAGGATAACCTGAGCCATCAGGCAAATCAAGGTCCCAATTACTAGGAGCCAGGTATTGAGATCATTCCCCAGTCCGATACCCAATCCGATATAAATAGAAACATGAGTCACATAATCGGCAATGCCATCAACGATCCTGCCAATCCTGGTGCCGTTTTTTTTCAGCCGGGCAACCTGTCCATCGCTCAGATCGAATAAATAATAAATTGCATAAAAAACCGCGGCAATTAAAAAGGCTTCTTTACTTCCAAAGGCATAGAAGACAGCACTAATCACCCCCATAATAAGCGCGGCAATGGATATCTGGTTCGGCGTAATGGGAAAGGGCAGAATGACTTTTACAAATAGAAAAGAAATAATACGGTAAAAACTCAGATCAAGAGGCTCTTCAGCTTCAATATGCTTGAGCGACTTTTTATATTCTTCCGTGAGTTTCATAGGTAGTGATTTAGAATTATTGCTTGGCGGCAAATTCCTTAATGGCATTCATTAATTGAACGTTTTCCTGATGCGTTCCAACTGTAATTCGTAATTGAGAATCCAAAATCTTTTCATTCATAAATTTGATAACAAACCCTTTTCTCTTCAGAAAATCATCCATAGCAGCCATTTTATTTTTTTCCATATCGACCAATATAAAATTTGCATCCGAACGGTAGGGTTTGAATCCTGGAAGTTTGCGGAATTCATTAAAAAACATTTCTTTATCTTCATTCATCTGTGCTGTTATACGTTCATAATAAGGCATTGAATCCAGCGCGGCAATAGCAACCTGTTCATTGATCCGGTCATAACCCAGGTATTTGGAATTGAGCAGTCCAAAATAGTCCAATTCACTACCGATTAAGGCATAACCAATTCTAACGCCAGCTAAGGCAAAATATTTTGAGAATGTCCTGATAACGGCCACTTTCGGATATTTTTCTACAACATCCTTAACGTAAGATTTATCCGTAGTTTTGAACATAGCATAGGCTTCATCCAGAACAACAATAGTGTCTTTCATTTCATCGAGTATTTTATTGAGTTGTTCAGGAGTTAAACTGTTACCTGTAGGGTTATTTGGTGAACTGATGAATACAATTTTAGGCCTAAATTGACGATATACCTTAAGCGTTCCCTCAATATCATAATGATAACTTTCTTCACCCGCATATAATGGATACTCAGCCGTATTTCCGCCAACTTCTGATGCAATAGATTTATAATACCACCAGGAAAAAGCCGGAATCAGAAGTGTTTCTCCTTTTTTAAGATAGCAATGAATTATAGCTTTGAGAAGGTCCTCACCGCCGTAGCCCATAACAATATTTTTTTCAGGAAGATTATATTCTTTGGCTAACCTCAGCGATAATTCTCCTTTTGCACTTTTTTCATATATTCGTGTATACCAGCTTAATTGTCGAAAATCAATGTTTTTCAGAACCCCATAACACTTAGGAGCCGGACCATAATTATTTTCATTACGATCCAGATATATCATTTCTTTTTCATTTTTATCTGCCATTTCAATTCCTTTTTCTGTCCTTCATTCTTGATACTTTATGATGATCCCCGTTGTATTTTACTAAATTATCAATTTGTATACAATAATAAATTAATAGTCAAATTATACATCTTTTAAGAAATAATCCCGATGAGTAGTAATTAAATCGAGAGCGGATTGTTCGGATCTTTCTGTATTAACTGATACTTCATAAACCAAGCCAGTATAAATGTTAACCTGATATAGCGCTTTTTTACCGTCAAAGGTATGCAACGGCTTTTTGGGGGATGGAATTTCGGAGAGGCTCCCTTTAATTATTAATACTGGGAGGGAATATCTGAGTCTGCCAAGAGGATCTGAGATAGTCGCCATAAAATTGTACATCGTTTTCCATAGTCGCTTGAATGGAGATTGATTTGATATTCGACAAAATAGATGTCGTATTACCGGCATTATCATAGTAAGTGAGATAAAATTTTCTAAAATTTCTTCCCACTATGGACGGCGTCCCGTTGTTGACCGTTCTCTCCAAATAGAATTTCGTTGAAGATGGCATTGGGGCAAGATAATATCTTACATCGTCAGCAGTACCATCGTTATCGATATCACCTTTTATTCCAATCCCGCTTGTATCTGCAATCGTAAAAGCCGTCGCAGAATTGTACCCCGCCTGTTGCATATCGGAAGAGAAGGTAAATGAGGCAGTACCGAGTTCCTCCTCCAACACCGCCTTTTCAGTATGTTGATAGAGTAAGTTCTGCAATAAAAGCATCGTTTGGAGAATAACGAGAATGATAGCTCCTTTAATAATGTAGGATTGGATTATATCAAAGAATACCATAACTAGTAGGTTTTTACTGCACTGAAAGATATTGGTGGTTCAAGATACATTGGATGTTCCACTGTCACAACTATTCGTTTAAAGTATCCTTTTGTACCCGTGGAAATATTGAAATTGCTGGATTGTACATACCCCACTGTACATTTTGCTAAATATCCTTTTAGGGTTTGAGTGTCGACTTTCCGCCAATATCCATTATAATCATCAAAATCATTATAATATATCATCGAACGGAACTTAGATGCATACGGAATCAAAGACGTATCGTAATATGGGTTCGATGGAACATAAGGTTGCTCTGTTGTTGGGTTTGGTCCTGGATTAGAAAAATCGTTGGGATTCGTCACATACGTGGATGGATTATATGAATCGTATTGTTTACTCAGTGCTTCATTGATTATAGAGCTTGCGATTTCGCTGGCTTCTTTAACGGCTATAATCCTATATTCGTCCTGCTGACTCTGAACAATCATTCTATTTGCACTGATCACCAATATTGTAAGCACAATGAGTGCAGCAGCCGCCAATATCGATTGTCCTAAACTCATCTTGCCCCTTTATACAATGATCCTAACTCCCGCAAAACATACAAACCAAAACAGCCAAACACTTTAATCGCCTTCCATCGAGACTGTTGCAGCCTCTACGATTAATTATTAACATCAAGATATGTTGAAACAATCTGAGACTCGTCTTCCATAGTCACAGTGGCGACCTCTTCTATAGAGGTGATACCTTTCTTCATTAATTCTATCGCCGAGTGTCTTAGTGTCTGCATTCCGTTTTTTGCCGCAAGAACTCGCAATGCATCTTCATCCACTAATTGATCCGATCTAAGAATGAGCTGTCTGATATTTTTATAGAAATATAAAGCTTCGTGTATGGCCATCCGGCCTTTGTACCCATGCACACAATCTCCGCAACCCATAGGACGGTAGATCTTAGTTTGTTTTAAATCGTCAGGATCGATTCCGAGTTTTCGGAGAGCTTCCATATCTATTTCATCGATGACCGCCTTACATTTTGGACAAAGTTTGCGTACGAGACGCTGCGCAAGGATAAGATTGATCGCATAGCCGATCAGGAATGGCTCCACTCCCATCTTGAAGAGACGCGAGATGGCGCTCGGGGCATCGTTCGTGTGCAGTGTCGATAAAGTCAGGTGGCCGGTGTTTGCAAACTTGATAGCAATATCAGCAGTGATGCGGTCACGTATCTCGCCTACCATAATAATATCTGGATCGTGACGAAGTATGGCTCGTAGTGCTCCTTCGAAATCGAGTTTCGGGTTAAGTTTTACCTGACGACCACCCTCAATTAAATATTCCACCGGATCTTCAACGGTCATTATATTGACAGATGGGTTCATGATCGTCCTCAGCGCAGCAACGAGTGTCGTGCTTTTACCGCTGCCCGTCGGACCTGTCACAATGACGATTCCATGGGGTTTTGATAGAGCGTTGCGAAGTGCTTGTTCAGCATATGGTTCAAACCCAAGTTCTTCGATGCGGATACTAAGATTTGGTTCTTGCAGTATTCTGATTACAATCGATTCATATCTGCTTTTCAGTTCCTTTCCCACTATTGGAATTACTGAAAGTCGATAGCGAACGGCTTTTCGGTCAATTATAATTTGGGCAAATCCATCCTGAGCGACATTCCGCTCAAAACGATCGAGGTTTTTTGCTCGATCCTTCACTACAGCGGACACAGCTTCTGCGCGTGCATCGGTGTAGGTATACCAGAGCGAAAGTTTTCCATCGACTCGAAAGTGAAATTCCGTAACCTTTTCACCTCGTGGAATTACATGGATATCGCTCGCACCGACACGAACACCATCAACAAATATTTTTTCAACGAGCTCGACAAGTCCGCTTTTGCTAATTTCATCTTCCAGGGCTTGTTCGTATTGTTCTGCTTCCTCTTCAGTTTCATCCTGCAGATAACTTGACTCATCTAAATGCTGCTGATAGGATGATCGATCGATCGCAACACGTTTCCACAGATCGTTCCACTGCGAAAAGGGCATATAACAAATCTCGAATTTGCCATAGCGAAATGCGCGTGCAACGGACACAGCCCCCGCACCGGTAGGATCCGGCGTTGCAATAAGGAGACGATCCAACCGATTCGGATCAACTGAATATGGCAACACACTGTGGTCAATAGCCTTATCTTTTATTGAATCTGGGAGTGCATTGAACTCACGTCGGATAAATGCGAGATGACTATCCTCGAGCTTTGTTTTGGAAATATCCAAGATGCGAAATGCGTAAAACTTAGCAACCTCCATATACAGTAGTTCACGATCTACATTAAACGTGTTACATAGGATCCATGGGAGGTTTCGTCTTTGTTTTTGAGTATCTCCGCTCATGGTCTTAATTGCTTCAGATAAAATTTCAGGAGTGACAATCCCTTTTTCTACTAGGATATCACCAAGGTCGCGTTTTTTAAAACTACTCGTCGTCTCGGATCCCATTGAATTCATCATATTACTTGCTCTCGTCGATGGATGATGACTAATCTTTACTCAAGAACATATCGTTGTTATCTTCATTTAAGATGCACATTCGCTGTTTCTGTTGAAAGAAGTGTAAGAAAAACAAGTGAGATTGTAATCATCACTGTCACTGCCATTTCAATAACATTTGCCAAATTTTTCATGGCGTATCCGTTTTCCATTTGATAATAATCAGCAAGTTGCATTGCTGTCGCTTTGACGTTGCCAGTCTCCGCACCAGTTTTGAATCGCGATGTAACCAACTCGGGGAAGAATCCCGTTTCTTCTATCGCTTTTCCGAGTTCCACTCCAAACCGCAACATATGTGGAACTGCCACATTCCGGATCTGATAAGCCAAATACGGATTACCACAAGTATCTCCGGCAATTTGAATCGCATCAATGTTCTCGCCTGAGGAGGCATACATAATTCCAAACACCCGACAAAAGATTTCGGTGCTTGTATCACGCAGAATTCGGCCAATATATGGAACGCGAATGAGAAATTGATGATACTTCAAGCGTCCTTGTGTAGAAGTTATGTATAAATAGAAAATAAGCGAGACGACAAAGATAAGGGCAGCTATATATATATAATATTCTTTAAGCCAATCACTTACTCCCAATGTCATCGCAGTCAATGGTGGAATTTCTTCCATGTTGGGCCCCAACATCTCCATCATTTGAGGCAAAAGATATACCACATAGAATCCAATCGCTCCAACCATTGTGATTGCTGTAACAGCTGGAAGCATAAGAGAACTGGTCAATCCTTTTTTAAAATCCGCTTGTCGTTCCACCAGCTGTGCCACACTTTCAAATACTTGTTCTATGTTACCGCTCTTGGTCGCGATTCCCAGCATGAGGCTCGTATGATATCCAAACACAGGTGCTTGACGTATAAAAGCTTCTTGTGAATCTATTCCATTTCGCAGGTCATTAATAATTTCGTGTAAAGCACCACGGAGGTTCTTTTCCTTTATATGGTTTGCCATTAATTGGAGGACATCATTAAAAGGAAGCTTCTGCTCGATTAGCTTTGCGGATTGCTTAATGAAGCCTACTATTTCACTAGCTGGAGCTTTTATAAAAAAATTTGTGCGTCTTTGTACCGATTTAATTTTGAATCCCAAGCGTTGAAGACCAAGAACAACCTCTTCCCGTGAATAGGCACTTTGAGATCCTTCTATGATATTTTTACCCTGTAAAACTCGATATCGATACGTGACCTTTTGCTTTATGGATTGAATTATGCTGCCCTGCTGAATAAAAGCGGTTGCACGTTTTTTTGCATGGGCTGTTGATGTCGCAACAATTTGTCGCCGTGTGATATTGCCAGACTTGTCGCGAATCGTTACTCGATATTCATTTGTACTAGATGTTTGCATTAAATTTCCATTCTAGTCTTTCATACATACTTAGTATATCACTTGAAAAGTAATATAGTAAAAATATTGCAATAGAGTCTCAATAGTAGTTTCCATCAGCTCACTTTGATATTTCCATATTAATCTATTGGTAATATATCCATTATTAAAGAAATTTGCACGCACATGAATTCTAATTGGAGTCAGGATAAAGGGGCAAATACAAGTACGATTTGCACTATCTCTTATGCAATGAACTCGATATTCATTTAATGCAAAGAAGATCTGATCAGTTTATCGAAAAAGAAGTGCAAAATAAAAAATGTAGTGTGTGTAGATTCTTGGTAAAGCTAGGAAGCGGGGAGTTGATATGGATAGACATAAACATTAACAACCTGACATCTATAATATGGATATGTTAGAACTTTTTTGATGACCGCAATTTGTTTCGCTGAAACACCTCCATATTTTCCAGTCACAGTTACTCGCGCTTCATCAGAGGAAAGACCACTTAGATTTCTTTCAACAATATATGATGCAGTATCACCACCTGCCAGCACTAGATTATTGACTTTCACTGGGTTGCTTAACCCGCCCGCCCACAACGACGTATCTCTCATATTGTAGATAGCATCATTTAGACCGGCAGTTGTGATCATACACGCTTCTGTGTAATAACTTCTTTGATTTCCTACCTGTATGATCCTGTTGTTGTTTCCTTGGATCATGAAAGCATAGAAACCAAATACAACACTAAACCCAATTACTAATACAACTTTTACACTCCCATTCACGCTGATTTATCCCTTAATGTCCTGCAATATTCTTATTGCTTTAATTTATCCAAGATGCCTAATAAATTTTCTTTCCCAACAAATGCCGATGCACCAACCTCGTATGCGGCTTGTCTTATCGCTTTGGTGTCATCTTGAGAAACAATCATGACCTTAGCTTTGGGAAAATATTCATGAATCAATCCAGTCGCAGTGAGACCATCCATATTATTCATCTTTACATCCATCAATATCCAATCAGGACGATGAATAATATATTCACTAAGTGCATCCACACCATCCGAACATTCGAATATCTTACTTGTCTTTTGTTTTAAAATTTCCGCAATCATCGATCTCATTTTTGCATTATCATCGACAATTAAAACGCTTAAACATGAATTCATAATTCTATCTCAAAGTATAACGGCTTAATTTCTTGGGTATAGTTTATTCTTTTGCCTACACATATGCAATCGGGGTTTTCCCTTATTCTGTTCCCTAGGTGTTTCCACTTAAGCAAGAAATGGAGAGTTAAGTCAATACCTTGAAATTTTATTCAATTTTCGTTGCAATTGACCAATATGGCGCTTAGAGAAGAGATCTGTTCTCTAGTAGGAACCGCAAGAGTGCATGGCTGCCATGAATACCCAATTTTATGCAAATATTTGTACGATGATTTTCAACGGTTTTTGGACTTATGAATAGCTCTTCTGCAATCTGTTTAGTGCTTTTATTCTCTGCAATAAGTTTAAGAACTTTTCGTTCAGCCGCTGTTAATAGTTCAAGATCGGTCGATCTACCCGATAGTGCCGGCGGTGAACTACTTCGACGAACCAAATAATGAGAGTACATAGAACTGACAAAATAACGTCCATCGGTCACCGTACGTATTGCTTCAGCAATCTCGGTTACAGCATTTTCTTTGCTCACGAATCCTTTTACTCCAAGGTCCATCGCGCGGGAAAACAGCTCTTCCTCTTTATACATGGTAAGAATGATAATCTCGACGGGAATATTTTGTTTAGCAACCGCCTCTGCAAATTCTAGGCCGTTCATCTTTGGCATGTCTAGGTCAAGTATTACAACATCGATAGAATGATCTTTGAGAAATTCGAGCGCTACTTCACCATTAGGTACATCGCCAACGATATGCATTTTTTTTTCGGATTCAATGATACTCCGTAGACCACTCCGGAATACGGGATGATCATCGACAATGAGTATTTGAATAATTTTTATCACTGTTATCTACAAAGGTATATCGATCAAGAGCATTGTTCCGATTCCTGGAGTGGAGACACAATTCAATGAACCATTAAGCATCTTTACTCTTTCTGACATAACTATAAGTCCAAATCCATCATACATTTTTCTCTCAGGCGTCGTCTTAACCAAACCTTTGCCATTGTCAGAGATGATCAAATGAATCATTTTATCATCTTTTGTGATTTTTACGTCAGCTTCTTTCGCTTGAGAATGTTTTATGATATTATTAAGAGCTTCCTGAACCAACCTGAAAAGATTAATCTCGGAATCTTTGTCAAAAATATTATCCACTTCTATAATGGACGCTGTAATATCGATTGAAGTCACAGTGCCAATTGTTGCCACAAGATGTTTAAGTGCTTCTGTGAGTCCTAGACGATCCAAAAGAACTGGGCGCAGATTTTGCGAGATCTTCCGCACGTCTTCCAGTGTTTGAGAAGCAAAAGATGATATTTCATGTAACTGTTTAGCCATTTTGGACAGGTTCTTCTTTGACCGAAGTCCTATCAATGCATAATTCTTTATAATTAGAATATCCTGACCAATACTGTCATGTAATTCAGCTGCAATTCTTTTTCTCTCTTTTTCCTGAAGATCGATCAGCATATGTGATAATTCTTGCTCACGTTTTTGTCCCCTTTTGATATAGCGATATTGAAATGCACCGCCAATATATACAGCACATGCACTTACAATAAGGATAATATCGAGCCACCAATTATTCATGTGCGATCAATAGAACAGGTGTGAAAATAGTTGCGGTTACTAATTAGAAAAAACTTGGAGTTATTGTGTCTATAGGTAATTCCATAGTCTGTATCACCGATTATTTGTAGATAAAATGGCTCTATGAACCTCGAGATCGGATGATAAAAAAACCGATTAAAATCGTAAACGGGTTTTGTCTTCTTACAAATCATCCCCACAGAGTAAGTCCCCATCGAAAGGATCACGCGTCAATTGACTTTTATTATATTCCCCAAAGAACCATGCGATCCCATTCTAGGTTTGAATTCCTTTGTAAAAGTGGGACAATATTATTTCCCGATTCCCTGTTTTCTGTCTCGCATAGTTTTCTAGATTTGCACCCTTGAGAAATCTACACTTTCGAGATCGTAATGTCAATCTTTATATCGATTTAAAAATGAATTGACCTACCTAAAAGGATGTACTAATGATAAGTTAGTATTTTTTCATTATCAAGCGTCGGCAATTTGATTAGGGAAAAAGGCTTCTGGTGCTGTAAACATTACTTCATCCGCCAAAACGTCAATTTGAAAGAATGCGGAATTTTGTTGCAGTTACGATTATGTAATGATTACGATCGTTGATTCAAACAATGGCAAGTTCGGGGCTGAAGCCAATAATGGAAACTATAAAGATCCTCTTAAATAATATACGAATTTCAACTTGAGATTTTCCACTGCTACAAAACGAAATCGTTCATTTTAAATTTGGCAATTTCGTTTTATTTACAATTTATAACACACTTATCAATGTTGCTTGTTAGTTATTCTCAACGATTCAATGCTTCTTTGAATAACCATTTCTTCCAATTCAATGACCATTCCTCCATGTTTTCTTTCGTGACACGAGTCGGTGGATCGACAATCAATTCAATAGTTGGTGTCTGATTCTTCAGGATCTTATTAAGCAAAATTTCGACTGATTTATATCCCCATAAAAAGCAACCCTGCGCGATAAGAACTTGAACATGACCACTCTTGACATATTCTAATTCATCGGGTAGCGCATCGCAGGCAACGATTTTTACTTTCCCTGGTTCCCATTTTATCGCATTTTTATTCCAGAGCGGCCATCCACCGATAAATATCCAACCTCCAATTTGGGGATTTGCTTTTTGTGCTCGAGCTACTGCTTCAGCCGCCTTCTCCGGAAGTTCCTCATGATAAAAAACTCCATTTGTGAGAAGACTCATCGATGGATAATTCTTAAGTTCTTCTTTGGCAGCTTGAATACGGCTTTGAAGATTCAATGCACTCTTATTACCACCAATAATTGCCACAACTCCATGTTTATTCATTACTTGAGCAAGTTCCTTCATAAGTGTGCGTCCAAATTCAGCATTATCCGAACCATAATAGGCAAAACGTTTACTCTTCGGTGCATCGGCATCAAAGCAAACTACTTGTATACCAAGATCAACCGCTTTGTCGATAGATGGAGTAAGAATTTTTGCATCGCTGCAAGCAATGGCAATTCCAGCCGCACCAGAATGACTAAGCCGTTCAATTGCCTGAACTTGCTCCTTTGGGTTCTCAGTCTCCGGTGTCTGCCAATCGATAATAACATCCACACCATATTTAGCGCCAAGTTCTTTTGCGGCTACACGGGCTCCAGAATATGCGGCTATAAACACAGGATTTGATTGGCTCTTTCCTATAAGTCCTATCGTGATGCTTTTCTCACTTCTATTATTAGGCTGTGCTAAAATCAAACCAAAGCTTATAAGAATAAGGCAGAACAAAAAAACTATTCCGTTTTTCATTATATTCCTCTCCTTCCGTATGTTCTTGGTTACTCTTCAATAGGCACAGTGTTCATCAAAACAGATAATTGTTATTACTTAGAATTTGATAAAATTGTATCCTTTTCTATTTTTTTGTTAATTCTTTTGATTAGTCGGCAACGACGAATTCTCGCCAAGAGCATATTTCGATCGTGGTTTCAATTCAAATGATTTCTGAGAAGATGATGAAAATGTATCATGTTCCTTTTGTGATGTTAATTTGAACTGATTGACAAGTTGTTGAAGAGTTTCTGTCAATCGATTCAGATCTTCCGCTGCACGAGCAATTTGTTGAGTCCCTGAAGCTGTTTGTTGAGTAACCGTGGCAATGGCTTCCATGTTTTTGCTGATTTGTTCACTGGTGCTTGACTGCTCTTCGTTTGCAACTGCAATTTGTGTAACCATGTCTGTAACCTTTTGCGAAGTCTTAACGATCTCCTGCAGCGATGCTCCAGCCTGATCCGCTAACACAATCCCTGCATCCACCTGCTTTGTCGCATTTGCCATTGAGCTAACAGCACCATGGCTATCTGATTGAATTTGTTGAATCATGCCGGCTATTTGTTTTGTTGCTTTCGTAGTTTGTTCTGCCAATTTCCTCACTTCGTCGGCAACCACTGCAAATCCGCGACCTTGCTCACCCGCCCTCGCCGCTTCGATAGCCGCATTAAGTGCTAACAAGTTTGTCTGGTCGGCAATATGTTCGATTACGCCAATTATCTCGCCAATTTCGTCGCTTGATTTGCCAAGATTTTGAATTGTCCCTGCAGATTCTCGTACAACATTCGCAATTTGTTTCATTTCGGCGACCGTGTCTGTAACGACCTTTCCACCTTGTTCTGCAGCGATTTTAGCTTGCTCTGCAGTATGTGCAGTTTCCCCGGCATTCTCTGAATTCACGGCGATGCTTTTGGCCATTTGCTCAACCGCCCTTGCTATTTCCTCCGATTGCGTGGTCTGTTCTTGAGAACCAGCTGCCATCTCTTCTGTGCTCGAGCTTATCTCGGCACTTGCGCTCGCAACGGAAGACGCCGTTTCCGATACTTGAATCAATGTGTCCCGAATAGACTCTACAAATTGATCGAAGGAATGTTGAAGCTGACCCATTTCGTCTTGCCGTTCTGAATTTATCTGTGTGTTAAGATCTGCGTTTTCAATATTTTTTTGTATCATCTTTATGTCACTGACCAAACTTCGTGTGTATCGAACAACCCACCATGTTCCTAATACTACGAAGACGAAAAATATAACCAATTCGACCAAGATTTGTCTCATAATTACCGACATTACAGATTCCATCGATAAACCAACAAGCGTTGTTCCCAGCTTTTTCCCCTTATATTCGACAGGACGTGACACTAGCACGATATCTTTTGTATCTTCAAATTTTAATTCTTGCATAAGTGTTGTTGCATTGTATTTCAAGTTTCTAGGATTATGTTCAATAATCGTTTGGTTGGATTCGTCTAAAATTAAAATAAATATAACAGCGGGATCTTTTCTTGCCCAATCGAAGGATGTTTGTACAAGGTCGAAATTGCCGTCATTCAATCCCGCACCGGCAGCAAAGGAAATGGTTTCCGAAATCACTCGAGCATTGTTATTTATCGCTTCCCGTCCTGCCGACTCCTGATTAATCCAAGTAATAATGACTCCGCAGATGGATATAGCCAATAATGGTACGAGAAAAGAGGCGATCATTCTGGTTTCTAAAGATTTTCTAAGTTTTTCAATCATGGCTTTGCTCCTTTAAATGAAGTCAGCTTACTATATTGTTATGTCAATACTAATTGTTTTTTAGCTGTTTATAGCGTTTTAATTTCCCTTTGATAGTATCGAGAAGCATTTCACCGGAAAACGGTTTTGTCAGATAATCATCTGCCCCTAAACCTTTCCCATATCGTATCATACCCTCATCAATCATTCCACTTAGAAAAATGAACGGTACGTGACTTAGATGATGCAATTGTCGGACTTTTTCATAGAACGAAAATCCTCCAATTGTTGAAGTTTCAAGATTGATATCAGAGATGATTAAATCAGGCAAATCACTTTTAAGTCCGACAAGTGCTTCATCAGACGTATTGAAAGCCTTTACAGCAAATCCACCAGCTTCAAGTACTCGCACGATCATCCCAAGCGTATTCTCGTCGTCATCAATAACATAGAGCGTTGGCTTATTCTGACGATCACCAAATTCCATGAGAACATTTGCTTCGACTCTTGAATGTGCTTCGGATGAAATATGATACTTTTGTCGGAGTTCATTAATGACAGCTGAACGCTCCCTCGCATTCATACCGGAAGTCCAAACAAGTGTGAATGCATGTGCATAGGATTCTTCCTTGGCTTCTAACTCAAGTTGTGTATGTTCCTCCATTGTAATACGGAGTGATGTTCTTAAATCCCTGAGTTGACTCTCCTCTTCCGGTGAGATCGCACCATCTGCCCAAGCAAGCAGCAACACTCGTTTGTACATATCGTGGGCTTGATCGCCCACTTTAGTCGCCGGTTCATTCTGCTGTGTCGTTGTTGGTACAAGTCTTTGCTGTGGTACCGATTTTCCCTTCTGTACACCCTCAGTTTTTTTATGCTGTTCCGGGGCATCTGAAGCAGGAGTTGCGTTAGATGTTGTTTGTCCTTTAGTAGCCCGTATCAATTCTTCCTGGTGCCGTTTCTCCGCTTCGAGTTTTTTCAGATGCCACTCTTCTAGTTGTTTCACCTGCGCATCTTCTTTTTTTAACCGGTCCTCTTCTGCTAACCGACGATCTGCATCGAGTTTTGCTCGTGCTGCATCCTCCATCGCTCCACGGTTAGATACTGCAGCTTTTTTCTTTTCTGCTTCCTCTTTCAGGAAGGCGATTCGCTCCTGGAATGCATAAATGTATGCATTGGTCGGATCAATCATCTTTGCTTTATCAAGATGCTCTTTTGCCTCATTTAGAAATCCTGCTTTTATGGCTTGATCAACCACTTTTAAGATATGGTTGGCTTCCATTCGAATTTCTTCTGATGCATTCGGTGTTGTAGCCATTACTTGTCGGTCAATCACAATTTTTACACAATATTGTTGATAATATTGTTACCACGTCGATAATTTATGAATTCTACAATTGTTCAGTTTCTGCAAAGTACATTATTGTTCACATTAACAACGCTCTTGGTGCCACCATCTTCTGACTATTTCACTAACATTTGTCGGTTCATTCTTACGTTTCCATTTATCAAAAAATTGTATATCGGCGCTTGCCGGTTCAGGATCTGGCGGATCAATTTGAATACGTAAGGGCATAGGAACAGCATCACCAACAAATAATCCCTCTCCCTGCCGAAGCGATGGTAGAAGGCTTTCAAGACCGGGATATGTATCTGCAACGAGCCGACAAACATAATTCTGATCCACCGGATTTGTGAGACGCATTACTACAAAGTTATTACATTGAGACAAAATAGTTTCTGAAATATCAGAGGGCCTCTGGCTTACGATCATACAACTTACACCGTATTTTCTGCCTTCTTTTGCGATACGTTCAACGGTGCGCCTGGCCGCTTGTGTTCCTTCTGTACTTGTTGATAAATAGTTATGTGCTTCTTCAAAGACTAAAAGGATAGGACATTCACGACGGCTAATATTCCAAAAATTAAAATCAAATGCTAATCTCGCCATAAGAGAAACAACAGTGTTCACGATGTCGAAGGGAACGCCACTCATGTCCATTATCGTAATCTTCGCGCCCCCATTAGGTCCAAACATTTTTGTCAGTAATTCCGAAAAAGAAGCAGAGTGAATAAATTGTCTGGGTTTAAACATGAAGTCGTAACGCGGGTCATTCAATTTAGTATCCAGTTGTACTAAGAATCTGGCAAACTTTCCGTAAAAGGGACCGTTTTTTTCAGAATCAAGTGCCTCTATTTTCGAACGGACTTTTTCGAAATCGTAGTATACAGGTGTATCGATAGTCAAGACGTTTTTTAATTCCGGATTTTGCAAGCGTTTTGCTTGAAATACGAGCTCTTTTAAAACGGTAATATGAGTTGCAGCGTGTTCATCTGAAGGATTAACGAACACTTCCATCATTTCTTGAAAAGTCATTAGCCAGAATGGCAACTCGAGTTCCGTCAGATTTAGATACTGACTGTTTTTTGGAAAAGCTTTTCGATATTCATTGTGTATGTCTAAAATGATAACCTTCGTGTCAGGGAAGCCCACCACTTTTTGAAGAATTGAAGCAACAGTGCACGACTTACCGGAGCCACTTGTTCCAATCACTGCAAGGTGCTTTCCAAAAAATCGATTTGGATCAACATAGGCTCGTTCGTTTTCAAAGAGTGAAAGTCTGCCAGTCGAAAACCCGAACCGCTGAAACACTGAAAAAGCAACAGCAAGATCCTTTTCTTCAAGAATATACACCGGCGTTTCTGCTGTTGGAAAAGTGGAAACACCACGTTCAAAAATACCGTTCTTTACAGATCCAATAAGAGAAATTATCATTTCATAATGAGATTTTGTTTTCCCATTTTCGCCATATTCGAACTTTTTGAATTCTGCTACCATGCCAAGTAAAACTTGTCTGCCAACCGGTACAAGCACATAGGTACCTATCTGTCCAATAGGGTATGATTTCCCATTCAATTGTACTGAAAGACTTGATAATTGCGAATCAAGTGCAACAGTCGCAGTTGAGGTTGTAACCTTCCGAATTACACCGATTCTTTTTTGATCCCAAATTGTCTTAACAGTAGCCATAATATTTTATCTCATTATCGAACCGAAGTACAAACAGCATTTCACTAAATGTATAAATCATTCCTCTATGTAGGCCTTTGGAGCTTCAAACAGTACATTGTTCACCATTTTGATTATATCCTCACAACTAAAAGGCTTTTGAATAAAAGGTAATTCTTGCATTAACGTTTTCATTTCACTGCGCGGGTTGTCCAACATGCTTCCTGTCATACCAATTATTTTTAATTGCGGATTCATTTGCTTGAGCTCAGGAATTGCCGATAGCCCACTTAGTTTAGGCATCAGCATGTCCATCAATACAATATCAATCTTATCTTGATTTTCTTTATATACAGCAATTGCATTTTCTCCATCATACGCAGATAATACTTTAAAGTTCTGTTTTTCGAGTGTCGATCGTAAAAGATCACGCAGGTTTTTTTCATCATCCACAATAAGAATAGTTTCACCATTGCCCATCGGGATAGTGTAGCTTTGTTCAACCTGTTCCTCCATTGTTTCTTCATTGGCAGGAAGGAAGACCTTAAACTCTGTTCCTTTTCCCACCTCGCTATGAACATCAATGAAACCACCATGGCTTTTTACAATACTTAACGCTGACGAGAGACCTAAACCAGTTCCTTTACCTGGTTCCTTTGTTGTGAAAAATGGGTCGAATATTCGATTGATTATTTCTGGTGGAATGCCACTGCCAGTATCTTTCACAGTTAAAATAACATACATTCCGGGTGTGGCCCCAAGGTGTAAACCTGCCTCTTGTTCACTGAGTGTAATGTTCTGTAATTCAATTGCGAGTGTTCCGCCATTGGGCATTGCATCACGAGCATTGATCGAAAGATTCATCAATACCTGATATAATTGAGTTGAATCTCCTACGACGTACCAAATACCTTTCGGACAATGTTTCACCACTTTTATTATTGGCGGGAACGTTTCCGCAATGAAATTTAACAATTCCCTAACAAGATGTTTCAGTTGAAGCACAACACGTTCGCCTTTAACCCCCCGGACGAACGATATTAGTTGTCTTACAACTCCTTCACCTCGTTTTGCGGAGCTTTCCAGCGTTCTTAAGATATCTTGACTTGGTTCATCTGTTAATTTTTCTCGCATAAAGGGAACAGCTAAAATTATTGGCGTTAGGACATTATTTAAATCATGTAAAAGACCGCTTGCCAGTGTACCCACGCTCTCTAAACGTTGCGCTCGAAGAAACTGCTGTTCGATATTCTTTTTATCTGTGATGTCTGTATTGATGGTAAGAATTGACTTTGGCTTTCCTTGCCCATCTCGAACAATACTCCATCTGCTTTCGACAATAACACTCTTTTGCATCTTGGTCACTTGGTGCAATTCACCAAACCACGATCCCTTCTTTTTAACATCTTGCAACGCACGTTCAATACTGTCTAATTCTGTGCTTAACAATTGAGAAGCATTTTTTAAAATTGCTTCTTCTTGCTTCCATCCATAGATTCTCTCAGCGCTATTATTCCAATAGATGATATTATCGTTAAGATCACGAACAATAATCGCATCTTGTGCGATATCCAGTAAATTCGCTTGCTCTCTAATTTTTTCCTCTGCTATTTTACGTTCAGAGATATCTTGCATATAAATAGCAAGTCCATCTTCTGCTGGGTATGCCCGAACTTGCAACCATGAATTTAGTGCAGAGTTGTACTCTTCAAATTCAGCAAATTCATGGGCTGCCATCGCTCGATGTAAAGCCTTATATGCTACCGAATCTCTCGCAGCAGGAAATTCAGTCCACCAATTCTTTCCCCAGAGGTCTTCACGTCTCTTATTCACTTTCGCAAGAAATGTATCGGACCGTGGGTTTAAATACATCACATACCAAGACTTGTTTACGGAAAAAAATGCATCCGTGATACTCTCAAAGATGGTGAGCATCTGTTTCTGAGATCGCCTGAGTTCCTCCTCAAGCCGCTCATTCTCCTGTTCTGCTCTCTGTTTTTCGAGTGCATTTTGAATTGCGCCCGGTAACCGACGGAGACTTGACTTCAGGATATAATCATCGGCACCTTCCTTAAGGCATTCGACGGCTATTTCTTCATTCTTCATTCCTGTGACAAGGATAAATGGAATTCTTTTTTTCATTTCACGGACCATCTTCAATGCTTCCAAACCGCTAAACTGAGGCAGTGAATAATCTGCGAGCACTAAATCTGGGTAAGACATTTCAAGTTCTTTTATGAACTTATTCTTAGAAGCTACCCGTCGCGCGTTGTACAAAATGTTTGCGTTCTGGAGTTCCCTCTCGATCATTTCAGCATCAATCGGAATATCTTCCAGCATCAGAATATTTAAATTTCCATCTTGGTGTGTCATTGCATTGTGCCTGTCATTACATTTATTGTTTTTCTATGTTTTTGGAAGTGTAAAATAGAACTTAGCACCATTATCCACTTTGCCTTCAGCCCAAACCTGTCCACCGTGTCTTCTAACAATCCGTTGGACAATAGCCAAACCAACTCCCGTTCCTTCAAATTCTTCGGCAGCGTGCAGTCTGTGAAATGCACCGAAAAGGCGGTTAACATATTGCATATCAAATCCGACCCCGTTATCACTCACGCAATATTTCACGCCACCGTTGAACGAAAATGAATCAATGGTCACTTCTCGTATTTGTTTATAGCGCGTATATTTAAATGCATTCGAAAGAAGATTGTACCATACTTGTCGTATCAGTGTTGCATCGCCATATGCAGGCAGTAGGGGTCGGACAGCTATTGAAAGAGAAGATGATCCGCATTCACATTTCAACAATTCATCGATAACTGTATGCACAAGAGTCGTCATGTCAATCTGTGATTGTCGCAGCTCGAGTCGAACAACTTTTGAGAAATCCAGGAATCCATCAAGAAGCTTTTCCATGTGCTCAGAGCTTGCGGCAATTTGCCGAACAAGTGATTGCCCTTCCGTGTCGAGGTTTGCTGCATGCCCGTGTACTCAACCATTCGCAATTGTTCCGCACTGCAATTATTGGTGAACGTAAATCATGAGAAACCGAATACGACAATGCTTCCAATTCTTCATAAGCTGAACCGGCTCCTTCATAAGTGTTAAGATTATGTTGATGAGACTCTAATTGCTCATGTAACATCCGAACATCATTTTGAAGAGTTATTCGTTCAATCTGTTCTTTTTCTAGAATACTCTTCATATGAATGTTCATATAAAGTAAAGCAGATAGATAGGCAATCATTCGAAGTTCGTTGATATGCTCTGGCAAAAAGAATTGCGAATTGATACTGAATAACGATATAACTCCAATCGTCGTTCCATCGCATACCAGTGGTAAGGATAAGATAGAACCATAATTACGTGTTCCCAAGAATAATGGCACTGCTTTCGGCGATTGGTCTATCTCTCTTATGTTTAGGTTCACGTGATAAGGCAATAAAACATCTGTGGATAAAAGGAGATTTTGATCATCGACTTTTTCCGCTGCTTGCAGAGAAGAGAATATATTTGACCAAGTATTATTACAAGCCAGTATCTCAAGTTTATTTTCGGTTGTGTATTTGTATATGCAAGCACCATCAACTCGAAGCATTTCGGTATAAACTTTAATAATTTGTTCAGCGAGTTGTTTTGTTTCTTGACGGTGCAACGCTAATTGTTCTAGTGCACGGAATGCACCTTGAATGTTCATCATTGGCATCAACTTACCGTCTGTGCTCTCTGAAAAAGAGTCATTTGATTTTGAACACTGGTCGTTATTCTCTAATAGGCGCATGAATGATTTGCTATTCTGCTTATCGGAAACGCGTTTGGCATCCGACCCACCGAAAGCAATATTCAAATTTTCATTAACGGTATATTCAATCATATACCCTCTTCCCTGCCCATAGGCAGGTATTCTTGTGCTCTTAATTTTATCAACCGGCTAAATGCCAGAGAAATATTCTCGAGTGGCATCATAGAATCAACAACACCTTCATCAAGTGCCGCCTGAGGCATACCATATACAACACAGCTTTCTTCATCTTGAGCAATTACATATCCACCCTTTGATTTAATGCATTTTAATCCTTCAACGCCATCTCTTCCCATTCCAGTCATAATGATGCCGAGCAGCGGTCCATGAAATGTTACACAAGCAGATTTCATCATTATATCTGCAGAAGGCCGATATAATGCGTTAATAGGTTCATCAGAAATTTCCGTTACTACATTTGGACCATCATTGCGAAACGTCAAATGCTTTCCACCGGGCGCAATTAGTACTTTTCCAGGTTCAACAACTTCCCCTTGTTCCGCTTCCCTTACATTGACTTTGCTTATATTATTCAGTCTATCTGCCAGCGATTTTGTAAAATGAGGGGGCATATGTTGTACTATTGTCATACCGATAGGGAACTGCTCCGGAATTTTTGGAATTAGATTGTGTAAAGCTTCAGGTCCACCTGTTGATATTCCGACAACAACAGCTTGAAAACCTGGTGCCACACTTTCGAAAGAGACAATTTTAGATGGTGATGCAATTTGACCTTTTCTTTCACGCGATGATTGCACAAGCCGTCTCATTCGGAATCGTGTTTGGATTAAACGGCTTCGTGCAATTTGTTTTATCTTATCTATAAGTTCGCCTTTGATATACTTGATATTCGTCGAGATAGATGCCAAATCTTTTGAAATGAAGTCAACTGCTCCTAATTCAAATGCCTGCATTGTAGCTTGCGCGCTCTCTGTCGTTAACGAGCTGACCATGAGCACCGGCAACGGCATTTGTTCCATAATAATTTTTAAAGCGGTGATGCCATCCATACCAGGCATTTCAATATCTAATGTAACTATGTCGGGCTTCAATTTACTAATCTTCTCTATTCCCTCACTTCCATCCCGGGCAGTAGCAATGACACGGATTTCTCGGTCCGATTCCAACATAAGCGTTAATGATTTCCTCATAAATGCAGAATCATCAATGACGATTACTTTTATAATGTTTTCTTCGGATTGTTTCATGACAAATTCATTATTATGCTACTTTTCCAAAATGGCGTGCAAACAATTCGATAAACTGACCAACATCGATTACTAAAATAACACTTCCATCTCCGAGGATGGTGGACCCGGCAATTCCAGGAACATCACCCAGATAATTGCCTAACCCTTTAATAACAATCTCTTTTTGTCCCCTGAGAGAATCAACCAGAAGACCAATACGCTTCTCTGCCCAACCGACTACAACAACATACGAAACTTCCGATGCTTTCATAGCTTTTGAGTTGCCAATAATATCGGACATCCTTGCAAGCGGCAATATAACGTCCCTGACGCGTATTACTTCCCGCCCTTGAATAGTGTATATTTCATTAGGTCTGATGCAAATAATCTCCAGTACTGCGCTCAATGGAACGGCAAAAATTTCGTCCACTACCTTCATGAGAAGCCCTTGAATAATCGCTAGCGTTAACGGTACCTTCAAAGTAATAATAGTTCCTTTACCAACCTCGGAGGCTATTTCCACAATACCCTTTAATTTCGCGATATTCGTCTTAACAATATCCATCCCGACGCCTCTACCAGATACATTTGTGATTTCATGCTTCGTACTGAAGCCAGGAATAAACAACAAGTTGAGAATGTCGGATGTTGACAGTTCTCGTGCCTGTGCTTCCTCGATTAATCCTTTTTCTATTGCTTTCTGTTTAACTTGCTCAGCATCAATTCCGCGTCCATCATCTTCCATTGTGATTAGAATATAATTTCCATCTCGCTCAGCGTTGACAACGACGATTCCTCGTTGTGGTTTTCCCTGTTTCGTTCTCTCTTCTGGTGATTCAATACCATGATCAATGGCATTGCGGAGCATATGGACAAGCGGATCATTCAATTCTTCAACTATAGATTTATCTAATTCTGTTTCCCGACCATAAATTTGAAGATCAACATCTTTACCTATTGTACGCATAAGGTCTCTAGCGACAAGCGGTAGTCCGCTGAACACTTTCTCAATCGGAACCATTCGCGTTTTCATGACAGCCATCTGAAGTTCTGTCGTTACAAAATCAATCTGATTGCTGACATCAACAATATTTTTTGACATTTCAATCCGCTCATATTTTTCTATCAAAGATTGGGTCGCCTGTGCAAGACGATTACGCGCGAGAACAAGCTCACCGACAAGATTCATTAAATCGTCAAGCCGGCCAATGTCAACCCGGATTGTCGAATCAGCTGCGCGTTGATGCATAACTTCAAATGTTTCAGCCGCTTGCTGTGCCTGTTCATTTTTTTCCTGCACAACATCTTCAACCTGCACTAAAGCAGGTTGTTGTTGCATTGCTCCTCGTAATTTCTCAAGAATACCATTCAGTTCAACAGGCTGAAGATCGCGGCTTTCAATTCGGTGTAGGAGGACGTTCGCTGCATTGTGAACTTCGATCAGCACATCAATTATTTTACCATCGGCAATAATTTCGCCTTTCCGGAGTTTGTTCAATAAATCTTCACTAGTATGGGTCAGTTCTGTCATCTGGTTAAAACCGAGAAATGACGAAGTGCCTTTGAGTGTGTGTACTCCTCGAAAGATATTATTTAATAAATTTGTATTAGAAGGTTTTTTTTCTAGAACAAGTAGATCTTGACTGAGATGGTCAAGAATTTCTTTAGATTCGACAAGATAACTGTCAAAGATCTCTCGCATATCCTCATCAAAACCAGCTATATCTTGTTTATCATCCATTTATTAACATTCCATCATTTTTATACAATCTCGCAAAGAAAAATACATTCACTTACTTTGCTTCTTTTTCCTGCCATGCCGTCACGACCTCATCAATTTTGGATTGATGTTCAGGCGTCTTCATATACGATGCATTCAAATCAAATGCTTTAGGTCCTTCTATCTCCACTTCAACTTTACGCCGCGCATCGTCGGTTTTCTGTTTAGCTGTCTCGAAAAAGTTCAATTCGCTTAATAATTCTTTACGGACAGATTCTATTAAATGATTTGCTGCTCCTATTTTTTGTGCCGTTATATCCTGCACCTGCAAAGCAACCGTGATATTGCTTGTATTTTCTTTTAATTCTGCCAGAGTCTGTTTAATACCTGTGAGCATTAAGACTTGCTTTTCAGAAATTCCAGCTTGATCGAATTCTTTCATTCCGTTTTCCACCATATGAATTTTGGTTCCCATCACATCGAGAACGTCAAGAATTTCCACTGTAGCGAGTTCTGTTGCTTGTGTTACCCCGTTTAACTGGACTGCCGCATTGGGAATTTTGCGAGAGCTTTCCTCAATCGCATTCTTAATACGATCAAGTAATGTGATAACCTTCTGCAGCGCAGTTATTACGCTTTCTGTTGTCCCTTCGACATTTTCAATTATCTCTTCATGTGCCATACTTTCACCTTTTTCTTATACAAGTGAATAATAAATTTCACTTTAATTCAGTTTTTCACATTTCAGTTTCTATAGTTGTCCTGCACGTGCTTTACTTAACAAGGACTCGACCATTTTTTTCCTTTCCGCTTCGCCAACATTCTCCTGTTCGAATCGAACCGACATAGTGGGCAATGGTGGGAGATTCTCTGCCATACCTGAACTGAAAAATCCGGTTGTGAGCTTTCGAAGTCCTTCGGCGACTGCCTGGATAGTTCCCATTACGGCGCCAATATGCTGCTGAGTGATATCCTGTACCTGAAGTGCCATCATTATTTCAGTGCAATCACTTTGAAGATCCTTCAACAAGCGTTCAAGGTTGCTTGTTGGACCGCTCATCCTCAAACTTTGCAGATGAATGTCCCATGCTTCTGCAAGCTTTACAATATCTTCATCCCAACCTGATTTATCTACTAATGATTTTACGATTGCTGCCATTTTTTTTGTCGCTGCGCCTAGGTTTGAAGATGTCATACCCGAGGCAACCGATCCGATTATTTCGTCAAGAGTTGCCACCATTCTATCTAAAGTGTTTAAGATGTCAGTCGATGCCTGTTCAGTCGCTTGTGTAACCCGTCCGAGCTGATCTGCTGCTTTGGGAATGTTAACCATCGACACCTCTACAACCGCCTTGAGATCTTCAATAGCAGGGCTAATTTCCTTAACAAAAGAAGAGATCTCATCTAGAACCGGAACGGTGCGCTGACCGTACTCGCAAAACACCTTTAATTCGGCGGCTTTTCTCAAGATGCCATCAAGTTCCTTTTGGTTCATAACTCTATCCTCTCCAGAACAAATTGTATTGAGATTGATTTATTCATCTGTTCTACACCGTATTGACTTGAACGGTTTTGAGAATACCTTCAATCTTTTCTTTCAGTTCCTGCGGTGTAAACGGCTTTACAATGTAGCTGTTCACTTTTGCCTGAAGCGCTTCAATTACATCATGCTCTGTGCCGCGAGTGGTGATCATCAGAATTGGTAAAGATGAGTATATCGGATTTGCACGGACTTGTTTAATAAAATCTAGGCCGTTCATTTCCGGCATATTCCAGTCCGTGATAATAAAATCCACATTGACATTAGCCAGTTTCTCGAGAGCATCTTTCCCATTTACAGCCTCAACAGTATCTGGGAAACCTACGGTTTTCAACGCATTGGTTATAATACGTCGTATTGTGATCGAATCGTCCACAATTAGGATTTTCATTGATGTCATGACATTATCCTTTGTTTGGTGTTATTGTTAAGTTTTATTCTTTTTCTTCGCAGACTATTCATTTTAACTCTACATCAAAGTGTTATTTTGCTATCGTAAAAGATATAAGTAAAGGAACGATTTGTTAATAGGAAATTTCCTATACTCATTCCGTATGCTGAATTGTTTTATTGACAAACCGAAAAACTTCACGTTGTATAGCTTCAGTGCTCAGTGGTTTTTCAAGGAACGCGAGCGCTCCAAGCTCTAACGCATAGTCTTTATTTTTCAAATCTGTCATTGAAGAAAGGACAATTATTGGGATGTCGCAATTTTCCGGTGTCTCTCGAAGCGTACGGATAAATTCAAATCCATCCATATCGGGCATATTGAGATCTGTGATGATAAGATCGAATTTTTCCGCAGGCATTAGTTCCAGTGCTTCAACACCATCCGCCGCAGTAACCACTCGGAATCCTTTCATATTCAGCGATGCAGCTACAAACTTCCTCACTGTCGCTGAATCATCAACAACCAAAACTACCTTGTCCATACTTACATTACTCCTTTTTATATACGGTGGCTTTCGGAAAACTCACCAATTTAAATGCACTCGAAATCTTGTGCAGCATTTCCGAAGAACCTATAAAGAGATATCCACCTCGATTGAGACTGTCGTATAAATCTCCGACCACTTGTATTTTTGCTTTTAAATCAAAATAGATAAGAACATTCGAGCAAAAAATGAAATCGAAATGCGCCATTTGCCGCATTGATTGGTGGTCAATTAAATTATTATATTCAAATCGTACTAGCTCCTTTACCTCCGTTCGCAGCCGATAGAGTCCATTGTAATTATTAAAATATTTTTTCACATATGGCTCTGGTAAAGAACGGATTGCATAATGGCTATATTCTGCGACCCGTGCCATTTCGACCACTGCCGTGTTAATATCGGTGCCTATAATTTCGATTTGCAGATCGGGATATCGAGGCTTGAGATATTCTAAATATAAGATCGCTAGTGTGTAAGGTTCCTCACCGGAAGAACACGCTGCGCTCCATATTCTGAGGATTTGTTTGCCAAACGTTTTCTTGGCGTTAATGATTTCCACAGCAAGTTTTTGCTGAAAGGCGTTCATCTGTGCTTCATTTCGAAAGAAAGAAGTTTCATTAATCGTCACTGTGTTACACAGGAGTTCGAACTCACTTTCCCTTTGCTGACCATATTTCAATAGATGAATATAATCTTCAAAACGTGCTATATTAAGTAATTGCAAACGTTTTGCAAGTCTTCCTTCGATCAGATACTTCTTTTTTTCTGGGAAATAGATTCCAGTTTTTGAATAAACAAAATCTCTAAGCAACGCGAAGGTTTCGTCAGAAAGCTTTGGAGTGGAGGAAATCTCAGTTCGGACTCTATCGGGAACTTGTTCAAACACTATCATCGTCTCCTTTATCAAGAGATTCCATTCCAGTGAATGATGTACCAATTTCCACAGGAAGTCCAGCAGCTCTCAATGACGATATAGCTGCTTCTCGCACCATTTCATTCTCATCATTAACAAAGCGAGCAATGCATTCAAGAGCGCGTCGCGTCGGCATCGTACTAATTTGATCTATTATATGAACTCGAGACCATGGATCCAGCTCAATTAGAGCATCGTTTAAAAAGGTGACGGCGCTATCACAGTTGAGTCGGAAAAGTGTATCCGCAATGATTTCCCGATCTTCCTCACTTGCATCCTGCCATGCCTCTTTCGTTACATTAATTGCCCGTTTCAATTCAGTATCATTTATTGGGAAAGCATGAAAACTTTTAAACGAGTGAATAAATTCAGTGGCAAGTTTTCCAATCAACATTATTATTTGAATCTTACCTTTAATCGCACCTTCATCGAGACATTCAACGGCAGTTTGAAAAGCCCGCGGCCTGCCAGACATTTGGGCTATCACAACAAAATCCAATTCTTCAGAAATACCAAGGGAAAGAAGAAGAGCTCTCGTCACATCTTGCTCTTTGAATTGTACCAACCCTTTTGCCGCGCTCAGTTGTATATGTTGATTATCACTGCGTAGTGCATGCAACAAATCATCTTTTGCTTTAACCTCGAATCGAAATTCTAAGTTACAACGTTCTATAACCTGTACCGTTTCGTGCAGTAACACGTCTCGAAGAGGTCCCTTAATGTTTTCATAGTTGGCGAGAAGTATTTCGAGTGTTTCATTGTCTCCTACAATTCCAATAGCATCGAGCAATGCAAATAAATACACTCCGTCCGCATCCCGAACAGTGAGTGCTTCTTTGAACTTATTTTCGAGTAAATTTTTAACGGATTTGCCGCCAATTTTTCCAAGAGCTTCAATTGCCATAATACGCGCAAATGGATATTGCTCATATGTGTCACTGATTGGTTCTATCGCCGCATTGCTGCCAATATTGCCAAGCGCTTCAAGTGCGGCAGCAATGACATTCGGATCTGTATCATTTAAAAGCGGCAATAAATAATAAACAGGCTCTTTGCTCTTTATATCTCCGAGAATATCAACTGCTAATTTACGGACATCTTTGTTTTCAGATCTTAGATATGGGACAAGTGCATGAACTGAGTTTTCGCCCAACTTGACAAGCAATTTTGCAGCAAGATTTCGGGACGTAATATTTTCGTCTTCAATATGATAAACTATAGCTCGAGCTGCAGCCACTCCACCAATACTCAAAAACGAACGTGAAACTGCATCTTCGACCCCCTTGTTTTCATCTTGTAGGGCAATCGACAGAACCGCTAAGACATTTTGGTCGTTACCTTCAGCGAGATCTTCTGCTGCTCTACGCCGAACGTCAGGGTCAGGGTCCGTCAACAGAAGACAGATAAGATTTTTCGTTTTTTCATTCATAAAATCTTCTTCGGTTCATTCTGATTAAATCTGTTTTTCATCGTCCGTTAACGTCAACATAATATTCTTAAAGAGTTTGGATTTTTTTTCTTAATCTGCTTTATTCTGACATACTTGGTAGCACAAGCAATTTCTGAATAGCTGGATCATTCAGATTCTCGCGAGTCACTACATGAACACCGATATCAATCATCGGGGGAATTTTCTTTCCACGGATATTATCGGTAATCGTTTTGACGCTAAGGAATCCCATTCGTGTTGGATCCTGGGCAATGAGCGCACTGACTTCACCTTTCTTTAACGCTTCGATGGAGGATGCCGGCGTATCGAAACCAATTAGTTTAACCTTACCGGTCAATTTGGCGTCTCGTAATGCAAGCAGCATGCCCATTGTTGACTGCTCGTTTGGACAGAAAATACCGTCGGCTTCTTTAAGTTGATCTAGTAAACTCATACTTGCACTCTTAGCCTCTTCCACGGTACCGCCAGCATAATGGTCTTTCATGATTATTCGAATGTTCTCGTGCTTGGCAATCGCATCGAGGAATCCCTCTTCACGTTCTGTAGTGTTGGCTTGACCTTTCACATACCGCAGTAAAACGACATTACCCTTGCCATTAAGCAATGTGGCAAGATATTCACCAGCAGTTCCCCCCGCCTTTTTATTATCTATCCCGACAAAACTGATAAAATCCGTTCCCGCTTTCCCCTTAAGTGGACTGTCAAAAATTAAGACAGGTATTTTTTTCTTCATCGCTTTAGAGACGGATTCACTAAGTCCTTCGTAGCTTATTGGCGACAGAACTATTCCGGATACACCCTCTGTGATACATTGCTCAACGATTGCGATTTGTTGTGCTTTATCGCTTTCTGAAGATGGAGCTTTCCAGATAATATCAACGTTTGCTGCGGACATAGCTCCCATTCTTGCGCCTACACGTGTCGATTTCCAAAATAGTGCGGTGCCACTTTTGGGAATAACGGCAATCTTGAGTTTTTCTTGTGTTAACACTAAAGGTTGTAATCCAAGCATAATAATGACGACAATTATGAAACGAAAGCATATATTTTTCATGGCTTTACCTCTTTAATAGATTAATAATTAGTATGTTTTAGTGCGATGTGAAATTTTATCTCAGTGAATTATTTTGACGATTCAAGTTGTTGTTTTTCTTTGTCTTTAAGAATTCGTTCGAGATCTAAAAGAATCAACAAACGGTTTTCCAGTTTCGCGACCGCAGTGATATACTCCGATCCAATTCCAGCTACAATAGGTGGAGGAGGTTCAGTGATATTCTTTGGAATCCGAAGTACTTCGCTAACCGAATCCACTACGAAACCAACAACCATGTTGCTTAACTCAACAACAATAATTCGTGTGTTCCTATCACTTTCTTTTGGAGGAAATCCAAATCGTTTCCGCAGATTAATAATGGGAATGACTTTCCCACGCAAATTAATCACACCAGTAACAAATTCAGGTGAGTTTGGCACTCGTGTAATTTCCACCATCCGGTTGATTTCCTGAATACATTGAATGTCCAATCCGAATTCTTCTTGGCCAATATTAAAGCTAACAAGCTGGAGAAGTTCTTCCGCTTGTGCTTTCATTTCCTTTTGAGCTTTTGTGTTTATTGTAGTTGCCATCAGAATACTCCTTTCATTGAGACGTAAATTCTTAATTCCTTGCGTAGCCAATGTGAGGAACTAATGCGGATTTAATTTGCATAATAGTGGCAAGTAACGATATCGGTATAACGCTGATTCTTCTATAAGATTTAACCTACTCTGGTGGGTAATATTTAGTGAATTCGGACCTTTTTCGATAATTTTTTATTTTTATCACTTTATCAGCTTTAATCCCTAAAAACCAATTAAAAAGCAGTATTATTTAGCTTTGTGTGCAATTAGAGAGGTAAATAGAAGAAATCTTTAATAAGAAATATAGAACTAGATAGTTCAGTACTGAGAAAGTACCTATGCGGCCACATAAAAGACTTAGATCGAAAAGGATCGTAAAAAAACTTCCTACAGATTATCCAATTATAATAATCTAAGGAAGCTGAATTCAATGAGGAAGTGCAACGATCTGATCGAAGACTTCCTTCGGTGTTAAGTAATGTAATATTTTTCTTGGAGTATTGTTGAGCTTGCGTTCTAAACGTTTCACATCAGAAGCAGAGACAAGATCGAAGTTTGTTTTCTTCGGATAGGTTCTGCGAATGATGCCGATCGTGTTTTCAACAGTTCCTTTTTCCCAACTGTGATACGGTTGGCAAAAATACGAACGGGTTCCAAGTGTTTGATTCACGATCATATGTTCAACATTTTCTAGGCCGTTATCATAAGTAATCGTTCGGCGAAGATGTCGTTTATACTGACTCAGAGTCCGGTTCAATGATATCCGAACCTGTTGTGCTGTTCGCCGTTTCAGTCTGGCGAGTTTCGTATATCGGGATTTACGTTCCACCGTTGCCAGTAGCACTGCATCACTGGATCTAGCAATAACGGTATCAGTTTCCCAGTGTCCAGCTTGCTTACGATGCTGAACTGCTTCTGGACGTTCTAAAATCGATTTTCGCCCAGGAATTTTCGACATTCGATGCGTCTTACGTTGACCTCGGTAATTCCTGATTCTGTGAGCTCGAGGAAGCACTGGAACAAAGTTTTCCTGACGTCGAACCTCGGGATCGTAAATGAATCGATAAATACTTTCAACACAAAGGCTATGTTCTGGATACTTGATACGCAATCTTCCAGCAATCTGTTCCGGTGTCCATTCCATTCGCAGATGCTGTTTGACATAGTTGCGGATGATTGCATTCTTTAAGCGTGGACGTTGTCCCGCTTGTATTTTGCGTTCCTTGGCTTTGTTGTGAGCACGACAAGCTCCATAAACTCGTCGGACCGGAGCTTTGTTCCTGGATATTTCCCGGGATATCGTGCTTTTGTTTCGGTGTAACTGTCGGGCGATCTCACTAAGAGATACCCGCTGCGCATAAAGAGCTGCTATTTGATCTCGCTCTTCTTGCGTTATCTGGTTGTAGCATCTGGGTTGTGCCATACTCTAATTTTACTAATTCTTTTAGAGCGTTGCACTTCCTTGTAGAACTCATAGAAGGTAATTATCCCAACAGATTATTTTGTAGAGCGTAGGTTACTATTTGGGCGTTATTCTCCAGCCTCATTTTCTGTAGAATGTGTGTACGGTGTGTGCTTACCGTTTTAACACTTACTGAAAGTTCTATACCAATCGCTTTTAACGACATACCTCTAGCGATCATCAACATAATTTGATATTCTCGATCGGAAAGATGCTCATGCGGAAGCTTAGGTGAACCTCGACTTACATTTTGTGCAATTGATTCAGCGAGCAATTGTGAGATATAAACTTTTCCAGAAGCTACGCGTCGGATTGCTTGAATAAGTTGTTCAAGTGCGGTGTCTTTAGAAAGATATCCAGATGCACCGAGATTCAACGCTCGAATCCCGAATACTTCTTCAGGGTTCATGCTCAACACAAGTATAGCTAAATCAGGCTTTTCTGCTTTTATTCTTTTAATAGCTTCAAGGCCGTCAAGCTTTGGCATCGAGAGATCAAGTACGAGAACATCAAACTCGGCATTCCGAATCTTCTCCATAACTTCAAGACCATCGGATGCTTCATCTTCAACTTTAATATCCGGTACATCTTTCAAGATCGTTTTGAGTCCTCTTCGGACAATCGGATGATCATCAGCAATAAGAACACGAATCATGATATACTATCTCCATTCTTTTTTTTAAGCGGAACTTCTACAGATAATACTGTCCCACTTCCAGGCTTACCTTCGATAGTGAATGTTCCTCCAATCATCCGGATCCGTTCACGAATACCTACAAGACCTAATGATGTCGTTCCCTTCAATTCCTTTTTGGTGATCCCGCGTCCATCATCTCTTATTGTAAAGATTATGGAATCCTGCCGCTGAGATAATCTTATAAATATTTGCTTAGCTTGCGAATGGCGTAGAACATTAGTCAATGCTTCTCGAAATACACGATAAAGAACGTTACTAATTTGACCTTTTATCTCAACATCTGCAAGTTCGCCAGTAACAACTCCTTTCAGTCCTGTCTTTTTTTCTGTCTGATCAATATCCCATCGCATTGCGCCGATTAGACCGAGCGCATCAAGTTGCGGTGGTCGCATCTCTCGAGCGATCCGCTTCACCGACGTCAGTGCTTCATTTACCGATTCCATCATTGCATCAATTCTCGCAATAGTGTCGGAATCGCTATTGACCTCTTCTAATTTAAGCCAACTTAAGTCAAATTTCAAGATAGTTAACAATTGACCTAGTTCATCATGAAGTTCACGCGAGATTCTTTTTCGCTCTTCTTCAAGAACATTCTCAAGGTGTTCTGTGAAATGCTGTAATTGCTTTCTCGATAATTCAAGTTCTTGCTCAGCTTTACGTCGCTGTGTGACATCGCGGCTGACCATAACCATCCTTTGTTCACCTGAAGATGTATAATAGACTCGCCCCGAGGATTCAAACCAATGCCAACCACTCAATCGATCGCGGTATCGGTATGTTGCACTTCCACCTAATTTGCTTAATATCTCTCCAATTACAGCTTTATCTTTCCCATATACTCTTGATAGTACATTAGTGCCAACCAGGCTCATTGGTTCAAGGTCTAAAATCGATTTAACATTTGCACTGACGTACAGATACTTGCCTTCAGCGTCAATCTCGGTCACGATATCCGTCGAATTCTCAACAAGCAAACGATAACGTTCCTCGCTTTCGCGTAAAGCTTCTTCTGCATGCTTACGCTCGGTAATATCAAACACAAATCCTTCGTAATAGAGAATTTCAGAAGATTTATCTCGTACATCGTGGATCGTTATTAAGACCCATATAACAGAGCCATTTTTTTTCTTCCATCGAGTTTCATGACTCAAAGCCACCTTTTTTTTATGAAGGTCATCTTCAGCAACAAAACGCTCCCAATCTTTTTCATCATAATATATAGTTTGCCTCATATTATACCCAATCAATTCGTTCACATCATCATAACCCAACATTTCTGCGATACGACTATTACCACTGAGTAGTTTTCCTGATAGAGTTGATTGGTATATTCCAACTGGAGCCCATGTAACAATATCTCTATATTTTTTCTCACTAACTTGAAGCGCCATTTCTGCCCACCTACGCTCGGTGATATCCGTTGCAGCTCCTACTATAGAAATCGTTTTTCCATTCTTCACGACAGGTGCTTCCTGAATTTCTACCCAAACACGGCGCCCTTTCCTACTCATCAGCTCGAGTTCATAGGTCTCCTGCCGCAGACAAGTCTGGATTGCTTTCTCTGCCAGCTCACAACCGAGCTTATTAATCGGATTATCTGTCATAAAATCTGTAAAACGATTCAAGGCTTCATTTGGCTCACAATCAAAAATATCTTTGGCTTGAGGGCTGAGGTACGTGAACACCTGATCGGTGTTGCGCGAATAGAAAAGGTTCGTACTATTTTCGACGATGTTTCGTAATTTTTCGTTGCTTTCTTGTAATGCTTCTTCCGCACGTTTTCTCTCGGTAATATCGCGACCGATGCCTATTAAGCCAATAATCTGGCCTTGTTCATCTCGAAACGGCAACTTTGTGGTCAGCAGAAAATGTTTCTGTCCTTTTGCATCAACCACATATTCTTCTCTGTTAATAACTGGCAGACCGGTTTGGATAACATATCGGTCATCAGCTATAAACTTATCCGCCATTTCTTTCGGGAATAGATCATAGTCGTCTCTTCCTAACACATCAGCATCTGATTCACGACCCATATTATAAATATCAGTTTTATTTGTGAGTGTCTTTCGACAATTCAAATCCTTCGTATAGATTCCATCGGGCAGATTATCGATTACCGTCCGAAGTAAATTACGTTCCCGTTGGAGTTCTTCTTGTGCGATCCTACGTTCGGTGATATCGAACTGGACTCCTTGAATGCCGATTATTTTTCCGTCGGCAGCAAAGACTGGCGATTTTACAACATGAAAATATCGTGTTGTGCCATCTTGTTGTGGATAGACTTCCTCCGTCTCAATAGATTTACCTGTCTGCATAATCATTTCTTGATGCTTTACAGCTTCATCCGCTATTTCGTATTGCATTTTCATTATAGCAGGTCGGGTAGCTTTTATTGTAGATGTAAATACTGCAAGTTCATGTGGTGTTTTACCTATGATTTCATCCATTTCCATCCCTTTGAGCCGGCAAAACAATGAATTGACGAAAACAAAGCGACCCTCAGTATCTTTACGGAAAACTCCGGCTGGCAAATGTTCAATAAAAGAACGGTAGATAGCTTGAGATTCTCGCAGCGCTTCTTCAGCGTGCTTACGCTCTGTGATATCCGTAGCAACTCCGACAAGACCAATTGGTTCTTGATTTTCATTATAGACGATGGAAGTAGAAAGATGTATTGGGAAAGTTGTACCGTCTTTTTTTCTATTCACCAGTTCTCCCTGCCAGCCGCCTTTAAACGTTTCTGCCAGTATCGTTTGCTCACTCGTAACCGGGTCGCAAGTGACAATGCTGATTGGTTTACCAATAATTTCTTGCTCGGTATATCCGTAGGTTTTCAAAAACGCCTCGTTGACAAAAAGGATATTATTCCTCAAATCGGTTATGCTGATAGATTCGCCGATGCTTTTCACCGTATGGCTGAGCAATGTTAATGTCTCCATTGCCCGTTTTTGTTGGGTGATATCAGTGATTGCACCGATCATCCTAGTAGGTTGGCCTGTAGTATCACGAACAATATGTGAACGATCAAAAACAAATGCATACGATCCATCAGGGCGACACAAGCGATACTCAACCGATACCATATCAGTATCGCCCTTCAAAGCAGCATTGTGAGTATTACGGACATGTTCCCGATCCTCCGGATGAATGCGATCCACCCACCAATCGGTATTATCCAGACTCACTTCCATTGATCCGAAGAGTTGTTGATAGTTTTCATTTCTCCAGATTTGATGTGTGTTCAAGTCCCAATCGAAGATCGCATCTCGTGTAGCTAATGCTACCAATTTGAAGCGTTTTGCAGCTAATTCTAATGCTTCTTCAGCTCGTTTGCGTTCGGTAATATCTCTTGCAATACACAAAATAGCTTTTTTATCTCCATACGCAATAAGACTGGAATTAATCTCTACTGGAATTTTTCTCCCATCTTTAATTTTATGACAGGTTTCAAAAGTCTGAATTTTATCTATTGGCACCTTACTTGTAAGCTCTTTTATTTCTTTGGGATAATTGTAAGCATCAATATCACCAATTTTCATAGAAAGCAATTCTTCCCTTGAATAACCCATAATTTCTATGGCAGAATTGTTGACATCAATGATATTGGCAGAGGAATCAATCACCCATACTGAATCTATCATTCCATTAATTATCGCTCTAAATTTATTCTCGCTCTCTTGCAATGCTTTTTCCACTTGTTTGCGTTCGGTGATATCCTCCATTACTCCGTCGTAGTATATTGTGTTACCTTGAGAATCACGAATTGCTTGAGCACTCTCTCGTATGAAAAACATACTGCCATCTTGACGAATCCACGCTGATTCAAAATCATTTATCTCACCATCTTTTTCGATTATTTCAAGAAACTCTTTGCGTTTATACGTTGGTTCATAATCCTCTCCTTCAAGGTTCCTTTCAACAAGTTTTTCAAAAGACGGATAACCAAGCAATTTTACTAACATTTTATTTGCCATTAGTATTTTTCCATCGGGAGTAGTTCTGTAAAGACCTATTTTGGCATTCTCGTAAAGCATGCGAAAACGCAGCTCGCTTTCCTGAAGCGCCTCTTCCGTCCGCTTACGCTCAGTGATGTTGCGAATAATGACCACAATTTGATCCTTGTGGAGTGGCACAAGTCTGGCTTCAAAGAAAAGCGGTTGATTTTGCATGGATAGTGAATACTCTATGCTGACAATTGTTTTTAATTCTTGCACTTGTTGAATCGCTTCACTGAATTTCTCACTAACCTGTTTTAATGGAACATCTTGAATTCGTTTCCCCAGTAATTCCTTGGGATCAAGAAATAGATCTGTGGTAGAACCTGCTTTGTAATTAAGTATCCTGCCCTCACCATCAATTCGAAAGAGTAAATCAGGTATTGCTAAAAATATTGCCCGCATTTCCGAATTTGCCTGGAGAAGCTCTTGTGAACTCAGCTCAAGAGAACGTTCCAGCATCCCCCGATCCATATCGGATTCCCAATAGGCGTTATCCACCGCATTAATAAATTCCTGCCAATCCTCAGGAATGTGGAACTGATCGCCGAAACATCGTCTAAGTTGACGTTTTAGTAAACTGTGCATTTGTTCCATGCCACTATTCCTCTAAAAGAGTTGTAATAGTCATTGTTTGGTTTTGCAATTCGCATTGGGCACCGGTAGTAAATGGAGCTATCTCTCCATATGAATAAAATCCGGATAATATAGTCTGTTCACCTAAAACATCTCGAACGCCTTCCACCTCTTCTTCAACTCGCTGTTTTAGAATTAGTTTCCGTCCGACACAACTTATAAGAATCGCTAAATTAGGCGCAACAGAACCAATTGCTTGGTCGGCTGTCTTTGCCGCTTCAACAGCGCCATCAATTAGGCGATCAAAGTTCGCCTTCATAAATCGTGCGTATGAACCTTCTGGAACATCTCCTGCAAATGTTATACTATGATCATTTTCATCTACCGATAAAATTGTTCGCACTACTCCCCTCTTTCCTGACTTGTTCCGAATACCCAAAGGAAACAAAAGCCCTGTTGATGGAAGACCTTCCGCATGCTCACCGAGATAATTCTTGTACAGTTCCAAAGCCGAATGTCCATCAAGCTCGTATAACACATTCCCCTTCGAATTTGTTATCAGCCTCTCTGGTCCAAAGGAGTCCCATCCACCGAAAGAACTAAAACCAACCTTTAATCGACTTCCATATAATCCGACTACAGCAATAGTTTCTTTCAGTGGTTCACTATCTCCAAAGACAAGTGTTTCTTCAAACCGATCACCATCACCAGCCAATCCGCCGGTAACAGTTGTTCCATCTGGCAGTTGTGATGTTAATCCTCTGACTAAATCACTTCCATTTACCTTTAATCCTTCCGATAGAACCAAGACATGCACCAGTTTATCTTCTCCACCTGACATTGACGATGGTAAAGTTAAAGGCAAAGCTTTCGCTAAGAGTTCTCCTGCTTGATAACTGCTTTCTACTTGATTTAAATTCACTTTAACATCTTTGATTTGTGTGTGTTCAAATTTAATTGCTGTTACTACAATTGAACCATCTGTGACCTGTGTACCACAAATTTCTCCGGCAGTCGAACAGCCAAAAGTATGGGCATGAGGATACGTTTCTTTGATTTGCTGAAGCTGAATCTGCTTTCTTAATAGTGATGTGGCACCAAAAACCAAAATTAATTGAGCATCTCCAATTTCGGTTTTCGTAAGTTCGGGTATCCATCCATGAACACTATCCCATCTCTTTTGTTCAAGTTTCATGTTTTTTACCTCCTTTTACTAACGCTCCAACAAGTTGCTCTCACGATGTTTACTCATAATTGATTAACCAAAGTTATCAGACAATAAATAACTTTTACATCATATTCTTGATACTTGGCACAAAATAATGTTTGTTGTTTCAAATACTGCAGAAATACTTCCTATTACGGTTTGCTTATTACACATTTTGGTATAAATTATGGATAAAGGCAAATTGTATTAATAATTTAATATATACTTAGTTATCCAAGAAGCTGAAGATCCGTAGCAATGAGAACTATTGGAATCAAATCGAAGTATATATTATAGAAAAGAACTAGCACTATTTTTACTAATGATGTCTAACAGTAGGTAATTCTAACATACGCATAACAGAAATGGATGGCAATAACAATGGCAGCACAGATAAATATTCTTATTGTCGAAGATAGTCCGACGCAAACAAAACTTCTTCGTCTTATTCTTGAAGAAAACGGTTACACTGTTGATTCTGCGCCAAATGGTGTCAAAGCATTAGAACGCATTCGCTATAAAAATCCCAACCTCATTATCACCGACGTCGTGATGCCGGAGATGGATGGTTTTGCACTATGCAAGGTATTGAAAAGTGATCCCGACTTAAAACTTATTCCGGTAATACTGCTAACATCGCTTTCCAATCCCCAAGATGTGATTAAAGGTCTTCAAGCAGGAGCTGATAACTTCCTTACTAAACCTTACGAAAGTGCTTTTCTCGTTTCTCGTATTCATTATATATTCGCTAATCAGGAGTTGCGAAAAAGTCAACCTTTGGGTTCGGAGATCGAAATCATGTTTGCAGGTCAGAAGTACTTCATCAACTCTGACAAATTGCAAATTATTGATCTTCTACTATCAACCTATGAAAACGCTGTTCAGAAAACCAATGAACTTAAGAAGGCTCATAACGATCTTATCGACATATACCGTCAACTTGAACAGAAGAATATTGAGCTTGAAAAGTTAAATCAGAATTTACAACATGCATTGACCGAAGTAAAAACTTTAAGTGGATTGCTACCGATTTGTGCGCACTGCAAAAAGATCCGTGATGACCAGGGTTACTGGAATCAAATCGAAACTTATATGGCAAAAAGAATTGATGTTGAGTTCACTCATGGTATCTGTCCGAGCTGTGCAGAGAAGTTCTTCCCTGATGCGACACAAAAGTCGTAATGGATTGCGCTGAAGATGGCAGCGTATATAAATATTCTTATTGTCGACGATAGTCCGACGCAAATAAAACTCCTTCGTCTTGTTCTCGAAAAAACGGTTATATAGTTAATTCTACATAGAATGGTAGCAAAGCGTGAGAATGGGGCGCATGTGATTTCCGTGCATGATACAGGTCAAGGAATTCCAACGGCCGATATGGATAAGCTTTTTAAACCATTTCCAAGGTTTAGTATAAAGACTACTTCAGGTGAATCCAACACTGGTCTCAGGCTTGTTATTGTACGTAAGATCATCGAAGCACATAACGGGAAAGTCTGGGCAGAAAGCCGTCTTAAAGTAGGCACGACATTCAACATCTCCCTTCCTATTCCATAACCAGCCATTAGAAAAATTCGATTTAGAGTTATGATCTATGAATTTACGCTCAAACTGATCCACATAATAATTGTGTTACTTTGGCATTAAAACTACTGGTGCGTCCTTCTAGTCGATGCATCCTCACAAAGTAGACTTTTAAAAATATCTCTAATAACGATAAAAACTGTCAATAAATTAATTTCAAGAGAAAAAGACCTTTTTTTTTATATTGGAAGCGCTGCTAAATATAATGATCAGCATTTCCTAGCTTAATAACTACCCCTCCTCTTCACTTTAACGCTAGAATAATTTCCTATCAAAGATCACAATTGAAATCTCTACAAAGTTCTCAATTGATGGTATCTTCATAAACGATAGAACTAGCTCAAATTCAATAAATACGACCCTTTTTAGAAAAATTTTGCTTTTTCACATATCGGCACAAGGGTTGTGGTTTTCAAATAAGATTCGGTTTCTTTAGAACAAACGATTGGAGGTTGTTATGGAATATACAGCGATTACAATTACAGAAACTCCCTGCGAGCCGGTTGAAGGTCAAAGCCACACGTACCAAGCAGAAACAACAGAAACCGGAAATAACCGGATACTAGACCCAAGGGAAGCAGACCACCGGTTGCTACGGGCAACAATCGAAAATCTGCCAACATTCAATGTGCAGATAGGACAACAGCATCCATTAAGAATTTTGCTTGCAGAGGATAGTCTTGTCAATCTGAAGATTACTCTATGGTTTTTAAAAGAAACTTGGGTATCGCGCAGACGTAGCGTTCACTGGTATCGAAGCAATAGATGCATTAAAACGCCAATCTTACGACGTAATTTTGATGGATGCAGAAATGCCGGAAATGGATGGTCGAGAAGCAACTATGGCGATACGAAAAGATTTTCCTGCCGATCAACAACCGCATATCATCGCGATGACAGCCAATGCATCAGCTGATGATCGAGAGAGTTTTCTTTCGATTGGCATGAATGATTATGTCACAAAGCCGTTAATATTGGAAGAAATGGTCCGTGCCCTGTTGGCATCCCGTCCTCTTAATGAAACTATTATAGAAGTTTCGCAAGAAAATAGTAATGAGCAAAGAACACTCAGCAGGGTTGCCTAAAAAATTTAAGTGCATTTTGAAGGGCGCCTGACGCTTTGTTCGACCAGATTATAAGTGACTCTCCGAGAGTGATTTTAGTTCCTCCACACCAATTTCCGTAGTATTACCTCATTAAGGATTTGCCATCATTTCGCATCCTACCCCAAAAAAATCGCTCATTATAGGTTTGCACCATGCAGGACTGTTAAAAGTCATTTGTTGATAAAGTAGCTATCGATATAATGAAAAATGGAACGTATATTGTACATACGACAAAAGAAAGTTTAACTAGAAATTGATGATGTTACTGTTAATGCATTTGTCCAGAAATCGTCTGAAGACCAGCGACTGGTAAAACGTTTAAAGGTAATCGGAATCCTAGATAGAAATTATTGACAGGGCTGTTTCTGTTGCCGTGGACAATTCATTTTAAGTGTTAAAGTAGTATTCAATAATAATTAACAATTTATAAGGACAATATTATGTCAGAAGTCTTTAAAAGACTTGGTAAAATACGTTTAGTACCTGTCGTTGTTTTGGAGGATGCAAAAAATGCCGAACCGTTGGCTGAAGTTCTTATTGCCGGTGGTTTGCCATGTGCTGAAGTCACGTTTCGAACTGCCGCAGCGGTAGAATCTATAAAGCGTATTTCGCGGTTTAAGGAAATTTGCCTTGGTGCCGGAACCGTTCTTTCGGTGGATCAAGTAAAGTCAGCTGTTGATTCCGGTGCATCGTTTATTGTGTCTCCTGGTTTCAATCCAAAAGTTGTAAAGTATTGTGTCGAAAATAAAATCCCAATTACTCCTGGAATCTGCACTCCGACAGAAATTGGAATGGGTATTGATTACGGTTTGAGTATTTTTAAGTTTTTCCCTGCAGAAGCCTATGGCGGCATAAAAACACTAAAAGCGATCAGCGCACCGTATAGCATGATTAAATTTATTCCGACAGGCGGCATAAACGCAAAGAATGTCCGCAACTATCTCTCCCTTAAACAAGTATTTGCTTGTGGAGGAAGCTGGATGGTTTCAGAAGAAATGATCTCTAACGGCAAATTCAACGAAATGACGACTCTTGTAAAAGAAGCTGTTAACCTCGTAAAGGGACTATGAGATTAACATCACAATAATTAAAGCAAAGCTAACTCATAGATAATGCAAGTCGTTATACCCAGCTCGGCGTTTTCGGTAGGCACTTATTGAATTCTTCAATCAACTTTTTCTCATGCTCGCCTGCAAACGAACCATCGAAAAAACGATCGATTTCTTCTTTGTATAATTGTTCCCAAGAATCCTCTTCATGCCCTGGATTGATTGGATAGAACAGTGCACCGTTTGATTTCGCCGCATTCATATCCCCTGGAGCATCGCCTACCATCAATATTTTATCATAGGGATACTTTCCTTTTGCAGCATATTGAATATGTTTAGCCTTAGTGCCATATTCTTGCCCGCAAATAATTCTAACATACTTGTTGATATTATGTTCGATCCATTCACGATCCAACGCCTCTTGTGGGGTTTGAGAAACAACTATTACATCAGCATTTTCATTAAACTTAATAAGCGATTCACGAACCCACGGAAAAGGAGGAATACCATGAACTAGTTCACTAATTGATTTGTTGACTGCTTTCGACCATGCAAGGGCTCTGTCAATTATTGGATTATTTACTTCTTTTGCATAGCGTTCCAGTGCAGGATTACCAAGTTTTGTTTCTTTCTTTATCCATTCAACTAAAGGAGTAACATCCGGGAGTTTTGTATTACATGCCTTCACTTCTTTTCGTTCTGCAAGAAGTTGCATTGTTTCTATAACTGCATGGAAACGGTTACATCCTCTCGTCTGAGAATACAAATTTACAAAATCCCAAGTATCACGAACATAATTTGAAATGTTTTGTAATTCCCAATAACGAATGAAATTTGGACAAAAGCACTCCTTATGTTTTATTTCCATAGTATCGAACACACAGCCGTCGGAATCTATCCCTACAAAAAACGGCTTTGTTGGCTTTATATTTTTAAGTATTTGATGAGGATCTTGAGTCATTTTATTGCCTATTTTAAGACCTGATTGATATAATCCCGTGTGTTATACTTGGCGAATAAAATGCACAGCGTAATAATAGCCAAATATTATCGCTTTAAATGTGCTTAAAGAGCATAATCTAACTCTCATTAAAATTGAATAATAACGTAAAAAAACATAATAATAATTTCGTAAATATGCCAAATCCCATTTAGTTATGAGTTTTGTACCTACGGCTTTAAGAGGTAAGTACGGAAATGGCGAAAACCATCTAAAAAGGAATTTGATCTCCAGAAAGACAAAGGGGATGTACCGACCAAAAATAAATATCAGTCGTTTTTCCCCTTGGAACTTATCCGAACAATCTGTATTATATGCATGCCAAGTAACAGTACACCGTACTTGCTTCTTTGTGAGAATTCCCGAATACAATAATATATAAGGGAAATCGCTTCAATAATCTTTTGATGGACAAAGTTTTGCATCCTAAGTGTAAGAAGCTGTCATCGAACATCCACCAATTGGCAACAATGTTCGTTGATATTTTTCGCGAGAGTCGGTAACGGCTGCGTACACCGACCCGACGGTTGATCGGGGTAACTTTTTAGGAAAGGATTTGTTCCATGGAAGAAGGAACAGTCAAGTGGTTCAACGGCGCTAAAGGTTTTGGATTTATTTCTCGCGCAAATGGCGAAGATGTATTCGTCCATTACAAGTCGATTGTTGGCGATGGGTACAAGACCCTGAACGATGGCGACAAAGTGCAGTTCGAAGTCCAGACGGGGCCGAAGGGCCTGCAAGCAGTGAACGTTTCTAAAGTGTAGGAGAATCGTTTGATTTCTTGCGAATGATCACTCTGTTGTAGAATCAAAAAAGGCGTACATCACATAAGGTTGTATGCCTTTTTCGTTTTCAGAAGAGCATTTACCATTTCGGAGCACTCAATTAAGTATCGAATTTAAATAACAGCGATAATATTTTTTTATTATTCGGTTAATTGGGGCGGTGCTGAATTCGTTAACGGTGTCAGCAACAAAGTAATGGATGGGAAAGTACATTTATGTGTTTAGTAGAGTCACTAATTAAAGTACCCGGATTTGTTACAAATTATTCTTTTGAATTCTCGCCCGAATAACCGAAGCGGCAATTGCAATTATTAATATAGTCCCCACTATTCCTAGTGCCAATCCGATAGGAATATTCACATATCCCATTAACAACATCTTTAATCCGATGAATGTCAGAACGACCGATAATCCGTGCCGAAGGTAGTAGAACAAATCCATAATGCCGGCAAGAGCAAAGTAGAGAGATCGTAGCCCAAGGATGGCAAATACGTTGGAAGTGTAGATAATAAATGAATCTTGTGTAATAGCAAATATTGCCGGGATTGAATCAACAGCAAAAAGTAAATCCGTTGTTTCTATCACTATTAAAACAACAAGCAAAAGTGTACCGTACCGTTTCCCATTTGTTTTCACAAAGAACTTTTCTTCATGGTAACCGGATAAAATAGGAAGGAATTTTTTAAATAATCGAACAACAATATTACGTTCCGGATGCACTTCTTTTTTTCCATCCTGAAATGCCATCTTAACTCCCGTAACGACGAGAAATAATCCCAAGATATACAAAATCCAATGGAATCGAGTAATTAACGCAGCACCGAGAAGAATCAGTACTCCGCGCATTAACAGAGCACCTAGAATTCCCCAAAATAGAACTTCATGCTGGTATTTTGCAGGCACCTTAAAATAGGAGAAGAGAAGAAGGAAAACGAACAGATTATCAATACTTAAAGATTTTTCAATCAAGTAACCTGTAAAAAATTGAAGCGCGGACTCGCGGCCAAACCAAAAATAGACTCCTATATTGAAAAGCAGCGATATAGCAATCCACACTCCGCTCAACATTAAAGATTCTTTAATACTAATTTCATGCGGCTTGCGATTGAACACTTTCAAGTCAAGGGTCAGGAGAACTAAAATAAAAATATTAAATCCAACCCAAAGAAGAACTGTATGCATTACTATTAATTTCCAAAAATGTCTTTACAGTGTTCGAATTACTATGTATAAAGATAGAAAGGATTTCCTACAAGAAGCAAGTGAATGCTTATAAAAGAATCCGTTGAAATGATTTTTGAAAGAAGCCAAGGAGAAAATAAAAAGCTCAGCCACTGAAGATGATATGTTGAATAAATTATTTTAAATTGCTCCCAATTATACAATTGAAAATTCTTGAATACATTATAATTCAACCACAAGTTCTGCCTTTGTTCCTACCGAACGAACAACGATGTGATGACGTGCATCCGCTTCTACCATTCCCCAGTAAAGTGCAAATTGTTCCACTTGATATTCGGCTGGATAAGCTGTTGGCGCGCCCATTAGCACTTCTTGCGCACCGACTTGTGCGGCAGTATGTGCTATAGCATATGAAACGTTGTTTGTTGGAACAACAATAGGTAAGATCGGCTTGCCCTCTTTTTCCGCAATCTTAATAACCTCAGAAAAAAGCTCCTCTTCCTGTAATCCGATTGCTTTGGCATCTCCGTTTAGTCGGTCTCTCTCACGTAGAATTTTTGCAGTCATCACAATAACATCTGTGGTTTCCGGATCGGTTTCAGTAAGACATTTTCGTAAATGCATTAATTGTTCTGTTGCATGAACAGCTACCAACTTCCTATGCTTATATTTGCATCCTATCGCATCAGCCGTTAGATTATCCTGGGCAAACATATTGAACTTCTCCAACTCGTGAGCATTACCAAAAGCATGTTTTTTATTAATATGCTCTGAAATACCAAATACAAAGTACAGAAGGATCGTGAAAGAAATTCCACCCAGTGTCGCTACCGGTTTAGTAAAAAGATTTACAACTCCAAGCCCTAATAGAATAATAAATACCAAGCAAAGTCCTATCGGTATCTCCACATTTGCGATTGTTATATTGGGTGGTACTTTCCATTCACGTGGAGACAAATCCTTATAGCGAAGAACAATCATGGAATACGCTTTCATAATAAAGCTCCACATGACACCAAACGCGTATGCTTCACCCAGTAGAAATACATCACCCCCACTCACAATGATGATACTAATCTGGAGAATGCAAAGCATATTTATTATACGATATGACGTACCTGTACTGTCGATGCGGTCTTCGAAACCAGTCATGAAGCACTCCATCTTCTGCAACTCGATTAAGTACGCTATTGGCACCAATAATCGCAGTGTTTACTGCCCCAGCAAGAATAAGAAAGCCAGTAAAAACAACGAATGCTTGCAGAAGCAGGAGAAACGACCGTGGACCAATCAAGTGCATCGCAAGTCCGCTCAATGCATTATTATTGTAGACCCCTAATAGTTCATCTTCAGGTACGATCATTGAGGCGAAAAGCGAGTTCACGCCTGTAAACATTAACGCAAATAAGAAAATGATCATCCCTGTACGCTTTAGATTTTTCAATTTTGGAGCTTCAATTTCGCGGTATACTTGCGCTAGTGTTTCTTCACCACTTACCGCAAGAATTGCATGTCCCATGCCGACAAGAACACCGACTGCTCCAATCGACTTCAACCAATCGACGTGTCGAAGCCATCCTAATGCGTCATCTGATAGCTTGATAGAGAAAGGAGGCAGATGTACACCGCGCACAAAAATTGTCGCCACCGACCAGATAAATAGAACTCCAGCAAGAACAGAGGTAATCTGAAAAATTCGCAGTGCTTTTTCGCTTGATTCTTCAATGCCGATAATGTTTTTCCGCCAGAAATAAAATTGTACGGAAACTGCAGTTACAACAGCTACTATATTCGCATTCAAAACTAGGTTCACGCCGCCATAGTACAACAGCGCATTGAGTAATCCAGCAATATATAATCCAGCTGATACGGCACTGATGGGTGCTGTAATAAGATAATCGAAGAGAAGGGCTGAAACTGAGAACTTTGCTGCTGTCTCGCCAAGGGCTTCATGGACAACTCGGTACACTCCACCTCGAACAAACATACTAGACGATTCTATATAGACTGCACGGATACCATAGGCAAATAGCATGACGAAAAGAACAAACCACGGTGCTGATGGACCGACGGCTTTTTCAGCAATCCCAAGCGCATAATAAGCGCTGGATGCAAGGTCCGAAAGAACTATTGCAGAAGCTCTCCAATAGGAAATGAAGGAGAGCATAACAGTAGTGATGACAACAACCTTCACTTTCTTTGCATCTATGAGTCCGCTCTCCGAGGACACATTGATGACTTGCTTTTTCACAATTAATTTTCCGAGTCTAACAAAAGGAAACCGAGGCCATTGAATAGCCTCGGTTTATCAAAAAGATGGGAATAATAATACTACTTAAAGCGAATGGAAGCAATGACTTTCTCAAATGCAGGCAGGAAGTCCTTCTTCATCGGGGAATAATAGTTCAAGATAATGCGGAATATTTTGTCGTTTTTGACGATAAAATAGACTCGGCTATCAACGTTTTTTACAAGGGAGTAATCTAAATAGATTGCTTTTTCTCCACCAATTGTCGTATTTCCCTTGGATGAAGCCTTAAAGAATTTCGAATTCTGGTCCACTACCTTCTCCAACGAAAGCTTCTTTGCCGGCCTCACATCAATATCAATTGTACAATCATTTCTCGAATCTTTATTAGTTCCCATAAATCTTATTGCCGATATTACATCTCCCTTCTTTGCAACATCACTCGCGCCAAAATTAGCAGGATGTTCCAATTGGAGATAGTTATCTGAATACCGTTCGGTTTGTGCAATTGGAATTGCAGGGTCAACACCCTTTTCAACAATAATTTTTTTAGGCAACGACAATGACGCTATCACCGAATCAAAAACAAATTTATTCGGTTCGAACATTTTGTTGAAGGCAGAATATTGCACATAGTAAATTGTGGAATCTTTCAGTGTGGCAGCGTATATCGCATTGATTTTTGTATTCTCATCATACGCACCAGTATAAGTTACTTTTTTTGCAGCAAGCCCATCGATAGTGGCATCTTCAATTTCTTTAACAGTGAATCCTTCAGCAACCTTATTGTTTTTGAAGTCCTGGATGTATTTGGTATAATCCTGCATAGAATCACTTCGCACAGATGCGATAATAATCTGGATACCATCGGGTTTGCGTGAATCGTGGTCAAAAAATTTCTCAGCCGCTTCGGCTGAAGACGATATGGTTACTTTCTTCGATTCTGTTACGACTACCCAATCCTTAGGATAATTAAACGAAACTTTGAAGAATTGATCCTGAAATTGTGCCCATTCTTTTATATCCACAGCCGCATTATTTTTGCAGCCTGGCAAAATGGCAAATGCTGTAAATAAGAAGAGGATGATTTTTTTATTCATCGCGGTTCCTTTCGGTTAAAGCTGTGTGAAAGAAATATTTGTTAATTGAAAATTTGTTAAAATAGTAATTCGATATCTATTCGGGCTGTAAATCTTTCAAGCCTTTTCTTGCCGCTTCATTCTTCGGCTCTAACTGAACCGTTCGTTTATATTCTTTTATAGCATCCTCCTTTTTATTTAAATTCTGGAGACATTGTCCAAGAAGGAGGTGTGTTTCGGCAACATCTTCTTTGTACTTAACTGATTTCCTTAAGTAAACAATGGCGTCTTCCCATTTCTTTTGAGACGCCTCGGGAGTTGTTTTCTTTTCCAACATCATTGCCAATGCAATCATGCGATTGGCATCGGCAAGTTCAGAGTGATACTTAGATTCCGCGGTATCAATAATTTTGATAGCCGTTTCAAATTCCTTACGCCCGGCATCGAAATCTTTCATCTGGAAATAACAAAAACCCATATTGATGTAAGCCGGAGGGTATTTAGGATTCCGAGCAATTGCCTTTCGTAAAACTGATACTGCCTTTTCATATTCTTCTAACTGCATCAAACAAGTCGCTAAATTGAACGAGGCGCCAACAGCTATTGTATCCAGCTGAACTCGCTTTTGGAAAAACTCTACGGCACGGTCATAGTGTTTATAAGTCATCCATATCGATCCCACTTCGCCATACAAATAAGACCTTAGTGTAATTGTCTGTGTTGTATCTTTGAGCGCTTCTTCCCAAGCCATCGCCGCTAGCGAATCCTTTTTTATTTGTCTATAGGCAGTTCCTAACCAGCGATAATCATCAAACTCCATCGTATCCATTGTCGCAATTTTTTTATATGCTTCAACAGACTGTGCGTATTGCTTATCGATAAGATTTCCATAGGCAATTGCCCTATACGCAAGCGCTGATTTTGGTTCGATTTTCAGGTATCCCTTTGCAACTTCTGAAGCTTCTTTATATTGTTTACTCTTGTATAGTGCTTCCAAAAATTTCAATTGGATTTCTTTTGGTGGATTTTTCTGGTTCTTAAAGTATTCTCTTAGAACCTTTGCACAATTTGCATATTGCCCTGCTCGAAAAAATAAATCAGCAAGCTCAAGCCGAGCCGCCTCATTATTTGGATCGAGGGTAAGAATACGCAAATAAACTTCAGCCGCTCTAGTATATTGTCGGTCGTTCTTTTGTGCATTAGCTATTTTGTACAATACACGCTGCTGGAGCGAATCAATTTCCAATGACTTTTCATAACTATTAATCGCCATGGGAACAACTTTTTGCTTTAGATATGCATCTCCCATAACTTCGTACGCAGCCGCGTTTTGCGGATCTAATTCCTTTGCTTCTCCGGAGGCAACCAACGCAGCATCAGCAGAATCTAATGCCAATAGACTTTGACCTAACACAACAAGTAAAGGAGGGTACTTGGATGCTTTTCGTTTCGTCATCTTCAACCCTGTTTTTGCCGTTGCATAGGCGTCTTGAGCGTTTTTCTTCGTAAGTTGAATCTGTCCGAGAATCGTATATCCTTCCATCATCCCATCTTCCAATTCTATTGTCTTCTTCGCTGCAATTTCCGCAGAGTCGAGTTTTTGCGTTTGTTGATAAGCTTCTGCTAGAACTAACCACCCATTTTCATCACGCGCACTTGATTGAAGATAGGTTTGGCAGGCAGCAATTGCCTCATCATACTTTTTTTGTTTCATCAGGTCTTTAGCTTTATCAAGTTGTGGCTGACCGAAGACTGTAGTCGTGGCGGCGATTAAGATCGCCGCAACAATCAAAAGGATATGCTTCATTTTCGTTTTACTCCGCTTTTAACTGAATAGTCCGATATGGAATATTAACAGGCACCAAGCCTGATCTCTGAAAAATCTTTTGCCCAACATTTGAAAGTACTAATGCACTGAAACCAATTCCAACGGCTGCCTTGGCCTCAGCATTATAAAGATACAAAGAATAATGGAACGGGTAAAGAGATTCGTAAATTTCCTGCTGCTTGGGTAAATACGCCTTCTCACCCCCATCTGGAGATTTTGTAAGAACCGGCACCATCTTAACATTCGTATTTTCATCCGTCAGAAGCGAAGCAGCTACACACCCAATGGAGTTTGGATGTTCAGACACGTATTGAATCACTTCACGTTGACTATTCATCACGGCATTTGGTTCCGGTGGCTTTGATCCTTGAAAAATCTGTTTCTGAAGCAACTCATACAAACCAGAGTTTTTTCCGGTTAGAATAAAATCGATAGGTCCGCTCCAGCGAGATTCTTTAATTTGTGCCCATTCTATCGCCGTTTTTGTGACTATACGATGCAACGATTCCGTAGTAATGTTAGGAATTGGATTTTTTTTATGAACGATTATCGCAACACCATCCTCAGCAATTTTATCCTCAACAAGCCTAATAGATGCTTGTTGTGCAACTTGTTTTTCTTCTTCATTGAATTGCCGATCGATTACAATTGTGTGAACGCTGTCATTTAATAATAAAACGATTGCCTCACGTGTTGTCGCGCCAAGCACCTCCATTTTCACCTGTGGATAGAGACTTATAAATTGTTCCACTTCTTGCTGTATCAATGGCAAATACGGATCGGCGGCAAGCAAAAGACGATGACCAGATGTTACAGTCTCGGTTTGTTTTTTGCATCCGCTGATTATTACTATCAGAATAAAAAGCATTGAAAGAAGCGCACGCTTCATGCTTCTTCATCTTCCTCGTTTCGTTGGCGTATTTTGACTCGTGTAAAAACAAATCGATAAATTCCCCATAGCATTAGTACTACGCCGAACATTATTCGCAGTTTATTCGGCACATATGGAAATGCCACGCCGCTAACTATTATAATTCCAAATACAAATGTAATAATAGAGACTGTGTAATTTAAATAAGTCGTTATGTTGGCAAGCTTCAACAATATTTATAATCCAACCCTCATAAATGTGCAAAGCTGATAAGTCTAAGTATCAGTCCATCCCAATTTTTCAGGACGTGCTGTTTCCTTGCACTCATCAGCTTCGGCATCATCAAATGGTTATTTATTTCCCGTCAGTCTAAATCGGAACGGGATAGAAACCCAAACCGAAACCGGACCTTTCTGCATTACTGCCGGGGTAAATACCCATTGCTTCGCAGCTCCAATTGCGGCTTCTTCAAAGATTGGAGCATCGCTCTTGAGAAGAACAACCTTACGTACTTTTCCTTCTTTGTCTACCCACACTTTAACGTACACATTGCCTTCCAAGCCAGCACGTAAAGCGAGATCTGGATATTTCGGTTCAACTCGCTTGATAACCGTGGGTTCCTTTTCGTATGGAACGAAATCTGGGGGTGGTGCCTCATCATCAATCTTCAAATCTTGCTCAATTCGAGTGCCAGGACCAGATCCACTTGCATCGACCGAAGGCGCAGTTGCCGCACTTAATTCTGTTTGTGTTGCAATTGTCTGCTCTGCGCTAACTTCCGCATCAGGCACTGGAACTGGAATTCCGACACTTGGCCGTACTGCCGCCCCAGAAGCAGCAACGGCAGCTGTTGCTTGATTGGTTAATGACGGGGGAGGTCCAAGATCTGTATATTTCATAATGCGGACCATATGAACAGGTTCTTCATCTTCATTCAACCAGACGGCAAGATCATACGTGCCGACTCCGGAGAAACAGATAAGGATGCCCGCCAAAAGACCCCACATCATATATTTTTGGGCAACCGTTTTCAATTCGGCTGCACCATATTGGACAGGTACTGCTATTGTTTGCGACATTTTATCTCCTAACCTGCTACTTTTGCAATAAGCTGTTTGTCTTTGTCTGTCATCGGCGCAATACTGAAACGTGTGATATTGGCAAGGTTCAGCTCGTCAATAATATCAACCATATCGTTATATTTTGCCGCCCGGTCGATCTGCACAAGTGTAATGAGTTTTGGAATATCTCGGAGTTTACCGATAAGCAATTGACGTAATTCTTTGAACGCAACCTTTTTTAATGCGGTCGGTTCAGTTCCCATGCTCCAATAGATCTCCATATTCGGGGCTACCCTTATCGTTAGCAGAACCGATGCAGGAACCTCAACCGTCGTTTTTTCATCAGGCGGTAAATTCAATTCCATGGTTTGCGGTTTACTGAACACCGTTGTCATCATAAAAAAGGTGAGCAATAACATCGCTACGTCCACCATTGGCGTCATATCTATGCGAACTCCTGCTCGCTTTTTTTTCTTCTTGCCCTTAGTATGCGATTTTGATTCAACAACATCTGCACCAGCCATGATTATGCTCCTTTATCCAAATCTGTGACGAGATTAAAACGCGTGATCCTCGTTTTCACCAAGACATCCATAACATCTTCCATCGGTCCATAGGGAGCCTCTTTATCTCCTTTGACGACAGTACGAAGTAAGGGATCATTGGTACGCGCCAGCATGAGAACAGTCCCCAGCGTGGTTTTATCTACTTCAATCGCCCGTTTGTATCTATTTTCTTTTCCAAAGAGTCGCTCCATCAAACCTTGTGCATCTACACCAAGGTAGATCTTGCCTTCTTTGGTTACATATACCATCATAATATGTGATTCCGGCAGTTTGAACTCAGAATGAGAAGCCGGGATAATTACTTCAACATCCTCTGGTGGTTTGAACTGTGTGGTCATCATGAAGAATGTAAGCAGGAGCATTGCTACGTCCACCATCGGTGTCATGTCGATGCGAGTGCCGACTCTTCCTTTTTTATGTTTTGGCATAACGTCAACCTTTCCCTGTTACTTCTTATGCGGTTTGCGTGAGGCTAATGATTGAATTATGGAATAGCTCGCTTCGTCAATCATATAGGTGAAGTTATCGATTTTCGTGACAAAGAAATTATATGCAACGATACCACCGATACCTGCAATAAGACCACCTGCAGTATTAATAAGAGCTTCAGAGATACCAAGAGCAAGCTGAATCGCATCCGGTGCACCTTGGCGTGCCATAGCTGCGAATGAACGGATCATACCAATTACTGTTCCGAGCAATCCCACCATTGTTCCGATAGAAGCAATTGTGGACATCATAGAGAGGTTGCGCTCGAGCATTGGCACTTCTAACATAGTCGCTTCTTCGATAGAGCGTTGAATACTCTCCATTAATTCCTTTTGCCCTTTTATATCACCTTCCTCCACTACCATCTTATATTTTTCTAAACCTGCGCGAAGAACGTTGGCGCAAGAGCCACGTTGCTTATCGCATACGGCAAGCGCTGTATCTATATCGCCGGAATTAACCGCTTGTTGCACATTCTTCAGAAATACTGTCAAAGTGCCTTTGCCATTGGCTTTCTTCAACGTGAGCAAACGCTCAACGATTGTTGCGATCAGCATGATTACAAGTGCAATAAGAGCAATAACGAGTGGACCGCCATCTGTAATAACTTTCGGTAAGGTATATTCGAAAATCACCCAGCCAAAAACGAAAGCAAGGACGATAACGATAGCATTGAACGTGGAAGTCTTCATGAAACGTTCTCCTGATTTGTGTTATATTAAATGAGTATTATTTTGATTTATAATTTAAGACTACTAATTGCTTGTTTGCGATCTTCTTCAACATTAAAAACACTCGTCAGCTTTGTTATGACAAAAACATTTTGAACGCCTTTGGCGACATTGCAAAGGCTGATCTTACCAGACACTTTTTGATACATAGAATGAATGCCTACGAGTGCACCTATTCCAGAACTGTTCATATAGGTAATACTACCAAGATCGAGTACAAGTTTTTTATTCCCTTGTTCAACCAAATCTTTGGCCTTAGCTTTTAATTCGTCTGTCTCTTCACCGCCAATGAGCGAACCCCGAGGCTCAAGTACGGCTATATCAAGATTGTCAAGCGTAGTAAGTTTTGTAGCCATGTTGTTTCCTCGGCTTTTCAATTTAAAACTAATTTCCTTGTCTGATTTATCAATTATGATGCCAATAGTTCTCTACTCATTATCTCGATTTTCAGTTAAAATCAGGGGAATTATGTAAAATGAATTTCTCTCGTGTTGTGAAAGGCAACGCAATATTCGCCTTCACACACAAATCCCTTTTTTCGTTTATTATTATTCGGCATATCAATGTTGTAAAAAGCAACGTAGGTTTAATAAACCCAAACCATTCATTAGAAATAAAAGAGGGGCATATGTTATAGAAATGATAGAATATAGGAAAGGTGAACGATAACCGAATTGGTGTAGAATCCAATCACCGACTGGATGAAATATTGTTAACATCATTGTCCGATCTGGTGATCGCCTGCCCGACGCAGGGGGGACTCTACAAGCTAATGCATAATTTGGAATAAAAAAATAAACAAAAAAACGCTCGCGTTTTTAGAATAGTAGACTTCTTACGATGAGATTTGAATTAAAGATTGAATTTTTTTCTCTTCTTCCAAAGAGTTGCTCGATCGATACCTAAAATGGCTGCTGCTTCATCGTAATCTTTTGCAATTTGCAGAACTTTTTTGATTTGTACTTTTTCGGTTTCTTCCAAAGAAAGGGCATTTGTTTCAATACTTCCACGAATTTCTTCCGGTAAATGTACCGGTTCGATAACGTCATTTGCGGTAAGAAGCGCTGCACGCTCGATTGCGTTTTCTAATTCCCGGACATTACCGCTCCAACGATATGATTTTAGAATTCTATCAGCTTCCGGTGCAATTTTTATATCCCGCTCTTTTGAAATTTTCTTGAGAAAGTGGTGAATAAGTAACGGTACATCTTCCGGCCTTTCTCTAAGGGGTGGAAGTTTTATTCGAACTCCATTCAGACGATAGAAAAGGTCTTCGCGGAAACTTCCTTCTTTTAACGCTTCGTCTAAATTGCGATTTGTCGCAGAAATCACTCGAACGTCTACTTTGCGTGTCACATTTTCACCGACACGCTCGAAGTCTTTCGTCTGAAGAATGCGCAAAAGTTTCGATTGGATGGACGATGGCAACTCACCAATTTCGTCTAAGAAAATTGTTCCGTTGTCCGCCATTTCAAACCTGCCTTGCCGATCCTTCAACGCGCCGGTGAACGCTCCACGCACATGACCGAAAAGTTCGCTTTCCAAAAGTTGTTCCGGAATCGCTGCGCAGTTTACTTTGACAAACGGCTTATCGGCACGATTACTTTTCTGATGAATGTAATGCGCTACCAACTCCTTTCCTGTGCCGCTTTCTCCTTCAACCAGAATACTAATTGTACTGTCGGCAACACGCGCTACAATATCAAGCTGTTCAATCATCGTACGGTTGCGTGTGATGATTTCACCGCTACCCTGCATTGAGGCAAGTTCTTCACGAAGTTCAGCTACTTCATGAACAAGCTGGTGATAAGCAAGAACTTTCTGTGTAAATAATTTCAATTCCTCAAAATCGAATGGCTTCTGCAGATAATCGTACGCCCCTTTTTTAATTGCAGTTACCGCGGTATCGACAGAACCGTGGGCAGTCATAATAATGACAGTTGTGATAGGCGAATATTGCTTTATCTCTGCAAGGACTTCGATACCGTCCATCGGCGACATTTTCAAATCGACAAAAGCAATATCAAATACATTTTCCTGCAGCAACTGCAGTACATCTTGCGGCTTCGCACAGAGTGTCGCATCAATGCCAATTGATTCTAAACAAATACCGATTGTAGTGAGAATATTTTTCTCGTCATCTACAACGAGTACTTTTGGTTTTTGCTGCTGCATATGATTTATGCCCCGGCTTGTAGTACCTGTAGGAATAGTGAAGAAAAATGTGCTGCCAACTCCCACTTGACTTTCAACCCAAATTCGTCCCCCGTGGGCCTCCACTACTTCTCGCGCAATTGCCAACCCCAGGCCAACACTACCCGGTGTTGTCTCAGTTGAGCTTTTCACTTGGACAAATTTATCGAAGACCGTTTCCAAATTCTCTTGTGGAATTCCATGCCCCGTATCAGCAACAGTTACAAGAAGCCCCTGTTTCTCTTCCTTTGCAGTCAGCTGAACTTTACCGTTTGTATCAGTGTAATGAAGTGCATTGCTTAACAAGTTCGTTACAACCCACGTAAGCTGATGGGGATCGGCAGAAAGAGCAGGCATATGCTCCGGAATATTAAGCTCTAAGTGAATCTGCTTTTCCTCAAACGGAAGACGTAAAGGTTTCACAGCATCTGCCATAAGACGGCGGAAATCGACAAGCTCTTTTTTCATTTCGTACTTGCCGGATTCAAGCTTGGAAAGATCCAGCAATTCTTTCACTAATTTTCGCAATCGTTCAGAATCATCTTTTGCTGCAACAAGCAGATCTTTCTGGCGTTGGTTCACAGATCCTACAACTCCCTGCGAAAGGATGTCGACGCCCATGCTTAATGAAGTCAATGGTGTGCGAAGTTCATGAGAAACCGTGGCAATAAATTCGGATTTCATCCGATCAAGGTCTTTGAATCGCGTCACATCTTGCAACAGCGTTACTATACCCTGAATATTTCCATGTTCATCAACAATATGCGCCTGACGCGGCCTGAAATATAATTTCAGATCGTTACGTGTAAACGCGAAAAGCGGATCGCGATGTTCCTTTTCGATACGACGAATGCCGCCAAGTTCTAACATTTCCGCCCAGCTTTGATTACCGACGACTTCGCGTACAAATTTTCCCTGCCATTCAGTTCCGCGAACATCGAAGACAGCAGCTGCAGCTTGATTAATCAGAACAAGCACTCCATTCTCATCTGTAACGATAACCGGATCGGCAATATTTTCTACAATTGTCTCAGATTTTTTCTTCTCCGCAATAAGCTGTTGTATATTCATCTGTTCATACGTTCTCAAGCGTTCCGTCATTTTATTAAATTCGCGGCTCAGCTCTCCAATCTCATCGTCTGTGTTCACATCGATTTTCTGATTAAGCTGACCGCTACTGATTTTTCGCACAGAACGAGTAAGTTTCTCCGCCGGCAGGATAATATTACGTGTGAACCGAACACTTGTATAGAAACTCAAAAGCACCGCTATCACAGAAATGGTAATCACTGTCAGTGTTGCATCACTTGCAGTCTGATTCAATTTCTCTTCAGTGATAGTCATCGCATCCTGATTAATTGCAAGATACTCAAAACATCCTGCCTTCAACGAGTCGAATACGGGGCGAATTACTCTCGATGTATAATTCAATGCAGCGCTTGTTTGTCTTTTTATTTGCAACAAGTGATAAAGCGAATCAGAAAGTTGATTGTACCGCGAATAATTCTGTGATATTTTATCCAAAACCTTTTTTTCGCGCTCGCTTTGGCCGCTTTGCTTTCCTTCCCCAAGCCAGGCTAAAAATCCGGTTCGATAGATGCTAAAGCGAACATAAGCTGAATCAATATCTGTAAGTTGCATCGAAAGTTGAGCGTTTTCCTGCTGCTCAAGAGCCTTAAACATATTCTGAGCTGCACGAACACTTTCATAATTATTATGCAGCATAAGACTGAAGGTATCACGAAGATTAGAAAAATTATAGATAGCAACGGCGCTCGTTGCCAAACCGATGACAACAATAACGAAATAGCTTAGACCAATTTTATATCGGAGACTTGTCACAGAAAAAATGTATTGTAATTTCAGGGGAAAGGCAAGGTTACAACCGTGGAAGAAATAACAGAAAATTATCCAATAATTCCCTTTGTTAAAAAGGAAATTGGCGATACCGTGCATTAATTGATTGACAGCGTGGTCTTCAACGATCGTTTTCTTTCTTCGCATCCGACGCAAACGCTGGGGCATCATTAATTGAATTGTAATTGTTGCAATTATATTTGATTTCATATATAATATTAGAAGATATTTCAAAAAGACTCCTTGCTGTCAGACTGAGCGTTCGCCTGAGCTCACGCCGAAGGCTTGTCGAAGTCTGACCTGTGACATATTATATCACCCTTCGACAGGTTCAGGATGACTCAAAATCATTTTTAAGATGGGCTTCTAATCAGAAAGTGATAACTTTGCGCCGCCGTTTATCGGCGGCATTACATTAAACAGAAAGGTAAGATGTATTTATGAGCTTCTTTGATGATAAAATTGCAGAAAGAATTGGAGGAATTAACTTTGGCAAATCAACAGAAATTTACAAATTCGAACTGATTAAACGAGCCAAGGCAGCGGCTAAAATTGCACACCCTGAATTATCAATCCTCGACTTCGGTGTCGGAGAACCTGACTGGCCGGCAGATCCTCTTGTTGTAAAAACCCTGTCTCAGGAAGCGGGAAAATCGGAAAATCGCTGGTATGCAGATAACGGTATCCCGGAATTTCAACATGCCGCTGCTCAATATTTGCACAAGGTTTACGGATTAAAAATTGAAAATCCGACGGAGCATATAGTTCATGGAATTGGATCTAAACCGGTCCTTGCACTACTTCCAATTTGCTTCATAAATCCAGGTGATATTTTTCTCACAACGGTACCTGGATATCCGGTGTCTGCGACTTACGCAAAATATCTTGGAGGCGAGGTATACAATCTTCCTCTCTTAGAATCAAATTCATTTCTGCCTGATTTAGATTCTATTCCATCATCAATTTTAAAAAAATCAAAAGCACTCTATCTTAATTATCCAAATAATCCAACTGGAGCCACAGCAACACTTGATTTTTTCAAACACGTAGTCGGCTTTGCACACCGCAATGGAATTGTTATTATTCACGATGCTCCCTACAGCGCATTGACCTACGACGGTTGCAAACCGTTAAGCTTTTTGTCTATTGACGGAGCTATGGATGTTGGAGTTGAAGTCCATTCATTATCAAAAGCTTTCAACATGACAGGCTGGAGAATAGGTTTCATTTGTGGAAATTCCAAAGCTGTCAATGCTTATGCCACAGTGAAAGACAATACCGATTCAGGACAATTTCGGGCAATTCAGAAAGCAGCAATACAGGCGCTAAACCATTTGGAGATCACAAAAGCTACGGTAGATAAATATTCAAGAAGATTTGATCTCTTGGTTAACGCGCTTTGTGAATTAGGATTCAAGGCAAAAAAGCCAAAGGGATCATTCTATTGTTATGTAGCTGCACCAATCGGCACAGAACGAGGTGAGGTTTTTAAGACAGCAGCAGAATTTTCGGATTTTCTGATTCGATCCGTCCTAATCTCGACAGTGCCATGGGACGACGCAGGAAAATACATTAGATTTTCAGTAACATTTGAAGCCGATACGATCGAACGTGAAAAAGAAGTAATTAGTGAAATGAAAAGTCGAATTAAAGAATTAAAATTGATATTTTAAAACGGGAATCGGATAATAAAGAATTTACACAAGGGAAAAAATGGCGGTGAAATTTTATAAATATCATGGACTTGGAAACGACTATATAGTTATAGATCCAAGAGAAACGAAAATTACGTTAGATAAACCGACAATTAAGTTAATTTGCGACCGAAATTTTGGAGTCGGGTCCGACGGAATATTGTACGGGCCTGAAATTATAGACAATTATTTTAAATTGAGAATATTCAATCCCGATGGAAGCGAAGCAGAAAAGAGCGGAAACGGTTTAAGAATTTTTTCCCGCTATCTATGGGATGTAGGTTTGGTTAAAACAAATCCGTTTACAATCAGCACGATCGGTGGAGATGTACAATCTGAAATACGAAACAATGGCGATATGGTTAAAATTGAAATGGGAAAAGTTTCCTTTATTGCTTCGGAGATTCCTCTAAATGGAGAGCCAGGAGAAGTTCTCAACAGGAATTTTGTAATAAAAGGCAGAACCTTACAATACTGTGCTGCGAATATCGGGAATCCTCATTGTGTCGTTCTTTGTGATGAAATATCGCCGGAGCTTGCCAAAGAGTACGGGCCGCATATCGAAACTAATCCGATGTTTCCCAATAGAATAAATGTTCAGTTCATGAAAGTTATTGATAAAAACCATATACAGATTGAAATATGGGAACGAGGCGCCGGATATACTCTTGCTTCAGGAAGCAGCAGTACCTGCTTCAGCAGCAGTTGCTTTTAAGTTAGGCTTGTGCGGAAACAATATAACCGTAAAAATGCAAGGCGGAGATTTAAGCCTTGAATTCAAAAATGATTTCAGTGCAACAATGATCGGCCCCGTAATAGCTGTATGTAATGGGATAATAAAAGAAGACTTCTTCACAAAAAGTATGAGATAATATTTGCCGCGGAAGAGAATGCACCGCTCTTGCAAGCTTTAAAGATTAGAACAATTACTTTTTCAGCAATCTCCACATTTCATCGAGAAGATCTCGAATTCCTTCTCCTGCTACCGCAGATATCGGCATGGTCACTACGCCGCGCCCGAATTTTAACTTTGCAAGTTTCTTCCTATCTGCTTCATTAACAATATCCATCTTCGTAACAGCTACAATTTTTTTCTTCTTTACAATTGTAGGATTGTAGGAGGCAAGTTCATTAAAGAGAATTAGATAATCCTTCTTCGGGTTTTCGCTGATAGATTCAACGAGGAACACAAGTACGCGTGTGCGTTCGATATGACGAATAAATTGAATGCCAAGCCCCTTGCCTTCGTGCGCACCTTCGATAAGGCCGGGAATATCGGCAATGACAAAACTTTTACCTTCCGCATAATGGACGAGACCAAGGTTCGGTGTGAGTGTTGTAAATGGATAATCTGCGATTTTCGGTTTTGCAGCAGATACAACTGATATAAGTGTTGATTTGCCGGCATTCGGAAATCCGACAAGTCCGACATCAGCAAGGAGTTTGAGTTCAAGAATCAGTTCACGTTCCTCGCCCAGCGTTCCAGGTTCAGCAAACCGCGGTGCTTGATTCGTCGGCGTGGCGAATTCTCCATTACCTCGCCCCCCTTTTCCACCGTGCGCAATTATGAATTCATCCCCATCGTGTAACAAGTCGACAATTGTCTTTCCCTTTAGCGCATCCCGCACCAGCGTGCCGCACGGCACTTTTACAACTTCGTCCTTCCCTGATTTTCCCCCCTGATCTTTTCCCCGCCCATTCTCCCCGCGTTCAGCTCGATAGTTGCGCTTATATTTAAAATCAAGCAGTGTGTTTAATTGTCTGTCTGCGCGAATAATAACACTGCCGCCTCGCGCGCCATTGCCGCCATCCGGTCCGCCTTTCGGAATATATTTTTCATGCCGGAAACTAATACATCCATTGCCGCCATCACCCGCTTTGACAGAAATTCTTGCTTCATCGATAAATTGCATAGCAAATCTACCCGAGAAAAAATGACAGTTTATTTATTGGCAACAGATGAATGAAAATGTGTATACAATTTATCCGTAAAATTTACCGCCTCTGCGCTAAATGGATCGGTCTGATTAGCCAAAAAAAGTTTGTCGAGATATTGAGCAACCTGTTCCCATGTCCGCAAAAGACTTATTTCCGTGACTGCACCTCGAAACGCCGGTTCATCATTGGAGAAAAGTTTCCGGACAATGAACGCAAATTCATCATCGGGAAAAAGATCTAGAATTTCCTTCTGCTTCGCGCTCGGCGTTGATGCAAGATACTTTTCATCGTTTTCACCAAATACGAGAAGCGGTGACTTCGGCTGCACGGACTCCTCCACCGCTTGTTTGCTATCGATTGTTTCCTGCACAATTCCGGCACTTTCATCAACAATTGTTGATTCCTGTTCGTTTGCTTGTTGTTTTGTCCCGGATGGCGTTACAGGCGATGCTGGTAAATGAGCAGTCGCATCTTCATTTCCGGTTCGGACGACTTCAATGATATCTGCCAATCGATCTGCTGTAATTTGTACTACACGATTACGATCGCGCTCGAATTCCAACCGCGTACAGATTTCCGGAATATTTTTATCTTCAAAAAAAACAATAGCCGCATTAATTGGAAGCGTTTGCTGTTCAAATTCTACTTGCTGCACCATTTTCCCGGATTCGACAAAATCGAACAACGCATGAGTCATATGTGCAAGTTCAAAACTGGAATGCTGAGCCACTACCTCATGATCGATCTTTTCTAAAAGCGACTTGAACTCTTCATACGTCACTTCTGCTAACCCGCGGTCAGCAATATATCGCTTAATCAATTCAGGAAAGTAAGTGTAATCAATGCAATATTTAAGGCGTTTTTCTATAGTCTCAGAAGAAACTCTGCGCTGCTCGCCAATAATAAAATTTAGGAGTGTCCACTGCGGGCGGCAAAGATAGTTGAATTGAAAATGCACTGACTCATCTAGAAGCGATTCAAATTCTTGAAGGCTGAAATGATAATTCTGAACGAGCAATAAATCAATCTGCTCTTCAAGGCTTCGCACTTCAGGAAGCGAATAGGAAAATTTTTTGGAACGGTATTCCAACCGACGTTCCTGCATGAGTGCCTTTTCAACCTCAGCCTTGAAGTACGCCTTTACAGCTGGATGGATCTCTGCTGAGAGAATATCCTTTAAGACGATGCCATCATCCTCGCCAATAGTTTTGATGTAAACGACATGAATAATGGCTTCTATTTCTGCTTCAAAAATGAAACCCATAATCAAATCAAGCCATTGTGTGATTTCGTGATCGAGGGATCAAAAACATTTTATCTTTATTAATCATTCTCACTTTGTTACTCATTCTACGAATAACATTATTCCTATTTTTTTAAGATAGCTTTCACCCGATCGATTTCTTTTTGTGCTGCTGTTTTAAACTGTGCATCAGTATCTTTTCGATCGATGATTTGTCTATACATCGTCATTGCCTGATCGTACTTGGACATTTTCTCGTACGATTGACCTGCCATGTAATAAGAAGTTGAAATCCAATCTATTTTGCCTCTCTTCGTGACCAAGTATGGCACCTTCAGAAATTCCAAGACCGCTTGCTGAAATTCTCCCTTGTAGAAATATGCTTCACCTATATAATATCGGAGTTCCGCCTCAAGGTCGGCGTTGCCTGCTTCAATCAAGCTTTGCAATTGCAGGATCGATTGATCGTAGTATCCTAATTTCTGATAGAGTACACCCATGTCGATTTTCTTATCAATGAGGTCTGAATCGTTTGGGAAACGATCGATATACTTGCGCGTTAGTTCTAGTGCACCATCGAAAAGTTCCATTTCCTTGTAGGTCATAATCAAATTACTCATTGCAAGCGGAACCAAATCTGGCGAATGCTGTTCATTATCAAGAATGAAGCGGTATTGTTTGGAGGCGTTGTCCCATTGTTCCAGATTATAATACACATTGCCAAGGCTCAACCGCGCACGCGGAAGAATCTCGACGTTTGGAAAATTCCGTATAAGAGAATCATACACTTGCACCGCCTGCGGCATTTTCTGATCCAATTCATACACACGAGCTATCCAGAAGAGCGCTTCTGGCACAATGCTGGCGCCGCGATACGAATGAACTACATTATCGAATCGCTCTTTTGCTTTTACAAAGTCATCTTTCCTGACTTGATATTTGCCCCGCTCAAATTCAAACTCTGCCGCATAGCTGAACGCACCTGTAGAATTCGCTTTCACAAATTCTACAGCACGCCTGTCGGCTTCGTTAATATTGTCAAGGCGGAAGTACGATATAATAACACGTGATTGCATGTAGTGCTTAAGACTATCATTGTTTGTTTGTGATATAGCTTCATTATACTTCGCAATTGCATCAGAATATTTTTCATTCCGGAATAACATTTCAGCTGTTTCTAGCGCTATCGATGCACTTTGTCTACCGGTCTTCGCCGCGATGCGGCTTACATTCTGTAAGTACATTGTTGCATCGTCAATATTATTCTCTGACTTCGAGATGGATGCAAGAGCATAGTAAACCTGTTTGGCTCTATCGGTCGTTTGATCCCGTGTTATATAATCGGCGTACCATTTTTTTGCCGTTGTGAGATCGCCAAGTTTTTCACTGCATACCCCGAGCTTAAAGACTATCGAACGCTCTTCATTGGGATCGCCAGTCACAGCGAAGAAATCCGATTGGATTCTCTTCCACCCTCGTTCGTACCAATCGAAGGCATTTTTAAAATCCTTTGCATTGAAATATGCGTCCGCTTTTTGTATGTCGATATCCGAATTCAATGGACTGTAGAAATAACGTTTTTCCAAGAGATCAAAAAATCCAAGCGCTTTTAATAATTGAGCGCTATCTGCAGCTGCTTTTGCAAGATATGCTGTTGCCGCCGCGCTATAAAGATGATTTGGATTCTTAGAAAGAAATCGATCTATCACTTGAAATGCAGTATCTTTTTCCATAATTCCATCAAGCGACATTCCAAGGTGATAGTATGCAGATGGAGCTGTTTCACGATCTGCATATTTTTCCAATAAAAGTTTATAGGTCAAGATTGCGTTATCATAATTCTTCGCTGAAAAATACGAATCACCAAGTAAAAGAAGCGCTGCGTCTCTTCCGCGTGTTCCGGAAGACTTCAATAAAAATTCTGTGCCCAGTGCTCGAAGATCCTCCACCTTATCTGCCAATTGCAAGCGGAGTGTGAATGCAGCCACGACAGCTTGATCGGTGAGTTCGCCTGCTGGAAAATGAGCTGCAAGTGAATCATAGAAAGCAATAGCCTTGGAGATATATTCTTTTCCTTGTGCACTTACTTTTCCCTCTTTAAGTGCGAGCAGTTCATAGGATTGTGCTTGTTTCAACCATGCAGATGGTCGAAGGGCATCTTCTAAATCAACACTGAGCGCATAAGCATATTGTCCGGCGGCAAGATTGTAATCTTTCAAATCGAAGAAGTAGATTTCTGCAAGGCGATAAGCAAGATTTCCTTTTGATTTCTGAGCTATAACATCACCTACTAGTAATGCAAGTTTTTGCAGACTTGCATCATTGTTTCGCTGATCAAATGCTTTGATGAGGCGAATTTGTTTTTGTGCTTCTGAAACAAACTCACTGCTTGGATAACGTCGTTGCAAAGTTTCAAATGCATCAATTGCTCCATCCACATCGCCGGCTTTTTTCCGCGCTTGACCAAGTTCAAAAGTTGCATCATCAATCCATTCGCTTGTGGAATAATGTTCGCGAAGCCATTCGCAAAAATCAATAGCTGTTTTTGGATCGCCAAGTTCATTGTTTGCTATTCTTGCCCCCTCAATCAAGAGGCGCGGTAAATTTGCATCCGATGAAAATTTTTGGCGGTAGTAATTCACTAACTGCACAGCTTCGGCGAAATTTTTCGTTATCTTCGCTGCTTTATAAGCACCAACGATTAATGCCCGTCGATCTGCACTGCCAAGACTATCATTGAGCGCACGGGAATAATATTGTGCCGCTTTCAAAAGGTCACCCGTTTGCTCTGCCGCGATGCCAGCTTTGTAGAGCACTTCACCATTGCGTACTCCTCGAATTTCGCTTGCACGTTCAAACAAGGATAACGCACGCTGATATGACCGAACACGGTTGTTTGCCTCTGCCATTTCAATGTAGGCGTCCTGTCTCAATTGTTTCGGTGCTTTTGAACTATCCTCCGCGAGCGATTTCCATCGTGCCATAGCGTCGTCTGTATTGCCTTCCAAATTCTTTAACACACCCAGCGCGAAGAGCGCTTTGTAATAGCTTGATGTGGATTTGAAATTATTGACTATATCAGAAAACGCTTCTTCCGCTTCGGAAGTTTTTCCTAATCCGATAAAAGATTGCCCTAATAGCAGAAACGCGCGCGCCTTCAGTGGTGCATCGCCCGTTGCATCCGCGACACGTTTAGATTCCTGACGCGCTTGTTCATACTGTTCTTCCGCATTAAGCATTTCTGCAATTCTCAGCCGCGCCGGAAGAACTTCAACTGTTGTGTACTCCTGTGTCAACATACGAAGCACACGAATAGTGTTTTCCTTGTCGCCAAGCTGTTCGTAATAATCTGCTGCTTTTGACAGAGCAATTGGTGCAAACTTGCTCTTCGGATGAAACGTCTTAACGCGTTCGAACGCCATTGCCGCCTCGCGTTCATTTTTCATAGCCGCGTATTCCTCTGCGGCGTTCATCCACGCTTCAGGAGCTTTACTGTTGTCAGAATATGCAAGAGCAAAATTTTGGAAGGTGAACCGCGCATCGTCGTGTTTACCAAGCTTGGACTGTGTAAGTCCTAGATAGAAATGTGCCTCAACGCCTTGTGCGGTATTGGGATACAAGTCGATAAATGCGCGGAATTGTTCAAGAGCTAAATCATATAACTTGTCGTTATAGAGATTCACGGCAAGTTTGAAGTCGGCGTTCTCTTTCGAATCTTGCGCAAGCACAGGCAACGAAAGTAGACTCAAAAGGGAAAATATCAAAATAACTGGTTTCATTGACGAAAAATGTAGCCAATAATCATTCGATTAGCAAGGTTAAGAAATTATCACATAATGCCAATAATATTCGCATTGACCAAAGAAATGCATCAACATATTGAAAAGATAGTCAGAAATGATTACTTTGATAAAGCCCCTTTTTGTATCAAGTAAAGAAATCAATTACACAATAGCATGAAAAGCCGCTTAATAAAACGTACGATCGGACATTCTACTAAAAGAGCAGAAATCTGGATTGTTGAGGATAATTTATTTTTCCAAAAATGCCTTATCGAGTTGATTAATAGCGAAGCCGATTTAGTATGCAGTCAATCATTTAATTCATGCGAGAAAACTCTTCAACAGCTAAAATTAAGCAAGCATCCAAGTATCATTCTGTTAGACATCGGGTTACCCGGTATGAGTGGACTGGAAGGAATACAGAAATTTAAACAGCTTGCTCCGTCTACTCAAATTATTATTATTACTGTGCGCGAAGATAGTGACAGTATCTTTCAAGCTATCTGTGATGGAGCCGTAGGCTACTTATTAAAAAATTCTCCAGTAGAAAAAATTATCGAGGCAATTCGCGACGTACAGAACGGCGGCTCACCTATCAACGCACAAATTGCGCGAAAAGTTTTAACATCGTTTGCTGCATTAAATTCGCCTTCTCCAGATTACAATTTAACCAATCGCGAGCGAGAAATCCTTTTACAAATGATAAACGGTTTAACGAAAAAGGAAATCGGCAAGAAGCTTTCTCTCAGTCATCACACAATCGATACTCACGTAAGAAAAATCTATGAAAGACTTCACGTGAACAAGCGTAGCAGCGCTGTCGCAAAAGCCCTCAAACAACGAATTCTCTAAAATGGTTTTTAGGGGATTCTGTCAAGTATTTTTTTCACAAAACTATAAAAAAATAAAAAACACGCGTTTACGTGATACCGTCTTAGTGAGCAAACGCTTACTTTAACACTGCAGTTTGTAGCCCACCCAGGGTTTATTGAAATCACCTACAAAGCTGTATCCGAGAAGTTCGGATTGCTCTACCGAAAAAAGGCAAGGCGCTTCATCCGCATTGTAAAGCTTGATGAGGCATACGGGGAGTAGTTGAATCAAGAGGGGTATTAAGAGGCCTAACAAAATCGAAGGCAAGGTTAGAATCAATTGATTCGCCTTGCCTTTTTTATTGATTTACTTTACTACAAGCTGATAATTGAATAATTAAAGAATCATTTGGCGATAATATGCGTGATCTCTTTTTTTTAGACTAATCATAGATTGTTCAAAGCATTGCAAGCGATTCGAGAAGAGAATTTACACAACTATCAAAATCGTATCGTTTCAAAGCTTCCTCACGAGCTAAATGTCCAAGTGACGAACGGAGGTCAGAATCACTAAGAACGCGGTGAATCGCCCAGGCAACCGCGGTTGCATCGCGTGGTTTTATAAGTAATCCCGTCTTGCCGTTTGTAATAATCTCTGGTAGCCCGCCTGCATTCGTCGCAATGATCGGCCGTTCCATCGCCATTGCTTCTACAACCACAAGTCCAAATGTTTCAGAGAACGATGGAAGAACAAAAACATCAAGAGCTGCCATTAAACGAGGAACATCTTCAGTAAAAGGTACATATTTTACGTATCGTTCGATGTCAAGTGTTCGGCCCAATTTCATTAAATATTCTTTGTATCCATGTTCCCCCGCGGTTTCATCGCCTGCAATAAGAAATGTGACATTTGGGTGTTGCTTCACAACTTCCGGTACTGCTTGAAGCAATACATGCTGACCTTTTAGCTTATCGAGCCGTCCTAAAACTCCGATAGTGTAACCATTAGTGGATAATCCAAAAGATGTTCGTGCATCATTTTTATCATAGTGTGATGGATCAAATTGCAACAGATCTATCCCTAAAGGTACTACTTTTACTTTCTCACGTGGCATACGCGTATATGAAAGCACATCCTCTTTCATGCTTTGAGTGAGGGAAATCCATAGTGATAGTTTCGAATATATCCATGTGTGAATAAAATCACGCTTATTATAGCGCGAATTCATTTGCTGATAAAACACTAACTTCACTTGAGGTGTTATCACTGATGCAATAGCAGCAAGATGAATATCTCTTGATTGCATGAGCAAAACCAATTCGATTTGTTGGTCTTTCAGTACACGGGCAAGGTGTAGTGCTGTCGAGATATCTCCATATTTCAAATGAGGTGTGATTGTATTTACATGAAGGTTTGCATCGTTTGCTCGCTGTTCAAGCGGCGATGAATTTGGTACAATTACAACAGTGGAAACACTTTTTTTTTCCATCGCTTGTGCTATGCGAATAGTAGAAAGTTCAAGCCCGCCGAGGGAACGAGAAAAACATACTAACGCCACTCTTTTTTGCAACCTTTTCATACTTTTCAAACGAGCCATTAATATTTTTGTTTCTTATAAGAAATCGATAGATATATAAAGGTTTAATTTGATATACACAATATTTAACATTCTATTTTTTTTATTGTAGTTCCTTTATTGGAACCACTGATCACCACTTCATTATCATTTTAATAAATAAGTCTGCATTTCTCTGGATATAATTTGATTTTGCGGGAAAATACACGATCTTGTATTAATTTGATTAAAATTGTTACTATTGAAAGAATTAAAGATGGCAGATACTCGAGTGCATTCATTTCATATTCCGGTATTAGGACTGGCATTTTCTGTTGACACTCCTATTCGAGTTGCGAGGTACGGTATTTCATCTGTCATATCGATTGTAGATGATATTTTAATCGAGCACATGAGAAAGCATTATGCACGATTGTTCGAGGAGACTTATTTTCCGATTACTGTTCGGGATGAAGATTATCGAGCCAAAAGGATTACCGCTTATCTCAATCTTCTCCAGAAGATTGTGCAGAAACAGATTGCCACTCTCAAAGCTTCAGCGTTTGAGAAAGGAAGCGAGATTGTCAAGTATTTCGAAATTCTGCCGGAGGACTCACAGCTTAAAGTGCTTTATCATCGCATGATACATGTGACCGACACCGAAAAACAATCAGCGTTGCAGCATGAGTTACGAACAAATATTATTGCCGGCGATATCGATGTTAACATCATGACAAAATTAGATAAAGCTAATACCGGACACGATCAAAAAGAACTCCCGGCAGAATTTTCAGATGCACTTGCCTCACTGCGCGGATTTGCTCAAAGCGACCTCAATTCATCAGTTATTCTCTCTGCGGGATTGAATCCCCGGTTATTCAGTTACATGGGACAACGGCCCGAATTTTTCCCCGATGAAAATGGCAATCTAAATAAAAGGGTTATCCTCAAAGTCAGCGATTATCGTTCTGCCATTATTCAGGGAAAGATACTTGCAAAGAAAGGAATTTGGATTTCAGAATTCCGTATTGAATCCGGATTAAATTGCGGCGGACATGCTTTTCCTTCGCATGGGCTTTTGCTTGGGCCAATTCTCGACGAGTTCAAGACCAATAGAAATTTATTGCTTTCAGAATTACGGCAAATTTATGCTGCGGCATTACTGGAAAAAGGAATGCCTCTTCCTCACTCTTTACCGTTTCGAATAACTGTACAAGGCGGGATTGGCACGGCGAAGGAAGACAAGTTCTTGCGTGAATATTACTGTATTGAAGGAACTGGCTGGGGATCACCGTTTCTCCTCGTCCCAGAGGCAACCAATGTCGATGAGACGACAAGACAGCTACTTGTTCATGCTAGGAGAGAGGATTATTATATCAGCGATGCTTCACCACTTGGAGTGCCGTTTAATAATCTACGGGGAAGCACGAGCGACTTGCTTATCCACCAGCGCGCCAATGAGGGAAACCCCGGAAGCAAATGCACAAAAAAGTTTCTCGTCTCCAACACAGAATTTACGACTGAACCAATTTGCACTGCATCGAGCCAATATCAAGAACTTAAAATTGATCAATTAAAAAAACAGAATTTTTCACCGACGGTGCTATTTGAGAAACTTGCGAAGATAGTTGAGAAAGCCTGTCTGTGTGAAGATCTTGCTGCATCCGGCCTCATCAACAGTAATGGTCATGGACCCGCAAAAGAACGCGCTGTTGCAATATGTCCAGGGCCGAATCTCGCTTACTTCTCAAAAATTACCTCATTAGAAGAAATGGTGGGGCACATCTACGGCCGTATACAACTTATGACTGATCCCAATCGCCCCAATTTATTCATAAATGAGCTGCGGTTATATGTGGATTATATGAAAATTGAAATCCAAAAACGGCTTGATACTTGGAATGCAAAGGAACAAAAATATTTCAGCACATTCAAAGCGAGTTTACAGGATGGTATAAACTATTACAAAAGTCTGATTCCAAAGCTGCTTGAAGAATCTGAACACTATCGTGAAACTATGCGGAATGAATTACTTGCGTTGGAACAAGAGCTCATAGAGATCATGGTTCCAGCCATCGAAATACCGGCGAATGCACATTAGTTATTTTTAAGAAGGAATCGGAATATGCTTCCTTCTCCCACCTTACTTTCCACCTGTACCTGACTTCCGTGGGCTTCCACGATATGCTTAACAATTGCAAGGCCTAGGCCGGTGCCGCCAAGCTCGCGTGAGCGGTCGTTGTCAACACGATAAAACCTCTCAAATATCCTTGAAAGATGTTCAGATGGAATTCCAACACCCGTATCTTTTATACTCAGTTGAATGCCATGTTCTTTTTTCTCGGAAGCGATAACTACTTCCCCTCCGGATTTATTATAGTTAATAGCATTGCTGATTAAATTATTTAGAACCTGCCGCAATCTATCTCTATCGCCAAAAATTTCATCGTCCGCGGTCGTGTTCAATAATAGTTTTAGAACAACATCTCGGTTTGCCGCTATAGTTTCAAATTCTTTGATTACAGATTCTAGAAATTCGTTGATACTGAAGTATCGGAAGCTCATTTTCATTTCACCTGATTCGATTTGAGAAATGTTGATGAGATCCTCTAGCAATACATTGAGACGGTCCAAATTTGATTGTGCTTTTTCCAAAAACGAGCGATTCACAGCAGGATCATCTACAGCACCGTTGAGAAGCGTTTCCAAATATCCCTGTACAGCAAATATCGGTGTGCGAAGCTCGTGCGAAACATTTCCTAGAAACTGACTGCGCACTTGCTCTAATTTCTTCAATTGTACAATATCCGACTTAAGCTTTTGTACGAGTTCGTTAACCGCGTTTGCTACAAGTCCGATTTCATCATTAGAAGAAACAATAAGCTGTGCATCCAGATCGCCGGAGCGAATTTGTTCCACACCTTGGGCAATTTGCGTCATCGGTTTTGTAATGAGACGAGAAACAATTATGCTGACCGTTACAATTGCAAGCAGTACTCCTAATCCAACTATTATAATAATCGAACGAATGCGATTGATTTGATCCTGCACGTCTTCGAGTGGAACACTCAATCTGATATATTGAAGCGTTTTAAAATTAATTCCCTTTGGAAATATCCTTACAAGTTTTGCCATGTACAAAAAATCGTGACCGACAGTTGCACTATGACGGATATCGTGTCCAACACCATAACGTTTTGCATCTTGAACTTCTGGACGATTCAAATGGTTCTTTACTTCAGCAATATCTGGGAAAGGAATATCCGAGTCTGCAAGTACGTTTCCTTGTACATCAATTAGTGTAATTCGAAGGTTTTCTAGACCTCCGACCAACTTGACCTGTTGATCGATTTGCGAGAATGAGTACGTCGTATCTTTTTCGAGAATGAAGAAAACCAAATCGGCTTGACGGCTTAGTTCGTTTACCATTCGCTCCTTGAAGTACCGATTCCATGCGCATGCTTGTGAATACACCGAGACTGACAACAATCAACAGTGCAAGAACAACATAAGTAACGGTAATTTTTGTTTGTATTTTCATTTAAGCTTTAAATCGATATCCAACACCAGAAACTGTCTCGACATAATCCGAATAAGTACCAAGCTTCTCGCGTATTTTTCTAATATGAACGTCTATAGTTCTATCCACCACATGAATATTTTCCCCCCAGACCGCATTTAATATGGCTTCTCGTGAAAGCACTCTCCCACGATTCCGAATAAGATAAACGAGCGTTTCAAATTCTTTTCTTGGAAATAATAGCTTCTGCTTCCCAATGCTTGCTGTGTAGCTGGACACGTTAATTACTAAGTCTTTTATAGAAATAATATCCATTTGTGGAATTGCTTTTTGAGCAGCCTGCTCTTGTCTGCGAAGTACCGCATGTACACGCGCAATGATTTTTCCAATTTTCACCGGCTTAATAATATAATCATCCGCTCCTACTTCCAGGCCAACAATTTCATCCGTCTCTGAACCCTTTGCTGTAAGTAAAAGCACAGGAATGGACGCTGTCTTCTTATCCCTTTTTAATTCCTGAATAACCTGCAACCCGTTTATTTCCGGCATCATTATATCTAAAATGATCAAATCAGGTTTTTGTTTCACTCGTTCCAATGCCTCGCGTCCGTTGCGGGCGGTAATCACCGAAAAATCTTCTTTGATCAGATTATACGATAAAAGATCGATGATATCTTTTTCATCATCGACGATTAGAATGTTTTTTTTCATAAGGTACTTCAATCTTTCAGATTTGTGCATTTAATATAGGGGTTAGGTTTCTCTCTTTCAAGGATTCGTAGAAAAGACTCAATTTTGTTAATAATAAATTAACAATTCCGTAATACTTTACTCATTGCTTCTTGTTATTATTAATGATTCATAAAGGATAAAGCTGTATGGCAAATACAGAAAACGAGCATGATCCTTCATCGAAGATCTTCGAAATGGTAGAAAAAAATCTCCCAGAGCAAAACAGAGAAGAGAATACTGAACCGATAAACGGAATCGAATTTTTCCTTTGGGTGATAGGAATAACCGTAGCCCTCTTTCTTCTTCGATATGCCTTCCTTCCTCTTTTTTAATGCGTTCCTCCAGATTTCATCATCCGAAAAGCTTAACAAATCAATAACCACACCATCATTTTCCAGTAATACGCTTCTCTTATATTGCATGCAAGAAAAGAGGAGTATTTATGCGAATAGCGTATTTCAATGCGAACTTAAAAGTCGGACAAGATGGAGTCACGCGTGTTGTATATAAAATGATTGATGGCGCACTTGCCAGAAATCATGAGGTAATTGCCATCACTTCTATTTTGCCTGAACTATCAGAGCAGCTCATTCCGATGTATAAGGTTCCCTCCGTTGTCATCCCGCTCCAAAAAGCATACAGGATGGCTTTGCCAGGATATCAATCTTTCGCCAAAATACTAAATAATTTCAGGCCGGACATCATTCATATCAATAGTCCCTGCACACTCGGATTTGGTGCGGTGAAATATGCAAAACATTTTGACGTGCCTGTGGTTGCAACATACCATACACACTTCCCGGCATATCCTCGTTATTATAACCTGACAAAGCTTGAAGACCTTGTATGGCGAATAACCCGAAATCTGTATAACAACGTAGATCTAACTCTCGTCCCTACAAGACCTATTTTAAATGAATTGACAGAAAACAATATTCAACGTTTACAATATCTTCCAAATGGTGTCGACACGGGGCTCTTCACGCCTGAGCGTCGAAATGACGTATGGCGAATACAATTCGGCGGCGGTTCTAAACCCATCGTATTATTTGTAAGCAGGTTAGTATGGGAAAAAGACTTGCGAGTCCTAGCTGATGCATATCAACAATTAAAAACAAAGCGAAATGATTTTCAAATGGTGATCGTGGGGGAAGGTCACGCTCGGACCGAATTTGAGCAGATGATGCCGGGCGCACACTTCCTGGGATACCAGACGGGTGTCACGCTTGCAGAGAGTTTCGCCTCTGCCGACATCTTTGTCTTCCCCTCAACAACGGAGACCTTCGGATTGGTAACGTTAGAAGCAATGGCTTCCGGATTGACCCCAGTTGCAGCAAAAATGGGGGGCGCAACTGAGATCATTGAAGATGGAACATCTGGACTCCTTGCTAAACCACTGGACGGTGTGAACCTTGCACAAAAAGTGGAATGGCTGCTCGATCACCCGAATTATAGGCGGACGATGGGCGAACAGGCACATCGACGTGCTCAGGAATACCGGTGGGAATCCATTCTGAACCGTCTCTTTATTACGTACGAAGATGTTATACAACAGGTAAAACAACGCCGATTATTACACAAGGCAGCGTAAATATTCTTATGAAAGATATGTTTCAAATAGCACATATTTCAGATCCGCATTTGAGCCGGCAGCATTATCGTGAGCATATCAAATCATTTAAAATGCTCTTACGTTCTATGTTGAACGAAGGGGCAGATCATATAATTGTCTCCGGTGATATTGTCAGCACGGCTGATGAAGATGATTACTATCTTGCACGGGAAATACTTTTAAATCATCAATTGCTGGATAGCAGCAAATTGACTATCGTGCCTGGGAATCATGATATTTTCGGCGGACCACATCGCGCTGTAGATGTGCTGAGTTTTCCGCAGCATATTCGTAGTATCGACTATACACAGCATATAGCATTGTTCCAGAATGCATTTGCTGAGACTTTCCAGAATGTCACAAGATTGAGTGAAACAAGTCTGTTTCCTTTTATCAAAATAGTAGGGCCATTCAACATCATCGGCTTGAATTCAATTCCTCCATGGTCTTTTAGGCAAAATCCATTGGGCACGAATGGAATGTTGGACGATCAGCAAATTGATGCTTTAGAAAAAATGACCTCCTTCGGCATTTTAGCTGATCGTACCAACATTATTGTTATCCATCATCACTTTAACGATTTCATTCAATCAGACTATGAAGGAGGCAGACTTTGGACAAAAATAGAGTCGAACACCATGCGGATGAAAAAAAGAAAAAGAATTATCCGCCTTTTCCAATCGTTCAATGTCCGATATGTATTGCATGGACATATTCATCGAAATGAGATATATGATCGTAACGGAATTCTTTTTGCCAATGGAGCAGGCGCAGTCTGTGACGACCCTGTGAAGTTCTTGAAGTATAATATGTTGCAATATACTGATGGGTATTGTAATATCAAGATTCGCCAGCTGCCGATTCCTTACCAGATCTCAAACGTTACAGTTGCACTTCATCAACATCATAAACCACTTACGATTCCTGCATTCGCAGCTAAACCTCTTCGATCATTCACAGCGCAATGAGAATCTACGAATTGATCGACCCTGGCTTTATGTCAAAGTACTCGATAGAAATGGTTTTTCGATCGAACATATTGGAGTGCCTCCTAGATATTGAGCAGCGGTTTGGTGAATCTCATCTGGGTGGGAAAAGCAGAACCGCGGTATTTGATCTGGATAATACATTGCTTGTCGGTGATATTGGTAATGCCATTTTTGCACAATTACTCTCTGAAGACTTTCCTCTCTCGCTCTCATGGACCGAATATCAGCAGATGGTAAAAGAAGATGCATCAACTGCTTACATTGAAGCGGTGCGCGCATTGAATGGCCTTTCTTTGGACTTTCTTATCAGAACAACCAAACGAGTTTTACTTTCGAGTTCCGATACGATCAGGTGTGAAGGAATGGAAGTCCCTGTGCCAAAGGCAAATCAGATCATGCTTGAGGTGATACACCTGTTGCGTCAGTGGGAGTATACGATTTTTATTATTTCGGCAAGCAACGATGTTTCAGCGAAAATGGCCGCTTCTATGTTGTTTGATATTCCTATAAATAATATTGCCGGTATTAAGCCAAAAATCGTAAACGGAATAATCACGAATCAAATATTGAACCCGATTCCGGTGGGCGATGGAAAAGTTGCCCAATACCGTCTATTGAGCGGCGATTGTATGCCCATGATTGTTGCCACCGATAGCGATATAGACATCCCGTTATTGCAGCTGTGCGACCCCGATGGTTTAGCAATCCTTGTCGGCGAAAATGAATCTCTCTATGCTAAGGCAAAGATGGAACTTCCCCTTACCGTTCATATTCACCGCATTCCCGGAACGAATATATTATCTCTCCAGGAGCAATACTGCGTTGCCTGATGAACAAGTAATTCTTGTTTTCTCCTGCCCTGATGTAATCTGAAGATCTACACCCTGCGTAGACGTCAACGCTCTCTTGATTGAGAACGGCAAATAGATATCAATTGCACTTGGCTTCTTTTCTGAAATAGATTCAAGTGACAGCGAGCATATTGCCCTTCCTTCAGTTTCGTAGTTTAATGTACAACCGACTTTCCCAAATGATGTCGCAATTCCATGAAAAGAAGTGTTCATTCCCCATGGAATCATTCCTGCAGTCGCATCTTTATAGAAAGAAAGCATTGTTCTTTCTTCACGCACAAGACAATCGAGAAAAAAGAGAACAATTTCAGCGGCAGCCCAGCCATGATGACCATCCCCCATAGCTCCACCGCCTGTCTTTGGATGTATCGCTTCGGGCAATGAATATGGTGACGGGCATTGACGGAAAATTGTCTCAGCAATTTGCCAGGCCCGTTGTGGTTGGTTATTCAATAAAAAAGCGTGCGCAATCTGTAATGTGAGATATGGATTGTACCCAGAATGAATAATGGGATGGAAAAACCCTCTGTCATCTACAAACCTATCCGTGAATTCATGCAGTGTTGCATTAAAAGCTGATGGAAAGACATCTGTAATACCTAGCGGATAAATTCCGGAAACAAATCCGATAGCACTTTCATCAAACGGACGCGAGGGAGATGCCGGAATAAGATTTCTGCCTAACCGGTCGGCAGCGATTTCCAGTGACCTTCGAATATCTTTGGAGAACATTTCAGCTTCACGATCCCATCGTTCTGCAATCTCCCGCCGATGAATGATATGAGCGAGAGCGGCCGCGGAACGAATGCCTCTTAATCCCCAGAAGGAGTCCCAATAGTATTGATCAACCATTCCAAAATGTTCGGCGCTTAAACTTGGCGGAAGAAGTCCTCGATTTGTAGAAAATGTATCGTGACTCTGCTTTCTTTTCTGAATAATCCACTCAGCACCGCGTTGAATATTCGGGAATAGATGTCCTAACCACGAAATCGGATGCGATAATGCAACGTGTTGCTCGATCAGCCAGAGTGCCTCGCCATTGGAATCCCACTCTCCATCCGGCCCTCTAAAAAAACCATCGCTGGCTTGCCTTTCAGGGAAGGAATCTAATACCTGTCTTGCACGCCGATGAAATCCCAATCTATCCAACGCATGCACCATCGGTGCTGCATCCCGGAACCAGAAATGATGATAAAGGTATGGACCGGGAGAAATAAATTCACCATCCTGCAGTTGTAAAAGAGCCAGTACATTAGCATCGAAGAGCTTTTGCAGACGCTCGTCGGCAATTTCGATCACAGCACCAATTGACCGTTCTTTAATCCATCGAGCTTGATGTCTTTCCCTTCGCTGTTCAAAGGAGACACGCCAGGTTGATTTTGACTGCAATCGTGAAAGAAACTGTTTTGTTCCTAAGGCAATACTAGAGTGAATTGACCGTTTTGCGTTGGGAACAAGGTTTGCCTCAAACACTACTGCTGCATTTGCCAGACCATTCGAGCACGACACTGAATGTTTCAGATCAGTTTCTTCTGATGATCTCCAATTGCCGCATTCTACTTGCCGACGAAGTGTATTCACTACATCTCCTTGCTGAGCATTGGAACAATATACTCTCTGTGGTTCCTCGGCAAAGACAAGTCCGAGACAGTGATCAACATACAATTGGCGTGCTTGCTTGAATTCAATATGCCGGATCGGCGCAACCCCTTCTGGATTGAACGGCCGCACAGCAAAACATACTAATGCATCTAATACTTGATCGGTGTTATTGGTTACGTGAACGGCTTGGAAGATCACATCTCTTCCTTGATTCGTTGTATCAACGAATGCCTCAATTTCTAACAACATACCATGAACATCAAACCGAGTTGTGATTCTTGGTGCCTTTGTATCGTATTCTTGATATATCGGTATGGAAAGTGATGGCAGGAATATCCCCCGATCTGATACAAGCCAAACATCAATCGACCATTCACGAGGTAACGGTGTGAGTAATCCGCAAGGATCGACAATAGCTTCGTACTCTCCATATGGACTGCCGAGCATTGTCCAATTTCTGTGCGTAATGTTAAGAAGCAATGGATTCTGCGATCTTGCGACAAAACTTTTACTTTTTGGATCAAGTTGTTGATGCACCCACTGCGGATATAACCAGTCACGCTTCATCTGTAGGATTGCATAGTTCAGCAATCCCCGCGTTACCATTGGAGCACTCAACTGAAATAATTCATTGGGGAATCCGCTCCCATCGACATCGCTCAATTGACCGGCGATCTGCAATTGGCGAATTGCATCTGTAGGGATGCCAAGCTGCCTCAGCGCTTGTCCTAAAACAAAGGATGTTACATTCATAACGATTTCTTCTCTTGCATATTAATATACGGTCACATTTTGGCCTTTACAAGATACACTAACAGACTTAACAAATTGGTAATGAATCGGTTATTGTTCAGCAAGATGCGTTTTGTATCCTTATTATCGTACTCATAAGGAAATGATCATCATGGAATTGACACAAGCGGCACAATTTATATTCACCGCACTTTTTGGATTAATCATCTATTTTTCGAATCCCCCTAAGGAGAACCACATAGCCATGGGAGATTATTATTATCAAGCATTCGATAATAAATCAGCTCAGCAGGAATACGAGCAGGCTTACAATGAATCTCCTACGAGTTATGCCTGCTTACTTCGTATGGTTCGCATTCACAACGACAATGGAAGAATTCATCTGAACAAAGACTCGGCTTCTGAGCTGGAATATAAGAAGGCTATTGAGTTTGCAGACTCTCTTGCACACAATTATCCCGATAGTGCGGCAGCACATTTCTGGTATGCACTGGCAAAAGGAAGCCTTATTCCGTTTGTTGGTATTCGAGAGAAAATATCTATTGGGAAAGATGTGAAGTCGCACATTCAGAGATCTCTGGAGTGCGATTCGACGTTTTCTTATCCATACGTCGTTCGCGCAATTTTCGAACGTGAGGGTTCAAAACTCAGCTGGCTGGAAAAAGGCATCGTGCGCGTGGTATTTGGCGAAGATCTCTCTGGTTCCCTGGAAGCATCAGAACATTATTTGAAAACTGCTTTACGGTACGACTCGTCCAATTCGTTCGCCTACTATGAACTCTTCTGGACTTATAAAGCGATGGGAAACAAATCCCTGGCAGTATCTTCATTGAAAGAAGTGATAAAGCATGTTCCAAAGAACCTCCGCGAAAAGCAACAGCAAGACGAAGCACGCCTACATCTTGCTGAACTGTCTTTACACACTTCAGACTAACTGATATGAAGACTCCTTCTCCGAGAATTTTTCCATTACAACCTTTTCAACTTCTTCTTTCATCTGAAGGAGCACTTCATTGGAAGGATCGAGCTCTAATCCTTGCTCAATATATTGGAGACAGACAGCATAATCGGCATTCGTCCGGTGATAATCAGCAAAGGAGATGGAAGAAAGAATCTTCTCAGTTACAACTTCAGACCTTTCAATGGCTGTTTTATTTTTTAATTCTCGTGCCTGTTTCGGCTTTTCATTTTTTTCTTTGGCCGCATCTTCTAACCGCGCCTGTTGTTTTTCTTTTACTGCTGGAGTTGCTATATGAGCTTTGATTTCCAGAATCAAGGTATCAGCTTCAACGCTATCCGGCCGGATAATACGAGCACGTTCCGCTTCTTGAAGAGCGCGGCTATATTCTTGAATATGGAATTGCTGTCTTGCTCGATGCAGCAGCGCTTGATATTTGTTCTCCAACGCTTGTTCTCGCAATTGGTGACTCATGTCATGGACCGATGCCTGTTCAGAAATTTTCGTCAATTGTTGTACAGCCATATGACAAACGTGTTCCAGTGCAGCAATCATTCGGGCACGAGAATATTCCGTCGCATTAGAGGCAGTAGACGGTTTTTGTTGAAGATCAAAAATACGCTTCAGACGACGCTCAATTGCAATTGCATAGAAGTTTTTTGGATCGTCTGCGAGAATGGAACGAACTCCTGACAGTGCAAGTTCCAGGTTATTATTACGGAAATTTTCCTCCACAGATTGAAACAGAGGAATTATTGTAGAAAGAGAAGATTGATTTTTCATAAGTATTATCTCGTATATAGTAAAAGTTCATGTTCATGAAATTTATTCAATCACAACTTATTCATTCATTGGCAGACGAGCAAGAAACAATTCGTTACCCTTCTGTAAAACTATTGTAAACGAAGAACCTATGACCATAGCTTGTAAATCTATTCTCATCGTTGATTTGGATACAGAAACATCTTCGATGTTATCAAGTGTTCTTTCGCAGGAAGGGTATTACGTGACGACCGCTTCTTCAGGCCGGGAAGCGTTGAACCACTTGCAGTTTTTTCCAGACCTCATCATTCTTAATCCTCAGCTGCCGGATATGAACGGATTGGATTTTCTTCGAGTTGTCAAACAAAAACCTGAATTGCCCGATGTTCCTGTATTCATTCTGAGTAATAAGGAGACAGAGATAGATGAAATTATTAGTCTTGAAGTCGGTGCAGATGATTATATCGCTAAACCCTTGCAAATACCTCGTTTGAAAGCCCGGATACGCGCACTTTTTAGACGACAAGATCAACAACAGCTAACTATGCAGGATAGAGAGAATGATATAATCACGATCGATGATTTATCGATTCTAATTTCTCAATTTACAGTGATCTGTGGAAAGGAACAAGTCGAGTTTTCTAAAAGGGAATTTGAAATTCTTATACAACTTGCAAAAAACCATGGACGAGTAGTGACGCGTCAGGTGTTGTTTCATACTATCTGGGGTCACTACGACAGTTCAGCCAACCGTACAATAGATGTACACATCGGACGCATACGAAAGAAACTTAAAGGATACGCATCTTATATCGAAACAGTACCAGGAGTGGGATATAAATTTCAGGAAAAACAGGCTGTACAGTGAATATTCATTCAAGACAAATACTCTTACAAAGAATTATTCAGCAGATCAAGTATAGTTCACCATTTATCGAGTGGATGTATGTATTTATCCTTTTCGGCGGATTCATCCTCCTTCTTATTCCGAAAGCATACATCCACCTTTTTATCAATCAATATCACTCGTCTGCTGCTGATGTCTTTTTTACATATGCAACTCTTTTAGGAGACGGTATTAGTGCAACAATATTGGTATTGATTTTATTATTTATCAGATTCCGATATGCAATGATGCTCGCGATAAGTAATATTTCATGCTCTGTTATTATTCAATTACTAAAGAGATTATTTTTTTCCGATTCATTCCGACCGTGTCAATTCTTTAAAGGGATTCATCAATTGTACCTTGTTCCCGGTGTCGAAGTCTATTCCTTTAATAGTTTTCCATCAGGTCACAGCGCAACAATCTTTACCACCTGCACACTTTTATGCATGATGACAAAGCAACGCTTGCTACGACCCTTATTGTTCATTGCCGCTTGTATTATTGCATTCTCTCGCGTTTATTTGTCACAACATTTTTTTGTGGATATTTACGCGGGATCCATAATAGGTGTGATTGTTGCATATAGCACAGCAACATACTTCAACAACAGCAATGACGCGCCTGTCTGGCTAGACAATTCGTTCGTAACAATGCTGAAGTAATTATTCTGAAAAGCTGCGTGAACCAGCTACCCTAATAAAGAGAGACGATGCCCCTTTTTGTCGCTTGAACCGTTTCTATGATTGGAATCCAGAAATCAGCGACCACTGGAAAGTGATCCGAAACTGTCAGATGCGGTCTTCGAGCGTTATCAGGAATGACGTTGTTTATGCTGAAGAGATAATCTAATCTCATCGTGGGCAATTCAGTACGGAATGTATAATCTCCCCAGAAATGATTAGCCATGTAGGCATCAGTCGCCATGCATTGAATCTTACGCATTGGTTTTGATAATGGTGGTGCATTGAGGTCGCCACCAAAAATAACCGGGCCATGAAGTCCGTGCAAGTACGTGGTAAAAGCATCAACCTCCTCCATTTGCATTGCAAGAAGATACCTTCCCCAACGTAAATTTTCCCCAAGTGTATTATTTTTTGGCCTGCCAGCAATAAATCTGATCGATACAACATTCACTTGAGTCCCATTAACGTTAAGGAGCGCGTACACAAACGAACGGTGAGGATGGCGGGAAAGATCATCGATATCGTTGCTCCCGGATAAAGACGCCTCGTAACTTGGAAGTTCTATTTCCTTAAAATCGACAATTGGATATCGTGAAAGAATAGCGACGCTGTTTTTATGTCCCATACATATCTGCATTGGAGCAATTTTTTTCTTCACAACAGAAGTGAGGCTATCAGAAAGGTCGTTTTCTGATAGGAGCGCCACATCGGCCCCAAGAGAAAGAATACCATCTATCACTTCATTGACGCCATGCGAATAATATTGAACATTCAACGCAACGACAGTTATCTTTTTTGCTATGGTAGATTGCGGTCGGTTTCGTGGAATAAGAAATGAAAGAGAGAAATCACCAAAAGCCGCTGTGTAAATGCAAACAACGGTTAATAACAGAAAGGCAATTCTCTTTTTTCCAAAGAGAAAGAATAGAACGATCGGTACAACCGCAATAGCACTGACCCACAATGCTGGAAGGAAATCTAATCCATACAAAGCGTCTTTGCTGCTGAACGCATCGAGGTGATCAAGTGTCGAACCAACTATAAGCAGTATAATGAGTGCCGCCAGAATCCATGCAAATACCCTGAGCAATTGCTTCATATATTCCTCTTTTAAACGAATTAATATGAATTCGATTCCTTTAATATATTGTTAAGATGTCATTCTGGTGTTACGGGAGGATGATAAGAATGTGAAGATTTCGTAAACAGAATGTTGACTTGTCGGTATGGATGGTACTACTTCTCTTTTTGAAATTTAGGTTTTGTGGATTGACTTATTATCTGACCATTGTTGCCAAACTGCGCTTTCACGATTTCGTTTGCACCATCCAAATGTATCTCCCAAAGCGCGTACTCCGCGTTCCAGCGATATATGGTTTGGATCTCGACGATCTTATATGCCTTGAAGTATCTGGAGATAGTGTCTAATACCGCTACGGGAACCGCAGACCGAAATGCAGCGGATTCGGTCTCCAACCATTTACCGGTTGAATCGAATTTCGCTACAATTTCTATTCCCTTCAGTGCAAACTCGGCTTCATAGTTTCTGTCGGATTTGAATTTCCACTGCGCACGTTTTATGGCTGGAAACTTCGCTTGAAAATTTTCTTTCACAACAGGTGGTACTTGTTTTGCCGTGATGATTTGTGCCAACGCGGTGCCAGACAACATTAAAGTCATCGGCAAGAATTGAAATGACCTTCTCATATAATAGTGTATCCTTTTATTATTGAATGCCTCGGAAATTATTCCGAGGCACTTCATTTTCACATCGCGATTCTATCGTTCTCCTACCACAAGCACCATCATCTCCCCCTTCATACCACCTGGCCCATCCACTTGGCGGGCAGCAGGAAGAAATACCCGGTGTAATTTGTTATCAAGAGCAAGTGTTTTTGCTCCTGGAGAAGTTTGGAGTTTGCCAACGGAAGTAAACTTCGATGCTGATTCTTCTTGAATCACATCAAGGCTGCCGTCTTTATTTGAGACATAGATCATTCCTGTCTTTGAGTCGAAGGCAGTGCCATCCACACCTTTCCCTATTGGAAAACTTGCTATTATCTTACCATCGTCAGCATTCATTGCAACAAAAACCTGGTTTCTTCCTCCGATGAAAAGAATTCGGTTTTCGCGATCCATCGAAATCCCTGTTGGTGTTTGTGCTGGAGCGACTGGCCAGCGGGATTTTATCTTCAGCGATGCTGCATCGAACCGGACCACTTCGTTGGTCGTTTCAATGTTCACGAAAATATCACCTTTACGATCCGCTACAGGAGCCTCCGGTCCACCGCCAAGCGCCAGCGTTCCGACGATCTCCATCGTCGTTGCATCTATTGCAGTACAGTTTTCACTATCGCCATTGAAAATAAAAACGCGCTTCGTCGTTGGTTCGAATAGAATGGCGTCTGGTTTCTGCTGCTTTGTCTCGATTGTTTTAATAACAGCCAGCGTCTTGGTGTCAAACACGGTGACACTGCCATCTTTACCATTGCTTGTGAAACCGCGCGAGAGATCAGATGCGAGGACTATGCCATGAACACCGGATGTCTTCTCAATACTTCCAACATGCTCTTTTGTATCGTACTGAACGACTTCAACACGAGTGCCGTGGGAGATATACAGGCGATGTATTTTCGGATCGCATGTGATGTAATCCATTCCTCCGGTTCCTCCAACAGCAATTGTATCGAGAACAATAGGAAGTGTGGCTTGAGCAAAGACTAATGGGAATGCACAGCAATAGAGCGTGCCGAGAATCAACAATCGTGTACGTATGCTTGACATGGTTTATTCCTTAATGTGTGATAGTTTATGTATCATTTTTTCTAGAGTATTGGTTTGCCACAGTTATCAGTGGTTAACCTTCAGCATTTGAATAGCTCTGATGTATTTATCGTTCTTTTAATTGTTGTAGCTTGCGAACATGCGTATTAATGAACGAATTGAGTCCATGACCTGCATTCGCTAACTTTTTCATTTGTTCAATATTGACATTGCCAGCACTTTCATAAGTGTAACGATAAACTGAGTTGTCTCTAAATTGTACCCGTATAAAGTCTGAGCCGTATTCATATGCGATTACCTTAGAGTCACCTGCAAGATTCTTATACCGTTTCATATAATCTCCCTGAATATATTTTTGATGCATTTTGTGTTGCCTAACGGATGGCCTCCTGATAAATCGGGATGCCGTGTGATCTGCCTGTGTGCCCGCCTTCAGCAAGCGTGCGGCGGAAAGGCCGTAGGCACTACTGCATGCAGGCCAATTCCAATGTTGCCCAAAACAAGCGGAGCGTGTTTCCACTTCTATAGTTCATTATTAAACATCATTGGCAAAGTCATAGGAAAGAATAGGAGCGTCTAGATATCTGGTTAAGGTGACGGTTTGTTTTAATGATCTTTTCCATTGCACCATTGCCATTGTTAATTCACTGGAGTATCTTGCAAAATCACTTCCAAGGACCATTGCATCCAAAGCCTCTTTTTGATTCCCTTGTATTGCAAGTTCGAATAAACGGGCAGCTTCAATGTGAAATTTTGCATGCAATTGTTGAATTTTGGTCCAATGAAACGACTTTTTTTCATCCGAAGATAAGGAATGTAGCCATTTACCAAAGTCGCATTGATTATCGACTCTTATTTTTTCAACGGTAAAATCACTATTCCCTGTTTCTATTGCTCGCCGAAGACGTTGTTTCCAGTTTCCATGAGCACCAATAGCGTTAATGATTTCTTTTAGATGTGTCATATGTTCCCCTTAAGAAAGTAGTATACTGTTAATACAAACATTAGGTCAAGCAGCTTAATTGTTGTTACCGAACGTTTCAACTATTGCCCTTTGGCAGTTCTCTTATGCATGTCATATACATAAATTTGTTCTCCATTCTCGTTGACAAAGCTGAATCTTATTGTACTTTGAGTCAGTGAGGCTACTCCAAAACCTAAAGAAGCATTACTGTACTTCGTAAAAGGCGCTTGCCCTGCAGGCCTTGTTTCAGAACCGCCGCCGCATCCAAAATATTCTACAGTTGCATCATCTGGGCGTGAGTGTTGTAAATCATGATCATGACCTGAGAAGCAGGCATCGACGTGATACTTTTCAAACAAAGGAACGAACGCGCGCTGAATTTCCACGGTGCTGCCATGTTTAGAAGAAGCGGAATATGCGGGATGATGAAAGAATACGAATTTCCAACTTGCGCTCGATGAGCTTAGCACACTGTCGCACCATCGCAGTTGTACTGCTATCTTTTGGCCACTCACATGATGTCCATCGCTTTTTTCATTGATGTATTCTTCGACAAAGGGTGAAGAATCAAGAATGACAAAAAGAACCCGCGTTGAACCATGAAGTTTCTTAGTGAAAGAGAAATAACGCGCAGGTTCTACCCACCTCTTGCTTGTCTTTGCATACTCAAGTTCTGCATCTGCGTTACCTGCATAATCATGGTTACCGAGTGCTATGTACCATGGAATCATTAATGATTTCGCATTGTAAACATTCTCAAAATTCACTTTCCATAGAGAATCCGTACTGCTGGATACCCCATGTCCATGAAAATTGTCGCCACATGAAACAACAAACGACGCTTTGACCATTTTTGCAGTAACTCCAAGTTGTCTTGCTACCTTCAGTTGACCGGGTGCTTTCTTATCTGTGTCATCGATACCCTCTCTGCCCCAATCACTGATGACAAGAAAATTTAATGATCCTTTGCCGAGCAACAAATGATTGGGATTTCCAATTGCTGATTGAGATTGAAGTCTGGTGAAAGATGCTGCAAATAGAATGAGTATGGTAATTAATAAAAAACGAAAGCGATTCATAACTTAGTCCTTATCGTAATAATTAAATGGATTGATTCAGTGAACGGCGGCACGTCCCTTAGGCTGTACCGCCGTTCTCCCTATATACCTATATAAAATAGCAAACCAATTTTCTACTTTTCATTTACTTCAAAAGCATCATACGACCGACATTGCTCATTCCGCCAGATTGGAGCTTGTACAGATATACTCCTGAGGGCAGAGTCGATGCATCAAATCGAACAGCGTGAGCGCCTGCTGCCTGCACACCGTTGACTAGTATACGAACAGATTGTCCGAGAAGATTAAAGACAGTCAATGTAACCAAGCCATCGTGCGGAAGAGCGTATCCGATTGTCGTCGATGGGTTGAAGGGATTCGGATAATTCTGTTTAAGTGCAAAACCCGTTGGTTCGTTCGTCAAGCTATTGTTGACACCGGTTGTGGATGCACCAAGTGCTCCGACATTGGCATCGCCAGGAAGGGTGCCGGTTATCCCGGGATTCGTCCAACTACTGGGGGGCGTGAATCCCAGGTTCTTATAGGTTGCACTCAACAGATAATTATTATCAGCATCGAGAGCAGCCCAAGTATTAGTGAAGTAATCATTAAACTTCACAAACGGAGACCCAGTTGCATTACCGGCCATAAATTTATCATGCGCTTGTTTACGCGCAACGCCATCCGGCGCCCAAAAAATATTCGCTTTGTTCAAGCTGTCAACAGAGCCAAAATAGAAATTATTATCGTACACTGTGTTTACGGTATCCGCTGCTGTTGTGATTTCGAGATCATTATAGCAATCGCCGAATACGTTGTTATAAATTTCCGCACGGGCACTTGCATCCAAAAGAATGCAATAGCCAGGTTCTCCAAGACGGCGCCAGCCGCCGGCAGTGATCGTATTGTTATGAATGCACACATTTGTTATACGTGTTTTGGAACTGGCATTGACCTTAATACCATTTCCGCCTGGTCCCCAGATGACGTTGTACGCGATTTCACCCCATACACCACTTTTAATATTGAGATTATCGCCATCCGGTGAACCGCACCATTTGCAAACGTTTCGCAGAAGGCTGACTTTACCGCCGGTGATTCCGATGGCATCATCAACCGTGCCAGTGATCCAGTTATCCGTGAATGTCGTTACCGTGTTGTGCAAATAGCCCGAGACAATATTGACCGTCCGATATGCATGACCAGTAAGATCCGATCCTCCTGCCCAGTAAATATGAGTGAACTTCATACTGAAGACATTAGGTGAATCTATCACTATTCCGCCCCATTGACCGGGGCCAAGCGTGCGACGTGCAGCCGGAACAGTGATGACAATGGGACTTGTGGATGTGCCTTCACAATAAAAATTCCCGAAAGCGAACATCGCACCGTTTACACTTTGCATGATCAGTGTATCACCAGCGCTGATCCGAAGGGAGTCAACTGCATCAACAACAATAGAATCTGTAATGACATAAGATTTATTAGGAAGCGTCGTTCCTCTAATATGGCCTGATAATGGTCCAGACGAGATTGTCTGTGCCTGTAAAGCGGAACAACATGTAAGCAGAATTAGTACAAGCAAGGTACGCATAAATCCTCCTGTAGAAAATTGATATGTTGGATGAGATTGGTTTAATAATACTTTCATGATTTTTCTTTTGTTAATTTATGCTTGGTGTTCGTGATTTATAAAAGAAAACTGATCCCGATAGTACCGCGGAATTTATTATAATCCTGTTCAACAAGGAGGGGCACATGGATCATCCATGCACCGGATGGAGCTTCTCGCACAACGACAGAATTTAAAATATTAGAGAGCTTCACTGAAAGCTTAAGGCCCGGTAGTATGATCTGATCTGCAGAGAAATCCATATCTCCAACGCCATTTTCATAGACATCTAATCCGTCCTGGCTACCGACGCCAACGAGCCGTCTGCCGGTGTAATTGTATGAAACCTGCATGCCGGTGCCCCATAGCTTATTCCCATAAGAGAGAGTTGCATTTGCGAGAACCGGGGACTGATCTTGAAGCGGACGAGTTCGTGTGACGTACGTGTTAACAGGTCCAATTTCGCCCCACATATCGGTCCCGATCGTTACGATAGTGACCTGATCGGTTGTACGTGAATAGGCTTGAGCATAATTTCCGGAGATGCCAAAATTCCCGATGTGCACAAGAACAGAAATTTCAGCTCCATAGACATCCGCCGGAGGGCCATTGGTCATGGTTGTAGATGTTACCGTGGAACCGGATACGCTTTTCTGGATTGCATCGGTAATGTGTTTTTTGTAAAAAGTAATAGAGAACTGATCGGTAGTAGAAGTGACATACTCATATTGCAGGTCAACATTGGTTGAGTGTGCGGCCTTCAGGTCAGGGTTCCCTTTGTTTACATTAACGTCTCCCACGTCTTGAGCAGGAACAAGATCAAAATAACTTGGCCGACTCATAGTTTTTGTGACAGAAAGGCGCATAATATGTTCTGAGCTGAATGCATAGCGAATGTGCGCACTTGGCAATAAGTCTATGAATTTTACCGTGTCCGAATTATATCTATCACTAATGGGAGCAGCGGTCCAGAACTGGTCCGTTGCTTGTTCCCATCGAATACCTGCAAGTGCCTGAAAAGCGCCGGTGTTTAATGTGTATTCAAAATACCCTGATAACAGTGCTTCCTGTGCTTTGTAATTCTGATAATTAAACACTGGATTTCCGACGATCGCTGCATTAGGGACAAATTTCATGCTATCAATTACAGTGAAGGGTGGCGTCCGTCCGGTAGTAGGATCAAGCGCGGGGACTAATGTAAAATCATTTTCGAAATTTGCACGTTTAAGTCCTGTATAACCTCCGCCTGTATGGATAACATTTGTTTCGTCTGAGGTTAATTTGTACGTAAAATCCACATTGACAAGGTACTGACGGTCATCATTCCATCGCCAGGAATGAGTAACATTGCCAGTGCCCCACACAGTTGGGATATTCCCATTTCTATCAGGGTGATTCAACAAGGAATATTCAGCATCATCCGGACGATCCTGTTGTGCATCGGAATAATTTGCTATCCAGTGCACAGAGATGGGTGATGACGTAAAATTATCGCCTGAGATGGAATAATTTGCTATAGTCTGTTTTTGAAGTGCAGAACGATAGGTACCAATAATGGTCGCGGCACCAACAGTACCGTTAAGGGTTGTTGAAATGCCATTCCTCGTCAATTCCGTCGTTTGATTATTGTAAATGAATGTCACTGAAAATTGCTGATCGATAGCCATAATAAAGTCGGCTTTGACAGTTGCTCCGCTTCGCATTTTATGTGTATAATATGTCTGGTCGTCAACTGATGCATCGGTCGCATTCCAACTATTATTTATATTTCCACCATCAATACTATAAACATCTGTTTGTGACCGATTGAACGTGTTTTGATAGCCACCGGAGGCTATGATGCCGATTCGTGAATCGAGAAAGCGGTCACCTACGACGAGAGAATACAAACCATCTATTGGACTATTCTTATATGTAAACTTGAGATTGTTGACTGAGAAATCAGATGGTGACACTGTTAAACGCCCATATGCATCTTTGGTAAAGGCAGTTGGATTTTCCTGATCAACGATGTGATGAAGCCGATCTGGATCAAGCTCCTGGACTGTACTCGCATCAAATGTCATAAAGGGATTATTCTGTACTGAAGAATTATAGCCCGTTGCAGCGCTCACTTGGAGAATAAAGGATTCAGGTGCACGTCGGATGACGAGATCCGTTGTTCCCCCTATTGCATCACCGGGAAGGTCAGCTGTTAGCGATTTTGTGACATCGATCCGTTCGAATAAGGACGATGGAAAGATATCGAGAGGAATAAATCTGTCTTTTGATTCCGGACTTGGAATTTTAATGCCGTCCACAAGTGTGTTATTATATTGCTGGGTTAATCCACGCATAACGACGGCGTGACCTTCTCCATTCTGTTTAATGATCGAGAGACCTGAGACACGCTGAAGCACTTCTGTTGCAGTCCGATCTGTTGAGCGCTCGATCGTTTGAGCGGTAATTACATTGATGATGTTATTCGACTCAAACTCCGTACGAATGCCAGCGGCCTCGAGTTCTCTATTTGCGCGCGCCCGAACCACAACTTCGCCGACACCAATGGGACTTTCCTTAAGATAAATTTCAAGCACTACTTCCGCAGTATCCTCCGGAAGAACAACCTTGCTCTCATACTGTTCATACCCCAGCATGCTCACTCGAATAGTGTACGTCCTTTTAAACATGGATACGAAGAATTCACCCGAAGCATTCGTCACTGCTCCCATGCCTGTTCCCAGTAACGAGACATTTGCTCCTACGATAGGCTCGTTCGTTCCTTTGTCACGTACAGTACCGCGAATCGAGCCGGCATACAAGCTGACAACGCAGAGCGCAGTAAAAATAATTGCAGCATTCAGACGAACCATAATTTGTAAATCCATATTCGTATGAGTTAAATGAGCACGGTGTTTAAATCAAAGAAAGCTGACCAAATGCGGCTGCCGGAAATTTTATTGTGTGATTGACTGCGGCTAAATACCAAGAATTCACACGGAAAAAATTTGTGAGATAACGTAATCCACCTCTATATTTAAATAATAGGAGTCGAAAAAATACGGATACAATATACTTGCGGTATGTTTTTTAATTATTATGACGGCGTATCAAATATGTGGTCAGATTATCATGTTTTTGTATAGAAGTTATCATGGGAATGTAAACTGATTTTTATGATCCTCATTGTCTATGACAATGTCTTGCAATATAATTTAAGGGAATAAGTGGCTTTAGCAGAGATGGAAAATATTTTGATCCAGGTTGCTTGCTTGTCACATTAGGAGTGCGACTGTTTTTTGTGCAACGCAATTAAATAAATTCATTACACTCTTTTAGCAGACAGAGAGGCATCGATTATCCAGCTTTAGACTTCTGCACCAAGGATAATATTAAAGCAATTAATGATAGAGGCAAAAGGATGTAACTTCCAATCGCTCCGGGGGGCAATGTGGATACTTCGATGGGTTTAAGATGACCAACTCCAATTCGTAAAACTTGTTCGAGGAAAACAATTGCCAGCATCCAAGGAACTAGAAACCGATAACGTATAATCGCCAACCAGTAGAAGAGAGCAAGGAGAAGTTGGCTTGCACCCCATTGTCCAAAAATCGCAACAATGTTGGAACCGCCAGCCAAATTGATCGCTATGCCCGCAATGGAGTTTGCCCCACCGTCAATGGCAAATATATGAATAAAACTGCGGATCGTACTAACGATAGCGACCAGCACCAAGAAATAGAAGGCAATGGGAGAGCCTTCGTAGTCATCGGACACCGAAGGAAGAAAAAGCGACCAGTTCATAAAGGTGGCTCCAAGCTAATGATTTTAAAACAAAGAATGATAAGATCATTTTCGATGCACAAGAAAAGTGTATGCATTTACACAATTTTACAAGGAATGACGGCATCTTCATCGAAAGAGTAAACCGCACATAATCGATGATATCCATCTGCAATAATAACTTTTGCATTATCCGGATCTCTTACAAGGAGGAGAGGCGATAGTTCATGACCCGATTTTATTTTATGTTGATCTTTTATAATATGAGAATTACCAATCCCTAATAAGGATAAATCTGACGCTCTAAAAATATCTTTGGCCTTAAATTCTGAAATCGATGCTCTTTTCAATTTATTGACAAGTTCTGTGGCTTTCTTTTCATCCTCAATCAAAGACAAGTAGGCCAGTGCTGCTGGATAGTCATGTTCTTCTGGCTCGCGCAACCATTTGATTTCAACTTTGTTTGTCATTGTTGTTCTCTTCTCCCGTTCTTCATGTAAAAACTGTCCTTGTTAATTAATGCTAACGATAGTCCAACTTAATACTTCACAAGATAAATACATTGTATTCATTTATCAAATTTGATTTCATCGTACATGAGTTCTTTGATTTTGTGACTTGACCAGTTCTCCATTTTATCTTTTGCAATCTTTTATCTACATTACTCTTGTTATGGCAAGACCATTGGAAATTGTTGATCTTGATCCGAACGAACCACTCAAAGTTTCGCTTCGAAGAACGCTACTAGGATGGATGCAGGAAATGCTTTCATACGAATCTGAGACAGTTAAAGGGACTGATCCAGAGGCGCTCCATAACATGCGAGTTTCAGCCCGTCGCCTTCGTGCTACATTGAAGATTCATAAAAATTTCTTTCCTAAAAAACAATTGCGTTATCAGTTAGAAGAGATTGAGAAACTTATTAATGCTTTTGGACCGGTACGGGAAATCGATGTTTTGCAAGAAGAATTGGAAAATCTTATCAAAGACATCCCAACCAAAGATAAGATTGCTTTACAATGGCTTGTGGCACAGGAGCGAACTATACGCGAGTTACACCGTAAAGTCATGAAAGCAGAAATCCGAAAACTCATACGCACCGGGTTTAAGCGGCGGTTCGAAGAATTCATTTGGGGATCCCTTCGATGAAAAAGAGAGCCACCTCCTCGAAGAATAAATTGACATTACGCAGCAACGGCCGTGAGATTCTCCCACCCATATTAGATTCCTTCTTGACAAGAATCGATCCTGTGATCTTGAACGAACATCATCAGGAAACCCTTCATGCTCTGCGTTTGCGTGGAAAGCGAGTGCGATATGCGATGGAAATGTATCTGCCGGCGTATGGTTCACAATTTGAGGATTGCCTCAATTCCGTCAAACAGATCCTCGGTATCTTAGGCCGTATACATGATCTCGATATCAATCTTCCAATCCTCAGACAACATGTCCGGCAAGTTCGCCATTTCAATGCAGGCATCAATGATCGTGCACTGAAGATACCGACAACAGGGCTCCGCATTTTAATACAAAGGTTTGAAAAGGAACGGCATGAAAACTTTCTTTCTCTCTGTAAGAAATTTTCCCAATGGGAAGAGGAGCAGTTTAGACAGCGCTTCTTGCAATCTATTTCATAGAGAAGTGTACAATCAAGTTGTTTGTCAGGTAATTGAAGTTTCAGGATACAATCTAACAGACAGGTTCACAGCTACAACACAGATATTTACAGAGTCCAATAAATATTTCAAAATGTACCTAACACAATTGCATTTCATTTAAGATACTGCTACAAATTCAATTCTTTTTCGAAAAACAATTTCAAACAATTGCTTCTTCCGGTTCGCACCCCACAATTCTAAATCCGGCTTGACTTTTGATGCATGATAAACCCGGACACGAAGTTTTCGACTAATCTTGCGTACCTTCAATTGTTGGATTCGTGAGGCATGCGAACGGTCGAGACCATCAGCAATACGCAAAAGGGAGGCAAGTTTAGATACTAATATCTTATCTTCGTTTGAAAGAAGATTGTATCCCTCATGTTTTATCTTAGGATGGCTCTTACGATGATAGCGTGCAACATTCGCGATAATTTCTTTCTCGTTTTCTGTATAGCCAAACAGTTCTGCGTTCCTAATCAGGTAATAGGAATGCCGGTGATGCTGTGTATGCGAAACGAATGATCCTACTTCATGGAGAATTGCCGCTGCTTCAAGATATTCACGCGCCTGTCCATTGAGTTTATGGAGATATTTGGTCTGATCGAACAGTTGCAACGCCAAGGCGTTCACGTGATGCGCATGTTTTTTTTCATAATGATAAATCTCGGCCAAATGAAGAACACTGCTCCGTCGAAGATTGTGGAGATACACAGACGGCTTCTTCGTGTGCATTTTTTCTATGCTGTCGAGAAGAATTCCTTCGCGTAATGAATATTCCGAAACGGTTAATATTTTTATACCCAGTGCCAGAAAAATTTGTTCAAGAATGATAGCTCCGGCAGGCATAATATCAGCACGGTCGGGATCTAATCCTTCAATTTCCATTCTTTCGATGGGCGTTATAAACGTGAGTATATTCTTAACAGTTTCAAGTAATTCTGCCCGTGAGAAAGAAACATTGTTTAATGGAAGCTCAATTGCCTCACCACGATTTGTTCGTATAATATTTGCCAGGTTGTTGATAGTACCAGAAGTTCCGATGCAAACCTCGAACTGTTGTTTTTTTACATCGCGAATAATCGGAACCAGAAATCCGCGCACATATTTTCTGCATTCTTCGACAGTTTTCCGGCTGAGGTTCCCTGATTCTAAAAATCGCTCTGTTAACCGGACTGCTCCAAGTTTTAGGCTATTGCTGAAGTAAATAGACCGTTTTTCCCCGATGAGAAACTCGGTGCTGCCTCCACCGATATCAACAAGTAGTATTTTATTATGAAACACAGGCAGCGCCTGCAACACGCCTAAATAAATTAACCGTGCCTCTTCGAAACCGGAGACAATTTCTATCCGAATTCCGGTTTCTATCTTCACGCGGCGAACAAAATCCTGTTTGTTGATCGCTTCGCGTACAGCGCTCGTGGCAATTGCCCGCACATCTGCTTGAAAAGCATCCGCAACAATACGAAATCGTTTTAGGACTTCAATACCACGGTTCATAGCAAGCTCGGAAAGATATTTCATATCCGTCGAACCAGACCCCAAACGGACAACTTCTTTTTCTTTTCCAAGAATTTTAAACCGCCCCGTCTCAGTATTGACTTCGGCTACAATGAGATGGAAGGAATTTGTTCCGATATCAATTGCGGCTAGATTTTTCTTCGGATCTTTCATGATTTAGGATGAGTAATATCCCCTGTTTTAATTCCCTATTGATTTCTTCAAACGAACGTGACGCATCCACAACCTGAAATCTGAATTCTTTGGACATCTTGTGAAATTCATGAAGAATACGTTTCTGGTACTCCATAAAGCTGTCGTAAAAATCCTCTCCGAGATGCAGATCCATACCTGATTCCCAGTAATCCATTCCTTCGCCTAAGTCTTCTTCCCAATAGCGTCTATTCAATGTCTTGCTGTTGATTACACGGGGAATCAAATCTTCAATTTGCACGCGCATATAAAATACTGCGTCAGGCACAAGTGCAAAACCAAAGACTTTTCGAATCCACTGTGAGTCTGCACCACGGACTATCGACCGGGCGAACGCTGTATAAATGTAGCGGTCTGCGAGAACAATAAACCCTGCCTTCAATGCAGGAATCACTTCATGCTCTAGGCGATCGGCAAAATCTGCAGCATATAATAGACTAAAGGTGTTTACGTTGAGTGTGTGGCCCGATTTCGCTTCATCAATTGCATTGCCCATCAGCGGCGAGCGAGTCCATCCGGTTGTCGCAACTCCATATCCTTTAACCTCGAGCCATTTCTTTAATGATTCAATTTGGGTTGATCGCCCTACTCCATCTGTGCCTTCAATGACAATGAGTTTTCCCTTCATTTCATGAGCATCAACATAAGGCAGCCCGGTACCATAAAACACATTTTTTTTATGCAACATAGACATTTTCCTTCTTTCTTAGGAATGGCGTGGGCTCATAATCTTTCAACTTCTCTCTGATGATCTCGCGAACCATTGTCTGTTGTTTTTGAATAGAAAGGGTCGCATCGATAACACTCAAACCGAATTCCGCTGCGATCCTGTCATATTCTTCAAGTATCTTGGATTGAAACAACCGAAAACTTTCCTTCGGATCTTCGCTGAGGCCCATATCCATTCCGGCTTCATGAAATTTCAATTCCACTCTGCCTGTTAAAATACGATTGAGGGAAACTTCTATCGGTACTTTAAAATAAAATCCGATATCCGGCTTAACTGCAAAGCCATACAAATTGCGCACCCATTCCGGATGGACGCCACGCACAACATCGCGGGCAAAAGCGGTATAGATATACCGATCTGCACAGACAATCATTCCTGCTTTCATCGGAGGAATGATCAAGTGCATCAAACGATCGGCAAAGTCTGTTGCATGCAAAATGGAAAACGTCGTTGGTGTTAGAAGATTTTTCTTTTTCCCATACTTAATTGTTTCTTTTACCAGTGCTGATGAATTCCATTCTGTAAAAAATGTTCGATATTTCGAATTGAGGAGCCACTTATGCAGCAATTGCAATTGTGTTGACTTGCCGGATCCATCTATCCCTTCGACAATAATTAATCGGCCGGGTAGCTGGTGATCTTGTTCAAAAACGCGGGACATTTTTCCTTCTTTCTTTTATGCCATCAATCGTAATTGTTTTGGCGTAACAAGCCAGAGTAATTTCCCATCTTTTTTCGATGGTATTGTGGTCACTTCTATGCAGCAAAGTGAACCCTTTTTAAATTCAATAACTGGTGTTTTCTTACCCAGCAATGCAGAAGCGAAATAAGCAAGATCCGGTTCATGACCGACAATCATGATACCTCTCAATTTTTTAAATTTTGCAAGGTACGTAAGAAGATTCTTTAATGAACTCCCCGGACTTAGCTCATTACAAATCTGGAGTTTTGATTCAATGTGTAATGCCTTTGCGACAATCTTAGCAGTTTCGGCAGCCCGTATCATTGGGCTCGTTAAAATAATATCTACATCATCTACCAGATGCACAATTCCCATTGCGCCTTTTAACATCTTCTCAATACCTTCTTCTGTGAGAGGACGATCATCATTTGGGTATGGTTTGACACCGCGTGGCGCTGCAATTCCATGGCGAAGAATATAAACCAGCATCAATAATCCTTAATAAAATATCATGCGATCATATTTATAGACACAATATACAGTTTTTTTTTACTCACAATAAAGTAAGAGAACATTCCCTGTCTTTCTGTTATCTTTCTGTTAACAAAGGATTATTAATTTGCGTAAATTGTGTTCAAATGCAGTATAGTCAGGAATGAACTGGTAAAAAATAGACATACTGCTGATAAAGTAACCTCACAACTCAGGATAGAAGATAGGGAAATTGACCGAAGGCATAGCGAGAAAATCAATTCATGGCGAACAAACCATGGAACGTTCAGTTGATATGGAAACCGGATCCAGAGAATTAATACGACGTAATTTGTTCCGCTGGCCAATCTCGCTCGGATAAACCCGCTTGATACCATCGCCAAATGCACGCTCAATGTCACGAATATTTTGAACAAGTCGTATAAGCCCGCCTATTTCCACGGAAGCCGCCTGATCACTTCCCCACATCGCTCGATCAAGTGTGATATGTCGTTCGACAAACGTTGCGCCCAGTGCAACAGCCGCCCATGTAGGCGATAATCCCGTTTCATGGCCTGAGTAACCGATAGGATTATTAATATACTTTTCCTGTAGTGTTTGAATCATCCGGAGATTAATTTCATGGAGCGGACAAGGATAGGTAGATGTTGTGTGTGCGATTAAAAGATTATCGAGACCTATACAATCAAAGACTGTTTCAATTTCATCCATTGTCGACATACCGGTAGAGATGATTAACGGTTTGCCTGTAGATTTCATCTTGCGAAGAAGTTCTATGTCTGTAAGCGAGGCAGAAGGTGCTTTGTAACACGGGACAGCATATTGTTCCATAAAATCGACGGAGTCTTCATCCCAGCAAGATGCAAACCATGCAATTCCGCGTACACGACAGTATTGATCGATCTCGTCAAATTGTTCCTTCCCAAATTCCATCTTATTGCGGTAGTTGATATATGTCATGCGTCCCCATGGTGTATCGCGCTCGATATTCCATTGATCTATTGGAACGCATTTTACGGGGGTTCGTTTTTGAAATTTAACCGCATCACATCCAGCAAGAAATGCAGCATCAATAAGCTTCTTTGCTAATTCTAATGAACCATTGTGATTGATGCCGATTTCGGCTATGACATATACAGGCTGATTAGCGCCTATAAATTTGTGCCCAACTCGTAAAACATCGGAATTCATACTTTTACCTTTGAAAGAATAAGTGAATTATCTATTTTTTCATATGTTTCATTGACAGGTTTTTCTGTGCCGCGGAGATCAAGAATCCAATCTGAAAATTCGCGGAAAGCACCATGTCCTCCATTGCATGTACATACGTAATGTGCCAAGCGATGTACTGAAGGTAAAGCATCACTGGGAACAGCAGTCAAGCTTATTTCATACAGCTTAGACATAACATTGATATCATTTACATCATCTCCGATATATGCAACGGCCTCCAGGGGAATGTTATGATGTTTGGCAATAGATATTACCTGCTGAAGTTTATCTTTCACACCAAGATATAAATGAGTAATACATAGTTTCTCGGCACGTTGCTGCAAACTCCGTGACGCCTCTCCTGAAATGATCCCTATCTCAATTCCTGCACTTCGCAACCGAGCGACTCCCATACCGTCACGAATAGAGAATCGTTTCATCTCCTCGCCATGATCAGAATAGTACACACCATTATCCGTTAGTACGCCATCGCAATCGGTTAATAACAGCCGTATTCGATCTGCGCGTCTTTTTAATCCGCTTTTATTGGTAGTTGCTATAAGTTTTATCGGGTTTTTTCCCATTAACTTTTCATTACCAGATTGTCCAACCACCATCCACGACTAAATTTGCACCGGTCATATACTGGGATGCATCGCTCGCTAGAAAAACTATTGCGCCTTTATAATCATTTGGATGTGCCATGCGCTGCAGAGGTGTTTTCGCAGAATAATTTTCGACAAAAAATTCTTCCTGCCCATTTTCGACTCCACCCGGTGAAAGAGCATTCACGCGAATACCCTTGCTTCCCCAATATGCCGCCAAGTATTTTGTCAAAGCCAACACTGCACCTTTCGTTGTAGGATATGCTGGTGATTTGAACATTAATCGCGTACCATCGGGGCGAACATAGATAGACTGGTTAGGTGCGACCATTCCATAGGTTGATGCGATATTAATAATACTACCGCTCCCGTTTTCAACCATAAGCGCACCAAATATTCTGCAGCACAAGAAAAGCCCGGTTACATTCACTTCTAGAGATTGTTTCCATTCTTGGAGCGGAAAAAATTCAAAACTTGAATAATCTACTTTGTTGCTACGTTTTTCAACTAAATCATTGATCGCAGCATTGTTGACCAAAATATTAAGCCTGCCGAATTGTTTCAGCATCGCATCACGAACGCTACACAGCGATTCCTCGTTGGTAATATCCATTGCACATCCAAAAGCAGTGATATGGTATTCTGAGGCAAGATCTCTGGCAAAAGCATTGCATCCCTCCTGATCGACATCGGTTACGACGATATTCGCACCTGATTGAGCAAGCGCATCGCAATGCTGCCTGCCAAGCAAACCTAATGCGCCAGTTACTAACGCAACCTTATCCGTCAACGAAAAAAGTGAATTCATTTTTTCCCATCGACCTCTATCTTTGGCTTAGTGTGAAAGTTGCTGGTCTTCCGAAAAACCGGCTCCACAACTTCACCGCAAAGAGAATTAAGTACAATATCATCCTGCACAGCTCGTTTTGCATATATTAGCACTTCACGATATGCTTTTAGGGTATATTCGATATCTTCGTCGGTATGAGAGTAAGAGATGTTATGAAACCCACTCCATAAAATGCCTCTCTTGAAGAACTCTTGCTGAATAAACGATTTTAATGCAAGCGGATTATTAACAGATGAATCAATTGAAAGCATTGTTCTGCAATCAAATCCACGACAATTTATAAAATAAATATCTTCTTCCTTCAGAATTGCATCGAGACCTGTGCGCAACTTTTTGCCTTGTGCGGCAATGCGCTGCGGAACTTGGTGAGCTAACATTTCGAGAATTGTCGCTTTTGCGGCTGCAAGAGAAAGTGCCTCGCCACCGAATGTTGTAAAGAAGAATACATCCTTTTCAAGCAACTGCATTACATCGGCGCGCCCCGTGAGAACCGAAAGAGGCATCCCGTTAGCAATCGCTTTTGAAAAAGTCATAAGGTCCGCTTTCACGCCGAAATATTCCTGCGCGCCACCAAGCGCTAAGCGAAAGCCGGTCCACATTTCATCGAAAATCAATAATGTTCCATTCTGTTCGCATATTCCCTTTAGTAAATGAAGAAAGTTGTCCTTAGGTTCTTCGAACACAATAGGCTCAAGGATAACGCATGCAGTCTCACTGTCGATCGAATCAACAACCGAATCGATGTCGTTGTAATTGAACGTGTGTGTGAGATTAGCTATTTCCCGCGGAATTCCTTTATCGCGATCCGTGACACTTATATACCAATCATGCCAGCCATGATACCCACAGCAAAGAACTTTGTTTCTTCCTGTAAAGGCACGCGCCAATCGTACGGCAGCACTCGTGACGTCGGCACCGGTCTTGCTGAAACGAACCATTTCTGCACTCGGCACAAGTGCATGGATATACTCTGCAACCTCTACTTCCAACGGATGCATCATGGAAAACGTTATTCCGTTCTGCAGTTGTTCCTTGATTGCTTCATCGACAGCTGGGTAGCAATATCCGAGGGATAGCGGACCAATGCCCATATTATAATCGATAAACTCATTTCCGTCTGCATCCCACACATGCGAACCTTTCCCGCGCACAAGATATTTAGGGGCGACACCTTTTATATATTGCCCCGGACCTTTGGCAAGCGTTTGAGTTTGTGAAGGAATAAGCGTTAAGGCGCGAGTATACAATTTATTCGATTGAGTAATATCCGGATATCGTTCGTTGTTTTGTACAGTGTTTGCCATACCAACCCCTTTTTTAACAAATTGATCGTATGAAAAATGAAACTTTATGATGCTTGGAAACTTTTATGTGATTCTGATGAATTGATGTAAACTTGGTAAGAATTCGTTGAGAAAGCTGCTTGCCTGTATATCCTTCATGTTCAAGTACATCCTGCAATATGCCAGGTGAGAACCAGCATTGTTCCAGTGCGATTGGCAATACATTGACCATTGTTTGAGTTCTAACAAGAATCTCGCTGAGAATACTAAACAGGCCACCGTTTAAAAAATGATCTTCAACTGTCACGAGCAGCCGTGTCTCTCGAGCGGCTCGTAAAATTGTGGATTCATCAATAGGATGAAGACTGCGAAGATTGATAAGACGAACTGACACTCCCGACTTTTCCAGGAGTTCCCTGGCAATGAGTGCTTGTTCCAATAAAAAACCATAAGTCAATATTGTTATATCAAATCCATCGGTAATTGTTTCGGATACTCCGAACACAAATGGCGTAAAATGCTTAATCACTGAGGACCGAGCATTAAAGCGAACATAACATGGATATTTACTTTGGATTACCTGATCAAGTCCATCGACAAGTTCATCAATATCAGATGGGCAGAATATCTGCATAGAAGGAATCGAATGCATTAGTGCAATATCTTCAATCGCTTGATGAGTCGGGCCATTGCCATCGGAGAGGAATCCTGGAACGGCGCCAATTAATTTTACAGGCAATTTGGCGATTCCTACATCCGTCCTGATAAACTCAAATGCACGCATGGTAAGAAATGTCGCCAAGGCGTGTACTATTGGAATTCTCCCACGCAATGCTAGGCCGGCGGCTGCCCCAACCATTGTTTGCTCTGCAATGCCGAAATCTATGAATCGTTTGCCGAGTCCCGTTGGAAGAGATCGAATGACTGCGCGATTTTCAGCGGTGAGGATCATCAACTTGGAATTTTGTGCACATAATTGTGCAAGCTTCTCTTCGTATGTCATGTTATTGAACCATAAGAGTTTCAGAGGAGATGTCGGTGGGAACCGAACTGTGCAATTCTTGCAATAGCATTTCCATTTCCTGTTTTGTGAAGTCGGCGAACCATCTATCTGCCCGCTGTTCTATGCTGGGTAATCCTTTTCCGCGTACGGTATTCGCGATAATAACATTAGGTTTCCCATGTTGAAATGGAAGACAATGAAAAACAGCATCCATTGCTTTGAAGTCATGACCATCGATCCTTTTCCAGGTCCAGCCAAATGCTCCAAATTTTGCTCCAATCGGTTCGAGCGGAATAAGTTCCTCTGTCCGTGCATTTGCCTGAAATTCGTTCCGATCCACGACTACGATAAGATTATCAAGTTGGTGTGCTGCAGCAGAAAGGCATGCCTCCCAGATTGAACCTTCGTTCAATTCACCATCACCGAGAAGTACAAAGACACGATTGTTTCCATCTCGAATCTTTATGTCGTAGGCAACACCGATTGCAACTGCGAGCAAATGTCCTAACGAACCCGAATGAAATTCAACCCCTGGAATTGATCGATTCGGATGCCAATACATGGAATTGGATATTTTTAAATGCTGTAATAACCGTTCTTTTGGCATGAAGTTTAATTCGGCGAGTGCTCCATACAACGCGGGGACACCATGCCCCTTAGAAAGAAAGAAATAATCACGCTCAGGATTATCAATGCTATCCGGTGTAATATTTAATAGGTCGGAATACATAAATACAATAAGGTCGACACATGAAAGGGATGCACCTATAAAGCAACCGCCGTCAGTTGCCATCCGGATAATATGTTCACGCACATGAAGCGCGCGATCTTTCAAAATTTGAGTTTGTTCATCTAACATGCTAAGCCGTTTCTAATAATATTTTTGTTTCTTTCGATGTCACTGTTTTTAATTCATTTAAATGATGCCTGTACCAATTGACACCTGCATATTTTACATTCAAAAGAGGCAGGATCGGTTCCTGCTTCAGTAATTCCAGGATATCATAGATTGAAAATACTGGGGAGTCTGGCGTACACAGGTAATCATATACTTTTTTGATGAAGATATAATCCTCAGGATAATCGATCGTCCAGCGATGAGTCATTGAAAAATTTTTACCAGTTTCCCAGAGTACATTTCCAATTCTAAATCGTTCTGGATGTTCCCAGATAAATGGTGTGGTATGCTCACGTTCCAGTAAACGAGCAGCTTCTCTCCATGCAATTTCAAGAATATCGAATGGCATCACTTCTACATCATTCCCGTCCGGATAAGTTGCAGGATGAAGATTACTCACAAAATCATACTGATCCGCATGATCTTCATAGTATTTGACTACTTTATCAATGACCCGTGGATCGATCAAAGGACAATCTGAAGGAATCTTAATAACCACATCGGCATGTTCTTGCAGAGCAGCTTGGTAATGCCGATCTAACAAATCGATCGGATGACCACTGTAGCAAGGAATATTGAACTTCTGACAAAGATCCCTGATAGCATCATCTTCGGGATTCGTTGTTGTCGCAACAATGAGGTCGCAATCTACTTTCGCAGTTGTTACCCGTTGAATCATACGCAGAAGCAAAGGACTTCCCTTCAATGGCATCATCACTTTCCGCGGCAGCCGCGAAGAACCAAGCCGTGCCTGTATAATAATCAGCTTTTTCAAGAAACTATCTCGAAAGATAAGTCAGGAACACTCACCGATTCTGTTTCGAGGAGCAGACGACATACCTGTGCAATGTTTTTTGCTGCAGAAGCATGCTGCAGTGGCAATAATCTTCGCAGCATCTGGACGTCAAAATACGAGTACACTTCTTTTGCCAAAGCAATTCCTACGTACACAACGCTTGAATATTGTGTTATCAATACATCACAGTTTGCGATCATTTCTTCAGTATTCCCATTTGTAAACACTAAAGCACCTGGTGCATAGGTATTGATTTCTTTCGTTGCACGTTTAATATTTTCATTGGGATGAAGTTTGAAAATTAGTTGTCGGCCGTCAGCAAATTCATATGCCTGTCGCACGAATTTCTTTCTGTTCTCAAACTTGAAAGTTTCGCGCGAATCCGAAGTACACACTAAAACATATTTGTGGAATGGAAATGTGTTGTTATAAAACTTTTTACAATTATCAAAATTCGGAATACCTGTTACAATAATATTTTCGCGTTTCACGCCCTTCTGTATAAACAAATCACGATAACCCTCACTTGCAACGCAGAGTACATTGTACTTATTGCTCAATCCGTTAGCAGAACTGCTGGCAATCCAATGAGGCAGGAATGGAAACCATTTAACCATCCGAAACATAAAGTTCTCGGGATCGGTCATTCCTTCTTGCACAAGAACAACTTTTCCATTCAAAATATTTTTTGGCACAATTAAATCCGTCGTAATCAATGTTAAATCGTAATCTCCTGATTCACCGCCGCAGTCTTCCTGGAGTTGGTGATCATGGATATACTTTTTTATCCTCTTGACCCAAGGACGTCCAGGAGCAGTGAAATCCAACCAACCCCATTTCTGAATAACGCGTAATAATCCATCACAATACTGTGGAGAAAAACAGTGATCATACTCGGGGAGCATATCTGCAATCTGGTGTAGTTGAGTAATTTGGTTCCACGTTCCCCCAATATGTAAGATCTTTTTTTTCATTGACTTTCCATAATAGTTTGATAAGGAATCGATGAATGTTTCCAAATCGTGCCTATTCTTTGTCTTAGGAGAACGAGATAACCGATAAGAATACAAAGAATGGATACCAGACGCTTTATTAAAACAAATGAACAAATCCGAATCATAGAAATACCAAGATTAAATGATGTAAAGAGAGCAAAATATCCGAGTTCTTTTACTACGACACCTCCAGGAAGGAAGAATACGCTTAAACGGACAGCAGAAAGAACTGCTTCAATGAGAAAAGCATTAATAATGGAAATTTGAAATCCTGTTGCGTGGGCAACCAGCATTGTTTCCCACACATCCATTGTCCACAAGAGAAGATAAAACATTGCTGCGTATATAATACTCGACGCATTTCTTTTACATAATGCTTCGAAGCAACGGTCGGCCTCTTTGAAAGAACCTATTGCTCTTTTCAATTTCTCTCTCAACAATCGGATATTCATCCTATATAGGATTTTCCAGACATCACGGGCAAGTGTACCGCGCATGAGTTTTCGGACGACAAAACCAAGGCCGAGACTCACAGTGATGAGTACGCTTATCGCGATGAACAATGTTCCATCCTGGATATAGGAAGTCAGTAATTGTTGTTCTGAAACGACAAATCCAAACAGACAAACTGAGCTTATAAAAATAAGTTGTGTAATTCCCAACAGCCAATGACGTGTAATAAGGCTAGTAAACACTTCCAAAGGCGGAATGTGAAACCGTTGTTTAAGAATATACAGTTTGATCGGATCCGTCATGGCAAAGCCGCCGGGAATGGAAAGGAGCACTGCTTCCGTTCCCACTTGTGCACCAAATAATGATTTGAACCGCAAGGTAAGATGTGGCGGAAGCAATTGCTTCCATGCGAGTGTGTCCAGCAGCATACCGATGAAGAAGGGCATCGGCAGAAGCAGTAACATCCAATCAATGCGGATTATCGAGAAATTAAACTGCTGGATCATACTCACAAAACATTCTTCCTGTTATTCATAATCTTTCTTGTCATATTTCTCTATCACTTCGTTTCTGAGGGAACAAACGCTCCTAGATAAAAACCACGAACAGAACAAAATATCTTTGTAAACGAAAATTCTTGTTTAAAATAACTATTTGATGTTATTAGAGAATTAAGAATATATTATGATGCTATGACACAGAAGGAATGGCCAGCTGCGGTATAGTTCGCCCCGGATATCGGAGGACAGATGCATATTGTGCGATATAGCGATCATACTTTTCAGGAGTCAGATGTGTCATATCTAATTGGAATAATCCATCGATGCAAGACCCAAATCCTTCATCGATACCAAAATCACAGAACCGCACTCCCCCTGGCGAGCAGAGTTCCGAATACTGTCGTATCAATGTAGGAACGGAAACACCAATGGCACGCAAACGCAGCTTCAATTTATTTAAATCCTCCTGGTACGATGTTCCGCAAAAATATTCATGTAGAGTTGCTCTCTTTTCATATGTTATGCGATAGGGGTGTAACGAGGTTACATATCCATCCGGTGCGCCGTACCATTTGGAACAGACATACACTATCGCTTCTTTCGCTTCCTCAGTATACGTTCCGCTTATAGAAACAGGCCCGTAAAGATATTTCACCGTCGGTTCATTAGCGATCACCGCACCAATTCCAGCCCACAAATATTCAAGGGCATGCGAATTCCAATACGGACGTTGAATGAAACTGCGCCCCATTTCAACTGCAAAAGGAAGCAATCGGAGAAATGCTTCCGAGAAATGAAAAAGAGACGAAGCGTACATTCCTTGTACTCCTTGGATAGGCAAAATCTCATCGCAGAATCCAAGCCTATAGGCACCGATAATTTCCATACGTTCATCATCCCAAAGAATTAAGTGCCTATAGCTCTGATCGTATGAGTCAATATCCAGCCTTTTCCCAGTTCCTTCGCTTACCTGCCTGAATGTTATCTCCCGCAGCCTGGCAATTTCACGAACAACAAGTGGCGACTCATTAGCTGTAATGAGGAACAATTTCTTCCGCGAGGCTGGTGATCCTAAACACATCGCAGCATCGAGCTCATGGCGAAGTACTCGTTTCTCCATTGGTCGTGCAATGCCCCGTTCTGTTCTAAATGGTCCTTTTCTACCAAAAGGTAATGCTTCAACTTGTTTGCGCATGAGTTTTGTTGCTGCTTTTGCATGTAGATGAGCAAAAGCATCATACGGAATTATTTCACCCACATGTAAGCGAATCGGTTTTGGTTTCTTGCGAAGCATTTCATGAGGTAAGCAAAGCATCGATGCTTTTTTCGAAATGAGTGATACTCCATAGAAGAATTTTGAATTTTTTGCGCCAACATACATTGGAAGAATCGGAGCTTTATGATGTTGGGCAAATCGTACTGCTCCTGTGTGCCATTTCGTATCGGTAATACCGCGCAATGACATACGTGATACTTCTGCAGCAGGAAAAAATACAACGGCTTCATCGTATGCTAATGATTTATCAATCCTGCGACTGTTTGCGCGGGCGTTCACACCGGAGAATATATCTACAGGAAGAAACAGATCTGCAAGGCTCTCCAAATTGAGCAGCACATCGTTTACAACAATGCGAACATCGGAACGGACTTCGTAAATAGCTTTTAAAATAACAAGCCCGTCAAGTCCGCCTAAGGGATGATTACTGACGCAGACGACTTTACCGGATGTCGGTATCCGCTCCATTTCGCGTAACGATACAAGAAACGAGACTTCAAGCATATCGAACAAATCATCGATTAGATTGAAACCTCGAACGCCGCGATGATCTAATAAGAACTTTTCTATCCTGTCCATCGATAAGATACGATGGAAGAATCGAACGACAGGTGCATGCAATACTAAGGGAAGTTTTTGCCAATACGAAGGTACATATTTCGCAAGGACTGCTTCCAAATCAATGTGAACATTTTTATAATTCACATAAACCACGAATTTGTCTTCCTTACAATAAGTAGAATAACATACTGTTACTATGTTACCGGAAGATAATCAAGTCATTAGAAAACTGTAAATAAAACCCTTCTGGCTGTTTTTTTTCAAATTGATAACTCTTTCATGATACTCATCTAATATCTCCATGGCATATTTTGCCGTTTGTAATACTGAAGTTTCACTGCGCATATATTTCGAGGAAATATCATGAAGAATACAACAGATCGGTTAGTTACGCCTGTTCCCGGAATCGAATCCACAGTACCATGTGAACAAGTCATGGAATTGTTTGAGAAACACAAAACGCAATCTCTGGTTGTTCTTGAAGACAATAAGCCAATTGGTTTTCTATCCTCCAAGAAAACCGCAGATGCTCTTTCCTCACGATATGGTTATGCGGTTTACCAAAAACGACCGGTCACAGAATTGATGTTGAAAGAATTCCTGGTTGTGAGTGTTAACCATCAGTTCTCTGATATTGTACAACGTGCACTCGTGCGTAAATCCGATTCTGTTTATGAAGATATTGTAGTCGTGCGAGATGGCCAGTATGTAGGACTGATCTCTATTGACCGAGTTTTGATGGAACAGCGGATCCGATTAATTCAACATGCCGAAGAGGTGGAACAGAATCGGAACAAATTCGCCGAAGCAAATAAGCAGCTACAGCAAGCATTGAAAGAGATCAAAACCAAGGACGATCAGCTTCTTCAGTCAGAAAAGATGGCTAGTATCGGCACTCTCTCTGCCGGCATTGCCCATGACTTTAACAATATGCTTGGCGCCATTTTATCCGGCACGCAAATGCTCAAAATGAAAATACCTTCTGACTCGCCAGCTGATGCAGTATTGCAGGATTGTCGAAAACGCCGCTCAACGATCGGCATCACTGACCAGACAATTGCTCGACTTCTCTCAAAAGAATATTATCAATAAAAAAGTTGTTTCTCTCAACGAAGTCATCCGTGAAACCATCCGTATGTTGGAACGTTCGATCGGGAAAGGGATACATGTCGAATTAGCGCTTGAACAAGAACTTGAGCAAATCGAAGCAGATGAAACGCAGTTGCAGCAAGTAATTATGAATCTTTCGTTGAATGCTCGTGATGCAATGCCAAACGGCGGAACCCTTCGGATTTCGACCTCGATGATTGAATTGAATGAGGAATATTGCTTACGGAAACCTCAATTTCATCCTGGTAGTTATGTTCAATTGGATATCAAGGACAGCGGCACAGGAATTCCATCAGAGGTTCTCCCAAAGATTTTTGAACCATTCTTCACTACCAAGCCAGTAGGAAAAGGCACCGGTCTTGGTTTATCAGTTGCGTATGGCATAATGCAGCGCCATGGCGGACAAATCACAGTCGCAAGTGAAGTCGGTAAGGGAACAACGTTCTCTATTTATTTTAGATCTCTTGTCAAGAAACCACATATACGACAGGAAGAAATACAGATGGCTCCTGCAATTTCGGGAGAAGGAACAATCTTGCTCGTGGATGATGAAGATCTGGTTCTTTTTATCAATGGAGAATTTATTGAGTCACTCGGCTATCATGTTCTTCGCGCTGCAAGCGGTGAAGAAGCGATCCATATTTACGAAGCTCAAGACCAAAAGATCGATTTAGTGATTCTCGATATGCTGATGCCCGGAAAAAGCGGACAGGAAACGTTCCGCGATTTGCAAACAATTAATCCTGATGTGAAAGTGATCATTGCAACCGGTTACACCGATGAAACAGCGACGCGTGCCGTATTGCAGGATGGCGCTTCAGGATTTATTCGCAAACCTTTCGATCACACAGAGTTTTCGCAGTTGATTCAACAAGTTCTAAGTAATCAGAATAAGCAATACATTCAACCGCTCGCACCATTGCTGGTGTAGCTATATTTTGGATCCAATTGAGTACCTATGAACTGAAATAATTAGTATAATAGCTTAGGAGCCTATCTCAGCACGTTTCAAACCGTGATTAGCTTGTCCAAAAGAATCACTTGGGGAAGCGCCTCTGATTTGGCGCAGTGCCCTATTCTAATATCATCGCTGCTTCAACATAATTGACAAGCTTACTTTCCCTTCTTATCTATAACAGCAAACGGAAGAGGATCGTAGAGAGCACGACAAAGTCCTTCCGTATAGTTGCCCTTCACCGCCAGATAGGAAGAGACATTCGTCAGCAGAACTACCCCTACCCGTGAGTTCCGTTCAAAGATTATTCCGGATGTATAGCCTGGGGTGGCTCCGAACGCTCCTTGATGATGTTTACCGCGCTCACTGTAGGGTGCCCAACCAAGCGCTCCCGAAAAGTGCTCGTCGAATTGTTTTGTAGGTTTCTGGGCGAGGAAGAAGTAAGTCGTATCAGTTATGTTCGCTTTGAGATATTTCACGAGGTCCCTGGCCGAGGATTTTATCCCGCCGCAGCCGGTAAGCGCACCACAATCACCATCTTCGAAAGGGAGCAAATCGCCATTCGGATATCTGCCCTGAACCATTCGATGAATGCGCTCGGGTGTAAGGTCAACAAATGTGTTTTGCATTCTTAATGGTTTACAAACCGTTTCAAACAAAAGTTCTTCGTACGATTTTTTTGAAAATAATGTCAGAATGTGACCCAACAGGCCACCGCCAAGATTGGAGTATGTACGCTTTTCCCCTGGCGTAGACTGTAACACCAGTTGATGCGATAGGTAATCATAGAGCCGTTCTATGCTATAGCTTTTGTATGGTGCATATGGATCAAAGGGATGTTTGTCATCATTCTTCACATTGATTGGCTCAAAGGGCAGACCTGATGTATGTTCGGCAAGTTGAACAAGTGTTATCTCCTTCCCATTAAGGGCAGATTGATTCAAAGTGATAGGAAGATAATTCTTTATAGGGTCGTCGAGGTTGACCTTCTTATCATACACGAGCTTTGCAAGTATAGTACCGGTAAATGTTTTTGTGATGGATCCTATTTCAAAAACGCTGTCACTGTTCTCGACGTAGACTAGAGAATCGTTGCGGCGCTCGATACCAACATACTTTTCTGAATCGCCTGTGATGATGCAAATAGAAAGTTGTGTCCCGTTTGGAAAATATTGCGCGCGATCAAATACGGCCTGCGCCTGTGACGAATCAAGCGAGTTAGGATTGTTTGTGATTGGTAACTTCGTCAGTTCTCTAGATCTAAAAAGTGAACAGGATGTAAGTGCAAGAAACAGAATTATGGAAAAAGTCTTAATAAAATTCATAGTTCAATATTTTCCAACCTTTGTGGCTTTCAAAATTACCAAATAAGCTATGGCGATGTATATTTTCAATATATACTAGACAGGCGCAGCCATAAAAATGTAATCCCGCTTTGCGGGATTTTCTCTTTGTATAGCCCATTTATTTAACTTTCATTCAAAAACAAAACCCATACACGCAATGTAAATTGTAGTGGGTTCAATGTTAAATAAAGTACCTATATATAAAGTTGTATTATACTTCGTGCAATAACATTATCAGGCCTCCGGTTGGTCAGCTTTCCACTTAAGGGGGCTGAAGCCATATCCTTGGCAGATCCCTTTGGGGAGTGTCTGATTTGATTAGGTCGCGTGACTAAAAAATATTTTCATGATTTCGCTTTCAAAAGCGAAAATGCATAACCGCCAACAATACCATTAACAACGTCAACAATTACGTGCAATATCTGGCTAGCTATGAGACTCTTTGTAAAAATAAACACAACTCCAAAAATCAACCCAATGATTCCTGTCTGGACTATTCCCATTTTACCTTGGTACGTATGCCCAAAACCAAAGATCACTGATCCCAACACAAGACCAACCCAAACAGATCCTGTTCCATAAGCAAGTAGATTTTGCAACCAACCTCGATAAAGCAGCTCTTCACAAATACCAGCTGTAAAAGCAATTAGTATAAAGGCAATAAACTCTAGTCTATTACTTGGAAGAAACATTTTTAGATGACCAAGCTCAGCTTCGAGTTTCTCAAGCTTCATTTGACGGAGCTGTCTGACATTGAAATAAACCATCACCATAAAAACAAAAAGTAGCACAATGGTGGCAATGACAGTTAGATTTACATTTCCAATGTTCTCTCCGAGATCACTTATCGAGAAACCATGTTGATGCGTTAGCCAGAGTAAAGCGATAACAAACGCCCACTCTGATAGAATGATATATGCATAGGTATAAAGCTTTCTTGATGTAAGATTAAGATCGTCCGATTTCTTGAGACTTCGAAATAGCAAGTATCCAGCAATCGGGAAAAAAATCATAAAAGCAACTGTGAATACCAAAATATCTATTGAAGACCAAATCTGTGACCATTGTTGAGCAGAATATGTCATTGTAGTCCTTTTCTCGCGCTACCTAACGGATTTGGCACTCCGCCAACCAGTCCGATACTCATTCTGGCAGGAAAGACACTCGCCTGCCGGTCAAGCAGGGCGAACAAGTAAGCTGCTGTGATGTTTACTTTTATATTTGTATTAAACAAACCACGTTTCAGCATATTACTTTTAAAAATATACTCAACCGTTAAGCGCCATGCTAATTGTAATGGGTTCAAAGTTAAAAAGTATTTAAATATAAAGTTGTATTGCACTTTGTGCAATAACATTCTCAGATCGCAGGCTGGTGGGTGGGAGTGCCCGGATAGATCCGTCTAAATTTCAACAGAATTATTTTTTATAAATATTGCTAATTGATCACTGGTAGCATTTCCAATCCAATGAGCTTTCCCAACCTCGACTACTGGTAATGCTCTTATGCCTTTTGCAATTAATATATTCGGTCTAAGGGTAACATCAATTTCACTTAGTTCGAAACCCATTTTAGATCGCAGCTCCATAAGTCGTCTTTTAACAATCGGACAAAAAGGGCAGCCGATTCCGGTATAGAGAATGACTTTTGTCTCTGTTCGTTGAATATCGTTTGCAGGCTGATCTGCAACTGATCCATATCCCATATAACGAGAAAAAGCCGGGAAATAGCGAATGTAGAGCCAAAGAAAGAGTGAGATAAAAATGACCCAAAAACAAGCTTGAAGAAAATCACCTTTAAGCAAATAGAATATTAATCCGCACAAAAGAACGAGCCAACTACCGTAGACAAAGGAAATATGACACTGTTGTTTCATATGACTACCTTTCATAAAATATTTATTCGCCCTAATGGATCGGCGCTAAGTTTATCCTCTCGGGAAGCGCTTGGTTAGACAGCAATTATTATCTTGGTAAAATAAATTTTTAGTTTCAATGAATGAGCCAACCTGTGAAATATAAAAAATTCCGCTCGATATATTTGCTGCATTTAATGTTGCCGAGTAATTCCGATCGACTCTACTCCAGAGACAATTGTTGCCAACTCTATTCTTATCGTATTAAATGCTTTAAATGACACGAATGATTTTGATTGAAGACTGAAAGAAGTATTTGTCGACGGATTAAATGGATTTGGATAATTCTGCCCTAATATATAACCATTAAATGTTCTTATAGAATTTATCCCAAGCGTTGTAGTATCTGATTTATTAAACAAGTTTAGATCAATGGACTCGCCCATCGTTTTGTATCCTGCCGCATCAGGGTGCAGACCATCATTTTGATATGTTGACATGAGTCTCGTAGTATCCTGCGGATCTCGCATCACCTTATCGAAATCAATACATCCATCATAATTGCCCTTGGTACGAATCCATTGATTAATGGTATTGCGGCATAATTCACTGTATTGATTATAGTAACCATTACCCTTAAAAGGTAGAATGGTGCAACCGTAAATCTTGATATTTTTAGTATGAGCTTTAACAATCATCTGCTTGTAGGCAGCAATAAGATTATTAGCTGTTGTTGTTGCAGCAGCAGCAGAGCTGACCCCGCCAATATCATTCACCCCATCAAAAATGATGGCCCAACGTACACCTTGCTGATTAAGAATGTCTCGATCATACCGGCTTACTCCAGTTGGACCTAAACCGCCGGAAAGCACGCAATTACCTCCAATGCCTAGATTGAGAACACCTACTTGCTGAGTACTTGAATCTTTAAGAAGAGATTCTGAAAATACATCTGTCCATCGGTTTTGCATGTTTGTCGTTGAACCTCGTCCATCGGTAATGGAGTTACCAAGAATAGCAACACAAGCTGCATTTGGTGGTGCCAGTACATCAACCACATTGATATTGTACCAATGATCTGTTGTGACAGCACCCGTGAAATCGGTTGTCGTAGTCGTGTTTCCTGTTATAATGTATGAAGTCGTGCGAGACCCAGGATGGCCAGTCACAGTGGCAGATGTTTGGCCAAAGTAAATGGTGATTGCTAAATCCATCCTTGGTGTCACATTGAATGCAATTGGATCTGACGTAACCGCAACACCTGCATTCATTGTGACCTCGGAGCTACCATTAAATTTCAATTCTTTATTGGTGGACACGTTAATGGTGTTACCTCCGGTTGATACGGCAATTTGAACAGATTTCATCGTAACAGCGCTTGTGCTGAATTCATTGGAGAATTTTATCTGTAGAGTGTCTCCACCGATTGAAACCCGGATGATCTGTCGCAATGAATTGTTGGTCAAGCCCGGTGAGGGAGGCATATTACGTGTTTCCACAAGCTGTGGTGCTGTACTCCAGGTCCCAACCCATTTTTTTGCAGAATTGGATACGCCTTTCGGTTCTGAATAACAATAAGAGAGAAAACTAAAAATTAAAAGCACTATAGTTAAAACCGCTAAGGTATTTAAAAAATAGCGTAATGAATTAAAAAGGCCACTAACATAGATATTATGTATTGTAGATTTAGAAGACATCATCATATTTTCTCTTTTCTATTTATTCACTTGACGTGAAATATTTTTTTCTAGTGTTGTTGCCATAATAGGTCGGCAGCGTCACTCTTGTTTCTCGTCCGGTCGATAGGTTGCAATTATTACGCCGGTTTTGGTTGTTTTAGTATCAATAAGTTTGAGATTCGCAAAGGGACATCCATCGGAAAAGAGACGGCTTCCTGAGCCAAGAACGAGTGGATGAATAGAAATCGCATATTCGTCAATGAGGTTGTGTTTTATTAACGATCGGATAAGGACTCCACTGCCGAGGACAATGAGGTTCATGTCCAAATGCTCCTTGAGTGCGCCGACCGCTGAGGGCACGTCTCCTTTAAGAAGTGTGGAGTTAATCCACGGGAGCGGTTCCTTCAATGTCGTTGAAGCCACATACTTTTGATAGTTGTTGAGCACTTCAGTAAATGGGTTGCCGTCCGTGCGCTTAGGCCAGACGGAATAAAAGTCTTCATATGTACGCCTCCCGAAAAGAAAAGCACGCTTCTGGGCATTTCCTTCCCGCACACCATCGGCGAAGACAGGATCGACATAAGGCACTGACCAACCACCATATTTGAAACCACCGCGGGTATCTTCGTCGGGCCTGGCTGGCGCCTGCATGACACCATCGAGGGTCAAACCTAAGTGCACAATGATTTTACTCAAATTAAATTCTCCTTTGCGACAAACCAGCTCGCCGCCTAATCGAAGCTAAGTGGCGCCTCACACTATCATGTTCCGTGCTGTCGCTTTTAGCGCCATCTACGACATAACGTACAGCGCCACTGCGGCACTGATAATTTTCGCAATGCAACTAACGAAGTGAGTTCAGACTGAAAAAGAAATTATTAAGACTAAAACCTATACGAGCCATGTTTAACGTACCCATCTGGCAACCGTCAGCTTGTCACGAAGTGACCACTTCTCACAAATTGATACCTTCGACAGTGGAACCGCTGGTTAGACAACATTTAATAGAGTTTTTCAAATTGATATATCAGCTCACATAAATGCCGTATACCAATAGTCTGTTGAGAATTACTGTTAACAAAAAGAATCCAAATAATTGAAAATTAAATTTATTAAACTGTTCAAACTCTGTATTCACATCATTTAAAATATACTTTTTCTCTGCCGCATTATTATAGCCACAAAGAATGGTAAGAGGACCACAAATAGGAGCAATCATACTTGCTAGAGTTGGCACTGGCAAATTGAGTAAAGTAATTATCACAAGACAGATTAAATAGAGGGAAAAGAATTAAGAAACGGATAAACTCTTTCCTGTCTTTTTCATTTTCTATGATCTCTTTTGAACCCATCGATACAAAATACTTCATTAAACTATTTATAGTGAAATATAAGGCAACCGCTCCTGCAAATCCCAATAGAATGGTGAGCCAAGCAGGAAAGCCCAAAACAGAACAGACATAGCCGGTATCACCTCCAGGGACCAAATAAGCAATTATTAAATAGCCCCAAAAACTAATATACCCGTTTAGGGACATATAAACGTTGAAGAGGAAGAGAGCATTGCGTTGAACTTGTCGGGAACAAATAAAATGGAAAATGATTCCTATTATTAAGCTCACTACCGGCCCAGCACCTTTAATCAATATGTTACCTAGTACCTGAAAGTCCTTCACCAGAACTCGATGTGTAATTATGATGGATGGAAATATGTTGCGCATGAACCAGAAGAGATGTGAAGAAATGTCCTAATTCATGCAATGTCATGGCTAATATGGAAGCGATGACAAATAACATAGTAGAATTAATAATAATATTTCTCTTTATCATTTTCATAGTAATTTATTCTGTTATCGAATTGTTGGTAAAATATAACGCACGCTAGATCCTTTATGCTAATGAATTAAATGTTGCCTGTATGTAATTTCTAATTTCACGAAAGTAAGCGAATCTTTCAATACAGTTACATGACATAAGTGTTTGTCTATCATTTTCCGGGCACCACCAGCGTTGCGAAGCTCTGCGGCGGCATATTCACCGCGTGAACGCTGTTGCGCACTTGCACTTTGATGGAAGCAGAAGCTTCTTTCCTGTTGTAAAGCACTATGACGACGCGGCCGGACGTATCAAGAAATGCAACGACATCCGCTTCGGCGGATATTCCCTCCGTTTCGATCATTCGCGAGCCGGGGGGTACGAATCTCGAGAAACTTCCGACAGCACCGAATAGTGGTGTATATCGGATTGCGTGAGTTGCAGGATCAACCGTAATAAGCGAGTTCTGTGGCCAGGGTCTTATCGAATCGATGTTCTTCCCTTCCGGTTTGAGCACCATATTCCAAAGTTCGTAAACTGTTACGCCGGCTTTTAGCCAGTCGCGGATTTTTTCCCAGGTGAACCCCGCATAGAAAATGTCGTTCGCCGGTTTATCAGGATTAAAGTTCGGCAGCCAGAACCAATTCCCGCAGTCGGTTTCGGTCTGCCAGACGGTAAGGCCGGGCGCGGCCGTCTTCAACTGGTCCATAAAGCTCAGACTGTCCCACTGCATGCCGGCAAGGGAAACGAACCGTCGGACCTGCGGATCGAGAAGAACGGTGAGCGCGTGACCGGCAAGTTTCGGCTGGTTGAATGTGCCGAGCATGATCGCATCGTACATCTCTTCCTTTTGAAAGAGTGGGCCTAAGTAATCGCGGATGAAGCTCAGATACTGGACCGCAGTCCAGTCGCAGGAGGGGTAGTTGGTGAGAGTACCGGGTTCATTCTGCACTGCTACTGCCTCAATGGGCAGGCTTTCCTGCCGGTAGGCCTGGATGAACTTAAGAAGGTAGAGTGCATATGCCCGGTAGATCTTCGGGTCATCGAGGAAGTTGCCCGAATCAAATTTCCGGTTATCCTTCATCCAGGTCGGAGGAGTCCAGGCCGACGCCCAGAGACGGAGCTTCGGCTGGATGGACATTGCATCTTTGATGTAAGGAATAAGATTGATCCGGTCACGCTCAATGGAGAAGTTCTTCATCTCGTAATCAAATGGAGTTTCATTCAGAGTGTAGCGATCAAGCGCATAATCGTTTGCGCCGATGGGTACACGGCAGATGGAAAAACCGAGGCCGTCAACCGGATTGAAGATTCTGTGCATAACCGCTCCGCGTTCTTCCCGGCTCAACACCGAGAGCGCCTCCCAACCTTTTTCATTGAAACAGCCGCCGAAGCCTTCAATGGTCTGGCGGCTCTTGTTGGGGTATACGGTGATGTCTGGCAGGGTTGAACCGGCGTCGATGGCCGGATGCTCGACAAAGAAGGAATCCACCGTTGAAATATAAACGGCAACCCGGGCGGCTGATAGTGCGTTCATTGATATGCTCCTCTAACATTATGAAATGCGGCTTCCATAGAAAATCAGCTAATGATCCTGTCAATGGTCATGATGTTGACAGGTATATTCGTTTTTCCGAAGTGGGTTGGTGCACAAGAAAAGAGTATATGGAAGCGCACCTTCTCGCCTGCCATTGCTACTGCCTAACGGACGGGCGTTAAAATTCATGTCTGGTTAATCGTATTCTTCTTCTACTGGAAATTTGTCTCCGCATTCTGTACAAATACCGTGTGTAATATGAGCATCAGAATTTTTTCTTATATACTCTTCAAAAGAAACCCAATTCCCTTCCTCATCACGAACTTTCCTGCACCATGCACATACCGGGATTATTCCACTTAATATTCTTAGTACAGAATCATGCTTTCTTAAAGCCAGATATGTAAGAGCTACGGCTACGACTGTAGTGAAAATAATTGTAGTCAAATGAGATTCCCAAATAGTTATATTGGAATGGATAAGCTGCTTTAGTATTTCAAAACAGGTCATAATAAGTGCGGTCGTAAATCCCGTAAAAAATAAAAGCTTAAATACTATTTTTTTGCTGATATCTTTCATCTATTATATACTCCACTATACTATGTTATAATTTAAATTTGCCTGCTTAATGTGTTAGTACAGATTCTTGCTCATTGAAGTCTGCCACAAGTTGCTTGACCTTCTCGAATGCTTGTTTCATTAGAGTCTTTTATTCAGAATAGTCTTCACTTATATTAATTTAGCCAAAACATTCTTTGGCATCAAGCTATAACCGCAACTCCATCCCTGGCTACAATAAAATCGTTGTTCCTGTTTTCCAGAAATACCACAGTCCGGCTTCCATTTACATTTAACAATTTGGTAATCTTTCGGTTAACTTCCGGCAATGTCTTCATGCGATATTTGTATCGCAAGTTGAGAACAATGAAGATTTAGGAGTATCAAATGAAACAATGGATAGCAGGAAATATACTTACCGCTGACGATTTTAGGATGGAAGAAAATATTCCCATCAGCAATATAGAGCTCATTGTATCACTTAGTATGGTTTGTTTCGCTCTTGCACTCTTTGCAATTATTGTGCAAGTGCTTGGTGCATAACTCTTACCCTTGAAGATGACAACAAAAAAGAAAATCCAACGCGAACTCTTTCTCTTTCGACTTATCTACAACCTCTTCGGTTTTGACGAAACGCAAGGGGTTGAAATTCAGGAGATAGCCAATAAAAAATTCTATTTCTTTTTAGTCTTTGTGACAATTGCAATGTTCATCTTGAGCACTCTTGTCAAAGCATTCATCACCTAACGCATGAAATCGTTTCTTCTCGATTTAAAATAACTCAATCCATTTCACTAACATTAATATAAAGGAATAAATAATTATGAAGAAGATGCTAGCAATTTCTACACTTCTCATTGTTCTTGGATTATCTGTAGCCGTTGGCCAGGGAAAATTCAGTGGGTACATGTTTGGAGATTACTATTATAATGTCGAACGAGACGCAAACATCCTAAACCTGAAAAATGTTGCGAGCCCGGCCGGTGGAACTGCATTTCAAGCATTCCAACTCCGCCGCATCTATTTCGCTTATGATAACGACATTTCTGATCAGTTTACTAGCCGGTTTCGATTAGAAGCCGACCAGGCGGCTGCAACAAGTGCGCCGACCGCTTCGGGTGATGTTCTCCCCAGCGCCAAGGTTAGCGTATTTGTCAAAGATGCGTACTTGATGTGGAAAAATATTTTCAGCGGGAGCAATTTGATTTTCGGCGTTCAACCGACCCCCGCCTACGATGTCTCTGAAGCAGCGTGGGGATATCGTTCTCTTGAAAAAACGATTATGGATTTACGCGGGATCGTTTCTTCACGTGATCTCGGAATTTCACTCAAAGGAAAAATCACGGACGATGGAATGATAAACTACTGGGCAATGTTTGCCAATGGCAGCGGCAACAATGTGGAAACAGATAAATACAAACGCTACTATGCACATATTCAGCTCAAACCGACGACAAATCTTCAAGCAACGTTGTATGTAGATTATAAAGACGTCGCAAACATTCAAAATAGCTATACGAAGAGTTATGTGAATAACGGTGCCCTGACAACTGCGTTGTTCATCGGTTACAGTGAGCCGTTCAGCTATAACATCGGTGTCGAAGGGTTCTTACAAACCACTTCCAACGCACTGAAAGATACCGCGGCAAAATCCTATAGTGATTTGAATGCCATGGGATTTTCTGTGTTCGGTTCGTACTACATTATTCCGGAACTTGCTATTGTAGCGCGGTATGACAATTACAATCCGAGTACAGATGATACTCCGAAAGATCCGGCACATTTTGGAACAGGCACAGCCAGCTACCTCGCTCGCAATTATATTATTGCCGGCCTTTCATGGAAAGTTGACAAGAATGTTTCCATCATGCCGAACATTCTCTATGAGACGTATGAAGCGCAAAAAGGCGGTACAACACCGAATGCTTCCGTTACCGCTCGCCTCACATTGTATTATGTTTTTCTTTAATCAATAATTGTAAGAATTCCGAAATCGGAAGATTTCGGAATTCCATTTTATAACTCAGGAGATGGAAATGAAATTTACAAAAGTATATATGAGTCTGGCGCTTGTTGTTATCCTTTTCGGAACAACGCTTGCACAGATGAAGCTCAATGGCGCCGGTGCTACATTCCCGTACGTCATTTATTCAAAGTGGTTCGACGTGTATAGCAAACAAAATGGCGTGCAATTCAATTATCAATCTATTGGTAGCGGCGGCGGCATCAAGGCAGTTACCGACGGAACAGTAGACTTTGGTGCTTCTGATGCTGCTTTGACAGATGGACAATTGAATACCATCAAAGAAAAGCAAGGTTCAGATGTATTGCACATCCCGACCGTAATGGGTGCTGTTGTAGTAACCTACAACCTTCCGGCAGCAGGCAAAGACCTTCGCCTGTCTCCAGATGTTCTTGCAAAAATTTTCCTCGGTCAGATAAGAAAGTGGAATGACAAATCGATTGCCGATATCAACCCGGGAAAGACGCTGCCCAATGTATCGATTATCGTTGCTCATCGTTCAGACGGAAGCGGCACAACAAATATATTTACAGATTATTTGAATAAAATCAGTAAAACTTGGGCTATGAATATTGGTAAAGGCACATCGGTTAACTGGCCGATTGGCTTGGGTGGAAAGGGAAATGAAGGCGTTGCAGGTTTAGTGAAACAATCGGAAGGTGCAATCGGGTATATCGAGTTAGCCTATGCTGTCCAAAATGGATTATCCTATGCTGCCATCCAAAATAAGGAAGGGAACTTTATCGTACCAAACTTTGATGCGGTATCGGCTGCAGCTGCAGGCGCATCGAAGAATATGCCGGAGGACTTCCGTGTCTCCCTGACTGATGCACCGGGAAAAGATTCTTATCCCATCAGCGGGTTTACCTGGTTGTTAATCTATAAGAACATGAAAGACAAGGAAAAAGCCCAAGAGATTGTAAAGTTTTTAAAATGGGCAATGAATGAAGGCCAATCCTATGCAAAAGATCTCTATTATGCACCATTGCCTAAAGATGTAATTAAAATGTGCGAAAAGAAAATTTCTTCTATCGTAACAAAATAACTTCGCAGTGTAGCTCCTTGGTTGGAAACATCAACTATTACTGCGCAATGGCCGGGTAGTAGCAAATGGTGAATTGTTACTGCCCGGCGTTATGTTGATCGTAAATTATGAGACAAACAAATATAAATACTGGAGACAAAATTTTTAAGAACATAACGATGTTCTTTGGGATCGTCGTGTTCGGACTTGTATTCCTTATGGCATACGAGATGATCCGCGGATCAGAATTGTCACTTCAAAAATTCGGATGGAACTTTCTTACGGGCACAGTGTGGGACCCGGTTGCGGATGTATACGGAGCTCTCCCCTACATTTTCGGTACGGTGACTTCCTCGTTTTTAGCAATGTTGTTAGCTCTTCCATTAAGCATTGGTATAGCTGTTTTCCTCTCTGAGCTCGCACCGCAATGGATCGAACGTCCTGTCTCTTTTCTCGTTGAATTACTGGCGGCTATTCCGAGTATTGTGTATGGCCTCTGGGGAATATTTGTTCTTGTTCCCTGGCTGAGGACTTCTGTGGAACCTTTCTTATCAGACAACCTCGGTTCTTTACCGTTCTTCCGTGGCGCTCCTTATGGATTTGGGATGCTTGCGGCGGGAATTATATTGGCTATTATGATATTACCTATCATCTCCTCTATTTCACGAGATGTGCTTCGGGCAATTCCAAACTCGCAGCGTGAAGCAGCCCTTGCCCTCGGCGCAACAAAATGGGAAGCGACAAAGATTATCCTTGCTGACGGAAAATCCGGTATTCTCGGCGCGGCATTACTTGGCCTCGGCCGCGCCGTCGGTGAAACAATGGCAGTCACGATGGTTATCGGTAACCGGGCTGAAATTTCCGCCTCGCTTCTTGATCCAGGTCATTCCATGGCAAGTGTCATTGCAAATGAATTTGCTGAAGCAACAACCGAGCTTTATTCAAGCTCTCTTATCGAAATCGCATTAATTCTCTTTATGGTCACAATTGTTCTGAATGTCATTGCTCGATTGATTGTCTGGAGTATCACAAAGAAATTTAAAATTACATGATGAACATGGATTTTAAAAAATATAATTGGCGGAAGATAAAAAGTACGACTATGACCGCGCTCTCTATTATGAGTGTAGTTATTGCTGTTATTCCGCTGTTTCTTATTTTCTTTTATACTTTAGCACAAGGAATCAGTTCTCTTAATGTTGATTTCCTTATTCATATGCCGAAACCCGTCGGCGAGACAGGCGGTGGTATGGCAAACGCACTTATGGGTACTGCAATCCTCATTGGATTAGGATGTCTCTTCGGACTGCCCATCAGTATCTTTGCCGGCATTTACCTTGCAGAGTATGGCAATAACCCGTTTGGACAAATAGTCAGATTCTTCACTGACGTTCTCAGCGGTGTACCATCCATCGTCATTGGCGTCGTTGCATATATTTTAGTGGTCGTTCCGATGAAACAATACTCAGCGCTTGCAGGAGGTGTCGCACTCGGGATACTTATGATTCCGACAGCAACGCGCACCACCGAAGAAATGATCAAACTTGTCCCTCATTCGTACCGCGAAGCTGCGCTTGCAATCGGCATACCACAATGGAAGGCAACTTTGAGAATTATTCTCCCGACGGCGCTCAAAGGAATAATGACCGGAGTCCTTCTTGCCATAGCCCGTGCGGCGGGCGAAACTGCTCCGTTGATATTTACCGCTCTGGGAAACCGGTTTTGGTCAACCGATATTTTTCACCCTATGGCATCGTTAACCGTTTTTATTTACGATTATGCTAAGGCTCCATTTGAAGACTGGAACAGACAAGCCTGGGGCGCGGCATTTGTACTTATCGTACTCATTTTCATTGTAAACATTACGTTCCGTTTTGTTACGCGCGGGCGTTATGGTGATCATCAGAATTAAGGAAACCGTAATGATAGAGACACTCCAAAAACCGTCATCAGCATTTGTATCTCATGAAATGAACCTCAAACTCGAAGCGAAAAATGTGAATGCCTTCTTCGGAAAAACACAGGCACTCCGGAATATATCACTCTCAATTGAAAAAAATCATGTCGTTGCTATCATCGGCCCATCTGGTTGTGGTAAATCAACCTTCCTTCGATGCCTGAATAGAATGCACGAAGTGGCAGGCGGAACAATGAACGGCACTATCCTGCTGGACGGTGAAGATATTCATGAGAACGACCCTGTGAATTTAAGGCGGCGAGTTGGCATGGTATTTCAAAAAGCCAACCCCTTCCCAACTATGTCGATCTTTGATAATGTTGCAGCAGGTCTTCGGTTTAACGGTATGGCGCACAACGGCCACCTTGCAGAAACAGTTGAGCGAAGCCTTCAGCAGGCAGCACTCTGGAATGAAGTGAAAGATTCCCTTTCGAAGAGCGGTATGAGCATCTCTGGAGGGCAACAACAGCGCTTATGTATCGCCCGCGCCCTTGCCGTTAATCCGGAAGTACTTCTCATGGATGAGCCTGCAAGCGCACTCGATCCCATCTCAACGGCAAAAATTGAAGAACTGATCTATGAGTTGAAGAAAGACTATACGATAGTCATCGTAACGCACAATATGCAGCAAGCCGCCCGTGTAAGCGATGAGACAGCCTTCTTTTATATAGGCGAGCTTATTGAATTTGACAATACAAAGAAAATATTCACCGCACCATCGATCAAGCAAACAGAAGATTATGTTACAGGTAGATTTGGTTAATCATTCTCTTTAAGAAGGAAGCAGACCTTATGGAACGTCATTTTCAGCATGAATTAGAAAGTATTAAAACCACACTTATCAAAATGGGAAGTGTAGTTGAAGAAAACTTCGACTTTGCCATCCAATCAGTGCTGGAACAGAATAGCAGCCTAGCACAGCATGTCATCGATACGGATAATAGAGTGAACTCATTGGAAATTGAGATCGATAACTCCATAATCGATCTCCTTGCACTTCAGCAACCGGTCGCAAGCGATCTCCGTTTCATTATCGCAGCGCAAAAGATTAACAACGATCTCGAACGCATCGGCGATCACGCTGTGAACATAGCTGAATCCGCTTTAAATCTGCTCAAGTATAGAAAGCCTGAATCTTTGCTGGAAATTCCAAAAATGTCAGCAGCGACGAAATTGATGCTGCGCCATTCAATTGATAGCTTCATCCTACTTGACCCTATAATGGCACGTTCCGTGCTCGAAACCGATGACCAGATCGATGAACTTAACCGTACATTGGTTAACGAAGTAATTGAGTTGCTAAAATCCGAAAAGAAATCCGTCGAAATCGGCCTAGAGCTCATTCGCATAAGCCGGAACCTTGAACGTGTAGCAGACATGACGACGAATATAGCCGAAGAGGTTATCTTCCATACACAAGCACGCGTTGTGAAGCATCACGCCGAAGAGAAGTAGAACCGTCCATCTCCTCACTCTGTTTCTTTCTTCTATCTTTTAATGTTACTCGTTAGGGTACTATTCAATCTGCGTCCGTTCTATTTGTTAACAATTTCTTAACAACCTTGTTACAGAATGTTTACCTATATTTAAATCACAAAAAAAATGAATTAATTGACCATTGTATAAAGGAACAATCAAATGATTAAATCGATCAACTTTATCGTTCCAGCCGTCATCGGATTGCTTCTCCTCAGTGGCTGTGCACGGAGAAGCAGCAATCAATCAAATTCCCTGCAGATTAAAGGTTCTGATACAATGGTGAACCTTGGGCAAGCATGGGCAGAAGATTACATGAAACAAAATCCCGGCACTTCAATTGCCGTAACCGGCGGCGGATCGGGTACCGGCATTACAGCATTAATCAACGGCACGTGCGACATTGCTGAAGTATCACGTGAGATGAAAGAAAGCGAAATCGAACTCGTCGCATCGAAAGGGGCGGCTCCAAAGAAAATCATCGTTGCTCTCGATGGTCTGGCTGTAGTGGTAAGCCCAGCAAATAAAATTTCGGAACTGACTATTGATCAGCTCGCTGACATCTTCACCGGAAAGATCAAGAACTGGAAAGAACTTGGCGGGCGCGATGCAAAGATCGTACTTTTATCGCGAGAAGTGAATTCCGGTACTCACGTTTATTTTAAAGAGCACGTCCTTCGACACGGAAAAGCAGACGGCAAGGAAGAATTTGCTGCAGAAGCATTGCTGCTGTCAAGCTCGCAGGCGATTGCAGATGAAGTTGCACAAAACCAGGATGCAATCGGTTATTACGGCATGGGTTATATCACCGCCAAAGAAAAAGCGCTCAAAGTAGCAAAAGATAAAAATTCTCCGGCAATCCCACCGACGATGGAGAACGTGATAAGCGGCGCATATCCTATTTCGCGACCGCTATTAATGTACACAAAAGGCGAAGCTAAGGGATTATCAAAAACGTTCATCGATTATGTGCTTTCACCCGCAGGACAACAGGTTGTAAAGAAGTTGGATTTTGTTCCCGTGAAATCTTTGGAACAGAGCAAGTAAAGTCGAAATGCAACTGCGTAAAATAAAAGAGTTCTTTATCGAGCGAATGATTTTCCTGAGCGGCATTATGTCTATTGTGATTGTCGCGCTGATCTTTGCATTTCTGCTTAAGGAAGGGCTCTCAATTTTCTGGAGAGTTCCGATATCGGACTTCTTATTCGCCCGCAATTGGTATCCGATCTCTGACCCGCCGCAATTCGGAATCTTACCGCTTATTATCGGTTCAATTTTAGTAACAGCTGGCGCGGGAATTATTTCTATTCCAATAGGAATTGCAAGCGCCCTCTTCATCGCAGAGATTGCACCTCGTAAAACGAAGGAAGTATTGAAAGCCGGCATTGAGCTTCTTGCAGCCATTCCTTCTGTTGTGATAGGTTTCATCGGCATGGTAACGCTGGGTCCATTCATTAAAGAGATATTTAATCTTTCAACGGGACTCACAGCACTCACCGGTTCCATCACGCTCGCTTTCATGGCTATGCCGACAATTGTTTCAATTGCCGAAGACGCCGTCACTGCTGTTCCGCGCCAGTACCGCGAAGCTGCAATCGCAATGGGCGCAACAAAATGGCAGACAACGTGGCGCATCGTCGCATACGCAGCGCGCCCCGGCATGGTCGCGGCAGTCATGCTCGGTATCGGTCGTGTTATCGGCGAGACGATGGCGGTAATGATGGTAACCGGGAATGCGGCACTGATTCCGCACAGTATTCTGCAACCAGTCCGCACTTTGACGGCAACCGTCGCCGCGGAAATGGGCGAGACTGTGCAAGGCGGAGAGCATTATGCAGCTCTCTTCGCAATCGGCATTGTGTTATTCATCATTACATTTCTAATTAACGGTGTGGCCGATATCTATCTTCACAAAGTCAAAAAATAAGAAATCCTGAATAGATGAACGTTCAGCTTAAACAAAAAATCGCATTCAGTGTTCTCTTCCTCTGCACACTGTTAGTCGTAGTGCCTGTAGTAATAATTCTTGTCATTATTTTTATCAAGGGAGCAAGCGCAATAAGTTTAAGTTTTCTGTTTGAGATGCCAACAAACGGAATGACAGCAGGCGGAATTTTTCCGGCAATTTTAGGAACACTGTATCTGGTTCTGGGAGCAATAATTTTTGCTGTGCCGCTCGGAGTTCTTTCTGCAATTTACCTTGTTGAGTACTCTCGTGATAATGCATTAAGCCGAATAGTAAAGCTGGCAATTGTGAATCTTGCCGGCGTGCCGTCGGTTGTGTATGGTCTTTTCGGATTAGGTATCTTTGTACTTTTCTTAGGTTTTGGCGCTTCTATTCTTTCCGGTTCGCTGACACTCGGAATCATGATTTTACCGGTGATTATCACTTCATCACGCGAGGCCTTGGAAAGTGTTCCACAATCTTTCCGCATTGTTAGCTTGTCACTCGGAGCAAGCAAGTGGCAAACGATTCGTCATTCGGTACTGCCGCACGCGTTGCCCGGAATTCTCACCGGCACTATTCTCGGTCTCGGCCGCGCCGCTGGCGAAACGGCACCTATACTTTTCACAGTCGCGGCGTTTTATCTCCCAAAGCTGCCTCAATCTATGTTCGACCAAACAATGGCGCTTCCGTATCATTTATATGTCATCTCCACACAAGTGCCGGGTATTCCGGAAAACATTCGCTATGGAACTGCGCTTGTTTTGCTTTTGCTCGTGCTCACACTCAATCTTGCCGCCATCATTCTCCGCTATCAATTTAGAAAGAGAAAAAGATGGTAGATGCAAAAACCATAAAAATCTCTGTTCAAGACCTGACAATCCACTTTGGAAATGTTACAGCGCTTAAAAATTTGAACCTTGATATTTACAACAACGAAATTTTTACAATCATTGGTCCGGCAAATTCCGGTAAGTCATCATTATTGCAGTCGTTGAATCGTCTTAATGATCTAAATTCAACATACAGCAAAACCGGGAAAATATTGATGGACGGCATAGACATCGACGACCTTGATGTAGAATCGCTCCGCAAACGGGTAAGCATTGTCTTCGCACTGCCCTTTCCACTTCCGTTATCCATTTACGACAATATTACGTATGGACCGCGTATGCATGGCATTAAAAACAAAACCAAGCTCTCAGAAATTGTTGAGAAAGGTTTGCGTGAGGCGTATTTGTGGGATGAAGTTAAAGACCGGCTTCATACTCCAGCTATGAATCTTTCAGGCGGACAGCAACAGCGTCTTTGCATTGCCCGAATTCTGGCAGTAGAACCGGAAGTAATTATGTTTGACGAGCCAACATCCGGACTTGATCCGATTTCGACTGCACGTGTTGAAGAAACCATGCGCGTGCTGAAGGAGCGATATACGATTATTCTTGTTACTAACAACGTTGCGCAGGCGGCGCGTGTAGGAGACAGAACTGCATTTCTCCTGATGGGTGAATTGGTCGAACTTAATGAAACAAAACGGCTCTTTACATCGGCGATGGACAAGCGTACAGATGATTATATCACTGGAAAATTCGGATAATCATGAATAATATCGTTATTGAAACACGACATCTTGATTTGTTTTATGGCAGCTTTCAGGCGCTGATCAATATTAATCTCAACATCGAAGAAAAAAAGATTACGGCGCTTATAGGTCCATCAGGATGTGGAAAATCGACTCTTGTGCGGGTCTTCAATAGAATGAACGATTTGATAGATGGAGTTCGGATAACCGGCGATGTTAATGTATTAGGCGATAATATTTTTTCGCCTGAGACTGATCTTATTATACTCCGACAAAAGGTTGGCATGGTATTTCAGAGGCCGAATCCATTTCCCCTGTCAGTGCGCGAGAATATTGCTTTTGGCCTTGAGATTCACGATAAACACGAAAAGAGAGAGCATAATTCTATCGTCGAAGCATCCCTGAAAGACGTTTTGCTATGGAATGATCTGAAAGATCGTCTTGATCATTCAGCACTCAGACTCTCGCTTGAACAACAGCAGCGCTTATGTATCGCCCGTGTGCTTGCAATGAAACCACAGATTATATTAATGGATGAACCTTGCTCAGCTCTCGATCCGATAGCGACATTGAAAATTGAAGAGTTAATGCAGGAGTTGAAAAAGAATTATACTATTGTCATTGTTACGCATAATATGCAGCAAGCTGCGCGCACAAGTGACAACACCGCGTTTCTCTATCTCGGAGAACTTGTAGAATATGGAGAAACGAGACATATTTATTCTTCACCAAAAGAGAAACGAACAGAAGATTATCTTACAGGAAGATTTGGATAATAACGATAGGAGATAAAAGCAATGGAACGCCACTTTCAAAGGGAATTAGAAAGTCTTAAAACCTCACTTATTAAAATGGGAAGTGTGGTAGAAGAAAATATCGCATTAGCGATCCGTGCAGTTCTGGAAAAGAGCGACGAGCTTGCTCACAAGGTTATCGAAACAGACAAACGCGTTGATTCGCTTGAAATTGAAATCGACAATGCAGTTATCGATTTGCTCGCATTGCAGCAGCCGGTAGCCAGTGATTTGCGATTTATCATCGCAGCGCAAAAAATCAACAATGATCTTGAGCGAATTGGCGACCATGCAGTAAATATCGCAGAAGCTGCTCAAACGCTCTGCTCATTTCCGACTGTAGAGATGCTGGAAGAAATTCCAAAGATGGCAGATATCACAAAGATGATGCTCAAAGAAGCACTCGATAGCTTTATCCTCCTTGATCCTGCAAAAGCGCTTCTCGTCTTAGAAACTGACGATCAGATTGATGACTTGAATCGATTGGTGGCCAGAAGAATTATTGAATTGGTGAAGAGCAATACTCAAACAATCGAATGTGGATTGGAATTGAGCCGTGTGAGCCGGAACTTAGAGCGCGTTGCAGATCTAACAACCAACATTGCAGAAGAAGTAATTTTCTATATTCAAGCACGCGTAGTCAAGCACCATGCAGAAGAAAAATAGAAGTTTATTAGAAGCCCTCTTAAAAATGATTTTAAGTCACCCTGAATCATGCTGAGCAAAGTCGAAGCACGAGGAGTGACGGAATATTCCACAGATCAGACTTCGACAATCCTTCGGCGTGAGCTCAGGCGAACGCTCAGTCTGACAGTAAATTGTATTTTTGTGATAACTTCTAATAAATTATAGATAATATTCCTATCTCTTTAATGTCTTTTCAAAGGGAACTCCACCTCACTTTTTATCTGCATTCAATACTAATATCATATCTCTTCCCTTTGTTAGGACGGATCCTCAATATTTAATCGTCCTTGCAGGTTGAGGGCGTGAATCGTAAATTGTAAGTGAAAAAATGCACCTCTTCAAATAAAAATAAAACACTGGATAATCATATATGATTCGACGAACCTCGTTGCTTCTACTAATATTTCTCATTGCTCAATCAGTATATGCTCAATCATCAGATCCACGGGACGCTGCAGAGATCAAATTAGCATTAAAGAAACTCACGGTGCTGGGATCGGTTCTTTACATCGCTGCACATCCAGATGATGAAAATACAGCATTGCTTGCTACTCTTGCACAGGATAGGTGTTATCGAACTGCATATCTATCGATTACACGCGGCGAAGGAGGTCAAAACCTACTTGGCCCCGAACAGGGGGAAATGCTGGGATTAATCCGAACTCAGGAACTTCTTGCTGCACGAAGAATTGATGGCGCAGAACAATACTTCACGAGCGCAATTGACTTCGGCTTCTCCAAGACATCGGAAGAAACTCTTCGCTTCTGGGGAAAAGAAAAAGCTCTTGCTGATGTAGTTTGGGTCATTCGTACATTCAGACCTGATGTTATCATAACGCGTTTCACACCGACACTTGGAGGTCACGGAAATCACACAGCATCTGCGATACTTGCAGAGGAAGCATTTCGTGCCGCTGCAGATCCATCTCGTTTCCCGAAACAGCTTCAGTATGTATCGACATGGCAAGCGAAGCGAATTGTGTGGAATGGATTCCGTCCATTACAAACCGATACAATGCAGAAAGCTATGCCTATGATGACCATAGACGTTGGAACTTATTCTCCTCTGCTTGGAAAATCATTTACAGAAATTGCCGGCGAGGGACGGAGTATGCACAAAAGTCAAGGTATGGGTGCCGGGCAAAGCCGCGGTGAGTCTTTGAACTACTTCCAACACGTTGCCGGGGATACTGCAAAAAAAGATCTTTTTGATGGAATCAACACTGGATGGTCAAGAGTAAAAGGCGCGGATAGCGTAGGAAAAATTCTTGACGAAGCCTATCGGAAGTTCGATGGTGAAGCACCGGCTCAATCGATTCCATTGCTATTCAAAGCCTTGAATTTGCTTAACTCTCTCACACAAGACCCATGGGTTATTTTCAAAAAGGAAAAATTGACACATGTGATTCTTTCTTGTGCAGGATTATGGATTGACGCCGCAACTCCAGATAATTCCGCAATTCCGGGCGGTGAAGTGAAACTCACCACTTCGTTTGTCAACCGGTCGGCATATCCTTTTATTCTTGAACGCATCATATTGCCATTTGGCGGAATTGATACTCTCTTCCGCTCAAAACTTGAAACAAACAAGCCCATCCGTTCAAACTTTACATTGAAACTGCCAGAACAAATCAATTATACTCAACCGTACTGGTTGTTGGAGAAACCTGATATTGGCTCATACAATATTTCAAACCATTTATTGATTGGTCAACCGGAAAACGAGCCGCCTATCAATATCACAGTTATACTCTCTTCACCAGATGGTAAATTGAAAATTGATATCCCGTTGCATCAAAGAGTCATTGACCCAATAGATGGAGAATTATTGCGTCCTTTTGAAATTGTTCCCCCGGTTGTAGTTAATATTCAGGAACCAATTGTGTTATTTCCGGATTTATTCGAACGACAAATAATACTTTCTCTCAAAACCTCAATATCGAATACACATGGAATAGTAAAATTAAAACTACCGGAATTTTGGAGTGTTAAGCCTGAACAGTCTGAGTTTCAATTTCAAAATAAGGACGAGGAGCAGACTTTCTCCTTTGCTGTGCATCCACTTAAAGGGGCGAAGAGCGGTACGTTCACTGGAGAAGTTGAGATTGGGAAAACAATTGTTGACCGAGGTCTACAAATTGCGCAGTATAAGCACATTCCACCGCAGATAATGTTTCCACTCGCTGAGGGAAGACTTTTAAAAATTGATCTAAGAAAAAATGGCCGCTCTGTCGGATACATTATGGGAGCCGGAGACGATGTACCTTCCGCAATCCGGCAGATGGGATATTCAGTTGCACTTCTTTCAGATGAAGAACTTGCTAAGGGAAATCTTGATCAATACGATGTTATCGTCGCAGGAGTGAGGGCGTACAACACACGACCGAAACTTCGAATTCACCAGCAACGTCTTCTGGACTATATTAAACGCGGAGGAACATATGTAGTCCAATATGTTACTGCGCAGAGAATTGAATCGGAAAATATTGGACCATATCCATTGAATATATCACGCGATCGAGTTACAGAAGAAGATGCTAAAATCACTTTCGTGAATCGGGAGCATCCTTTATTGACGACCCCCAACAAAATCACTGAGGAAGATTTCAAGGGATGGGTTCAAGAACGGGGACTGTATTTTGCCGATCGTTGGGACACAAAGTATGACTCAGTTATTAGTTGCCACGATACGAATGAACCGGATCGGGCAGGTGGTTTGTTGGCAGCAAAGTATGGAAAAGGATACTATGTGTTTTGTGCCTACGCATTCTTCCGTCAATTGCCTGCAGGCGTGGAAGGGGCGTATCGTTTATTTGCTAACATTCTTTCACTGCATGGTAATCGCCAACCATTACAGAAAGCCGCATATCGCTGAAATAAAAAATAAGCGCCAACCACTCAGGACGGAGAAAGATGGAATACTTGAATTCTGATAAAGTCATCATTGAAGAGAAGCCGCCCATCCTCGGTTCTTGGAAAAAAATCTATCTTGTCGTTCTTCTGAATTTATTGGTATTGATAATTCTTTTCTATTCCTTTTCCGAAGCGTTTAAATGAAACAACTTGACTGGATTGTGCTTGCAACAACTCTCCTCTTCATCGTTCTCTATGGGATGTGGAAAGGACGCGGAAGCCGAAACATAAAGGGCTTTTTATTAGCAGATAGATCAATGAAGTGGTATACGGTCGCGCTCGCAATTATGGCAACGCAAGCAAGCGCCATCACCTTTACATCGACCCCAGGTCAAGCATACACGGACGGGATGCGATTTGTGCAGTTCTATTTTGGCCTGCCAATAGCGATGGTAATTCTTTGCATCACTGCCGTTCCTATCTTCCACAAACTCGGGGTCTATACAGCTTACGAATATCTTGAAAATCGTTTCGATACAAAAACCAGAGTGCTGATAACTCTAATCTTCCTCATCTCAAGAGGACTCGCTGCCGGAATAACAATATATGCGCCATCGCTTATCCTTTCTGTTATGCTTGGTATGGATATAAGGATTACCTCTATTATCATCGGTGGCATCGTAATCATCTATACAACCTCCGGAGGCGTTAAAGCAGTTAACTATACAGATTTTTTTCAACTCATTATAATTATGGCTGGAATGTGTATCGCGCTTGGTGTTGCTCTTTATTTACTTCCCAAAGAAATCTCTTTCACCGACGCTCTTTCTGTCTCCGCTGTAATGGGAAAGCTAAACACAGTCGATTTCTCTCTCGATTTCAGTAACCGATATAATGTTTGGTCGGGCATTATTGGCGGTATGTTCGTTGCGCTTGCCTATTTCGGAACAGATCAGTCGCAGGTTCAGCGGTATTTGACCGGCGAATCGGTCACGCAAAGTCGTCTTGCGTTGTTATTCAACGGTCTGGCAAAAGTGCCGATGCAGTTCTTTATACTGTTCATTGGAGTGATGGTATTTGTATTCTTTCAATTCGTTCAACCCCCGCTTATTTTTAATCCTGTTGAAGCAGGAAAAGTAAAATCGGGAGTGCATGCACAAGATTTCCGGCAATTGGAAGATAAGCACAATAATTTATTTCAGAAGAAATCGGAAGAGATAAAAGAATACCTGCAAGCTCGGCATCAACACGATGATGTCCGGGTCACCGAGAAAAAAAAAGAACTACAGTTGCTCCAACAACAATATGATGCAGTCCGCGCAGATGCATCTCAACTTATTGCAGAAAACAACCGCAAATCCGACACAAGTGATACAAATTATATTTTCCTAAGTTTTGTGTTGACCTACTTGCCAGTAGGATTGGTAGGACTAATCTTTGCGTGTATTTTTGCTGCTTCGATGTCTTCATCATCCGGTGAATTAAGCGCTCTGGCAACAACCTCTATCATTGATATCTATAAACGTTTCATTAAACGTGAGGCAAATGAAAAGCATTATCTTTTAGTCTCGCGTATAATGATGGCATTCTGGGGTTTATATGGAATTGCATTCGCGCAGTATGCGGGCAGGATGGGATCTCTGATTGAGGCGGTAAATATTCTTGGTTCACTCTTTTATGGAACGATGCTTGGTGTTTTTCTTCTGGCGTTCTATTTCAAATCGGTCAAGGGAACAGCCGCATTCGTTGGCGCCTTGTTTGGTGAGATTGTAGTATTGTATTGTTTTCGATTCACATCTATCGCCTGGTTGTGGTATAACGTAATCGGGTGTTTTGTTGTGGTTGGTATTGGCATTATTCTATCCGTTTTCGAGAGAAGTAAAACTTCCGGCATTTTGACATCATCATAGCTACTGCGAAAAATATTTTGATCATTTATGTTATGCACTGCATGTTTTTCTTCAAAGGATTATATAATTGTCCACCTCCCCATCCCGACGCGATATAATATCAAACGTCGGAATTTCCCCTCCTCAAACGAGGAGGGGATTAAGGGTTGGTATTCTTTACTCTATTACATGTTATGTTTATCAACACATATGATGGCTTTGTATAACATCAGTTAACCAGAAATAAAAACGCCTTCCGAAAGATATAATTTCCCGGAAGGCGTCGTGTGTAATATTCGTTTTTACTTCTTCGCTTTCCAATCTGCAATCATCTTTTCTAATCCGCTTGTATTTGCTTTCGGATCTTTTTCCTTCGTTATCTTCACGGCTTCTTCAGCCGTTGCGATTGCGCCATCAATCTTACCGATTTGAGCAAGGAGTTCTGCTTTGGTCTGGAGGTTACGCGCATTCTTTTCAAGAGAGATAGAGCGTTCTGCCCACCCAAGTCCTTCTTCAAGGTACATTTTATTGTCGAGTGCGAACCGCGCCGCACTGTTGAGCATTTGCCACGTTCCCAACGACGCCTGCAATTTCGCAAGCAAGTTGATTTCGAACTTAAAGCTCAATCGGATTTTTTCCCACGCGAGCACAATACGGGCAGAGGCTGGAGTCAGATCTGTGAAACTAAATGACATCCACTCTTCATGCGATCCGCTTTCCGGTTTTACCATTATTTTTAATGTGTCATACTTTGCATCATACACTGTTCCCCAATTCTTGATCTCTGTGTTGAAGATCAAAGCCCAATCCCCAGTCTTTGAAGGAATTACTACGAACCGATATGTTCCGGCTTTGAGTTTCTTCCCTTCGATTGTCACATCGTCATTAAAAGTTATGAGAGTTGGTTCGTTAGCGCCAGCCCGCCAGACGACGTCATATGGTAACAATCCACCCCAGATTTCACGTCCTTTCACACCCGGACGATGATAAGAAATCGAAACTTCACTTAAACCAATAGACTGAGAGATTTTAGCCGCTTGACTTAGCTGTGGGATGCGCAACTGCGTTTGCGCATTGACCAGTGTTACAATTAATGCAACAGCAAGCATGATGAAAATAGTTTTCTTAATCATAGGACATCTCCTTGGATAATTTATTATGTGGAACAATAATATAAACATCTGCAGTAAGCGAAAGGGTTCCTTTACATATAGATAATTATCAAGTAATTCTCTATAACTGAGAACTCTTTCTTCGGCAGGCGTATAATTCATTGCGTCCTGCATTAGAACTGAAAAATTAACAGCTACAAGAGGCAATCGTAATAGTAAATCATAATGAAATTATTTGTTTTATTCTATCTGATATACGCTCATCCCGGCTTTGGCTATTTCTAAATCCTGTTCACTAGTAGCGCCGCTAAAAACCGACAATATATATCCCGACTGAACTTCTTTTATCACACCACCCTGATAACCAAATTCTCCCTGGTAAGCTGGTCTTACCTTACTTCCACTATCTAACTTCGTGTCAGCCATTTCTGCTGCTTTCGAGTAAGCAATCCCAATAAAGTTATAACCGGAGTATTGTTTCTTTTCGGGACTATCGTCAAGCACCTTTATGCTATCCACGGCTTTCATTTGAGACATCCATGAAAAACCGGAATCATCCATACTCGCGATCACTATGACTCCTTTCACTCCAAGTTTTCTTGCATGACTCTCCATTTCAGTTATCATCTTTGCTGCGACCATTTGAAAATTTTCCATCTACTTCCCTTCCATTTCTATATTATTTTTCTCTGCAATCTCACCAATAGAATTATTAAAGGACTCATCCGCATTCGATTTCACCACCGCCGAAGCCAACTTCCAGTACAAAGTCACAAGGATCAAGTTGCAGAGCTTCAAACGCCAGAGTGTTTATGGATACGTTTAAGCGATTGAGGAGATGCACCATCACATATCGCCCAAAAAAACCTGACGGCTGACGGAGCTGCGCTGCTATAAACTTTGCAAAATTCATTGATGTTCCTCTGATGTCAATCTACATTAATACCCTGTGCGGATAGCACGGCGAGCAATGTAATCAACCAGTCCGGGTGCAATCAGCTTTAGCCACATCCCGAGTTTGCCCCGCAGCGTCATCACCACTTCCCGCTTACGCTGTGCAGCAGCTCGAAGAATTATTTTCGCACATGTCTCAACCGGCATTACTTTACTCTCTTGTACTGTACTTCGACCTACAGACTGGCCATCCTCGCCAACTGCTTGTTCTCGCACAGTCGTCGCCACAAAGCCAGGATAGATCATCGTTACACTTATGTTATATTGTGACACTTCGATGCGCAGAGAGTCAAAAAATCCCGCCATCGCATGTTTACTCGCCGCATAGCCGCTCCGCGTCGGCACACCCGTTTTACCGGTCAAACTAGATATACCGATAATGCGTCCATGCGTTTGTTTCAGGTACGGCAAAGCGTAATATGTACAATAAACACTTCCCAGATAATTTACGCGCATGAGTTTCTCAAAAATACTCGGATCACGGACATCTTCAAAATTCGCATACATCGTCCTTCCGGCATTATTGATAAGCATATCAAGTCGCGAATAGTGTTCCAAAGTCTGATGAATCAATGCAGCACACTGTGTAGGCTCACTCACATCTGTCAAAAGAGCAATCGCTTTGCCCCCGCGACTTTCACATTCTGTTTTTACCGATTCTAAGCGTTCTTTGTTACGTGCAGCAAGCGATAACCATGAACCTTGCTCTGCTAGCTGATAAGCGAGCTCCCTGCCAATTCCACTTGAAGCTCCGGTAATGATGACCACCTTATCTTTGAAAATCGATTGTATCATTCTTTATCCTTATGAAAATAATCCTGTTATATCTCAAAACCTGCAGCGTTTCTAACCATCAAAATGTAGAAAACGTAAGAAGTTCATTCTAGAAGTTATCTCAAAAATGATTATAAGTCACCCTGAGCCATGCTAAGCAAGGTCGAAGCACGAAGGGTGACGGAATTTGCTACAGATCAGACTTCGACAAGCCTTCGGCGTGAGCTCAGACGAACCCTCAGCCTGACAGCAAATGTTGTTTTTGAGACGCCTTTTAATAACTTTAAAATTTATACAACACCTATGCACGTAATAAATCTTACATTAAGCCTGCACGCCGAAGTTTGCTTTTTAACGTAGTCGAACTTATTCCCTCAGCTTGTTGAGGAGCATTGCTTGTGAAATTCCGCTATTTGATAACCTAGAGCGTCTAGTTTAGTGAGTACCTTTGGTTTTTAACCACTCAATAGCTTTTAACTCATCCATATATATTTCCATTGTTATTTGCGGATTATCGCTGAGAGTATGAAACATACGGGCAAATCCTAACTGTAAATCATTTGCAACTAACAATGCTGATTTAAATTGATTTGGGAATTTTTTTGCTATACGTATATTTGCTAGATCAAGTACTGAATTGAAGTCTCCATTAAAATATTTTATTGGTTGGAGATTAACAAGACGATTTGGCATAATAGAATATTCATTGTCAATAATATCCATTTCCTTAGCAAGTGGATAAATGTCATGAACAGTTAGAACATCGGGAAATATCTGGAATAAGAGACCGTTTTTATATTCGTATTTGCAAATCATTGTAATTAATAATTGTACCCACCTAACAGATGGTAACATCCGCTACTAAAACAGCGAGTAAAAAGCTGCCGCATAACCAATTTCAATTTCGCGTTAAACTTCTATAATGGTAACTGCAGCGGTTCGGAATTGTTCTTGCCTTAAATATACATTTTCCCGATTGGGAGGGCAAGGATAAAAGTGCTGAATTCTTGAGCCTTGGAAAATCCTCAATAGAAAGTCTCCTCACCTTGCGGCTTAGTAGAGCGAGAGTTGGTTTGCCCGAAGGGTTGTCTTTAGCAAGCTATGTTTCATTTTCCATACGCCGGTATGTGTTGCAAAACATCAAGCGGATGAGAAAGAGCATTCAACGACGAATATATGAGGTATGTGAATAAAAGACTATTGCTTCTAAAAATATGTACAGTAATAAAAATCAATACTGACAGTTTATCCCTTCGATGAATTTGATGGTGGCAATTTTGCGGAAGCTTCTTCTTGCTGTTTTTTAACCTTTGCATAAAGCTCACCATATAATTTTTGGGCACATTCTGGGCAGACACCATGGCTAAACTTAGCTTCTGAGTGCGCCTGTATATATCCTTCGAGTTGTGTCCAATATCCTTTATCGTCTCGTATTTTTTTACAACTTGAACAAATTGGGACAAGTCCGCTTAAAACTTTAATATCGGCAGCGGCATCTTGCAATTCTCTAATTAACTTTTCGCGCTCCTCTGCTGCTTGTTTACTTGCGGTAACATCGCGGCCTATGCCTACTATGCCTACGACTTTTCCCTGCGAATCTAGGAAAGGCAATTTTGTGGATATGCTCCATTTCCGTTGACCGGTAGATTCAACCACAAGCTCTTCTTTATTAATCAGCGGCTGACCGGAACGGATAATTTCCTGCTCATCGGCAAAATACTCGCGGGCATTTTCTATAGGGTGAAAGTCGAAGTCGGTCTTCCCATAGATTTCATCAATGGTCTCCTTCCCAAAGCTTCGTAAGAGTCCATTATTGCCGAGAATGAAGCGGCTATCGGTGTCCTTGAGATAGATATAATCGGGGATCAGATCGATTAATGCACGAAGAAGATTACGTTCCTTAGTAACAGCCGTTTCCATCCGTTTCCGTGCTTCTAAGTCTCTCGCTTGCACCCGCCAATGGTATATCCAGAAAACAATTCCCGCTGCAACGGCTACTAAGAGAAGTCGGAACCAGATAGTTTCCCAGTACGGTGGTGTTATAATGATCGGCAAAGCAATGCCTTTCTCATTCCACACTCCGTCGTTATTGGATCCTTTCACTCGGAAAATATATTTTCCCGGATCTAAATTCGTATAGGTCGCAGTGTATTTTGTGCCGACATAGTTCCAATCTTTATCAAATCCTTCCATTTTATATGCGAATTGGTTTTTATATGATGAAATATAATTCAATGCTGCAAAATCGAATGAAAATACGGATTGTTTATAGGAGAGAACAATATCTTCAGTGCTATCGAGGCCTTGCTTAATCCCTCTTTCACCAAGAGGTTCAGGTTTATTAAAAATACTAAAACCTGTGATAACTATTGGTGGGACATATGTATTTTCTACTATTTTATCAGGATCAAACACATTGAATCCGTTTGGTCCACCAAAATACAACTTGCCATCAGCGCCTTTGCAGCTTGATCTGGGACAAAATTCATTGCCTTGTAAACCATCCTCGTATCCATAATTTCGGAACTCTGGCTTTGCTGGAAGATTTATTGCATTAATAAAATTTGAAAGGCCTTTATCTGTACTCAGCCAAAGATTTCCATGATTATCCTCAACGATGCTGTTAATGGCATTATCAGGCAGCCCATCTTCTATTCGATAGCATTTAAATCCTTTAGTAGCCTTATTAAAAAGATTAAGGCCTGCGTCTGTCCCCATCCATAGATTTCCATTACTGTCTTCAAAAATTGATATTGATTTATTGCTACTCAAACTTGTACTATCATCGTCAGAATGAGTGAAGTTTTCGAATTCTTTCGTTTTTATATTAAACCGTTCAAATGAGTTTTCATTCGATAACCATAAATCACCACTTTTCGTTTCTATTATTGAAGGAACATAGTTCGTATATATATGGGAATTTGATTCTGTATATCTGATAAATCTATTATTTTTATAGTCGAACATATTCAATCCACCGCCCATGGTTCCTATCCACAAATTCCCTTTATTGTCTTCAAAAATGGAGAACATATTATTGCTGCTGATACTATTGGTGTCGTCCGGATCATTATAAAAATGTTCAAACGTCTCGGTCTTATAGTCGAATTTATTTAGACCGCCGCCCCATGTTCCAATCCATAAATTCCCTCGTCTGTCCTTACAAATAGCCCAGACAGCATTGGAGCCGATACTTCTTTTATTTAAAGGTTCATGGACATAATGCTTAAAAGTATCGTCTTTTTTATTATATAGGTTTAAACCGCCTTCTGTGCCAATCCAGAGAAAGTCATTATCTTCAAGAAAAGTATTAACCTGATTATTACTTAGCGAATTTTTACTCCCGCTTTCACTTTTATAATGGATAAATCTGTCTCCTAACGGATTTATTATATTTAATCCCTTTCCAAATGTACTGATCCAGATATTACCTTGATTGTCCTGAGTTATCGAATAAATCGAATTATTACTTAAACTGTTTTCTTTATTAGGATCATTCTTGAAATGATTGAAGATGGCGGTATTCTTATTATAGGTTTTGAGATTAATTACGTCCAATCCGCCATTTTGTATACCTATCCATAAATTATGTTTATCGTCTTCAAGAAGAGACATAACTGGGCCATTAGAAATACTGTTTTTATTGCCGATAATATTTTGATAGTGTATGAATCTACCTTTTGTGGAATGCTCCTGATTGTTTACAAACAAATCTAAACCCGCCGATGTGCCCATCCATAATCTGCCGGCATTGTCTTCCAATATCGGGCGTATTTCATCACTACTTATGCTATTCGGATTTTTTTCATCGTGATAATAATTAATAAATGAGTTGTTATCTCTGACATATAAATGCAAACCTCTGGAGGAGCCTATCCATACGTTATTCTTGCTATCAACATATATTTTCAATATTTCTCCACTAACCAAGCGGCTCACACTATTGCGAGATAGATCACCCGGGCTACTATAAGTATTAATACTATCATTCTTTAAATCGAGAGTGTACAGGCCAACATCCGTACCTACCCACAATATTTTGTTTTTATCTTCTGTAATTGATGTTATTCTTTCTGACAATCTAGGATACCGAATGAATTTATCGTTTTTTCTATCGTAAAGATTCAAGCCTTTTCGAGTACCAACCCATAAATCTCCATTACTATTTTCAAATAAAGCCAAAACACAATTGTTGCTGATTGAATATTGATCTCGATAATTATTTTTATATACACGGAAACTATGCCCATCATAGCGGTTCAAGCCGCTTTCGGTTCCTATCCACATAAAACCATACTTATCCTGAATAATAGAATGAGCCCAACTTTGTGAAAGTCCATCTTCCCTTGTAAGATGTTTAAATCGGATATTTTGCGACTGTGCATTCGCAAGACGAGGGAATGTAAAAATAAAAATCCCTGCAAGCATTAATAACGACAAAAATGATTTAACTAAAATTCCTGAAGATTTATTTTTCATTTTCCAGAATCCTTTACTTATACGAGTTGCCATAGACAGCAACCGTTCTTTCCTATCTTTTACTGATCGACAAATTCCATCCATCTTCATGATCTAATCATTCATCTTAGTTATAAAATATCCCCGCAATCACATTGCATTGCATTTGTTAGAATAATAATGCACAACTTTGAAGGATATTTATAATAAAACGGGTCATACGATTTTCCCCGCTTCGATGGTCACAACAATAGTAATTATCACAAACCATGCCATTGAGTAAAAAGCGCAGGAATGTCAGAAGTAAATAAAATCTTCAAAAAACAGATATTAGCTCAAGTATAAATGGGCAAAATATATCTCTTTTTGAAGGAAAGGCACTGTGGCGCTAATTAAAGAAGGCATTTTGAAGAATTAACAGTGCGTACACCAACGAGCAATTACTTTATCATTCAATTCTTTCACTTTCGCCGAATAACATCTGTATAAAACATAAATATATATTTTAAGTTACTCTATAATATTATCAAAATCAAAACAAGTTAAATCTCACGCAATCAAAAAATATATGGCATTAATTGGACTATTATTAAGTCTTTTCTCAAGCAAATAAAATATGTATTTTAATCAATATGTTATTTTAAAAGTAATCCTGAATCAATATCTCGAACCTATCTCAAAAATGATTTGAAGTCACATTGAGCTTGCCTGCCCGTCCGACAGGCGGGTCGAAATGTGACTAAGCACTCTACAGCCAGACTTCGACAAGCCTTCGGCGTGAGACCTCGATGTGAGCTCGGTCGAACGTTCAGGCGAACGCTCAGTCTGACTGTAACAACGTATTTTTAAGATAGCTTCTAATAATTAGAAGATTATATTTATTTATGGCTTATCAACTCATCTCTGATTTAACCCCTTCCGGCGATCAACCGGAAGCAATCAAACAGCTTGTAGAAGGAATAGAACGCGGAGATCGGCACCAAACACTTCTTGGTGTAACTGGTAGCGGAAAAACATTTACTATCTCTAACGTTATCACACACATCAACAAGCCCGTTTTGGTGATGTCCCACAATAAAACGCTGGCGGCACAATTATATGCGGAATTCAAAAATTATTTTCCTAAAAACCGCGTCGAGTTTTTCATTAGTTATTATGATTACTATCAGCCGGAGGCGTATGTTCCTACAACTGACACATATATTGCCAAAGATTCATCCGTGAATGATGAAATTGACCGCTTGCGGTTGCGGGCGACAAGTGCGTTGTTGAGCGGCGATCCAAATGTCATCGTCGTCGCATCTGTCAGTTGCATATATGGAATTGGTGCGCCGGATGAATGGATCAGCCAGACATTAATGATCAAAAAAGGCGATCGCATCGGCCGTCAAGGATTGCTCAAGCGGCTTGTCGATCTTTTGTACGCACGAAATGATTACGAATTTGCGCGCGGCACATTCCGTGTGCGCGGTGATGTTGTGGAAGTGATTCCAAGTTATGAAAACGAAGAAGCGATTCGCATCGAATTCTTTGGCGATGAAATAGAACGTATTTCTTATATCAATAAAGTTGATGGACAGGTTCTTGGCGAAGCGGATAACGAAATGATTTATCCTGCAAAACAATTTATCACTTCGCGCGAGACGATAGAACGTGCAATGAGCGGCATTTACGATGAATTGCGCGAGCGAACCACCGAACTTCGTTCGCTTGGCAAACTTGTTGAGGCGCAGAGAATCGAACAGCGAACGCGGTTCGATATGGAAATGTTGCGCGAAGTTGGATACTGCTCCGGCATCGAAAATTATTCGCGGCACTTTGCAGGCAGGCCGCCGGGTTCTCGCCCCTCGTGCCTATTAGATTACTTTCCAAAAGATTTTCTTACAATTATTGACGAGTCGCACGTTACTGTACCACAAATCGGTGCCATGCATGCCGGCGATCGTTCGCGTAAGACCACACTCGTGGAGTATGGATTTCGCCTTCCATCAGCACTCGATAATCGTCCATTAATGTTTGATGAATGGGAAGCAATGGAGAAGCAAGTTATTTACGTCAGTGCAACACCTGGACCATACGAATTGCAGAAATGCCAAGGCGTCGTTGTAGAACAAGTGATTCGTCCCACCGGATTAATTGATCCGGAAGTGGAAGTACGTGTAAGCAAGCATCAGATTGACGACTTGATTGGGGAGATTCGTTCTCGCGCCTCGAAGAAAGAACGCACGCTCGTCACAACTCTTACGAAGCGCATGGCTGAAGACTTGACCGAGTATCTATCAAATATTAATATCAAAGTAAGGTATATTCATTCCGAAGTAGGCGCGCTTGAACGTGTTGAAACGTTACGCGATTTGCGATTAGGTGAATTCGATGTTCTTGTTGGCGTGAATTTGCTTCGCGAAGGGCTTGATTTACCTGAAGTCTCACTCGTCGCCATCATAGATGCTGATAAGGAAGGTTTTCTCCGCTCCGAACGTTCGCTCATCCAAACTGCAGGCCGCACTGCGCGCAACTCGAACGGCAAAGTTATTCTTTATGCCGACAAAATGACCGGCTCGATGGAGCGAATGATTGGTGAGACAAATCGCCGCCGCAAAAAGCAGATATCTTACAATACGAAGCATGGCATTACACCAACAACTATCTACAAAACGACGGACGAAATTCTTGCCGCCACATCTATTGCCGACGTGAAGATGAAACATGATGAACGCTATCAAAAATCAAAACCAATGGCTATTGCCGAGACAGTTGCAAAATATCTAACCAGTGACCAGAAGAAAGACATGCTGGAAGAATTAAGGGTAGAGATGAAACGAGCGGCAAAAGATTTAGAGTTCGAACGCGCAGCGGAACTACGAAACGAGATTGAGAGGCTTGAAGATAAGAAGCAATGAACAGTAAGCAGTGATGAGTGATCAATAATAACTAAAATATGAATACATACAAATTAATATTGTTATTATAGATTGAACATTGAAAATCCGCAACTTAACAAATCGTCTTGCCACTCCTTTTCTCGACTTTCTCTACCCGCCGGTGTGCATCGCTTGTAATAAACCTCTGTCGGATGGAAACCAAAAAGTCTGTGCTGACTGCTGGAATGCAATTCCGCTGGTGACTAAGAATCTCCCTCTCTACCAAGAAACACGCACAAAACTTCTCGCCGAAGGCACTATCAGCGATCTTGTTTCGTGTTTTGTTTTCGAGGAGAAGGGACCTTTTCAGCATATTGCACATGCGTTGAAATACAAAGAATATAAGTCTGTTGGTATAGATTTGGGAATACGCCTTGGGGATGCATTGAAAAAATGGGACCTAAATGTTGATATTCTTATTCCAATACCTCTTCATCAAATAAAGCACCGCGAGCGTGGTTATAACCAATCCGAATTCATTGCACGCGGTATTAGTTCCATCATTGGCAAGCCGATTGTTCCGGAAGCAGTTCGACGTACACGTCACACACAGACGCAAACAAAACTAAACGTCGAAGAACGGCGCAAGAATATGGAGCATGCGTTTGAATTAATTCCATATTCGTCTGACGTCTTATCAGGGAAAAAATGTCTTTTAGTGGACGATGTCATTACCACCGGCGCGACAACGAATTCATGCGCACAAGTAATATTATCGGCGGGTGCGATAAGAATCATAGCCGCATCTGCAGCGATTGCCAAATAACCATAATCATTATTATACCTCCCCTTCATCCTTTTCCTATTCTAAAAATTTACTTTTCTACAATTATCAACTTAACAATTTCAGTTTTGATAATTAATGGCAAATTATCCTCTTTTTTAGATGAAATAAGCCGTTTCGATGGCAGCTTTATTCTGGCATTAAGCTGCTATAAGTCGGAACAGTTATTGTGGTATTAGATTCAGAGACAAGAAATAGATAGCGTGCTCGTGTTAATAGAAGTGATAAATTTATAATTACAGTCGTTTGCAAATTAGCGATCTGAAGGATTGAGAAAATGATTGGACAAACAATACCCCAGCAGAAGATTCCCGTTCCACATGAGCCAACCCCGCGCGATGATGCTAAGAAAACGGTTAGCGAAGTTTTAAAACGTGTAGATCAACTTATTCGAACTGGTAATCTTGACCATGCACAATTAGAAGTTAAAAAGGCAAAAGAAGTAGATCCGCGCAACGTTTATGCACTTGCCTTGGAAGAACGTATCTCTATTCTTAAAGCTGAATTTGAACGATTGGAAGAAACCCGGCATATTAACAAACCAATCCCCTCGCCCGTGATCGGACATATTCCCAAAACGGAAACTGAGGTTCCGCAGATACTTACTTCACTGGAGCCAGGACCAACTATTACAATTTCTTTACCGGCTCCGAATTTAAAGGCTCCACTTATCACACCTTTACCACTTTCTACTGATAATGCAGCAAAACCCCAAGAAAAACGGGAAGATCGCCTTCTTGATCGACCCGCCGATTTGGAGTCCTATCGACAAGCTTTAACTCATGCATGGTACGACGGTGCGTTAACTGAAAACGAAGAACGACAGTTGAGTGAACTCCGAACGGTATTTGATATTGCGAAAGTTGAACATGAGCAGATTGAAAAGAATGTGAAACATGAATGCTATCGGAATGCATTACTTAGACAACTATCCGATAATTCAACATCTTTTTCTAACACAAAATCTCTCGCCGATTTACAGCGCACTTTCCAAATTTCTGACGAGGAACATTTGCATATTCAGACACAATTGATGGATACAATACAGCACAAACAGCGGGACAAAGTGCTTGTCATTGATGATGACACAAGGCTCTTGGAGTTGCTTGCAACCTCGTTGGAGGACAACGGATTTGACGTTACCGCACTTTCCACATCTGATGAGGCGTATGCACTTCTCCGTAAATTCGTTCCCGATTTAATTTTGTGTGATATTAACCTCGAAACCTCTACAATGGGTGGATTTACATTCTATGAAAAAGTGCAGGAACTGAAAAATATTCAGAGCATTCCATTCGTTTTCTTAACCGGCCTAACAGATGAAGCTTTAGTTCGCACCGGCAAAGAACTTGGCGTGGATGATTACTTGATGAAGCCAATTTCTGAACAAACACTGGTTTCGACTCTACACGGCAAATTGAAGCGGTTTAGACAACTTAATAAAATAATGACTGCTACTACTCATGCGATGGCGGCGGCATAAGCTATTTGTTGAAGTTATAACATAGTGCGATTGAGAATTATATAAAATACTTATAGTTTATATTATGTAATACGTTACGATTTACTCGCCTCCAAAATCATCTCAAATTATATATTTATAACTCGTCTTGTTAGAATATTAATCGCGTTCTTCCGAAGTTTTCTTTTTTGAAAATATAGAATATCGCGGTGCAGGCATTGGCTTGTCTGTAACTACCCGCCAGATGATTTCGTTGAACTCACGATCCGGTACATCATCTTCTTTCTTCAAATTAAATTTATCCATCAATGCTTCACCATAAGAACCGCTTTTATTTCTCTCAGTTAAATCCCAGCGCGGTTCTTCGGCTGTATAGCGAGTAGTATCTGCCAGAGTTGTAAAAGCATTAAACATCGGTGTAGCGGCTGCATCGTACTGGCTCATCGGAGGCAGCCCAAGAATCAATTCCATCGAACGCAGCATTGAAGCTGTAGTGTAAAGTGTGTGATTAATATCGCGTTTCTTGACGAATGGACTTACAACAAGGCATACTGAACGATGCGCATCCACATGGTCAGGACCGTTTTGTGCATCATCCTCCAGCACAAAAATCGCAGTCTCCATCCAAAATTTACTTTTTGAAATTCGATCTATAATCAGACCAAGTCCGCAATCATTTTGAGCAACATATGCACGCGGCGACAAGGCACCTTTTTTTGATCCGGCAGTGTGATCGTTTGGTAAATGCATAATGCAAAGTTGCGGCAATGTACCTTTCTTCTCAAACTCTGAAAATTCTTTATTCCACTCTTTGAAACGATCTACATCTGAATAACTCAAATCCCAGCCGCGATAGAACGGTGCAAAATGCCCTTCCAATCCTTTTTCGCGCGGAACACCAGCTTTCCCAATTATTTTATCAGCCGTAATAAACTCACCATAACTCCGGAAACTAACATTATGTTTCGCAGCAAGTGTCCACAAATATCCCGACGCTGGAGCACCAGCGACTTGCCCCCCTTCAAAATCATACTCGCCACCGCGCCCTCCATACTGCGTGGGCCATGTCTTCTCGATATAATCCGTTGCATAGCCAGCCATAGACCAGTTATGTCCATCAGCGCTGACTTCCGAATTAACGTAGAAGTTATCAAACAACGCGAACTCACGCGCCAACTTGTGATGATTCGGGGTCACCTTTTCTCCAAAAATGCAGAGCGATGAATCACCATTACCTTCTTTCATATCACCAAGCACTTGATCGTACGTCCGATTTTCTTTTATAATATAAAAGACATACTTAATCGGCGAAGGATCGCCTACTTTGTGAGGAATCGCACTTTCGTCTGAGAAAGGAACATTAAGTAACTGTTCATGCTTGTACGGTGTGTTTGAAAAAACTCGCTTTGAGTAATCTTCCAATTTTTTTTCATCCGGCATCTGAAAGATTGAAAGCGAACCTTCCATTAGACTAGCAATATATTGTCCATCCGGATTTGCGAACGAACGGCTGCCTTTGCCATTCAGTACAAGAACCGTTCTGTTTTTTAAAACCATTACTTTTGTAGGATACCAACCAACCGGAATGAATCCGACCGGCATTGGTTTATCCATTTCTTTAATATCGATGACAGTAAGCGAATTATTATCCGCATTTGCCGCAAGTATTTTTTTTTGATCTGGAATCAATGCAATAGAATTCGTCGTCGAGCCTTCCGGTGCATCCGGATGAATTGCTGTAGAAACAGATGCAATGGCTTTCTTCTTTGCAATGTCAATGATAGTTACTGTATTGTCGTTAGAACAAGCGATATAGGCAAACTTACCATCGCTCGAAAGCGTTATTTCATTGGGATGGTCACCGGTTTGAATTTCATATTGAAGCTTCATTCTCTTAAATATTTCTACTTTCTTCGATCCCCAAATGGAAACCATCACTGAACCGTCTTTCAGGAAAACACAGGTATATGGCATTCCATCCAACTTCACTACTTCTTGCTTTTTTGATTTCAGATTCATCACCCGGAAAGTGCTGTCATTGCGAAAGACGACTGCAAGCAAATTCTTTTGTACATCCAATCCTTGCAGAGAACCATTATACTTTGGATGTGGTTCGGCAAAGGAAATCGTGTCTGCCATTACCAATTTTTCTTTTATCAATTTGAACGTGAATACGCAATTCTGATAACCGCCTGAAACGTAGAGTTTCCTGCTTGCAAACTTTATTCCGTACCATGTGTCCGGCAGTTCGATTTTCTGCAGATTTTTCCTCGCTTTTAAGTCCATCAACCAGATTTCTGCTTTCGACTCTCCGCTGTGCGAAATTGCAAGATATTTTTCATCTTCTGAAAGCGCTGCATTCATGGGAAAATCGCCCAATCGAATTTGCTCGCCGGCCGGTGAGAGCCACCACCCATTTGGCAGGAGCACGCGGTTATCTTTCTCACCTGGAATTTGAGAATTAAGCGTAACAACTACTGTAAACGTTAGAATTGATAGAAAATGTATTTTCAAGTTATTCTCCTCAGTTCAAATGTCAATTCAGATATCTTTTCTCAGCAAAGCATCGTGCGGACAGAATAAATCTTCTGTACAAGATACAAATTATCAGAATCCCATTCATAAGAAATATATTAAGATAAAGATATAATTCTAAATGATTGAAAATAGAACATAGCGTCAACAGAAATAACTCCGTACCGAAACCAAGTAACCCGGAGATACGAAGAGCAAGTGTATCCGAATACCAAGCTTTATAACTTTCTAAAAGTCCTCTTTGTTCAGACTCTGGAGAATTTTGCACGGGTTTATTTAAATTCCATAAATTAATCCATGCTATCAATCTATCCTGCCAACCGTAGATGATTTGAAAAATGTACTGGAGTTTCAATTCAATTCCACCTGTGGCGAGATCTTCAATTCTCACTTCTTCTGTGATACGATTGTTTTTGTATTGTTTCTGTAAGTGAAGAAATTGTACCTGATAAAACACGTGATATGACACTCGCAGAGAAATTCCAATGAGTCCGAACAAAGCCAAAAATAACATAACCCACTCATTGTTTAATTTATACAATGTCCATCCGATAGAACCGAAGACGGCAGCATCCACTACAAAATCACCGATTGAATCTAAGAATCTTCCAGTACGACTTTGTTGTTGTTTAGCTCGTGCAAGCTGTCCATCGGCAGAATCAAGAATATCTTTTAATGTAATAAGCAGTCCAGCAATAACGAACGCGCTTGCTGTTCCTTTTAAATAAAAAAGTGCGGCTATAATACCCGATAAGATTGCGATAATGGTAACTTGGTTTGGCGTGATCGGAGTATAGTAGAGTGCCCAGACAATGACGCCTGCAATTGGACGAAGCAGATATGTATTGATGAGTTCGTCGGATTTATCAGATTTAACAGAATCGCGATAGGAATACATTTTATTAACCGATCATTAGCTGTTCTGCTATTTTGATCTTCAGTCACTTAGAAATTTGAATTTTAGAATTCTTTAGCAATCACTTGTCATTTTTCGCTATTCATTGCATCTATTCCACCACCCATGGCTCCAACAAATTTTCACCAATGCCCTCGATAAATCGCGAAGGTTTTGTCAGTATCAAACCGCTTTCACGATCATAGATATTCATTGGATACGTGATGATAAGATGTTCTTTTGCACGCGTGCAAGCAACGTACATCAAGCGGCGTTCCTCCTCCATTTCTTCATCGCTTGCAGCAGAACGCATAGTCGGGAATCTTCCTTCGAGCGCGTAGATAACAAACACGGTATTCCACTCCAATCCTTTGGCGCTATGGATGGTTGAAAGCGTCAAGTATTCTGTTTCTGGACCAGGTGATTCGATGTCGGCTATGCTTTCATTTGGCGGCTCAAGCGCGAGATCGGTCAGCAGTTCATCTACCGATTTGTAACGCTCGGTGATATTCTGAAATGTATCGAGATCTTTTTTCCTTTTTAAATGATCTTCATACCTTGCCCGTAGAATTGGTTCATAATATTGAAGAATCTGAAATGTCTTCTCTGACGGTGGAATATTAGGCGCGGCAATATCTTTTAGTATATTGAATAACTTACGGACATTGTCCGGATAGCTGCCGTAGTCCATCCAAAACTTCGTAGTAGCCGTGACGGCTTCCTTAAATTCCTTCGCTAAACCAACGCGCCGTTTTAGTATATCATCCACAACTTTTTCAGCTGTGCGCGGGCCAACACCATCAATCAACAACAGGATTCGATTCCACGAGACAACATCGCGTGGATTTTCCAGCACGCGCAAATAGGCAATAACATCCTTCACATGTGCTGTTTCAATAAACTTAAATCCGCCAAATTTTAGAAATGGAATATTCGCTTTTGCCAGTTCAATTTCCAGATCAAATGAATGAAAAGATGAGCGGAATAGGACAGCCATTTCTTCCAGTGGAATGCCCGCCTCACGGTATTCAAGAATCTTTTGCACTACGTATCGTGATTGCTGGTTTTCCGTTTGTGCAGAAACAAGCTGCGGTAAATTTCCGCCTGATTTTTTTGTGAAAAGTTCTTTTGTGTACATCGGTTCACGCTAAAAGTGCAAAATCAAAAGGAAAAAGTAATTTGTTATTGGTAACTGATCATTGTTTATTGTTAGTTGAACATTCCACTACCGTTTCTTAGTCTCACCCAATCTTTCTCCACCCTTCAATAAGATTTCATTCGCTAAATTTAGAATCGGCTGAGTGCTTCGAAAATTTTCTTCTAATTTAATAATTTTACAATCCTTGAATTCTTTTCCGAATGAAAGAATATTCTGAATCGTAGAGCCGCGAAAGGAGTAAATACACTGCGCATCATCACCGACAACCATTAGGTTTCGGTGCTTAAATGCCAGCAGCTTCACAATCTCTGCTTGCAGTCTATTCGTGTCTTGGTATTCATCCACCATAATATATTTATAGCGATCTGAGAGCGCTGCGCGTACGGCTTCGTTCTTACGGAGAAGCACTGCAAGATTAAGCAGTAGATCATCGTAATCCATCAGGTTGTGTTCATGCTTGTATTTCACATAAGCAGCATGGAGCGCTACGATGTCGGTTTCGATTTCAAGGTATTGCGGGTAATCCATCGCCAGCAATTCTTTCACCGGTGTCATCGTATTAAGTGAACGGCTGTAAAGATCATAAAGCGTTTCCTTGCGCGGGAAGCGTCTTTCTTTCGTATCTAATTTTTGCCTTGTCCGAATAAGATTAACAACATCTTCAGCATCAGTCTGATCCAGAATAGTGAAATTACTTTCATAGCCTATTTGATTGACGTACTTCCGCAAGACGTTATTAGCGAATGAGTGAAATGTTCCCCCAGAGATTTGATCGCATCGGCTGTCCAATAATATCGATGCCTTTCGCAACATTTCTTGCGCGGCTTTTCGTGTAAACGTGAGTAACAGCACAGAATCCGGTTTTACACCTAACTCCACAAGATACGCCACGCGGTACACAATTGTGCGCGTTTTTCCAGTTCCCGCTCCGGCTATGATGAGATGCGGGCCATTGACCGATGTAGCCGCTGCATACTGTGCCGAATTCAACTCCTGTTGATAGTTAATGCGCAGGTGCTGCGGTTGAACAAGGTGAAGATGATCACCAGGAAGCGATTTGAGTGTGAATTTTTTCAAGAAGTAATGAATTCTTTAATAAATGGATTCAGGAATTACTGTCATGAAGATAGCTGAAAAAACCCGTAAAATGAAACAAACCTAACTTGAGTTTTCAGCAACAAAGCCGTAAGTTTGAAGCGTCTTTTTTAATAACTTAGTGATGTAATTTCCGAATAGAAATCGTTACTTTTTTTATCACCTAAACTTTCAGATTGAACATATGAATATTCTCGTTTTAAATTGCGGCAGTTCTTCTCTAAAATTCCAAATCATTCAAACCGATCTTGAGATGATTGAGAAAGATGCAGATAAACAACTTGCGAAAGGTGTCATTGAACGGATCAGCAATCAAGCACTAGTTACATTTCAAGCTGCAGGTAAAGCTCCAATAAAACATGTAGCTCCGTTACGCGATCATAAAGCAGCACTTGACTATATTGTTAAATGGATTATCTCCACTGATGCACAAATTCCTGGCATTGAATCACTCTCGGATATTCATGCTGTTGGTCATCGTGTGGTGCACGGTGCTGAGTTATTCACAAAATCTATCATCATTAACGACTCAGTAATTCGTGGAATTGAAGACTGCATTGACCTTGCTCCATTGCATAATCCGGCAAACTTAAAAGGCATTAATGCCGCGCGCGAACTTTTCGGACCCGGCGTTCCAGCAGCTGCAGTATTCGACACATCATTCCATTCTACAATGCCGGAGTCATCCTTCCTGTACGCTATTCCGTACCAACTTTATCAAAGACATAAAATACGGCGATACGGATTTCATGGAACTTCGCACCGTTATGTAGCGTTCCGATATCGACAGTTAACTGGTAAGACACGTGAAGAGACCAACGTAATCACTATGCATCTCGGCAATGGATGTTCAGCTTGTGCCATCAAGAATGGAGCATCTTTCGATACGTCGATGGGATTTTCTCCATTGGAAGGATTGGTAATGGGAACGCGTAGCGGTGATATCGATCCAGCAGTTCTTGAGTTTTTATCGCACAAAGAAGGTATGTCGATGAGCGAAATCGGCACTCTACTTAACAAACAATCTGGATTACTCGGCCTTTCCGGATTAACAAACGATATGCGGGATTTGATGGATGAGGTGGAGAATCATCAGGATCGCCGCGCTACGCTCGCTATCAACATTTTTGTGCAACGTGCCAAGAAGTATCTCGGTTCTTATCTAGCAGAATTGAATGGCGCTGATGCCGTCATTTTCACAGGAGGTATTGGTGAAAATTCCGCAGTGATCAGGCAACACATTTGCACAAATCTCGAATGGCTCGGCATCGAAATCGACAAACAACTAAATATTGAAATGGTTATGGGCAAAGAAGGAGAAATCGGCACGAAGAAAAGCCGTGTAAAAGTGTTCGTTATCCCGACCAACGAAGAACTGCTGATCGCGCGCGATACCGTTCGATGTGTTCTTAATGTGCCTCGAAAAATATAGGAACAACTCCGAAATTAAATTCTAACATAAGCGCGGACTTGGAGGTTCGCGCTTTTCGTTTTTCATAGACTCACCTCTAAATGGTTTTATTACCAATTATTTTACATTTTTAATAGCATAATATTAAATCAATTAACAGAGGTAAAATGTCGACAATCTTCAAGTTGAAAAATCACTCTCACTTTTCCCTTGCAAAACGCCTACGAACTCTTTCTAGAAATATGTGGTGGACTTGGAATCCGGAAGCTCAAGATCTTTTCAACGAACTTTCACCGCTTATATGGCGCTATTCCAATCACAACGCGGTTGAGGTAATGCAAGATATTTCCGAATTGGAATTAGAAGCCCGGCTACGAGACCATGAATTCTCCCGGCGTGTACACAATGTACTTGAAGAATTCGATTTGTATATGGCGGAACCTGCAACTTGGTCGAAACGCTATGCATCAACTTTGAAAGATCCAATAGCATATTTTAGCGCCGAATTCGGTATACATGAATCACTACCGATTTATTCTGGCGGTCTTGGGATTCTTTCCGGTGATCAGACAAAATCTGCAAGCGACCTTGGTATGCCTTTCGTCGGAATCGGACTATTCTATCGTAAAGGATATTTCCAACAACGAATAAATGCCGATGGATGGCAGGAAGAGTCATATCCGACAAATAATACAGATAACCTTCCGATGGAACTCGTACTTCAACCCGAAGGCGGCCGCTTACTGAACTCTGTTGAAATAGGACACAGGTACTGTGTACTTCCAAACATGGGCTGTCCATATCGGGCGAGTAATTCTTTATTTGCTCGATACAAATCTTCCAGAGAATGACCAGCATTTTCAGGAACTAACAGCCACGGTGTACGGTGGCAACATAGACACACGCATCGGGCAAGAAATTGTCCTTGGCATCGGAGGTGTGCGGCTTCTGCAATCGCTTGGAATAACGCCATCTGTTTTTCATATGAATGAAGGACATTCCGCGTTTCTAGTATTGGAATTACTTAAGCAGGAATTAGAATCCGGAAAATTACAGGAAGAAGCTGAACGAGCAGTTCGCTCAAAGTGCGTCTTCACAACTCATACACCTGTGCAGGCAGGGCACGACCGGTTCAATTCCGAGTTAATGACATACGCGCTTGGCAAGTTCTGGAATCCCACAGGATTGTCGCACGAAATTTTAATGTCTTACGGTCGTGTTCATCCTGCTGAGAGGAATGAACCATTTACGATGACAGTGCTTGCAATAAAGATGTCTCGCGCAGCAAATGGCGTCAGCGAATTACACGGACATGTGAGCAGAGAAATGTGGAAAGAATTATTTCCTGGAAGATCGGTAGACGACATTCCTATAGGATATGTAACAAACGGTGTCCACACACCGGGATGGGCAACAGCACATGCGCACGATTTTTGGAACAAACGACTTGGTTTTGATTGGACAGCTAAGTTAATGGAACAAAAATTTTGGAAGAAGATAGCGGACAACGAACTTGCCACCGACGAAGAACTCTGGGCATTGCGTTATTCATTACGACGTGATTTAGTGGATTACGCCCGCCGGCAAAAATATATTCGTATGGGCGGTACATCTCTTGCGACAAGCCACATCTTATCTCCCGATGCATTGACGATTGGATTTGCTCGCCGATTCGCAACCTACAAACGCGCGCCATTGATATTCCGGCATTTAGAAAAAATAGTTCCTTTATTAACAGATACACAACATCCGGTTCAAATCATCTTCGCTGGCAAGGCGCATCCACATGATAACGAAGGCAAACGATTCATTCAGCGCATCATAGAAATATCGCGTCAACCAGAGTTAAATGGAAAGGTAGTGTTTCTTGAAAATTATGATATTAATGTAGCTCGTCATCTCATTTCCGGCGCCGATGTATGGCTAAATACTCCGCGCCGTCCGCTCGAAGCCAGCGGAACAAGCGGCATGAAAATTACGATCCACGGAGGATTAAATCTGAGTATTATGGATGGTTGGTGGCGTGAAGGTTACAACGGTAAAAATGGTTGGACTATAGGCAACGATGAGGATGAAGTCGATTGGGAGATGCAAGATGAACATGATTTTGAAAACTTGGAAGAAGTCCTTTCCAAATCGGTCATTCCAGAATTTTATAATCGTGACGATCGAGGCATTCCGCATATGTGGTTAAAACGTATCCGCAACGCAATGCAGACATTGTTGTCACAGTTTAGTTCGGATAGGATGCTGGAGGAATATGTGAAGAAATATTACATTAATAAAACAACTAATTTCAATTTTAAGAAAGAAGTGTGATCCACGATACAGTTTTTCTCATTTTCCGACAAGAACCCCTGACCTTTTTTGGAGAAAGTGTTGACATTCAATCTCTCCACACCTATCTTTAGATAGATGAGTTATCCGATGACTTACGATTTTTCGATAGAGCGTATATTATAATGATGTTCCCAACCGATATTGAAACCCGCAAACTCACTGCGATTATGTTTACAGACATCAAAGGTTTTTCAAAAAAGATGGCTAAGAGTGAAACTACCGCTTTTGAGTTATTGAAAACACATGATGCTCTTTTACGTGTGCTTGCCGCAAAATTTGATGGACGCGTCATAAAATCCATCGGCGATTCGTTTATGATTGATTTCGCAAGCGCTGTCAATGCGGTAAGATGCGCTATTGAAGTACAAAAGCGATTTTTGCATTTCAACAAGAACAAGTCGGAAATAGATAAAATCGAAATTCGCGTAGGTATTCATCTAGGTGATGTGATCATCCGTGACGAGGATATTATTGGAGATGGCGTGAACATCGCTTCCCGTATTGAAGCTATGGCTGGAACGAACCGAATTTGGATTTCACAAGATGTGTACCAACAGATACGCAATAAGATACAGCTACGGGTTTTTCCACTCGGTCTTCAGCAATTGAAGAATATACCTGAACAAGTAGAAGTGTATGAAATCTTAATCGATAACATTGCTGAATTTGCAACACCATCTGCCAAGGCGTTGGAGACACTGGCACATAATCAAGAAGAGTTAGCGCAGAAAGTGGAAACTGAAGAAGCACTTGAAGCCAGGCATGTTGAAGAGGCAAAACAACGGGCCAAACAAGGATTTGAAAAGAGAGAGGAAGAGCAAAGAAAAGAAATTGCGGAACATTATGCGAATGCCGAGAAATACTATGAAGAAGGCAAAACAAACGAAGCCGAGGCAGAATTAAATAAAATCTATCAACTCGACCCTCAGCAGCGAATTAACACTGAACGCAAGAAGGCAGAAGAAGAACAAGAGAAAATATTACAAGAGTATCTTCAAAAAGCTAATGAGTATTTTGCGGAAGGCCAGTTAGACGCGGCTGAAAGTGAAGTAAATGAAATCTTCCGCCTCCGTCCATTGCATGTCGGTGCCCAACAACTTATTGCGCAAATTGAGGAAGAACGTTACCGACTTGAGGAAAAGAAGAGAACCACGCGATTAGAAAACGCTTCTAAGCAAGTATCAGATGAAGAGCGGCATATTGAAGAACTGCTTGAACAGGCACGGGCACTTCTTCAGGAAGAAAAATTCACAGAAGCGACTTTTACATTGCACGAACTCTTTGTTATTGACCCAAACCATGCTGCAGCACGACGATTGGAAGAAAGTATTCATCAAACTGAACAGGCAAAGGCGGAGTTGTTGCGTATTCAAGCGAAGCAGGCACACGAAGAGCAACGCGCTCATGAACTTGCTAGGCTTCAACAAAAAGTAGAAGAACAAAGACGGCAGCAAGCACATCATCGCCAACAAATCGATCATAAATCTCGGCACAAAAGATTGTACTTCACCATAGCCGCGATTATAACGATAGGAATAGCGTTGCTTGGTGTTCCAAAACTATTAGACATCATTTTCCCCAAGAAAGCATCGATTGCCATCTTGCAATTAATGAATGCTCCACACGATACGAGTAATATTGACGTATTTGATGCACTTCCAGCTTTGCTGGCGGAAGATTTCTCACGATGCGAGCACTTGACTGTTATTGCTCCATCTTCTTCACTTTTATATGTACCTGATCAAGCACACATCCAAAAGATCACTTCCTTGCTTCCCACAAGCTATCTAGTGATGTTGACTGTTCAAGAATATCGTGGAGGCTATACTATATTTATACGCATGTTCAACCCAGATCAACAGAAGGTTATCTTTATTGGATCGGTGGAAGGACAGATATCTGCGCTGAGTGAAATGCGTGCAAATATCCTTCAAAAAGTTATCGATAAAATGGAGATAAAATGCAAACTGCCAGAGATTGCACAGATTTCCAATATCACTGCGTTTGAAAAATATCTAAAAGCCTTTCATCTGCTACAACTAAACTCCAGCACAGAATTAGATTCTGCAAAAGCTCTATTGCTCACAGCGGTACAAATTGATCCATCCTTCGGTCTGGCTTATGCAATGCTTGCTGATATTAAGTTACGTATGTTCTCTGCAACGGACGATTCACAGTTTATAGAATCTGCCTTTGACTACGCACAGCGCGCGCTGCGATATTCCCCCAACAATGCTCTTGCCTACAAGGTTCTGGCAATCTACGCTCGTATTAAACAGAATTATAGTCAGGCTCTTTCTTCTGTGGCTCAGAGTGTGGCTTTATTTCCACAAGATCCGGAATGTTACCGGGAACTTGCTTTTCTTTCTATCATCGCCGGCAAGCTTGACGATGCTTCTATGTATGCCTCCAACGCCATTTTATACGATCCGTTAAATGCAAAATCACATTTAACTATCGCAATAATTCAACAGATGAAACAGGAATACCCCGCCGCAGAAATGTCCTATAAGCAGGCACAATTATTTGGAGAAGATGAGGAAGCGCTAACAATTAATTTTATTCAAAATATTTGGCTTAATGAAGGAAAATACGACAGTGTAATTGAATATTTCCGGCAAAAGCTTCTCACATCTCCCAAAGATTATCGATATTATTATTGGATTGGACGCGCCTACCAGCTCTCACTCCAAATCAGCATCGCACAAAAGTGGTTGGCAGATGGATTGGCAATAGCGGAACAAACAATTGAAATCAATCCTGGAAATGCTGAAGCTCTTTCATATGTCGGTCTGTTCCATTCACGACTTGGAAATTTTTCTGATGGCGAAACAGCAATGAACAAGGCAATGCAAATTAATAACAATTCGCCTTCGATTTTATACCGAAGTGCAGAACTATATTCTATCCAGCGTGACATACAAAAGACATTTTCTGCATTAGAAAAAGCATTGCGCCGAAAGTATAATTTCACTGAGTTATTGAATGCAGATTTTTCCTTCATTGAACACGAATCAGGATTTCTCCCAGCAGTAACAAGAAAGATCGATGGCAATTGGCCAATGAAATAGAGGTGAACTTCTCCTTTGTTGCCAATTACTATTTGCCCATTATCACTTCAACAAATCACCTGTTGCCTCCCTCCCATTTTTTGCATAAGTTACAGGTGTGCAGCGTATTCATTCCATTTATAAGTTCTTTCATTGATAATGCCATGTCTCTCCGACGACGAATAGTACGAGAACGGGTTTTGCAGGCGCTTTATGCGTACGAACTTTCTCATGAACCTATCCAGTTTATCATTGAGAACGTTGTTGCTGATTTGGAGAAACAGCCAGCATCGTTCGCCTTCGCAAAACAGTTAATCCTCAAAGTTATTGAATGCAACAAAGAGCTGGATGATTTGATACGGCAGCGGATCGAACATTGGGAGTTTAACCGCCTCGCTATTATCGATAGGATTGTACTGCGAATGAGTATATGTGAATTATTGTACTTCGATGACATTCCACCAAAAGTCACTATCAACGAAGCCATAGAAATCGCCCGTGATTTCAGTACCGAGAAAAGCGATAAATTTGTTAATGGCGTGCTCGATTCAATTCTTGATGATCTAAAAAAGGATGGCCGCATAAAGAAATCAGGAAGAGGATTGGTGAACACCGGGGCAAACAAACACTTCAAGCAAAGATGAGCGACACTCTTCATTCTCAATCTTTCCATACAGCAACGCGTTGGCAAATCTTTTCATGGGCACTGTTCGACTTCGCGCACACAGCATTTTACGTTCTCATTCTCACCGTAGGTTATCCGCTCTACTTCAAAGAAATTGTCGCGCAAAGCAGTAACCAGGGAGATTTTCTATGGGGTTCCGCGTTTAGTATTTCCATGTTAATCGTAGCGCTCTTTTCCCCTATTCTTGGCGCTGTCGCTGATTATGGCGCAGGCAAAAAACGATTCCTCGGTATTCTCACAACGCTGTGCATTCTTGCAACATCGAGTCTTTTCTTCGTGCATGCTGGAATGATCTTTATGGGAATGGCGCTGCTTATCATTTCGAATATCGGGTTCGAGGCAGGGTTGGTATTCTATGATGCATTCCTTCCGGAAATAACAACAGTTCGAAGTTATGGCCGTGTTTCGGGTTATGGATTCGCACTTGGATATGTTGGATCGCTTGTTTCACTTGCCGTAGTATTTCCTTTGTACACAGGCGGATTCGGCATGGACAATCTTCTCAACGTTCGTTTTAGTTTTATTATTGCCGCTGCTTTCTTTTTCGTATTCTCATTGCCATTGTTTTTCTTTCTTCCTGATAAACAACGAACCAAGAGTTTGAAGTTGGACTTTATTAAAATTGGTTTTTCTCGGCTTCGAACCACGTATCGACAATTTCCTCGGTACCGAAACATCGCACGCTTTCTGATTTCATATTTTATTTATATCGATGGCGTGAATACTATAATTGTATTTTCTTCTCTATTTGCACGCGAAACGCTAAAGATGGATCTCGGTGAAATTGTCATTTACTTTGCCATGGTGCAAACTTCTGCTATTTTTGGTTCTATTATTTTCGGCATCTTGGCAGATCATACTACTCACAAACGAACGCTCAGCATCACTTTGCTTATGTGGTTGAGCATAGTAGTAATAGCATATTTTATTCAAAATAAATGGATGTTCTATGGCCTCGGCGTATTTGCCGGATTAGCTCTCGGTTCTTCTCAATCAACCAGCAGGGGCATGATGTCCATCATCACTCCGCAAGAAAAGAAAACAGAGTTTTTTGGATTCTATTCATTCTTTGGAAAAGCATCTGCTGTACTTGGGCCGGTCGTTTTTGGATTCGTTTCTTCATATCTCAATCAACGGTTTGCCATTCTCTCTGTTGGGTTCTTTCTTCTCGCCGGACTCATTTTGTTACAACAAGTTGAAGAGCGCGCCACAGAGACTTCTACTATAGCCACATAATATTTTATCAGGAAGGAATATCTTATGCGAATATTCTGCTATACTTGTATGATTGCTCTATTTCTTGGTTGCAGCACCGAGGAAAAGGAAACAACAACAAAAGGCAATTTGCACGTTTTCATTCCAGAATCTATCGCTCCCGTGATGCTTGATGAAGTAAATGAATTCATCAATCTCTATCAAGCAAATGGCGCGCATATAACGGATACTATCGTCTCCGCTGAGACAGCTGCACGCCACTTCGTCAGAGACACCGCGCGCATTGCTTTTCTTACGCGTCCATTGTCGCAAGCGGAAAAAGAACAAGCAAAAAATATTTCCACTGATCTAAACGAGTTGATTATCGCTTACGATGCTATTATTGCTGTCGTACATCCAAAGAACAAGACAATTAAAATGACAACAACGGAAATTCAAAAAATATTATCAGGAACGATAACACGATGGGAGCAGTTTACAAAACCAATGAAAGGTACGATTAAAATTTACTGCCATGATTCATCGGATGTAACAGAATATCTTAACCAGCGATTATTTAAGCAAGCTGGCATCTCGACAAAATTCACTCCTACAAGTTCAGACATTCAAACGCTTCGGTCGGTAGAAAAAGATCCGCTTGCACTTGGCTTTGTTGCGTTAGCATGGATTGATTCGGCGAAATCAAATGCGAAAATTCTTAACCTTGGCAGAACAAATGAAGATACTGATACGACGTTTGCAGCTCCGGCCGAAACGATTGGAAATTTCTTTTCACCTCACCCTGCAAATATCTACCGAAATTATTATCCACTCAAGCGGGCAATATATATGTACACGAGAAATCATTTTGATTTAGCGGCAGGTTTTGGCACTTACGTTGCCACAGCAGATGGACAGATGCTTTTTCTCAAACGCGGAATGCTTCCCGGCACACAGCGAATAAAGTTAAAGTCCAATGAATTTCAATAAGTTCCCTCGCTAACCAGAGAACTCGGAAAAGGTGTGCCTTCAGCGTTACCGCCTGCCGGTGCTGTAGGCGTTCCTACATCGCGGAATCACTATTTGATTACCAGCATCTTTTTGGTCGCCGAATATATTCCTAATTTTCCCGCATCTGCAGTTAAACGGTATAAATAAATTCCGTCGCCAATTTCCGTTGGAGTAAATTGTACATTGTGATATCCCGCTTGTATGGTTCCATTGATAAGTGTGTCGACCTTGCGCCCTAGGATATCGTATACGTCCAATAGCACTCGGCTTTCATAAGGCAATACAAAATATATCGTAGTTGATGGATTGAATGGGTTAGGATAATTACCATAGAGTTCAAAAGACTTTGGGGGCAAAAATCCATGATCCTTAACACCAGTCACCGTTGCTAAACGAATTCTATAGAGGCTGCTTCCGGAAGTGATATAGAGAGTTTTTCTATCTGCCTCTCCCCAGTTGCAGTTGGATACGCTTGCTTTATTTGGCATAACAATCGTATCTAGACATACTCCGGATGGGGAAATCACCCAAACACCTATTGGACCCGCGCAGTAGATATTTCCAGCAGCATCAATTTTCATTCCATCTGCATAACCCTGCATGGGAATTGCATAAAATAGTTTCTTGTTTGTAATTGTTGAATCGTTGACTACATCCCATACATAAATTTTATCCAATGCCGATTCATTTACAAAAAGCTTCTTTTCATCAAGCGAAAAACAAATTCCATTGGGTTTATTCAATGAAGAATCTAATAACGACAAAGTACCGGAAGGACTTATTCTGTAAATACCTTGAAATGTCAACTCTTTCTTTTGATTTACAGGTATATTGAAATCTGGATCCGTGAAAAATATTGAGCCATCAGATTTGACCACTACATCGTTAGGGCTGTTGAACTTCTTGCCATTATAAGTTGACGCAAGAATAGTTATATCACCGTTTAATTCCTGCCGGGCAACGCGGCGCGACAACATCTGCGTAAGTATTAGGCGTCCTTGCTGGTCAAAAGTTAATCCGTTGGAACTATCGGACGGATGCATAAATATTGTGATACTATCCATTTGCGACCATCGATAAATAGTGCTGCGTTGGATATCGCTAAAGAGCAATCCAGCGCCGTCCTTCCAAACAGGCCCTTCGGGTTGCTGGAATCCCGTTGCAACCTTTTCCAGTACTGCTCCCGATGGAACAGGTGACTGAGCAAGTACAACAGACGTTATCAACAGCAACAATAAGTAGTATAACTTTGTCATTTGATTCTCCGAAAGTAAAGGTGTTTAGTGATTTTTTGTCGATGTTAGGAATATTTTATCAAGCGGTAGTTAAAAAGTCCGACATCTTTCCTTTTTTAAATGTTGATAGATATCGAACACATCCACTAGAAATCAGGGCCGAGAGCAAAGTAATAATATGGCTCAGAGAAACTTCCTACTCTAAATCTCCACGCAATATCAAAGCGGATCGGTAACCCGAAAAGGAAGAGCCGCGTTCCTATTCCGGTTCCAATTAGCAAATCTTGCGTTACAATCGAGCCATCATTTGGATCTTTACAGAATGCCCTCCATGAATGATCATCGCTCCAGGCAGACCCCATATCAACAAATGCTGTACCAAGAATGTTGGTAAAACCAATCGGCACTGCGCCGAAGACAAGATATTTCAGCAGCGGAAAACGAAATTCCACATTTGTTACAGCAAACTTAGTTCCAATTTGCTGGGCATAATCATACCCACGCAATGGAAGTACCTGCGTCAGAAATGCAAAATCTTCAACATTGTTTATGGGAATTTCGCTTGTCGCAAGATGGTAATTCATCCATCCTTCCGTCCCGCCAAGAAGAAAATTTTGTCTATTACTTCCGATGCTCATTCCACCGGAAAGACGATAGACAAATATAAAATCTTTCGCCAATTTTGAGTATTTTCGATAGTCTGCTGTAAATGTTTGCATATCCAATCCGTCATTGCTTAACTTCGGTGTTCCATATAATGTGAAGTTGAAACGCGAACCGTTGTTAGGGCCAAACCATTCCCCTTGCCAAATGGAATTGTCATTCACATAACTAACGAGCGGCATTATAAGCGAGCGCTGCTGCGAAGGGCTGGAAGTATTATCCAAATTATCTCGCGAGAGATTTAGCCACATCAAAGAGCAATCGATGCGATTGAATCGATCTATCGGATAGGACGCTACAGCTCCGATGGCCCACGTTTCAAATCGGTAGAGCGTATCATATAAAGAACCCTGCAAATCCAAATACAGAAACTTTGCATCATGAAAAGCCTGGAATCCCCAATCAACGCGTCCAGGTAAATAATAGTATGAAAGTCCATAATCGCTGTTTCTGAGATCGATCAACAGATCCGTTTGAAAAATAATCTGATGATCGCCAAGCATATCACTGAAAGCTAGAATTGTGCTTCCTTCTAATCCGTAAAAAGTATTGACAGCCGCCGCACCATAGATAAGGTCAGGCGAGAAGTTCAGCTTATAGCGACGCGGGATATAATTGCTGTCGACATCCTGATTATCCGTAATTTCTACTTGTGAAATCGGCGGCGGCACTTTCGTTGTATCGTGCATTGCATCCGGCGAAAAAACATAAGTGGAAAGATCGGATTTCAAACCTGGACGATATGTTGCTTCTGCACCGGCTGTATCAACAACCACAGCAACATTACTACGTACGGCAATCGTATCGGATGATGAAGCAAGAGCAACAACTTCTTTTGGTTTCTCTTCACGGGGAAGCTTGTATTTCATTTTGTAAAATTCAGTTGGTTCAAGCGACGTAACATTGAGTTTTCGTTCTAACGGGTGCAGCATCAAGTAAATATCAAATCCTGCTTCATTAAGAGATGCAAACACTAATTTGGACCCGTCGTGTGAAAGCGAGAGCTGATACAGCCCGCTAATGGAATTGGTAATAGGATAGTACTTGTTAGAATCTAATTCCTGCGCGTAGATATTGTTGATGCCATTCAAATCTGCGATATATAAAATCTTTTTACCATCCGGTGAGATAACAGGCGAAGTTTTATTGCCATTGGGTTGTGCGGTAATTCGCCGGATAATACCGGAAGAAATATCGAGCGAGTATAAATCGGTTTGGGCGTAATCGTATTTCCAGATTTTAAAGTTCTTTGAAATCATAGATGGCGATGTTATGTCTCCACGATCAGATGCGAAGTAAATCGTTTTATCGTCAGGTGAAAATATCGGATCACTATCAGAGAAAATATCATTCGTAAGATTCTTCACTTCTTTGGTAGTTATATTATAGATATATATATCGGATTGCGGCGATTTAACGCCGACAAATGTAAGTAAATTACCGTCGTTACTCCAGTTCACCGAAAACACACCGTCTAAATCAAGATAAATCTTTTCCTGTTTGCCGGACTTAATATCTACAAGAAATATGGCGTCGCGTTCACCAGCCTTCACTGCAAGTGCAAGTTTATTTCCGTCCGGCGACCAAGTAATTCCCGGTGTCAGCAAGTGCATTTCTTCAAAATTATTTGTCTTTTGTCCGCTTACTACCTTATCAAGAATCTCGCCATCCATTGCTGACATTATATAAACATCGAAATAATCATTTCGGTCGGAGATAAATGCAATCTTATCGCCCTGCGGCGATATTGCAGGGCTGGTATTATAAAAGTTGCCATCCTTAGTGTGGTTCGTCATCCGTTTATATGAAAAATCTGACGGCTCTTCGCGTTTTGCGACATCCGGCCAGTAGTACACTTTTTGTTCTTTTTGCCAACGTTCTGAAAGTTCTTTTACAGACAAACCAATTGCAGATTTAAATCCCTTTTCGATGCTACGGGCGCTTTTTATCTGACTGAATATCTCTGCAATCTTTTGCTCGCCATATTTATTTGCAATGTAATACCATACCGATTGCCCGCCTCGGTATGCAAAATATCCGCTGAGATAATCTATTTGCGGCAGATAATTGTGCACAGTTGCATCGCGCAGAAACATATCCGAATTATTATCCCATCTCAACGATGCATATTCTGCAATGCCTTCGTTCATCCACATTGGCAGCTGTACTGGCGCTCTGTTAGAGATAAGAGATTGAATTGTGCCGCCATAAAACATGTCATTTAATACCGCATGCACTAATTCGTGATGGATTACATGCCGAAATTGCCCATAGCTTCCTTCAAATGGAACGACAACTCGATTCTTAAATAATTCTGTTACTCCCCCGATACCTTCTTCCATATATTCGGCCACAACATTTGTTTGCTGGAATTCGTTATGTGAGTTATAAACGACAATGGAAATTCGGTTATTAATTTCATAACGTAGAAGTTTCTTTATAGAAATATATGAAGCTTCTGCCGCGTTTGCTGCGAATTGCGCAAGATCGTAACCGTCCTGCGAGAAATAAATATCAAAGTGATCAGTCTGAATATATTGCCAATGGAAATCCTTATACTGAACCTTATTCTTGCCGAAGACGGAGTTCTGTGCATTCGCCTCCACTGCAATTTCGCAGAGAATCAAGCTAATGAGAATAAACCTGCGCATAATATTCTTATCTTTCTTATCTTGAATTTATTCTTCTAAAAAAATATTTTAGATAAAAACGTATCGAAAAGCAATTCAAAGCTTGTTTGGAAATATTTACTAGCCTATAAGCTTGTGAGCAGTTAAATCAATATGTAGACCATTCGTCGATATGAAAAAACATATTAGCTCAATGGCTTAATTACTCATATGCTTGATATATTAGTGTTTACGCCGCCTGGGAACTTTTTCTTCGTCTTTTTCTACTAGAACAAAATCAATCTGGCGGTCTTCCGGATTAACACGAACAACTTTTACTTCCAACGCATCACCAAGGCGATATTGCTTACCTTTTCGTTTTCCTTTCAATGTATACTGCTTTTCATCATAAATGTAATAATCGTCGCTAAGGTCGCGCACATGGAGCAGTCCCTGCACCAGTAAATCCGTCAGTTCGACAAAGATGCCGAAGTTTGTTACACCGGAAATTACGGCGTGGAATTCGTCACCAATATGGTGCTTCATATATTCCACTTGCATTACTTTCACAGCAGCGCGTTCAGCTTCCATTGCCAGCCGCTCCATCACAGACGATTGTTTAGCGATGTACGGTAACCTCTGGCGAAGCGTATTACGTTCCTGTAGTGAAATACCTGCTGCGTATTGTTTCAACATCCGATGAACAATTAAATCCGGGTACCGTCTTATCGGCGAAGTAAAATGCGAATAGTAGTCAAAACCTAAACCATAGTGACCGATGTTGCGATCGGAATATACAGCCTTCGCCATGGATCTTAATGCCACCTCATTGATCACATTTTCGACTTCCGTGCCCTTCACTTGGTTAAGAAGCTGCTGCAAAGATTTAGACGTTACACCGCTGTCTGTGTTCAGTTTAAATCCAAATTTATCTACAAACGCTGCAAGTTCGCCGATTCGCTCTGGATCGGGTGAATCGTGAACGCGGTACAGAAACGGCTTTGCCTGTTCTTCCTTCTTAGCTAATCCAATATGCCGTGCTACCACCCGATTTGCCAATAACATAAATTCTTCCACTAGCCGATGACTTTCTAAGCGTACTTTCTTAATAATTTTGATCGGCTTTCCCTGTTCATCAAATTCAAACTTCGCTTCTGCAGAATCAAAGTCAATGCTGCCTTCTTTCATCCGTTTCTTCATTAATATTGCACTCAATTGATACATCTGCCTGATAACTTCGGCAAATGGTGTATCACTCGACGATATCACATGGTTTCGTTTTAATGAGTCAATGAGTTTCTGGACGCGTTCATAACTGAATCGCTGCTTACTGCGAATAACGCTTTCCACAATCTCATATTCTTTAACACTGCCATGTGGCGAAACGTTCATGAAAACAGTAAACGCCAATCGGTTTTCATTGGGGCGAAGACTGCATAAGCCGTTGGAAAGTTTTTCCGGAAGCATGGGAATGACGCCGTTTGGAAAATAGACACTTGTGCTGCGTTTGAGTGCCTCCTTATCCAATTCACTTCCAGCTGTTATGTAGTGTGATACATCTGCAATGTGTACGCCTAGATGGAAGTTTCCATCTGGCAGCGGCTCAAGCGAAACTGCATCATCAAAATCTTTAGCATCTTCTGGATCAATAGTAAAGCAAAGCAGATGGCGGAGATCACGTCTGCGGGCTATTTCAGTTTGGGGAATATCGGAAGATACAGCATCCGTTTCCAATAAAACTTCCTTAGGAAATTCGATCATTAAATGATATTCGCGTGCTACAGATTTTATTTCTGCCGATAACTCGCCTGACTTCCCAAGCACTTCTACAACTTGACCTTCAGAATTTTGATGATGCTTTCCCCACACTGTCATTTTTACTACAACTTTATCGCCTTCTTTTGCTTCATGCAAATATTCTTTTGCAATTGATATTTCTCGCGCTAAGCGGCGCTCATCCGGTACAACGAAGAATTGTTTATGATTTCGTTCAACCGTTCCGACAAATGTTTGAATTCCACGCTTGATAATTCGTACAACTTCACCCTCGCGTCGAGCGCCGCGTTCCTTCTGTTTTGTGCTTTGCGCTAACAGCGATACCTCTACCGTATCATCATGAGCGGCATCCCCTAAATTATCCGGCTGAATGAAAATTTCTTCTCCGCCTTCTTCAACAGTCACAATACCAAAACCACGAGATGTGACTTCTAAAGAACCAAACAAGATTTGTGTTTCGTGAAGATAACCGTATTTATTTCCACGTATTATTAAAATCTTTTTTTCGTCTTGCAGTGATCGAAGCACCCGTTTTAAGATTTGTTCATCTTTCTCGTTACGGATACCTAAACGTCGTGCTAATTCTTTGAATTTGAATGACTCATTAGGGAAGCGAGCGAGAAATTGCGGTATGCGTTCATGAAGCGATTCAAAACTCTCGCCAGTACTTTTGTTTAACACTAAGAACTCCTTGTAGGAATGGATCGTGAAATATAAATTGTCTAATCACTAACAATTATTTAAAAAACAATGCGATAGAACAACCGGACACCATTGGAGGCACGGCGTTGTTCATCTGCATTTTGGATATCTTCAACGCGGCGCTCAAGCGTCAGAATAAGATTACGGTATCGCTCGGAATTGACTATATAACTCATAGGAAGTTCGACACTGAAATTCGTGTTTGCCAAGTCACTCAAGACTTGTCCTCCGGCACGGACAACGGCTTCACCCACCTGTCCAGTCAATCGAAGATCTGTCGACTGATATTGCCCGCCGGCATAAATTACATCCATAGACTGGATATAACCCGACGTGCTGCGGCGGAGCTGTTCACTAATCAATCCGGAAACACTTCCCCAGGCCAGTGCAATTCCAAGATTTGTTCCTATAAGCCCCATCCGTTGTTGGTCTGAGAGTTCATTGTGGAATTGACCGAAAAGGATAAAAGAAATAGCATTGCCTTCATCGTCACCTTCTTTCCAATTGGTGCTACTGCTCCATTCTTTATCCGAATATGTTTTTGTTTGTAATGAAAACTTTGTCTTTGGTTCATTCCTTGTTCCGGTGATTTTAAGTGTGACCAATACTTGTGGTGCTTTACTGGTTCCAGAAATATTTCCTGTTGATTGTGTCTGAATTGATGAAGTTTGAATTGAGGTAGTATCATGCGGTCCCTCATATGTTGCAGTAACATCAAGTTCAGGATTAAGGACATTGCCTGTGAAAAGTAACTTCCCTGTCGCTTCAAGCTTCTTAATGTTGTAATAGTAAGAACGATTACTGAGTTCGACTTGACCAGTCAAACGTGACATTTCCGGCGTACGATTGAAATCGAGCTTACCTTGAAGGTCTGCAAAAAGCTGCTCACCCGTTTGAGTGTTGAAGACAAAGCGGAGAGTAGTTGGTCCCTGCGTTTCAATACTAACATCATAACTGATGCCATCAAGAAACGAATTGTGAATCATCTTTGATACAGAAGGAGACATTCCGTCCTTCATTGTTTTACTAGTCGACTGATTAGATTTTATCTTTCCATTAGGCTCACTTAATATTTCCATGGTTTTAGAATCTACACGCGACGTATCATCCTTAAACGTGATGTTCACATTATCTGTACGAGCTGATTCTGTCTCGCGTTCCGGCGGAAGAATTAACGCTGCATCTTTCACAAACACTTCGCCGCGAACTATAGAAGTAGAGAGATTACCTTGCCATACAAGACCATTTTGTCCGGTCGCTGCAAATAAATTACCATATAGTTTTTGCCCCGCAAGCCGTTTCTCTTCGCTCATAACCTTTAAATCGCCTTGTGCCAGTATATCAAATTGTTTAAAATTTAATCCAAGAAGAGTGAAGTTTCCACCAACTTTCATTGTTCCGACGTGTAAACGTTCTTTTGGGTCATTCTGAATAGTGAACTTTTCCAAATTAATTCGGTCTCCTGCTGGAACCAAATCTCCATTCAAGACAAACGGCATTCCAAGCGGATCAAAAACAAAGTTCGCATTCCGAATCGACATTAATCCTTTATACAGCGGGGCATCGATTGGACCTTTCATCTGCATATCGCACGTCATTACTCCCGAAAGATTTGAAATAATAGGAATAAATGGTTCAAGCACTTCCAAATTCAAGCCAGTGGATTTCAGCGTAATGTCTACGTACCCCTCCAATTTATGCGGTGCTTCATGTGCAAGCACAAAATCATATGGTAGTGATCCAAAAAGCAGCAGATCTGGCGGGGCTTGTGGGTCCCCAGACCGGCCTGTAAATTTTACGTCCAATCCAAGAACATATTCAAAGTATGAGATATGCGAATCGATTCTGCCGAGAATTTTATGTTTGTTCTGTATCAAATCAATTGCATTGACATCATTTGCATGCATATCTATAACAATATTTGGATGCCTAAAACTGCCGCGAAAAAGAGTTATCGCATTCATTAACCCGTTAAATTGTGTGGAAGATTTGCCATATGGGCCGCGATAAAGAATTTGTCTCAGATCGGATAAAAGAAATCTATTGAGCGAGATATTCAAATCCGAAATCCCAGTCGGACTAAAGTATCCCGCCAATTTTGCTTCTTCTTCTTCATGTGCTATCGTGAACGCATTGATGTAAAATCCGTCGCGCCCAAATACCAATTGAACAGTGTCTCTGTTTTCAGCAATGTACTGCCCTATCTCTGTTTTCAATCGAGCAATATTAAATTTCATTAAGTTAGCATTGACATGCGATTTACCTTCGATTTCAATACGTGCAGTAGAATCGATGTATGCCGAAAATTGAAAATCGCTCGAATCAGAATTCACACTAATTTTGCCTGAAACTGAATTGAAAAGAAGTCCGTTAATCTCAAAATTGCTAAGATCTGGTTCGACGGATGCATGGAATTTCTCAAACAGTTTTTCGTATCCAACGCCACCAAAGAAATATTTAAACGATGCGAGGTCTGTAGTCAAGGTATCTGATGGAGCATCAAGTTCAAATTGTTCAACATCCGCTTTGCCGTTAAGTTGCATTCCAGACGAATCTCCTACAACTTGACCTGCCACTATTCCCTGTCCTGCAAGCGGTAAATGAATGAAAGCGCCTATCGGTTTAAAATCTTTTATTTGTAAACGATATTGTGCATTAATCGGATTGACACCAGACACATGCAAAGGATGGTATTTTTGCGTTGAGGCCATGTATCTGTTGAACGAGCGGATTGAGTCAAGACTTTGAAACCTATATGCAATTCCCTCAGTTACAAGCTGATAAGAATTTTGCCACGCTGCGATAAATGATGCAGGTGTAAAATTGCCACTCACATCCAAATCGCCCATTGTTGATGATATCTGCAATGTACTGTGCGTACTATCTTTCGCCTGAAACATTGCCTTTGCCTGCCCCGACTCGAATACCTGTGACGCGAAAGCTGAACGATAAAAATGTATTTCTGCTGTATCAGATCGTGTCGATGCGCCGATTGTTCCATTGGCGTTAAGGTCAAATGACAAATCACTTCCGTATTGTGGATCTTTCAGCAAATCGGCAAGATCCAACGATCGAATTCTTCCAGAGATGTTATAACTTGTTGAATCTTTACGAAATGATGTGAGAAGACTTGATATCTCATAGGTTCCGCTTCCTACAGAAGCTGCCACATGAGACCGCAGCATTCCATCAGCAACATCAAATACGAAAACTGAATGCTGAATTGACAGTCCAGTGAACGAGGAGGAATCCATTTCCACTTTCATTATCCCAGTCATAGTGCGCAGATTAAAACCAGTTCCATCTATACTTATCTTTGCGTTAAAATTGCTGGCATATTTTTGACTTTTCAAAATAGTTTCCAATGCCAATGAATGAACGTCTACGGTACCTGAATAGGCGGTATTCGTTGGATCGATTTTAATCTTTCCATTGATATCAATGTCTCCGGCCGTAGTATTTCCTATAAAGTGAGTCTTAAAATTCAACGGCCGCCCTTCATACATTAGCGAATATTTCACAGAACCGAGAAAAGTCAGGTCGGGCAGATGAAGACCCGGCAGATAGTCAAGGATATCGTGCGGCGCAATGTAGTTGTTGCTTGCCTCCACTGTCATTTCCAAATCACGGGGATGGTGAATATTGCGGACCTGACCGCGGAGTTTCACTAATGAATTCGGCATTTGGATAGAAAGCTGTTCAACGTTCAATTCTCTAAATGTTCCGCTTGCTTTCAATTGAAGTTTTAGTGCATGATCAAGAAAATCTACAGATGGATATAGAAATTGTTTCAATTCCCTCGTATCAATATCATCCGCTGCTAATGAGAGATTTACTGGGATTGTCTTCAATTCTTCTATACTAGAAAGGTGTGTAATATCAATTCCCTTAATTCCAGCATCGAAATGGATATGTGTCTTTTGTGTTTCGATATTCACATTCCGTGCGTTTACTTCATTTTTCGTCAATAGGAAATCGCCACTAAGGTGTTCGAGCATAAATACCGGCGTTTGATTCTGCCCTGTTAATATTTTTTCTGTAGCAGATGAAGCAGATTGCCTATCGCAATAAATTGCCGCAGAAAAATTTCTTATCTTCGCAGCATATTTATTGTTTTCTATTTGTGCAGAAACTACAAGCGTATGCGCGAGGAGATGAATATGGGCGTAGTCGATAACGCTATCCGGCGGTACCTCACGTTCTCCATTCTGCCGTTGATGAAGCAGAAGCGAATCAATGAAAAGCACTTCTGCGTCCGCTAATTCCAACCTCTTGATATCAATATTCCACCCTGAAGAAATCGTATCGGTCGGTGTCGGTTTTATAAGCCGAGTAATGTTTGTTGTGCCGTCAATGGATCGATAGATATGGATGACAGGTTTTACAATAACGGCATTGCTGATTCCTACATGCTTAAAAAGCAGCCCAAACGGATCATATTTCAATTCGACTTGTTTAGCCGAAAGAAGCTCGATACCACGTTCGGTTATTGTGATGTTATTAATCCTGAACCCGGTGATGAGATTACCATCGATTGCACCAAGTTGAAGTTCACCGTTGCTGAGGGTTACGGATTCACGCAAGAGGAGATCGCGAAGGTACAGTTTTAAATGACCGGGTCTGTGTGTACCCGATTATAGCAATAACGCTAAATAAAAAAATACCGACAATGTAATATGTAATTCGGAAAAATCTGCGCACGTTATTCATTCCATCGGCACATTACGAAGAACAAAAAAGCAATACAACGGTGCATACGTGCAATAAAATATCCGGTGCTCATTAAATGCGCTTTGCCGTCTGCATTTTTTTAATAATGTTTGTTGTAGAGCGATTGGGAACAAAGTCAATTGTTTTCACCGCGCCTCCTGCTGCCTCGACAATATCTTTACCTACAATGGTATCAATCGTCCAGTCGGAACCTTTCACAAGTACATCCGGCACAATGGCTTTAATGAGTGCGAGAGGCGTATCTTCATCAAAGAGGCATACATAGTCAACCACACGAAAGGCGGCAAGCACCAAGGCGCGATCATCTTGGCATACAATTGGCCTACCAGTTCCTTTAAGGCGTCTAACAGATGCATCCGTATTCATGCCAACTAGAAGCACATCCCCAAGCGCTTTAGCCTTTGTTAAATATTCAACATGTCCTCGGTGCACGATATCGAAACAACCATTTGTGAAAATAACTTTCTTTCCTTCACGCTTTAACTTTTCTCTAATTTGTACCAAGTCTGCAAGTGTAACGACATCACCCATCACCGCTCGCCTCCCTGATTGATATCTTTTAGAATCGTCTGAATCAGCAGATTCTTGTCGATTGGCACAATACCAACTTCACCGCAGACGATTCCGCCGGCATAATTCGCCAGTGCGGCAGATTCAATTATCGACGCGCCTGCCACCATTGCCACAGTCAGCGTTGCTATAACGGTATCGCCCGCGCCTGAAACATCGGCAACATTTCGTGTTTTTGATTCCACGTGCGCAATTGAACCGTTTTTTTCAAGAAGCAGCATGCCTTTTTCGCCAAGCGTTAGTAAAACACTTTCTGCATTGAGTCGAATGAACAATTCACGCGCCGCATTTTCCATGTCTTGAAAAGTATGCAGACGACGTCCCAGCGCTTCTTCAGCTTCCTTACGGTTCGGCTTAAAAACCGATACACCCTGGTAATCAAAAAAGTTGTTAAATTTTGGATCGACTGTGATTGTCTTTTTATGTTTTTTTGCTAGTTCAATAATTGACTTAATCAGGCCTTTCGTCAGAACGCCTTTGTTATAGTCTTCTAAAATTATTCCATCCAGCGAAGCAATCTGATTCTCTAAACTGGCAAGGACTCTTGCTTGCGTACCCGCATTCAAATCTACTTTCTCTTCTTGATCAATCCTCACTACATGCTGGCCGTGTGCAATAACTCGTGTTTTAATAGTAGTTGGACGCGAATCATCAACAACAATTCCATCGGTTGGAAATCCATTGTTGGCGACTAAGTTTTGCAGTATATCTGCACCAATATCCTTGCCAACAACACCAATCATTAAAGGTACGCCGCCGAGCGATGCGATGTTGTTCGCAACATTTGCGGCACCGCCAAGCCGAGTGGATTCCTCATCAACCTCGACAACAGGAACAGGCGCTTCCGGTGAAATACGGGACACCGTGCCCCAAAAATATCTGTCGAGCATTAAATCACCAACAACTGCAATGCGCTTGCCGGCAAAACTCTTTTGAATTTTTTCTATACGATTCGGAGTAAAATTAACCATTGAGCATTTCCAATTTTTTTAGATAATTCTTAGTAGAATATAGCCAGAAAACGATGTACAAGCAAGGTAAGCTCTCTTCAAGCGGGTTCACTTCAATGCAAGTTATAAATGGGAGGATGTTATAAGAAAAGATTCCAGAAATCTACTTGGTGGAATGATAAGAAAGATTTCGGGAGCCTATTCACTGCTGAAAAGCTAGCTACAACTTTTTCCCTAACTTATATCTCATATTTCTTTATGGTGTCTTTTTTCCGCTTTTCTCATCTCATCAACAACATTTCTTCACCTGCGTAAAAGTACTTTTTCCCTATGCTTGTGCAATTATTCGATAAAAGTTGATCCGTCGTCTGAACCATTATTGATTGTGATTGAAGGACGATTAAAATGCGTGGAATTGAAGGTAAGCATAAAATCGGAACTATCTAAATAAACATCTCTTGAAGTTGCTTTTAGATAAATATTAAAAGCGAAGGTTCAGCCGACAAACTATTGATTAGCTATGCTTAATTGTAATGTCTGAGCATTCGCGAAGTTGCATATTACACAGACCAGTTACCGACATGCAACAAACATCATAAATTTCTTCATAGGGTTTCTTTTTATGGAATTATTTAGGCTATTAGATTTTTCAAAATTAATTAGGGACATTCGTTAACGCATTCCTGTTGTTCCACGTATTGGCTCTATCAGTGGCATCAACGACACCACTAAGATCCGTATCATTACCCGTATAACCGGAAGTATTTCTATTGTTCCACGTGTTAGCTCTATCGGTTGCGTCGATGGTTTCACTGGCATCAGTATCTCCACACCACATTCCATAAACTCCTGTTGTTACAGCAACCATTGGTGTAGTTCCATAAGCTTGCGTTTGAGCCGATGTAAAATCATATACAGATGCATTCGGCAATGATACAGCTGCCGCACTCATCACAGCCAAATGATTTCTATGCCTGATAACAATGTAATAACTACCTGTGGTTGCAATGCTAAATGCTACGTCACTTGATCCGTCAACATCGACAACTGTACCATCTTTTAATAAAAATGCCGCTTGTGTTTCAACTTTCGTTGACGCTGCTGTGCCAGATCTTAATTCAACTAACACCCAATCGACTATATTTGCGTTCGGTATCGCAGCGACTGTTTTGTTTGTATAACCATATGTCGTCGTATTATATGCAGTATTTGAATTTAATGGTATAAGTGCGCCTGTATTCAAAGCGGTTGTCATTGCAGTGCTACTATACGGCCCTTGTAAAAACACCTTTGCTTTTACAAGAAGAGGGACGGTTGTAAAAGCATAAGCACATAAATCATAAGAACCACAACTCTCTAATGAAGTCCATGATGATCCATCTGAACTTATCCAACATTTTCCTGTTTCGAAGGTTGGTGTGTTATAACCACTATTAGCAGCTTCAATTGGAATGGGGTAATTATAACCCGCCGTTTGATAACTAATTTTTACATAATAATCGTTTACAGTTGAGAGGTTTATTGGCGATGAAAAATCAAACGTGTAATATCCTGTATAAGTGCAAGTCTGAGCAGAAATTGACCCTAACAATCCTGTCAATGAATTACTGCCATTGAAATTATCATAGATATCTATACTGACAATAGCTCCTGGATAATTTACATATGTTCCAATTTTCGTCAATTTGACATTTCCCGATGCAACGAACTTCACTAAGGCATGTGCTAGTGACGTGCCATATCCTATATTATTACCTACCCATCCAGATTCCGAATATGTAGAAATTGTTTGATTTGGATCATAATTGATATAATCTTCAAATAATGCCAATTCTGAATTGATTTTTGAATCATTATATGAAATATAAAAAAAACCGCTTTCACCCCAACTTGTCCCCCAACTGTTTTTAATAATCCATACACCAGTTCCTCCTGCTGTTACTTTATTATCATCCCATCCAACAAGTGTCACCGCATGATTTGCAGCAGCACTTCCAGAATAATAATATGTATAATTTGTAGAATTGTAGTAAGCGTCATCATAATAAAAACATGTATATAGTGCTCCATATGTTTGTATTAGGTTCTTAATAATACTTGGATCGGTTGTAGGAATAAACCAGCCAGATGTGATTATACCTTGTGGATTAAGTCCAGATGGACAGTTAATAGTAGTATGAGCATCGCTATAGGGATCGTCGCTTTCCGATATTGGTCCTGAACCTCTTGCTAAACATGCTAACGACATATATGAATTTCCCCCTGCACAAGGGGCGTATACAAAAGGAGAATGGCATGTATTCAAATAATCTTCCGAAAGATCATAAGTGCCTCTTCCAGTAACTTTCCAGCGAGATTCAATCGCACCCATTGTAGCAAACGTCCAACATGCTCCACAATTGCCCTGATTCTTTACGGAGGTCAATCCTCCAGTCGTACGTAAGTCAAAACTTGCAGGAAGAGACTCTTTTTTTGTCAATTGTTTTTTCAAGTTGGCCGGTAACTCTGTATGTATTTTATAGGGAGGCGGTATATACCCTAATCGATGTCCATACCTTGTGATTGTTTCTTGTTTTCCCTGTATGCATTTTACGTACTCCGGATTGATTTCATTATTTTGTATCTGAGAATAAGCTGATGGGACAAGAATTAATAATGCAAATATAATAGCACTGCACCTCTGTAGATTAAACATTTTCCACCTATCTTCATTTTTTGAAAGTTAATTATAACTTTCAGCTAAGAATTATAGATACAATAATCCTTGGGGTTCACTGTGTCACAAAGTAGGTATATTCTTTTCTCGATTGATAGAAAATTTTCTGCATTTAGAATTAGCTCGAAATAATAGTAGAAATAATTCTATTACGAAGCAATAACAATGATGCGCAATTTTGCCAATCCAAATAAAGAGCTTTATATTTAAGCGAAATCCAAGGTTTATTAATTCGCCTTATTTCATAATGCATTACGCGATTGTGACTCATTTGAATGCTATAAGTTAAAATCAAGCACTTGACATCTTGTTTCTCGAAGAGTATATTTGAGTAGTTATTGTGCGGCAGTTTTAACGAAGTTCTTTCAAATAAGTTGTAGGGGTGCTACGATTCTGTCTTTTAAAGATCGAGCTGAGATTACACCCTTGTGACCTGATCTGGATAATGCCAGCGTAGGGAAATCGAAATTAATTTTTATTAACGCCGTTTCTTTTTTTCCGTTTGCATGGAGATGAGGAAACGGTTTTTTTTTATAAGGAGGAATTAGATGCGAATAGGTACTATTTTTTTGCTTGCGGCGCTCAGTTACACTCTTGTGACAGCACAAGAAAAGTCTGATCGTGATACAGTGTACCTCGTAGCACCGGTAACGGTTACTGCTACACAAGCTACCGAGCGACTATCGCCGGTTACGTTTTCTAACATTCGACGTTCTGATATTGTCCAACAATACACAACTCAAGATGCGCCGGCACTTCTATCTTCGCTCCCATCCATTACATTTTATTCGGAGAATGGAAATGCCAGCGGTGGTTACAGCTATATCAACCTGCGTGGATTTGAACAGCAGCGCCTTTCGGTTATGGTGAACGGCGTGCCGCAAAACGATCCGGAGGATTTTAGCGTGTACTGGATCGATTTCCCTGATTTGCTTGGAAGTACTGCCAACATTCAAGTTCAGCGCGGTGCCGGAAGCGCATTCTATGGTCCTCCCGCAATCGGCGGATCAGTCAATATTCTTGCGCTTCCATATCAACCGAAGCCAAGTATAACACTTGAAAGCGATCTTGGTTTTCAAGAATACTGTTCGACAAATACGACCGTGCTCTCAACACGTAAATATTCAGTATCGTACAATTCCGGATTGGTAGCAGACCATTACATGTTTTACGGACATCTCGGCAATCTCTCAACCGACGGCTATCGTGACAAGTCGTGGGACGATATTAACTCGTACTTCCTCGGCGCGCAGCGACTCGATTCAACAGTGACGACAACAATCCAAATGTACGGCGGACCGTTTACGGATGGATTAGTTTATAATGGCATTCCAAAATTCTATAATAACAATCTCACACTTCGCCGCACAAATTATAATTATTTTGAATTAAACGATGCAGAAGACTCTGTAATCTATTCGACAAATCGAAGACCGCAGGAATCAGAATCTTTTTCTCAACCGCATTTTGAATTACTGAACGAATGGCATCTAACACCGAAGATAACACTCAGCAATACATTCTTCTACATTCAAGGAGATGGATATTATGATTATGATGGTTCAGGTCTGGACACGTCAGCCATCCATTGGGGAAGCGCTTATGGTATTCCGGCGACTGCAAATCCAAGTAACGTCCTCGTACGAGCTTTTGTCGGAGATAAACAATTCGGATGGCTGCCGCGATTGGAAATTGATCATGGCACTGGAACACTGACGGTAGGAGCAGAGCTGCGGATCCATCGTTCTCTCCATTGGGGGAAAATTGAATACTCGGAATATTTTCCAGCGAATTATGATCCTGACTATTACATCTATGAATACAACGGCGGGAAAGACATTGTTTCGATCTATGGCCACGAGCTATATACGTTGGAAGAAAATCTCACCGTTATGACCGATTTGCAAGTCGTCTATAATCGATACATTTTGAAAAACGAAAAGTTCTTCGACAATAATTTTTCCGTTCCATATCTTTTTGCTAATCCACGCTTCGGCGTCAATTACAATGCAACTGAACGTGTAAATGCATATTTGAGTATGGCTTATACCTCCCGCGAACCTCGCCTGACGGATCTGTACGATGCGGAATCATCTATTTGGGGTAGCACACCGCAGTTCGCAGTAAAGGACACTGTGAACGGAACGGTGAACTATGATTACAATAAACCCCTATCGAAACCTGAACATTTATTCGATTTTGAAATCGGGACAGGATATCGCGACCAACATTCACAGATAACATTTAATTTCTTCTGGATGGAATTCTGGGATGAATTGATCCAGACTGGTGATGTTGATATATTTGGCGAAACAATTAATCGCAATGCAGACCGCACTCGGCACCTCGGTATAGAATTAGATGGACAGTCCAATCTTGGGTATGGATTCTCCATAAGCGGGAATGCAACGCTCTCCCATAATCGGCTTATACGATATACTGTTTCCGATACTTCTGAAAGCATTACTTACCAGCATGTTCTCGATGGCAACCATATTGCAGGGTCTCCAGATTACATGGCAAATTTCCGCATTGCGTACACACACGATATGTTTTCCGTTTCTCTCGATACAAAATATGTCGGCAGTTTCTATACCGACAACACACAAAGCGAAACAAGGGAGAATGATGCTTACGTCGTCTGTAATGCATCGATGAGCTACCATTTTGCATTGGAGTCCAATGTTATTATTACCGTGCACGGCGATGTGCGTAACCTGTTTGATCGTCTTTATACGATGAGTGGTCAGGGACAAGAATTCTTCCCTGCTGCCGAACGAAATTACATCCTTGGAATGTCATTGCAATTATAAAGGCTCAAGAAATAATAATATTATCTACCTTTTTGCATCGTTCAACGTAAAATCGTAAATTAACCACAAGCATATCTCACAAGGTTATGCACAATGAGTATTGTTTAATTAATTCGTGGACGTAATGATCCCGGGGCAGATGGTCGATTAGAGTTGGATTCAAAGTATTCTAGGGTTTTATTTATGACTCACGCACTGATTCTTGCTAATGGAAAACCGCCGAGCAAACGGCTCTTTCAAAAATTTTTCACATCTGCCGATTGGTTCATTTGTGCTGATGGAGGGGCAAATACAGCCGCACGTTTCGGTTATGCTCCTGATCTTATCATCGGCGACCTTGATTCCATAGAAAAGGAATCACTTGCCGTCTTCAGCAATGCCAATGTAAGGAAGCTGAAGGACCAAAATTCTACGGATTTGGAAAAAGCGCTAATAGCGGCCATTCGGGAAAAAAATAGTGAAATAGTTGTGCTTGGAGCAACAGGTGGACGGCTCGATCACGCAATTGGAAATTTGAGTGCACTCGCAAAATTCTCACGTAAAGCACATATTACTTTTATTGATAACATAGGGACATTTATTGCAGTCAATCATTCATTAGAATTCAGCCTTCCCATAGGCACAATCATTTCACTTTTGCCGCTTTCTCGATGCACTGGAATCGTAACAAAAGGGTTGAAATGGAATCTGAAGAATGAAGCTCTTGAGCTTGGTATTCGTGAGAGTACAAGCAATGTCGTTGTCTCTTCTCCTGTGAATATTAAAGTCAAAAAAGGCAGCCTTATAGCTTTTATTGTAACTAATAACTAAAACCTTATACCTAAACTTCTAACAGCTATGATCAAAGTTCATCTTTCACTCATCGATATTGCACTGATTGTTGCCTATTTCGCAGCTGTCGTCTTCATCGGATTTCGCGTTGCGCGGAAACGAAAATCCAGTGGAGAAGATTTTCTGCTGGCTGGCCGCACACTAACACTTCCAATTTTTGTCGCCACACTTGTTTCGACATGGTACGGCGGAATTCTCGGCGTCGGAGAATATTCCTATAGGTTTGGTATTTCTAATTGGGTTGTGTTCGGAGTTCCGTACTATATTTTTGCACTTGTCTTTGCTTTGTTCCTTGCAAAAAAAGTCCGCGCAACAAATCTTTTTACAATCCCCGATAAACTTGAGCAGGCGTACGACAAACGCACTGCCATCGCAGGCGGCGTTCTAACATTTTTTCTCGTTACTCCGGCTGCGTATGTGCTAATGCTGGGAATTCTTGCACAGCTTATTTTTGGGCTCAATCTCACGCTTTGTATCATCATCACTACTTTTCTGACCGTTGTCTATCTTTATAAAGGCGGTTTTCGCTCTGATGTATGGGCGAATGTATTTGAATTTGTGATGATGTTTCTTGGTTTTGCTCTAGTTGTGATTTTCTCATACTCAAAATTCGGTGGATTAGATTTTATACGTACACACGTTCCACCATTGCATCTTACTTGGCATGGCGGGAACAGTATGGAATTTATTGCCGTCTGGTTCTTTATTGCGTTGTGGACACTTGTCGACCCGGCATTTCATCAACGATGCTATGCAGCAAAAGACGGCAAAACGGCACAGCGTGGTATTCTTGTTTCTATTATATTCTGGTTTATCTTCGACTTTATGACAAGTGTTGCCGGACTATATGCACGTGCTTCGCTGCCACTTCTGGCACAGCCTATGTACTCCTATCCACTTCTTGCTGAAATAACGCTGCCATCGATTGCGAAAGGAATGTTTTATATCGGTATGCTCGCAACTATTATGTCCACGCTTAGCAGTCTCACATTGATTTCTGCGATCACCGTTGGGAAAGATATTGTAGGAAGATGGAAAAACGCCGCTCATGATTCCGATATTGTTCAACGTTGGACAAAAATTGGACTTGTGTTTTCAGCATTGTTCTCTGTTTTGCTTGCAATTATTGTACCTTCTGTAGTAAGCATTTGGTACACAATCGGTACCTGTATAATTCCCGGATTATTGGTACCAGTGTTAGCATGCTACTTCGACCGATTAAAGATTTCTTCGGTATATGCTTTTGGAGCTATGGTGAACGGCTGTTTTATTTCAACAGCAAGTCTTATATCCGGTCATATCTACGCACATAGCGGCATACCATCTTATTGGTTTGGAGTTGAACCGATGTACCCAGGATTATTTATGGCATTGTTCTGGTGGGGATTGGGAAAATTAGAAACTAAAAGCGATAAGCAATCAGCAACGGAAAACTATAAGATGATTAATGCTAAATAAAACTTGTAATTCAATATTCAAAATTGTTTTCTAAATTTGCGAAATAGATTTTGATATTCTACTAAATTAACACAATTCGTCTATCCCAAAATTTCAGGGAAGTGGAGGGAAAGCTCCAATAAACATGATATCCTTTTGGGAAATGCCGAGAAGCCTTTTGATTTCAACTGGTAACGGTGATGCTATTTTATTCCCCGGAAATGTATGTAATAATTGATAATTACCTAATTCGCGACTTTTAAATAAAGGTATGTCATCGGAGATATATTGACTGTGGGCTAAAAATTCCGGATACATTTTCTGCAAATCCTTCGGCGATTTAAAAGCTATTTGACAGTCTTTGTCAATCGCGGGAGTCCACAATAAGAACGGCCTAGTATCTTTATCTGAGTGCTGTACAAAGGTATTGTAATCGAATTGTTTCAGCTGTACCTCGTCGAATAACTTGCTCAATGAATCCGGCTGTGAAACCAACATCAGTGGTCTGTGATAATTTTTATCTCCAGTAAGCAGGTTGTTTACAAACACATGTCCGCCACGTTTATGAACGTCCGGACCGGTACCGGAATGCCAGCCGAATGTCCCATCATTTGCAGGACTCCTTCCGTTGCGTCCGATGCAGACCGTACTATTTACGAATGTGTTCTGATATATTTGAACATTCGAACTGTTCAGGATGAAAATACCCTGATCACAATTGACAAACACATTTCCGGCGCACACTGCACCTTTGGATATTTCAAAAAAGAATCCATTATCACTCGGATAAGGCCTTTTATTTAAAAATTCCCTATCAACGTTCCCTACTCCTTCAATCCAATTGTTAAGAAAATGGCCGTCAACATTGCCTACATCATACCAAATACCGTTTGAATTTGGAAGATCTATGACTAAATTATCCTGGCAAGTAACACGATAACATTGATTAAAGATTTTCACTGCTGCCGGATAATACCCGGCAATTCTTTCGATATTGTTGCGAGTGAAGATGTTTTTTTCCAGAAGAACATCGGAGGAACCTATTATGTAGATACCCTCAGTACTTGTATCACTCACCTTGCAATATCTGAGAGTTAATTTATCCCCCCTAAAATAGCCGGCGACCCTGGAACAGAAAGAAATAGTACAATGTTCCAACGTCGTACCTACTACTTCTTTGCCATGATCTGATTCATTAGATACACAGACCGGTTCTGTTCCTTCAATCTCAATCGCACGATAGGCATATTGTGTGAATGTAATTCCCTTAATTACAGGCCCTTTATGGTCTGAGGTTTTACCATGGCATTTCCCTGTTGTTCTTTTTATCGCTACATCAAAAGCTGTGATTTCCACTAATTGCATTGTAGGATCAGTACCAATGTAAACATATCCGCCATCGTAGTCGATATAATATGAATTCTCATCAACTTCTCCTTCGCGGCTGACTGCTTGAAGAAACTTACCATCCACAAACACCATGTCATTATTGAAACGGCATAACGGTGTCTCCTTTCCAAACTTATCACGTGACCACCAGTTATCAGGCTTGGCAGGAAATAAATGAGACCATGAGGTCTTCCATAATCCATTTCCTAAGTTTTTCCATTCCGTTGCAATAAAAGTTCCCTTTAAAACAGGCTGTTCGTCAGCATAAGGCTGTAAAGTGATTCCTTGATTTAATATTAAGTTACCAGTACGATAGGTGCCTCCTCGCATCACAATAACATCACCAGTCTGCACCTGTTCAATGGCTGATTCTATCGTTGTGGGTTGAGCAAGTGTTTCACCTGATTCTTCTGCTTTTGCATCGGGTGCTACATAAAAGACTTTACCTGTTCCTTTTGGTAAATCATAGTTATGCCGAATAGGACCATAAGGACCACCAGAGGGTTGCGCCATCACAATCAACGAATTGAAGGGCATGCATAAAAATATAATAGCAATATGAAGTACCTTATGCCATTTCATTGTTTGAGGAAGTAACTTGGGATGATTCTTCAAATTATTAGTGAATTGCTCATGATATCTTGAGTTCATTTAATTACCTTCAGAGATTTAATAGAATGAATTTTTCTTCTTATAATACTTCCAGCAGCACAATACAATTTCTAAAATTATATGCCTTTATATTATAGAATTATTGATGAATAATCCATTTATACAGATAACACTTCATCATTGCTAAAAACATTTATGCTGTCAATAATTTACAAATAAAAGAGACTATTATTTCGGTTATAGTTTCGCCGCCACAACTGCTACTGCTTTCGCTGTCACAACTTTACCGCTTGATCGGTCTGTTGCCTCAAGAAATATGACATACACACCAATCCGCGCGCGCTGCTTGTTGTCGCCAATGCCATCCCAAACAATTTCCCCTTGTGTGCCTGCAAGCTCACCATTCGCCAATGTCCGAACAAGCCTTCCTTTGATATCGTAAATTCTTATATTCAATGTAGATGTCATCAGGGGAAGATTGTATCGAATGATGCAGAAATCTTCGAAGCCATCACCATCCGGCGAGAATGGATTGGGTGAGATGGAAATCATCGAGTTGCTTTTTGTGCTTGTCGTAACGATGCTGTTCGCTTTCCCTGGCGTGCCTCCAAGAATATTTGTGCATGTGCTCCAATTGCGTGGATCGTTCGAGTCGATATTCGGATTGATACGCTCTAGCGAACGTCCCTTAGTGTCAACAATATCAGGATGATGCCAGCTTGGTAAGTATGCGACACTGTCAATTGTTAGGCCGGTAACATCTTTTAATACCACAGCATCTCCATCGTTATTGAAACTAAATCCGCTTGAATGATTTAGAATACGGATATGAATAGTAGAATCTGACTGTGATAAACTTGGGAATAATTGAAATATAGTAGAATCAGCTGCGACAATCGCATATCCACCGGATTCGACTACGAACGGCTCTTTCGATATCTCAAATGAATTTACACTACTTAAAGTAGGCATATCATTGAAATTCCAGTGCGCAAGATTGATAGGTTCACTACTCCGGTTGTAGAGTTCAAACCATTCATTCTGACCATATAATGGATCGTACATGATTTCATTAATTACGAATGAGCGTGGTTCGTAATTGATATTTACAGAAACCGAAGAACTATTATTTCGCAAATTATCATCGCGCCAACAATCGACGACAACAATGAGAGTGGCAACACCGGAACCAAGCTGAGGAAATGATTCAGAAAGAAGAATTGAATCGTTCGCAACTAATGGCTGCGCAGATATAACAGTACCCACAAGTTCCGATGTCTCTGGAACTGCATTGCGATTTACATCAGAATAAAAACTGACGGAAACGCTATCCACAGTTCGTCTGCCGATGTTTTGAACGCTGACATTTACCAATGGAACAACTTTTCCACCGACCATAGTTTGGATTTCCATCAGATTGCTGATAGCCAAATCGTAATCTAACCGAGCAATACTGTTTTTCTTTCCCGGCGTACTGCCGAGAGAATCTTGCGATGTTCCCCAGTTTTTCATTGAAGTGCTTGGCATTTCTATATCAATGCGTTCCAATGATTTTCCATTCTGCCCGCCCCAAGATGGCGAATACATTACACTATCAATTGAGTTCAATCTCGTGTCATAAATAACAACAGCGTCAGACGTAGAATTATTTAGCGCAGAAAAGTTTGCTATGACGAATGGAACCCCGGAATGGCATGAGGCGAAGACATTATCCTTTGCAATTACTAAAAATGAACTAGGCGGAACCAGTACATCTGTTTGTGTAATGATTGATTTCGTAGAAATGTTGCTGTCGGATATTTTCCAATTTTTTAAATTGATCGTATCCGATGAAGCGTTATATAATTCCACCCATTCCGGTTCGTCGCCAATCGGATAATACATAATTTCATTTATCAGCATATCGCCTTTCGCATTTCCGACATCAAACCCAGTCGAAACTGTAAGCGTCACACCATCGATCCGGAGAACACCAGTCGTATTCGTATTATCGCCAAGCAACTGCCAGCGAAATCGGACGTTCGTTTGTTGCTGCAATCCGGTTTCATCTAAAGATACAATCCGTTGGACATAATTTGTTGTCGTGGAAATCGTATCGAATCGAGCTAACAAAATATTGAAGTTTGACCCATCTATTGACGCCCGGAGTTCTAATCTATAATCGACAGCTGAATTTGAGCGGCGTTCATAATATTGCAACTTGTCTGGAATTTTATTTGTGAAATTGATTACTTGTGAAGTGAGTTGCTTAATTGCAGTATTGCCGGTTGCGGAGACACAGTTAGGAGAAGATTGCGCCGTGGATGCACTAACAGAAAAACCGGTAGCGCTCCATCCTGCTGGAAAACTCGGAGCCATAATGCTGTCGAAATTTTCTGAATATGGGAACGTAGTGATTTGTGCAAAGATGGATGTTGTCTGAATTAATATCAGAAATAAAAGTGTTCGCAATTGCATGGAAAATCCCCTCCCCTTGGTAATGAAAAACTCGGTATTGTCTCAAGAAATTGCTCTTGTACAATAAGAACATTTCCATTTCAGTGCAAGAGTATTTTTGAGATTTCAATTTTTACTACTGCTTTTATGATGCCTTATTTCTATCTTATCAAATAAGTTTCCTTGTTGGACAGAATCCTATTCTGCCCAATTTACTTTCCTATTATGAGAGGAGTACGTTATGGCTGAAACTGTTCTCGACAAATTTCTCCGCTATGTTGTAATTGACACGCAATCAAAAGAAGATTCTGAGTCCTATCCCAGCACCGCAAAGCAACTCGATCTGCTAAACCTGCTAGTGAAAGAACTAAAAGAGCTTGGTGTTCAGAAAGTCAATATAGACGAGTATGGATACGTGATGGCTACAATTCCGGCAAATGTTCAATGGAATGTACCCGCTATCGGATTTATAGCGCACGTGGATACATCGCCGGAAGTTAGCGGGGCAAACGTAAAACCGCAAATCATCACAAATTATAAAGGCGGTGATATAATTTTATCCGGCGATCCAACTGCCATCATACGCGAATCAGAAAATCCTGCGCTTAAAACCGCACTCGGTAAAATGATTGTCACTAGCGACGGTTCTACACTCCTCGGTGCTGACGACAAAGCCGGTCTTGCTATTATTATGACCGCTATTCAATCGTTGATCAATAATCCAAAATTTAGTCATGGTGAAATTAAAATTGGTTTTACTCCGGATGAAGAAGTCGGTGAAGGTACAAAATTCTTCGACATTAAGAAGTTCGGCGCTCAATTTGCCTATACAATAGACGGAGACACACCTGGTGAGTTGAACAAGGAAACTTTTAGCGCAAATTCCTGTCTCATCACTGTGCATGGCCGAGATATTCATCCCGGCAGTGCGAAAGATATTATGATTAATTCTGTCCGTGTCATCTCCGATATTATTGCACGGCTGCCAAAGAATATGGCACCGGAAACGACGGACGGATACGAACCGTATATTCATCCGTATGTGCTCGAAGGCGGCGTTGGCAAATCAACAGTAAAAATTCTTTTTCGTGATTTCAAAACGGATGGATTGAATGCTCTAAAAAAGATTGTGGAAAAAATCGTTACAGAAGTTCAGTCAATGTATCCGAAAGCAAAAATCGAAGTACAGATTACAGAACAGTACCGTAATATGCGCGAAGGATTAGAAAAAGATACCCGCGTAATCGATTATTTATTCGAAGCGACGAAACGATCCGGTTTGCAACCAGAGTGGACGCCAATCCGCGGCGGCACAGATGGATCGCGCCTGACGGAGAATGGCTTGCCAACGCCAAATATATTCACCGGCGGAGCAAACTACCATAGCCGCACAGAATGGGTAAATGTATGGGGCATGGAAAAATCCGTGGAAACCGTATTGAATTTAGTGCAGATTTGGGCAGAGCATTCCAAGTAAAAAGTATAAAGAGCAAGAGCTAAGGGCTAATAAAAGGAGTCACTATGGATCAACAGGCATCCACAAAAAATAGCATTCCTGAAAATGCATACAAAGAATTGAAGCCAGGTGAAGAATACCGACCGATTATGGCACCCGAACGATCATACCCCGAAGTTACATTGTGGTCGGTAACGTGGGGATTGGTAATGGCTGTTCTCTTTTCCGCTGCGGCAGCTTATTCCGGATTGAAAATCGGACAAGTGTTTGAAGCGGCAATCCCAATTGCAATTCTTGCCGTCGGTATAACGGGTGTTGCTAAAAAAAATAATGGCCTCGGTCAGAATGTAATTATCCAATCCATTGGGGCTGCGTCCGGTGTTATTGTGGCTGGGGCTATCTTTACGATTCCTGCACTTTATATTCTTGCTCTTCCGGCAAGCTATTTTCAGATGTTTATGGCATCAGCTCTTGGTGGATTTCTTGGTATTCTCTTTCTCATTCCGTTCCGAAAATATTTTGTAAAAGATATGCACGGCACGCTTCCTTTTCCTGAGGCAACAGCGACAACAGAAATTCTAGTTGCCGGCGAACAAGGAGGCAAACAAGCAATGGTGCTTGTTGTCAGCGGTCTTATCGGCGGAATATTTGATTTCGTCTTCAGTGCTTTCGGAGCATGGTCGGAAGTTATAACTTCTCGTATGTTCAGCTGGGGCGACATGATCTCTAACAAATTTAAGATGGTGCTCAAAGTAGACATTTCCGCGATGGTATTCGGACTAGGCTACATTGTCGGACTAAAGTATGCGGCAATTATTGCAGCGGGTTCGTTTCTTTCATGGTTTGTGATGATACCGTTGGTATATGAAGTCGGTCAGTATCTCACTGTTCCACTTGGCGCAGCAACTACAAAACTTATCGCGCAAATGAGCCCGGAAGAAATTTTCCGTACCTACGTTCGGCAAATTGGCATCGGCGGCATCGCGATGGCAGGTATAATCGGCATTATTCGTTCCTCAAAAATTATTGCCGGCGCATTCTCACTTGCCTACAAAGAAATCGCACATCACACTTCTGAGAATGAAGAAAAAACTATCCGTACACAGACCGATATTCGCATGCTTTGGGTCGTCCTATTGATTCTTCTGACGGCAATTGCACTCTTCGCATTTTTTGTGCTTGGAGTTCTTCCTACTGTCGGACAGGCAATTGCAGCATTATTATTAGTAACAATTATCTCTTTCCTTTTCACGACTGTTGCAGCAAATGCTACTGCTATCGTCGGAACAAATCCGGTCTCCGGCATGACTTTGATGACTTTGATCCTTTCTTCTCTCGTGTTGACACAAATTGGTTTGAGCGGAACATCCGGTATGGTGAGCGCGCTCATCATTGGTGGAGTTGTGTGCACGGCGTTATCGGTTGCCGGAGGATTCATTACCGATCTAAAAATTGGTTACTGGATTGGTTCTACACCAAAAAAGCAAGAAACATGGAAATTTCTTGGAGTTCTTGTCTCTGCGGCAACGGTAGGCGGCGTTATTCTTGTGCTTAATCAAGCTTATGGCTTTACAGGTGACAAAGCAATGGTTGCTCCTCAAGCAAACGCAATGGCAGCAGTCATCAAACCGTTGATGTCAAACGCTCCGACACCTTGGATGCTTTATATTGTCGGTGCGGTTATTGCTTTGCTGCTTGTGATTTTGAAAGTCCCACCGCTGGCATTTGCGCTTGGAATGTACATTCCGCAGGAATTAAACACGCCGCTGCTATTTGGAGGATTCATTGCATGGTTCGTTTCGACAAGAACAAAGAATGAAAAATTGAACAACGCCCGATTACAACGCGGCACACTGATAGCTTCTGGTTTCATTGCTGGTGGCGCGCTGTTTGGTGTCTTCAACGCGTTTTTAAAATTCATTGACCAACAATGGTCGTTTGGATATGCAAGTTGGAATAACGAGCTCTGGGCAGGATCAACAAACGGTGAGATAGCTGGTTTAGTGATGTTCGTGTTGTTGTTCTCTTATGCACTGTGGGATTCGATGAGAGGGAAAGAATCGGAGTAGTAATAATTTAAAACTCGCAATATGTGGTTTGTCATTCTGAAAGAGTGCAACGATTGAAGAATCTCTCTTGCGATTTATAAATCAGATACTTCTCCCGACTTGCTTTCGACAAGCTCAGGAAGTTCATCTGTAACCAAAAGCATCGGAACTATGACTAAATATTTTTTTTCAGGAATTTTAGTACCGCCTCGTCTTAAACAATTAGTCGTTCAATAATCTTCTTAATCTCATCTCCCTCACCAGTAATCCCAAACCATTCATTAGAAATATGGGAATAGTGAACGATAACCGAATTGGTGTAGAATCCAGTCACCGACTGGATGAAACAATGTTAACATCATTGTCCGATCTGGTGATCGCCTGCCCGACGCAGGCGGGGACTCTACAAGCTAATAAATAATTTGGGATAATATCAATGCGATTAGACGGAATTAGTCTTCTTTTCCAGGCAGACAGCAAGCGCGGGGACGTTCTCTTCCTGATCACTTGTATACTCACCAGACATTTTTTGTACATAAAAAAGGCGATCCCAACTTTCGTCGGGATCGCCAATTTTACAACTACATCTAAGCTAGAAGATATTACTTCAACATCATCATCTTCTTAACTTGAACGAAGTTACCAGCTGTGATTCTATAGATATACATACCACTTGTGAATTTTGAACCATCAAAAGTAACAGTATGATATCCAGCATTCATTGCTTGGTTCACAATGCTAGCAACCTCTTCACCGAGCATATTGTATACCTTCAAAGTTACATTGCTTGCAGTTGGTAACCCGAATTCTATCGTTGTTGATGGATTAAACGGATTCGGATAATTCTGCGACAATGAGTACACTGTCGGTATAGCGGTCTGTGCAACTTCAACACCAACACCGCTAGTTGTTACATTAAAGCTCGTTGTAATACGGCTGTTATCAACATCTGTAGCTGTCACAGTGATAGTGGCTGTGCCTGCACGTAAGTTCGTAACTACTAGTGTATCGGAAAACAGATTTACCGATGCAATAATCGGTATTAGAACTGCTTGCACCAAATACCAGTGTACCCGTATTTCCGCCAAAGACTGGCGCTGAGGTACTGCCTAACTTTACCTTGAAGACTTTATTAGTAGCCGTTAAGGTTTGGTCAGCAATCGGATTCAATACAACTAGAGTTGACTTTAAGCCATATGTGTAGATTGCTCCTCCGGGTATTAATCCACTAGTTGATCCAACATTGACAACTGTTGGGACACCATTAATAACATAGTTGTCGTAATCTATTACCCTGCAGATTCCAAGAGTTATTTTCATCGTGTTGGACCACCGCTTCTGCGTATCATCTTAACTTGATTCAATGCTACATCATTGATATTTATTTGAGTTGTGTCATATCCAGCAGCAGTTAATCCCAAGTTAAAGGTTGTTGCACCCAAACTTGTAGATGTAGAAATTGCCCAATAGAAGCTTGGATATCTCGACAAATCTGTTGTAGCATTAATACCATCTGTAATTGGCAAACCAGTTGTCCCTGTCGGACGTACACTTTGGTGAGATACTGTTGCCGTAACACCAAGTGCAGTGCTAGTAGTAACATTTGGATTATAGAAAGTTAAAGTTGCTGGACGATAGTTAACCGAATCGCCAACCGGGAAGTCATGTGCTGCAAACGCAACTATATTACTCATAATAAGATTTTGTCTAACATTACCAACAACATGGCTGGTTCCTGTTGTATTGTGAGTAAAGCCCTGAGCAGCACTGCCACTGACTCTTGTAAGAACAAGAGCGTTTGTTGCGCCTGTTTTAACCAATCCATAATTAAATGTTACGATACCTGAACATGTAAGATCGCCGCCAGAAATTATAACATTACTATTTCTTGGTTTACTGATCGTGATATTGCCAACACTGGCACCACCGTTTGGTGTCGTTATAGTTTGGTCAACAGAACCAGTGAATGTCATTTGGAGTGAACCTCCAAACGAACCGCCTGCTGCATTAACATCACCTTGTACTATTACTGTACCACCTGACGTTGTAGTTGTTAATGTTCCCTTTGTTAGGGTTGTCAGATGAGTAACGGTTAGATTATATGGTACTGTGCTAACAGTATTTGTTAAGTCAAGACCTGAACCTGTTGTAATACAGTTCAATGTTAAATTAGCAACCGTTCTATTTGCATCCAAGTTTACAATACCGTCTGTCGGAGTCGTAGAACCCATACCGATAAGCAACGTAGTAATATTCGCAGTTGTGGGCCACTCCTTACTTGTGACCAATAAAGGATTATTGGTACCTGAATATGTAAGGTTATAAGGGCCTGCCGGTGAAACAGCAGTACCGCTAATTGAACCGCCATAAACATTAACCGTTGATCCAGTTGCGAGGGTAATAAAATTCGTCGATGTAGTAGTAAGGGCTACAACCGTATTATTACCTAAAGTTAGTGTCCCGGTAACTGTTGCGGGTGCACCTAATGAAGTTGCAACTTGGATCGTTAGATTACGAAGAGCAGTCGCCGAAGTTGGAAGTTCTTTTCCTGTTGTAGTGCCTAACGTCTTGTACGTAACATCTACAACACCAGCAAATGCCGGGGCTGCTGATAATGTACCAGTGCCTACACAAGTTATTAACACACCATTATTCAATATCATACGGCCTGCGGCTGCTGTAAGTGTAGTAGCAGCGGTACCAAAGGTCAGATTATTCGCTACATAGAACGAATCTGTTCCGGCAACCGATGTATTAGCACTGATCGTTAAATTAGGAATTGTCAATGATTTAGAAGCTCCGGGTGTAAAGCCCGTAGCGCCATTGAAATTTAACACACCAGTTGAAGCCGTGATCGAACCCGCAGTGAATGTATATCCTGTTCCACCTGTGAACACGACGCTATTAATTCCCAGAGCAAGTGTACCCTTGGTCTGCGTCAGTAACTGGGTGATTGTCAGTGTTCTCGCCGCCGCCGCTGAGGTTGGGTTGATAGTCACGCTGCCTGTTGTATTTATTGTTACATACGCGAGAGACGGACTACCATTGCCATTTATCACAAGCGTTGTGCCTGTTAGATTAACAACACCAGTGGATGCAGCACCTGTATTAGAGTAGGTACCCGCGGTATATGTCCATGTATTTCCACTGATTGTTAATGGAAGTGAATTTAAGTCAACATCACCAACGGTATGAACAAACGAATTACTAACTATTAAGCCTGCGGATTGAATCTGAATACCAACAGCTGTATTAACTGTAAAGTTAGGAATTGTAACCGCTGTTGTAGCCGTTGTAGTCAGCACGTAATTTTGAGTCCCTGCACCACCAGCTACGACTGCACCGGTTCCAGCTGAAAATGTTGCTGTGTTATTATGATTATAGTTATTAGCTAAGGTCAAATTGTAATTACCTAAGGCAATCACACCTGATCCGTCATGCGTAACAGCTCCTGTTACCCATACATTGGAACCCAGCGTAAGAGTACCACCATCTACAGCAAGTGTTCCGCCTATTGTAGCTGTAGCTGCAGCAGAACCCATCGTTAACGCAACAGAGCCGGCTGTAACAACATAGTTACCAGCGGCAGACACTGCTGACGAAGCCAAGTTCAATGTTGTTGTTCCAGCGGTGTTAGTAAACGTTGTAAGCGTTGCCGTAGTTGTATTCATAGTAATATTTGAAACCAACGCCGTGCCATTAATAGTAACAGTACCAAGAACTTTCATTCCTGTTGATGTAAAGGTACCTGAAGCGTTTGTCACAGTTAAAATAGCAATAGAAGAAGTATTGCTGGTTCCAACACCACCTGTGATGGTCTCGGCATTACCAGTAACTGCTACTGTTCCAGCGGTAACTGTGCCATTAACAGTATGCGCACCCGTGTTGCTGCTTAAAGTCAAGGTTCCTGCGCCGGTAAGATTTAATACATCAAGAGGATCGACACTCAAGTTACCTAAAATAGCCATTGAAGCTAAACCTGTAATGGTTTTGCCAGTGCCCTGTACTAATGAAAGATTATTTACATATCCGGTAACAAAATCGGTCGCTCCCATTGTTGCGCCAGTGCTGCCTGTATAAGATAAGTTATATAGGCATGAAGGAGAAAATGCCGGTTGTGGCGCTGCTAATGCTGCAACAGCTCCATTAACTAAGAATGGTGAGGGATGTCCGTTGGCTGTATTGATAACAACTGTCGGAAAACCCGGAGTTGTTAAGCTTTGATCCAGCGTCAAAGTGCTTGCACTAAACGCATCCGCACCATTATCTGTTGTATTCCAAATAATCCCACCGCCATCCAATGTAATTACGCCTGAAATTTTAACCGCTCCAAGACAGTATACATTGTTAGTTTGTGTTGTAAGTCTTACGAAAATATTAGAATACGCATTAGTGCCGGTAATAACCGCACCAGTACCTGCACCGGCAAGTGCGCCAGATCCTTCAAAGACAACACCGCCGATACCATTTGCTGTGTAACCGCGGCCGCCATTTGTGAATCTCGCACTTGTGTTGCCATCCATTCTAATATTATTTGTTCCCATTTGAACCTGACCCGAGGTAAGGTTAAAGTTATTTAGAACAAACAAAGAACCCGACACAGTAACGATATCATTAGTAACCACACCAGCTACATACGTTCCTGTATTGTTAACAGTAACATTGTAAACATTCATTTGAGTACCTGGATTGAATGTTTGAGGTGAAGTACCTTCAAAATCCAAAGTGCCGGTACCAGCTGTAATTGTTCCCGCTGTTCTGTTAAAATTACCATTTAGAATTAAAGAAAATGAACCAAAATTAAAATTACCTTGAGGCATAGTAAATGTACCTGAAACTGTCAAATTAGCCGCTAAAGTAATACTGCCGGCAGTCATATTAACATTTCCAGCTACAGATGATGCACCACTAACTGTAACCACACCTGCGCCAGTTAAGTCAAAGTCGCCTTTGATAACCGTAGCACCTGCAAGGCTAACAGTACCTGAACCTGCTGTAAATAAGTTACCATATATGGTATTGCCAGCGAGAGAAAACGAAGTGCCACTGGCAATTTGAACGTTTGGTAAATTACCGGTATATGTTGACGAACCCACTGCACCGGTAAATGCAACAACACCTGTACCTATAGTAGCTGTTGTCACTGAATACATATCCCCTGCACCAGCTAACGCTGCTGCAGTGGTCTTGGTCAATGTAAGTGTAAAAGTATTTAATTTAATTTTACCTGTATTAGTTACAAGTCCTGCAATTGTTTGATTCGCACCAAGAGCTACCACTGAAGTTGCATTATTATTAGTTAATGCACCGCCAAGAGTTCCGGTTCCATTAAGAGTGAGAGTTGAACCGGCAAAGTCATTCATAATATCGTAATTAGTTGTGAATGCATCGCCTGGTTGACCCAATGTCATTGTGCCGGCGGCTGTGCTGTTAGTAATACCTTGAGTTCCCGCCACACCTCTTAATGCCGCACCTCTGGTTGCGAATGTTCCACCGCCTGTATTTGATAACATAACATTTATCCAGGGAGGAGTGGTGAAAGCCGCTGTCGAAGCCGGTGTAAGGATGCTACCACCCAATGTAATAGTGCCAGCACCTGAATTAGAAAGTGTAACAATATGACTAACCTGATTATTTGCCGGGACACTACCAACAACGTTTGTATTAATAAAACTTATATTTCCGTTTATTGTGATAGCCGCAGCTCCACCACCTGTATTATTGATAAGCGGCAATCCAACGGTTAATACAAGTTGTTCACCACCGTCAGTACTGGTACCCGTATTCTTAATATTTTCAGTTACAGTTGAGTTAACAATAATTTTACCTGTAGCAGTATTTTTAATTTCTCCAACGTTTCCATCTGTTGCTTCTGAAGCTTGAATAGCAGTTGTATACATAGTCAAAGTGTTAGTAGAGCTTGTGCCTACTGTAAGTGTACCGCTATTTGCGTTGATAATATCGCATGCAGCGCCTGCAGTTGCAGTGCCGAGTGTAAGATTACCATTCAATGTAACCGCAGCAGCGCCAGTGATATTAATATTAGCTGTGCTGGTAATATTACTTGCAATTGTTACGGCACCTCCACCGCTAACAGTGATTCCTGCACATGTCAAAGATGCATTATCAATAGTAAGAGCACTTGATGTTTTGGCACATGTTAATAGACCTGTCCCAAGACTGTTAGGAAGGAAGGCAGAAGTAGAAGCAACTGCATTTGTTCCATTGAATGTGACGTTAAGAGCTGTTGTAATTGTTGGCACACCAACCATTATTCCGTTATTAACAGTAAGGATAGCGCCACTACCAAAAACAACATAAGGGCTAATATTCAATGTACCGGCTGTTAATTGCAAGGCAGTAGCAGTTGTGCCCAAATTAAAGACTTTCCCCGTAACGCCAAGGTTAACAGTACCTGTTGTATTAATATTAATACCTTTTGTAATCCATACTGTAGTGTCGCTATTTAGAGCAGTAGCAACAAAAGTAAGGTTCAATGATCCTGTAACCGCTAAAGCATCATCACCCGTTCCACCTGTTTGAACTGGCCTGACTGTGCTGGATTGGTACGTCCCAGCTTGGACAGATATAGTAGAACCCGTAGTCGCCACAGAAATAGCTTTAGAGATCGAGCTATACGGGTTACCGGATGTGCCAGCACCAAACACATCGTCACCATTGGTTGCGCTTACATAAATAGTAGTTTGAGCAAACGCAGAGATACTCAATACTATAGTCAGCACTACAAACAGTGCACTAAGTTTAAGAAGTTTTTTTGTAAACATTTGTACCTCCAATTAGAGATTATTTGAAATTTCAAAATGCCTTTTTTGGCATCATTTAAAAAACTTTTGAAGAATTCCGAACTTCAATAGGAATTAACTAGAATTGAACGTCAACCATCTTATCATTAGTAAACTCCTTATTTCGTGAAATGATTTTCTAGGGAATTTTTGCCCGGCAAGCCTCGCCGAGTTTAAACTTAGATAAGGACACCGAGGGGAACTTATAAAACAGCTCGTTCCTTCGGCAACTGATTGCAACCAATATATGAGAATTCAACAAACTTGTCAAGTCTTTTTTGTGCGCTAACGCACAAAAAGGCACATTAATTTTTGGTTAAAGCGTTGTTAGTAATTCTGTTCAATTCGTATGTTCTAGTTAAGGATTATGGAAGAACTTTAAATTAATACTTATTGTTCTTTTCACAAGCCCTGCGTTTTTTCATCCATGTATTCTTAAAACTTCTTTCTCCTACCCCGCTGAATCAATATAAATACGGTTTTTTACTTTACAGTTTTGTCTTTCTGAGTTTTTGCGGAATAATATATGATTTTCAATTAAACAAGCAGTTTTTTCAAAAAACAGCCCAATTGTGACACTTTACGCAATTGATTTTATCGTCCATAGAAAGTCTCTCAATGACCATAAAAAAAATCCCACCGGTGTCAGATTTACTTTTAATGCATGGAATTATTAACCGGTGTTACGAGCTATATTCGATATTTATACTAAAAGGATTGTCTATTCATTTCGAAGAACCCTCTTCTTCTCCAATGAGTGTCAGGACTAATTCTCTTACTCCGCCATAATTGCGATGCTCGCAGAAATAAATTCCCTGCCACGTACCAAGATTCAATCTGCCATCTGTGACTGGGATGGAAACGCTGCTTCCAAGTATTGATGATTTGAGATGTGCTGTTATGTCGTCGGATCCTTCGGTGTCGTGTTCGTAATACGATGCATTCTCTGGAGCTAATTTGTTAAAGTGCTTTTCAAAATCTTCACGCACGGTAGGATCGGCATTCTCATTGAGTGTGAGCGATGCTGACGTGTGTTTGATAAATACGTGAAGCTCTCCTCGCTGAATTGTTTTCAACTCCGGGATTTGAGAAATTATTTCCGACGTGACCAGATGAAATCCGCGGGTGCGTGGCCGGAGTTTTATTTCTTTTTGAATGACAACCATAATCGAATTAGCGATCATCAATTCACATACTTGAATAAATAAAGAGACGTTCACTTTGTCTCAAAATTAGAATTCTTAACCAATGCATAACTGCCGGCGTGAATAACTAAATTTTTATTGCTTAACTAACCACTCCTGCGCTTCTTCCATTGTATCTGTTATATAGAAATCCCTTCCCGTCAAAGCTTTTACCGCAGTCAAAATTATTTTCTGCCACCCTGATATTCCAACTATTGCACTCGCTTTTACATATGGCGTATTATGCTGTGCATACTCTTTAATGATGTTTGCAACCTCTGTATCAAATCCTGTATTTGTTACTTTTGTAATAACCAGAAGCGATTTTGGAGGCTGCTTCCGGATTATTTCTTTTGCACTTTTAACATGCTTAAGAAATTCTGGTTTATCTTTTGATTGCAGACCTGTAATATCCATACAGAGAATTGTTTTACCTTCATAATTGAGTTCATAGACACCAGCCATAATATTGCTCCATATGTTTGTGTAGGTTCAAAGTGCGCAGCAAATATAGAAATATTTTCCGGGATTTTCTATATCTCAAACGGCAAATGTAAAAATTGGATGTGATGAATTTAATGTGGGGAACGTCTCTACTTATGATAAAAAAAATCCCGCTCAAGGCGGGATCGTCGTAGAAGACCTTCGGAAGGTTACTTGGTATAAGTTGAGAAAACCCTCCGAAGGTTTCTCGTTTTTGTGCTTACGCTTTACCGGCACTGCCAAGCACATTTGTGACTTTGTGTTTGTAAAGTTCTTTGAGTTGATCACGTGCAGGCCCTAAGTATTTGCGCGGATCGAACTCGGCCGGATTATCGATCAATGCTTTACGTACACCCGCCGTCATAGCCAATCGTCCATCCGAATCGATGTTCACTTTACAGACTGCCGATTTTGCCGCTCTGCGGAGTTGGTCTTCCGGAATTCCAACCGCATCTTTCAACTTGCCGCCATTGGCATTGATGATCTTCACCAACTCAACCGGTACAGAAGAAGCGCCATGAAGTACAATGGGAAATCCTGGAATCCGTTTTTCCACTTCTTCCAAAATATCAAAACGAAGCGGCGGCGGCAGCAATACGCCATCAGCAGTGCGAGTGCATTGTTCCGGCTTGAACTTGTTCGCCCCGTGGGAAGTGCCGATTGAAATTGCCAGCGAGTCCACACCAGTCTTTTTCACGAAATCTTCCACTTCTGCCGGCTTCGTATAATGAGTGACAGCGCTGGAGACTGCATCTTCGATACCAGCCAAGACGCCCAACTCACCTTCAACTGTAACATCGTACTTATGTGCGTATTCAACTACTTGGCGGGTCAGTTCCACATTCTTGTCATAGGGATGATGTGAGCCATCAATCATCACTGATGAAAAACCGAATTCAATACAAGATTTGCAAAGTTCAAAAGTATCGCCATGATCTAAATGAAGTACAATAGGAATAGCGCAGCCCAGTTCTTTTGCGTACTCCACAGCGCCTTGTGCAAGGTACCGAAGCAGTGTCTGATTTGCGTATTTTCGTGCGCCACTCGATACCTGAAGAATAACTGGCGACTTAGTCTCCACGCATGCTCCAATGATTGCCTGCAATTGTTCCAAGTTGTTGAAGTTAAAAGCTGGAATCGCATACCCGCCTTTTATAGCTTTCTGGAATAATTCTTTCGAATTAACCAATCCTAATTCTTTATAATTTATCATATTTATCATCCGTTGTTCTGTGTTAAGCCACATTATGAATAACACCATTATATAATAGAGAGTTCTCTTGAAACCGGAAAAAGTCGAAGAGAAGATTTATGGTTCCGATCGATAACGGAGTGGCGATGCCGTATCGAACGATCTATTTCAAAATACTCGAAAATAGGAAAGAATGCAAACCTGTTTTAGTACCTCTCCGACCGCCCCGCCTGCGTGCCTTCGGCGGGCAGGTTTAAGCGATCGGAGAAGTTTATTCTTTTGGTTTGTACTGACGGAAAAACTTTTCTTCCGATTCGACACTGCCGATTAGAACAATTTCTCCATTAGCAGGAAGTATTGTCTCAACCAACGGATTGATTGTCATCGATCCGTTGGCACTGACACCGATAATGTTGCAGCCGCATTCTTCCTGAATGGATGCATATTTGATAGTCTTGCCTATTAGTGCTATGGGTGTTTTCACGCGGAATACATCGACGCCCTCTGCGATCATCAAAATATTTCCGCGTTTCGATAAGTTGAAAATATTATTCGCACCCAGAGACGCATGCGAGATAACAAAATCACAACCGGCGGTATGTAATGTATGAATGCTCCGGTCTAATGTTGCACGGCTGATAATTTGAATATCTTTTCTTAAATATCTGCAATACGTGGTTAGAAAGATGTTGATCGGATCGCTGTGGCTGGTAATTGCAACGGCAGGCGCTTCAAAAAAACCTGCTTGTTTCAACACTTGAATATTCGTTGCATCCCCTTGAATATATCGTTTGTCATCAAGAATAAGCTCCTTTGATTTCTCAATAATCCGAAAATCAAGTTCCCGCTCTTTCATCGAACGTCCCATTGCACTCCCGACACTTCCCCCGCCGATAATCACAATAGGTGCACTATTAATATTGTAGATGCAAAACAACTCGTTGTATCGGTCAATGTAGTTTTGTGTCCCGGCAAGCACAAGAATACTTTTTTTAGTGATGGTCATGTTCCTTTGAGGTAGAACGAATACCCCGCCTTCCCAAACTCCGATAATCGACGCATCAACAATATGAGATGCATGCGCTTGCTCAAGAGTTTTACCGACCAATGGCGTACCAGCGGCTGCCGCTTCTGCAACTACCAAATCATCTACCTGCCCAATAACGTGCGCCATAGCATCGCCGGCAATTATTCTTCGCGCAAGTGATTGACCCATCATTTCATCGAGAGCAAGAACATGCGTACAGCCGGCTTGTTCTAAAATTTTCACCGCTGGTTCTCCGCTTGCCACAGAAATAATCGGGATTTCATTTGATACCTGCCGAACTGTATATACAAGCGATGTGTTGGTAGTATCGGAGCCAGTTGCTACAACAAATGCTGCTTGTTCAATACGAATTTCCTTGAAGGTGTTCGGATCGTCAAGCTCGCCTGCAACGGTTTTAATTCCTTGATCCCGTAAATGCATTGCCTCTTCAATATCGGAAACTAGTACAGCATAGTTTTGATTATATTGCTCAAGCCGCTCAATTAGAGCGCTCGTCAAAGCGCCATATTCCGTCAGTACAACATGGCCGCGTGTGTTTTGCGGCAATTCGCGGGGAACACGTGCTGATGACTGAAAGAGTTGAATAATGGTAAATGGCAGCAGCACAAGTAAAAAGAAAATACCTGTGCTGATTACGAGAATTGAAAAAAGCCTTCCAAGGTCGCTTAAAAAAGTAATATCTCCTAATCCTACCGTGCACATGGTTGAAATGATCCAATACAACCCTGATATGTAACTATATCTCCGCCCTTCTAAATTCATTAGATACTGAAATACAATGGAATATAATATAAGGATAGTTATAAACGCGAGAAATAGGCGCAGGAGCAGCATAGCATTACGCCTGCTCGTAATACGCTGCAGCATGTGCAATGGTCGTTGCGGAGTAAATTTTAGTCGCCCACTGTTAGATGTCATTGCTGACTCATAAAAAGTTATTGGAATGTTACGGCATAATCTACAAGTTCTACAAGAGAGATTCAACAATGGGAATTAAAAGAATAATCTATTTGGGTTCATAAGCATTCTTCCGTATTTTTAATTTAGATAATCCTGATACGGAGGAAGAGATGGCACGAAAAGTTCGTTATGGTATTCTTGGCTTCGGAAACTTTGCTGAACGTACTGTCGCACCTGCAATTCAAGCATCGACAAACTCGGAATTGGTCGCGCTTCAGAAGCGTTCGCTCACTGACGCTGCAGAAAAAGCGCGTGCATTTCATGTCCCGCTGGCGTTTGATTCCGCAGAAAAATTAGCAAACCATCCGGATATCGATGCAGTGTTTGTCGCTTCCGCAGTAGTCCAGCATGCGCAGGATACAATCACAGCCGCACTCGCCGGCAAGCATGTTCTCGTGGAAAAACCAATGGCGATGAATGTTGCAGAAGCCAAGCAGATGATCGAAGTCTGCCGCAGCAAGAATGTGAAGCTGATGGTCGGGCAAATGGTTCGCCTCTCTCCCATTATTATCCGTATAAAGGAATTAATTCGTTCGGATATTATTGGCAAAGTTGAATTTGTGAAAGCAGAATATATTTACGATGCACGCCTTTCAATAACGGCAATGGTTACGAGACAAAAAAATTGCAGGCGGCGGGCCGACTTACGATATTGGCGTTCACTGTTTAGATACTATCCGTTACTTATTAGATGACAATGTTATTTCAGTGAAGAGTCAGCTTGCACCAATACCAACAGATACCGCAACAGAACAGACATCGCTTTTGGCACTCAAGTTTTCGCAAGGAACGCCGGCAAGCATATATTGTTCTTTTGTTACATCGTTCCGCCGGTCTATTATAGAAGTAATTGGACAGGAAGGTATCCTTTATGCTGAAAACTTTACATCAAGTAATTTAACCCTTCCATTGAAGATTGTGTTAGGGAAAAATGGCACGGCAGCAGAAACAAGAGAGGAAAATATTATTGTTCCGAATCTATATGAAAAAGAAATAACTCTCTTCTCCGATTCGATACTCAATAATACTGCTTTACCTGTGCCAGGAGAAGAAGGATTGAAAAATCAGCTTGTGCTGGATGAAGCGATGAAAGTATAGATAGTGAGTCAACTTCTTGATTTTGAGTTGATATAATCTCTTCACTCCTACTCTTCTTCCATCAGTCGCCTTATCTTGCTTGTTCTTCCTTCAACCAAATGTATCATCTCACGCACTGCTTGATCTAACCCAACGAACAATGCTCGTACGATTACGACGTGACCGATACTCATTTCGTCAATTTCGCGGATAGCCGCAACCGATGCAACATTCTCATAATCTAATCCATGGCCGGCATTGACGCCAAGCTTGAGCGATTTGCCAAGTTTTGCGGCTTCCTGAATTCGCTGGAATTGTTCCCTCACTTCGCTTTCGGTTTTTGCTTCGGCATATTCGCCGGTATGAATTTCTATCATATCCGTTCCGATATCTGCTGATGCACGCACTTGTGCTTCTGTGGGATCAATGAACAAGCTCACTGGAATTTTATTTTGTTTGAATTGCTTAACAACTTCACTGAGATATTTCTTCTGCGCGACCACATCTAACCCGCCTTCGGTTGTAAGTTCCATACGGCGTTCCGGCACAAGCGTTACAAGATCAGGTTTTATTTTAATGGCAATACCGATAATTTCCTCGGTGGCTGCCATTTCAAGGTCGAGTTTTTTCTTGATCATGGAGCGGAGGCGTTTTACATCATCATCATTCATGTGTCGCCGGTCTTCACGCAAATGGCACACAATACCAACAGCACCGGCTTCCTCGCAAATAAGCGCCGCTTTCACTGGATCCGGATCGTATCCTCCGCGTGCATTTCGCAATGTTGCAACATGGTCGATGTTAATTGCTAGTCTCATCTTTTTCCTCCTCTATTATACAAGTTCATTATAATATACTAATTTTCGTAAAAGAATTGAATATCAGCCGTTCTCAAATTATCTTGCAAATAGAATTCTGTAACTTTGGGTTCAATTATATCGTAATATTGCAAAAGGTGTTTTTGAAACATTATGGTACGCCCATGAAGAACTTAATCATATTTATTATTGCCATCGCATTGATCTTATCATTTTTTTCTGCCAACGCACAAACAAATCATAAGAAAACGAACGACGACGATATCGGTGAGAGCATAGGATACGAAGCCGATAAAATTGGAGAAGAAATAAATAATGTTGGGAACAATATTGATAACATGGTCAACAATATAGTTAACCGGTGGACTTCGCCTTTCGATGATAAGCAAATTACAGAAGACGACACTATCGAATCTACATCTCATACGTTACCAAACATCACTGACAGCGAAATCGACACCAGTGCTCAATCATTTTCCGGTGATAAGGTGATTGAAGAGTCTGAAACAATAGACGATAATGTTGTTGTGAAGGGCGGCAATCTGACTGTATATGGAACAATAAATGGCAACGTGCTGGTGGTAGGCGGCGATTTATATATGGAACGCACTGGCAAGATTACAGGCAGTGCGCGTGTTGTAAATGGAAGCATACTGAAAGAAGACGGCGCAGTTATCAAAGGGTTCGAAGATTATTCCAGAAAAGAAGAATTGAATTTTCGTCCATCGCGTAGAAAATTTTCGCAAACCGCGCGTACGTTCGATGTACCATGGTCAGACGAGCAAATGAATTTAGATAATTTTATTTTCCGATATAACCGAGTAGAAGGTGTGTTCCTCGGTCTTAGTTCCGAAAAAAAATATAATTGGGATGGAGAACGAAATTGGAACATGTACGGTTCCGGAGGATGGGGAGTGAAGTCACATACGTGGCGCGGTAATCTTGGATTGGTACGGCAATTGGCAATCCTCACAAATGAAGGAAGCGGCATTATCGAGCTGGGCGCCGAGGGATACAGTCTTACTGATACGAAAGATAAATGGATCATTTCAATGCACGAAAACACAGCAGCGGCATTATTAATTCATGAAGATTTTCGCAATTACTTTGAGCGGAACGGCTACACATTACATGTAGCATATTATTCCAAAAACGATTACCTGAAAAACGAACTGAAGTTCGCATATTTGGCGGACACATACGATTCGCTGACAAATAAAGTTGATTGGTCAATATTTGGCGGAGGCAAAGAGTTTCGTATAAATCCAGCTATCGATCCGGGTAAAATGCGCAGCATGATCGCGAGCGGCGGCGTCAGTACTATTTCAAATACGAGCCATGGACCCGAAGGATGGAGCTTGTATGTTTCTGCTGAGTTTGCGAAGAAAAATTTAGGCGGCGAGTTTGAATTCGATCAGTACATCCTTGACTTGCGCCGTTTTCAACCGCTTGGTAGGTACGATAATTTTAATATTCGTTTGCGCGCCGGTACTTCTGATGGTGATCTCCCGCTGCAAAAGATGTTCGAGTTAGGCGGTTTGGGTACGATAAATGCCTTTCCCTTTAAATCTGAAATCGGTAACCGTATGCTTCTCATCAACGCAGAACTGATAGTCAACGGCGGCTTTCTTGAGGAATTAGATTTCTGGCCTATGGGGATTTTCCATAACGTTAATATTTTGCTTTTATCAGATGCCGGACTCACACGGAATGCAATACCAGCGGCTTCGGCATTAGAAGGTGTTGAGGCGGTTAAGTTAAACGATTTTCAGAATGACTTTGGCATAGCACTGGCAAACCGGAGCGGTTCATTTCGCATAGGTGTTGCATGGCGCACCGATCACCCAGCACCGGTACAATTCATTCTAAGATTTTGCAGACCATTTTAAAAATGATTTAATAGAGAGATGCGAAATCTGGCAGTAATTCTTGCGCTTCAGCAAGAACAATGGTTATTCTTTTTTGCCTTCTTAAAACATTCTCGCCCTTCTTTGAAAGACAGATACGCGAGTCCAACCGTTCCTATTGTATCTATAAGAGCAAACTTCGTTAATTCATAGACGCCGCTTGATACAAGCAAAATGACGGACATAGAAATGCAGACTTTTGTACATTCAGCATCTGCAAGCATAGCATTTGAGTCTAACTGTCTGCCAATTTTTGTTTTGCTGTAGAACAAAGTCCACATCACGGCAATTGATATTATTGAGATAATCACACCCCAAAGAGTCGTCTCAGGTTTCCGTCCTATCCAGAGATTATATCCGCTTGTTGTAACTAATCCGAAGACTAATGCATAGAATGAATAGCCGGTAATGGTTAACGCCGTTCGTTCAAAATTGTCGCGGCTACTATCCGGCTGTCGCTGAATTCGTAAAACCATATGTGCTATACCAAGTCCAGAGAGAACTTCTATAAAACTGTCAGCACCAAACCCGAACAGGGTTAGACTGCTATCGCTATACCCAAAGTACACAGAAACAAGTCCTTCAGCTATATTGTAAAGAATTGTGAATACAGCAAGCCCAAAAGCAATTTTGTATAATCGTTCACTACAAGATTGTTGTAAAGCAGTGCTGTTTTCCATACTGGTTTAACACATTTTGTATGGAATTAGTTCTTTAGACTGTCTCTAATGGCGTGCGAATTTTATTGGCGTGTTGACTTGTTTGTTTTTTTATCTTGACTTTATTTCCCTCCTCCATCACATAGCTGAAAAGGATTTTGTAGCTGTCGTAATCAAAGCGATGCAGAGAAGATTTCTGCGATACCCGGAATTTCTTTCCGGTATTACAGTCGCCTTTGTAGCTCTCGATTAAACACCAGTTATCAATCACAAATATTTCGCGCAGTTTTTTATCCTTCGAGATTTCCTCTATAGTTACTGGACCATTAAAAGGCCACGCAATAATGCGCCGCGCTTCAAATGCCGCTTCCACACGTGCATTGTAAGTTGTAACATCTTCTTCTCCCATACAGGCGCCGTCACATTGTCCAAGGTGGTACGAGAAGCAATAACTGCCGGAATTTTCTAATCGTAAAAGTTTCGGACACAGCCTGTGCGTTTTGGCGACCGTATCAAGAAATTCCTTTGCCTGCGTTTTATGTTTGAAGATACCGAGTATGGGCGAGTCCGGTTTGATATCGAGATAGTCTACTGCTTCCAATTTGACCGTTGTGTATCCTTGTTCATTATCTACGCGTCTTGCAATAATAATTCGCCGCGGCTGTCTTGAACGCACATTGTACATCGGCCGTAATTCTTTAATGAGCCGGGATTCTAACAAAAGCGCGCCAAGCTCGCCGGCTGTTTCTCGAACTTCGATGCGGCAAATGCGCTTTGTCAACCAGCGTTCGTCTCGAGCGGCAAAGTGCGAGCGAACACGTGCGCGGATCGTTTTACTTTTGCCAACGTACAGCAGAATGTCTTCGACGCCATAAAAAATATAGACCCCGGGAGTGTTGGGAAGAGAAGTGATATTCTTTTTATTAAATGCGGATTTCATTGAGACCCTATTTAACCATTAATAAACTTTTTTATTGCATGATATCAATAATTCGGTTCATCTAAAATGTTAATTTTGCAATTAGTTTTGGTGCCGACTTCTTTGTATTTTAATCAAGATATGACTACTTAGTATTTTTGCGTCAATAGCAAAATAATTCCCTCTCCTAATAGGAGAAGGTTACTTGTCCGCCTGCTTTCCCGCCAGAACGCGCAGCGGGCTGGTTGGCGGAGGGTGAGGTCAAATAAAAGAAATGACCCCACCTTTGCACCAGAGGCGCATCCGCCTCTGGTGGAAGTCCTCCCCTATAAGGGGAGGAGATAATATTCGAAAAATTTAGTCCAATCCAAGATCATGTTGAATAATTACGTCGAGAAAACATTTTTTGTCAAACCATTTCTACGCTAAAATAATCATGATTACAACTGTTTCCATTACATCTCTCAATAATCCTGACTTGACACCGTATCGCACTCTGCGTCAATCGGTCGAGCAGTTTCGCAAAGGCATGTTTATAGCGGAAGGAACATTCGTCGTTCAGAGACTTTTAGAGAGTGATCATAAAATTGTCTCTGTCCTGATAACACCGGAATGGTTAGAAGATTACCGGGAACGACTTGCCGCTCGTCCCGAACAAATAACTGTGTTTATCGGAAAAAAAGAATTACTTAACACAATCGTCGGATACAATTTGCATCAAAGTATTATGGCGCTTGGAAAAATTCCAGTACAAGAAACGCTTGATTCGGTGTTAACACGGTCGTTATCACCGCGTTTATTTGTTGCAATGGACGGATTAGCCAATGCTGAAAACATCGGTGTGCTTGTACGGAATTGCACGGCATTTGGTGTGCAAGCAATTCTTGTTGGCGAGACATCCAGCAGTCCCTACTTACGCCGCGCGGTGAGAAATTCTATGGGGACAGTATTCAAAATGCCGATAGTTCATTGCACGAATCTCGTAGAAACACTAACTATACTTCAACGCTTTCATCAATTTAAAATATTTGCAGCACATCCGCACACAGAAGAACATTGCATTCAACGCACAGATTTCTCCGATAATTGTTGTCTTGTGTTTGGAAGTGAAGGCAACGGAGTTTCAACGCAGGTTCTTTCAGTATGCGATATGCCGGTAGAAATTCCGATGCAGTATGGCGTAGATTCGCTTAATGTAGCAAGTGCAAGCGCAGTGTTTCTATATGAAGTAATAAGGCAGCGAACTAGCACAATCTAAATTATTCTTCTGCCTTTATATCAACTATGCTTTCGGCGTAACTGGCGGTAGTTTGTGTGCTTTAACGTCTGATTGGAAATTGCAAGCGCGATGGGTGCCATCACAAAATGGTTTGTCTTTACTCTGGCCGCATCGGCACAAAGAGATTGATGCGCGCCCTGCAAGATCAAATTTATTGCCGTCTATATCGAACAACTCAAACTCACCTTCTACGCGAATACTGCTGTTGTTTTTTATCGTAATCTTTGCTGCCATAGCTTTTCTCCTATTTTAATTGAAAGTCTATAGAAAGCTGGGTTTTCTCCCATGCCAATTTCATCACACCGGTTTTTTCTGAAATGCGTTCTAAGGCAATTGTGAATTTTTCTACTGGCTGTTTCAATATTGTTTTCTTCAGCGGAATGCGGGCAAAATCGAATTTTTCATTATACACTGTTCCCCATTGCCCCGATTGCTTATTGACGATGAGCTTCCACTGTTTAGAAGATGGAAGAGTGTAGAGTGTATAAGACCCGCGCGGTATCCTAACACCAGACAAAATAATATCTGTCTGTGTTTTAAAAGCTTGTCGCCGCGTTTGCGCCTGTTCGCCAGACAACGCCGTATTGAACCACGCTGCCCATAATTTTTCTGCCGCGCATAGATGGGCGGCAATAATTTACTGATAATCGTTTATCGTTTATAACAATTACTGATGAATCCGGCGGACTTGGTACCAGAGAATCCTTGCTAATGTGAAATGGAACAGAGAGCGACGTGTTTTCCCATTCAATTTTTAGTGTCCCGCTGCTGATGCCATTTTTTTCCAGCTTGAATGTGCAATCTTCAATCGGTGTTTTTAGTTTTTTAATTTTCAAATCGATGCGCGCAAGATCAAGCTGAGGCATGTAAGTAGTGCCCCACTGCCCTGTTTGTTTATTGATGATGAGTTTCCAGCGATCTTCAGCTGGAAGCGTGTATAGAGAATATGCGCCGCGCGGTACTACCGCCCCATCCACTTCAAGATCTGCTTCAGTTGTCAACACAGTAGCTGCGCCGGCGCCGGTGCGCCACACTTTATAGTACGGCACAAACTCTCCAAATATTTTCCGCCCAAGCATTGAAGGTTTGCCATAGTTAATTGCAATTATTTTCCCGTTGAAATTGATTTTCACTGAATCGCGCGGACTAACAATTGGTTTTTGAGCAAACGACCGGGCAAAAAAGCAGATGACAAGTAAGATACTGTATTTTCTGAATTTCATTTTCACCGTATCTCTATTCTTAAAACACTATTTCTTTTTAGATAATTCCTTTTCGGCTGCTAAATATGCCTCGTATGTCGCTTTATCAAAGCATACGATGATAACGCGTTCAAGGTTTGTGTTGGTTTCAAGTTCCTAGATAATTTCGTGCAATGCAATACGCGAAGCTCGTTCAATAGGAAATCGATAAATGCCTGTACTAATGGATGGAAATGCAATGACGACAATATTATGTTTCCGTGCAAGTGCAAAGCTATTCTTGTAACAATTTGCCAGCAGTTTGTCCTCATTATGATTACCGCCCTGCCATATTGGACCAACTGTATGAATAATAAATTTTGCTGGAAGATTATAACCCTTTGTGATTTTGGCACCGCCGGTTTCACATCCGCCCAGCGTGCGGCATTCCTCTAAAAGACCAGATCCAGCTGCATAATGAATTGCGCCATCCACTCCGCCGCCGCCAAGTAAAGAGTTGTTTGCTGCATTCACAATAGCTTCCACGGATTGAGTAGTAATGTCACCCTGTACAATAGAGAAACGAGAAAGTGTATTTTCGGTTTCTTCACTTACTTTTCCATCATGAAAAGAATCAATCTTCTATCCAATTTACTCTGATTTGATCTAATCCCATTTCTTTTAAATATAGTTGCTACACTTGGAATTCTCTCAATTGGACCTTCAATTAGGGAGTTCTGATGTAATCTGATGCTTAGTACATGTTTTGATACAAAATAAAATCTCTTCAACTCCATTAGAGTGAGTTGATAATCTCGGTGACTATACCCCTTTTTATCTAAATAAATAACGCCACGTTTTCTATTAATACCAATTTTCTCTTGAGATTTTATCAATGCCGCTTTGAGTGTCTGAGCCGGAACTAATATACTTGCGGCAAAAATATGTGCTTGATGTTCAATAAAATCTCTTTCATTTTTTAGAATTCTTTTTCCTGTAACCATATCCATCGTATCTGTAGTGACTTGATCAAAAACACCTGCCATTTTCAATTCAGAGTACTTTGGACCATGCACAATGCAATGACCAATCTCATGAGCGATCACGAATGGGACTCTAATTGACTTGTTGTAGTCATCAGATTCGAATGAACTATCAATGGAAATTGTTTTGTTCCGAAAATCAGTTGAACCGAGAACTTTAGAGTCATTTTCGGAGCCTAAATCGCTTCTAATAAATGAGAATCCAAAGTCTTTTTTTATAAAGTCTAACAGAATTGAAAGATCAGTGCGTTGTGGAACCTTTAATGTGTTTGGTTGATACTTTTCAAGAAAGCATCGAGCCATTTCACAAATCTCTTCATCTCGCATTTTTAAGGCTACACTCAATTTATCCTCAGCTTATCTATGGTTCAATTGGACGCGCAACTATAATTCCTTCATCCTTTTTGATCTTTGCAAGATAATCCCAGAGCGGCAATTCAGTGATTTGCACTTTCGAGCCGGGAACAGGCGCGTGAAGTAAATGCAGTTTTCCTTTTTGCCAGATAGCAATGCCTGTATGCGTGCAATCCAACCCATCAATTGTCGTGGTGATTCCGATGATATCGCCGTTCTTAATCAGCGATGCTATTCTTTTAATGTTTGCTTTAGGAATGTGGTATGTCGTTCGCGTTTTCATTTCATCTTCAATCTTTTTAATTTCTTTGACGTTCTCTGAGGAGTTTTTCAATTGAAGATATAAATCCGGATGTGTGGACATAAAATTGATTTTCTTATTGATTGGCACTCCGCCAAGTTCTTTCGTTACATCCTTTAAGACAGATTTTTTTTCATTGTCAAAAAAATAATCCGACGTGTAATGGAGACGGCTCGCATAGCCATCTATGACGCCGCCACGATAACGGACAAATTGGAGTTCCTTTTTATAATCGTTAAACGTCAGTTTGTTCTTTTTGATACAACGCGCGAGCACAAGTGAGTTTTCGTAGAAAGTTACACAGTCGAGTGTTTGCAGATTGACAATGAGCTGTTCCTTGCCCGGCGCATCTAAGGTATTGGCAGTATAATCTGTGCCGATGAAAGATTTTGCAATCGCAATAACAACTTCATTTATTGGTTTCTCACGCAACTTCAGAGAATCGGCGAGATTGAATTTGTTCTTGCAGATCAATTCGTTCGGATCAACAGGAATCTTCGACCGTCATTTTTTTTCTGTTGAATGAAAAAGGGGAACATTACAAGAATAGGAATTAATTGAAGAAATGTGCGGCAATTCATAAGAATGAACAGTGACTAATGATTAATGAACAATTAGAAGATTAGTATTCTTCCTTTAAAATCTAACTTTGTATTTTCAAATTTATTGTTCAAGCGGCATCCTACAATTAGCATTTGGAATTTAGAACGGCGTTGCGTCCGGCGTCTCTTCCGGCAAGTACGTTTCAGGACGAAAGACAGTTCGGCTTTCGAACCTCGCGTAATTCTTGATGAACTGCAGTTTTACGGTATCTGTAGGACCATTACGCTGTTTGCCGATGATGATTTCTGCAAGGCCTTCTGTCGGTTCATTATCTTGTTCTGTTATACCAAACATTTCGGGACGATGAACAAAAACAACAACGTCGGCGTCCTGTTCGATGGCACCGGACTCTCGTAAGTCGGATAATGCAGGTCGTTTATCGTTGCGCGATTCAACAGAACGATTTAATTGCGACAATGCAATTACCGGAATATTTAATTCTTTCGCGAGCGCTTTGAGCGATCGGGAGATAGCGGAGATCTCTTGCTCACGACTCTGAGCATTTCTTGGTCCCTGCATCAATTGAAGATAGTCTACTATTATGAGGCCGATATCGTGTTCTACTTTAAGCCGGCGTGCTTTCGCTCTCAATTCTAACACAGCAAGTCCGGGTGTGTCATCGATAAACATCTTTGCTTTGTAGAGGCGGCCGACGCTTGTGCTTAACTTTTTCCATTCATCTTCCGGCAAGCGGCCAGTGCGAACCTTGTGCGCATCCACGCGCGCTTCTGCGCACATCAATCGCATCACTAATTGCTGTATGGACATTTCAAGACTGAACATGCCGATAGGAATATCATGCAGCACTGTTGCATTGCGCGCAACTGAAAGCGCGAGCGCTGTTTTCCCTTGTGACGGACGGCCTGCGATAATAATGAGATCCGATGGCTGGAATCCGCCCGTGAGTGCATCAAGATCGGCAAATCCCGACGGCACTCCGGTAACACCGCTGTGCTTGCCGTGAATACTTTGCAGCATATCCATAGTTTTATGCACGGCTGTATTCATCGAGACAAAACTTTTCTTCATCCGCTGTTCGGAGATATCGAAAATTTTCTGTTCAGCTTGATCAAGCAAGCCGAGTGCATCTTCGGTTTCGCTGTATGCACGATTGATGACTTCTGATGACGAATGAATCAATTGCCGCATTAGCGCTCGTTCTAATACTATGTGCGCATGATATTCTATGTTTGCAGCGCTTGAAACCTTTGTTGTGAGCTCGGTGAGATAATATTCGCCGCCGATTTTTTCAAGATCGCCGCGCCGGCGGAGTTCCTCTGTAAGCGTAATGAGATCGACCGGCTCGCTTCGTTCAAACAACGCCATCATTGCACGATAAATGCTTTGATGCGCAGGTTTATAAAAGGCGGTGTCATCCAGGATTTCAATCGCTTTGGCGATAGCGTCTTTTTCCAACAGCATCGCTCCGATGACAGCTTCTTCTACATCCACTGCTTGCGGCGGCACACGCCCTTCTGTCGAAACCGACTGCGGTGTGTTGAAGTCGATTATATTTCTTGGATCTGACATACAACTTATTCTCCTTACAAATTCCGCGAGTTGAAATTCGTAGCTAAAATACTTTTATCTAATCATTGGTGCAATAAGCATACCGATAAGATACGTCGTGATTGCTTCACCCAGTCCAACAAGTGTCATCTCGGTGCCGCTCTTGAGCCACGAGCGTCCGGTAACAAGCACCTTCGATGCACCGACTGCAAAGTGTGCTGCCGTACTAATGATAAACGAAATAATGAGCGCTTCCATTCCAGACCAAAAAATGAAAGGAAGAACTGGGATGATGGCGCCAAGTGCTGTACTGATCATTGCACTGAATGCCGATTTCCATTGGTTCGGAAACGACTTTTCTGAAAGTCCCAATTCTTCATGTGCCAGAGTTTTTAGGAATTGTTCCGGTTGCTCGGCAAGTTTTGCCGCCATTTTCTTGGAATCTTCCGGCGAGAATCCTTTGAGCTGATAGAACAAATCCATCTCTTCCTGTTCTTCTTCCGGATGTTCTTCAATCTCGCGCTTTTCCTTTTCAACTTCTGATTCGTACACTTCGCGTTCGGATTTCGTGGCGAGGTACGCACCGCTACCCATCGATAACGCGGATGCAACTGCTACTGCAAGTCCGCTCAATAATATAAATTCACTGTTTGCTGCTGTTGCACCTGCCACCCCGCTTACGACACCGAATGCCGCGCCGAGCCCATCGTTTACTCCGTAAATTGCCTGACCAATCCAGCCGCCGGCAGTGACATGCCATTTTTCTCTTCCAAGAATGCGCTCCAACCGGCTTTGCGGATGCTGCATGACGCGTGAACTTGACATCTCTTGCAACATCAGACTGTGAGCATTCTCTTCCCGCTGGACATCGAGCAATAATTCACGTTCTGCGTCGCTCTCTGCAGCATTAATCATCACCTCATATAATTTATCGGCGTCGTTCTCGCCAACTTCAAGCATTTGAGCGGCTGCTTCAGGAGAACTTTTAAGCAGCATCCTTCTCCGTAACAACTCAATTGGGTTTTCCCTGAATGAACCCATCTCAATTCCTAATTCCTTCAACCGCGCCGTCCATCGCGCGGCATGGCGATCTTCTGCTTCTGCCATACGGATGAAAATAGATTTTCTTTCCGGATTCTTTTCCTGTTCGGCAAGTGCGCGATAATTCGTTGCGCTTAGCATTTCGTCGCGCCATGCTTTTTTCAAATTGGCGATATATTCTTTTTTCTTATCCATGTCATTTAAGAATAAATTCCAAACCACAATTATTCAAATCACAAACAAATTTCAAAAAACAACTTATAAATTCTTGATGTTGGATATTGAATATTGGAATTTGTTTGAAGCTTGTCCTTTGTGATTTGTATTCTATTTTCCACTTTTCATCTCGTCGTACAATTTCCGAAACTGCTGCATGTCTTCCCAGCATGGTCTCTTCCAATGAGGATTACGAAGCAATGCCGCCGGATGATACGTTACCATTAGCGGAATGCCTCGATAATCATGCACCTTGCCGCGTAGAAGCGTTAACGAAGAATTCGTCTTCAACAGCGATTGACCGGCAATGCGCCCGGCACAGAGAATTATTTTTGGCTTGATAATTTCTAATTGCTTCCAGAGATACGGTTCGCAGCAATCAATTTCTTCCGTTTGCGGGTCACGATTATTCGGTGGACGGCATTTTAAAATGTTACAAATAAAAACTTCTTCTCGCCTAAATTGAACTGCTTCAAGAATCTTATTTAGCAATTGTCCTGCGCGCCCAACGAATGGTTCGCCCTTTTCATCTTCATCAGCCCCCGGTGCTTCGCCGACAACTACTACATCTGCCTTCGAATTTCCAACGCCAAATACAAATTTGGTTCTTGTTTTTCCAAGACTGCATTTCATACAAGTGTTGATTGCATTATTTAATTCTACAAGATTCTTTGTTTCTGTCCATGATTCTTTAGGATATGCCGGCAAAATTGACTCTCCAATTTTATGATTATTTGTAATCGGTTGAACAGCGTTTCCAAAGAGATCGACCTCGGGAGCAGCGGGCGCAATATTTATCGATGCAGGTTTCTGTGTTAAGTCGGCAGGAAATGGCTCGTTTTTTTGTACAAAAATAGTGTCGCCGTACAACTCCTGCTGCTGTTTCAGGAATCGTTCAGTATCGGTAAGAATGTTTTTGAGTTCTTCGTTGAGAGACATGCGAAATGATTCACCTAAGGAACAATTAATGCCCTGGAGATTACTTAATTTAGCGTTATAATTTTATCGAGAATCTTGTTCGCTACATCAAACTTCGACAGTTTGGGAAGTCTTTCAACATTACCAAGATTATCGATCAGTGTAACTGTGTTAACGTCGGAGCCAAACACGCGATTACGTTCATTAAAAGAATTAAGCACAATGAAGTCAAGATTTTTTTTCCGAAGTTTATTTTTCGCATCGGTAAGTTCGTCTTTTGTCTCTAATGCAAATCCGACAAGCACCATTTTCCGCTTCTTTTTCCCGAGCGTTGCAAGAATATCCGGTGTTGCTTTCAACTTTAACTCCAGTGTTTCACTGTCGAGCTGTTTTTTTATCTTATGCTTTGCTTGTTGGATAGGTGTGAAATCCGCGACTGCCGCCGACATAATCACAGCATCTGTTTTTTTAATATGTGCAAGAACAGCGGTCAACATTTCCTGCGCCGATTCGACATCGATGCGTTTGACATTGCGCGGTGTTTCACGAACTACTGGTCCGGAGATAAGTGTTACAACTGCGCCGCGCTGCGCTGCGGCATTCGCAATTGCAAATCCCATTTTTCCGGAAGAACGATTCCCTACAAAACGAACGGGATCTATTGCTTCAAATGTAGGTCCGGCAGTGACAAGGATTCGTTTATTCCTCAAATCCTGTTTTGAATGATCAAGAACTTTTTCAATCGTCTCAACAATAATTTTGATTTCAGGCAAACGCCCCGGTCCGCTCAAGCCGCTGGCAAGCTCACCTTCTGCCGGCGGGATGATGAGATAGCCGCGTTCTCTTAAGATTGTTAGATTTTTCTGCGTGACGGCATTAAGATACATCTCTGCATCCATTGTTGGTGCAAGAATAATTGATCGAGCGGTTGCAAGAGAGACAACGGTCAGCAGATTATCAGAAATGCCGTAAGTCAGTTTAGCGATTGTGTTCGCAGAAGCCGGTGCGATAACAAGAACATCTGCCCAGTTGGCAAGATCAATGTGTTGCGTGCTAATTTCGGAATCCGATGATTGGTTGCTTGACCACAGATCTGTGAAGACCGGATTTTTTGAAAGTACCGAGAACGTGAGAGGTGTAACGAAGCGCATTCCCGCTTCTGTCATCATTACTTTAACATCTGCACCGGACTTTATCAGTTCACGAATGAGATAGCCAACTTTGTATGCCGCAATCGCACCTGTGACACCAATCAAGACATGCTTGCCGCGCATTACGTTTCTCGTTATTCTTCTGTCGAAGTATCTTTAGAAGTTTCTTTAGCGAAAAAGTCGGTGTGCTCCTTATAATGATATGGGATTTTCTTTTCTCGCACTTCGTTGATCGCAATTTCTGTCGGTTTAGGCCTTTTTTCAAATTCTAAACTGATTTTGAGCTGATCCGGGTTGACAATTGCGACTTCCATATCATCTTCCGGTTCCGGTGTTGCATTCAATGCTTTCAGCGTTTCGAGCTGCTGCGTTAATTCTATTTTCATATCATCATGAATTTGCCGCGCGCGTTTAGAAGCCACAATTATAGCTTCGTAAACGTTACCGGTTTGTTGTAGAAATTCATGCATTGCTACTGGTTTGACTGACACTGTTCTACCTCCATTGACTATGAATGTGATTAAATAATATTCTTGATGTTCGCTTGAACTATTTTATCAACCTCGTTGACGGCTTTTTGCAAATCATCGTTCACGACTTGATAATCAAATTGCTGCCCTTGTTCCATTTCCAGCGGTACACGCTCCAACCGGCATTTAAGTGTTTCCGGGTTCTCTGTATTGCGACTTTCCAATCTGCTTTTCAATACCTCAAAACTTGGCGGCTTGATGAAGATAAGAATGGAATTATTCGGAAAATGTTTCCGAATCGACAATGCGCCTTTCACATCTATATCAAACAACATTATGCGGCCATTCTGAATCGCCCGATTGATCTCACTCTTTAATGTTCCATAATAATTGCCGTAAATTTCTTCCCATTCTGCCAAATTACCATTGCGGAGATATTCTTCAAATTTATTTTTGGTGAGGAAAAAATGATCTCTTCCTTCCACTTCGCTGTCACGTTTCGGGCGCGTTGTTGCCGAAACTGAGAACAATATATCGGGATGGTTTGCCAAAATCGCTTTTGCGATTGTCGTTTTACCGCAACCACTTGGAGCGGCAATCATAATTAGTTTTCCGCTCATCACTCTATGTTCTGCAACTGTTCCCGAATTTTTTCTAATTCTTCCTTCAATCCAACAATTAGATGTGCTATTGTGGCATCGCTAGATTTGGAGCCTATAGTGTTTGCCTCACGGTTCATTTCCTGAACAAGGAAGTTTAACTTTCGGCCTGCGGCTTCATTCTTGTTAAGTGCTTCCAGAAAATATTTAATATGACTGCGGTAACGGACACATTCTTCCGTAATGTCCAATTTATCCACCAGTAGTGCTATTTCTAGTTCTAACCGGTTTTGATCGATAACAAATTTGTCTTCTACTAATTCCGCAATGCGTTCTTGTAAATTTTTACGCTCTTCGGGAATTCGTTCTTTAGAAAGTTTTTCTAATTCATTCAAAGTCTCATCCATCCAGCGAATTCTTTTTTCGAGATCGGCAGCTAATTCGCTTCCTTCCTGAGCACGCATTGCGTTAAGACTCTCAAGCGCCTGGCGGACTGATTCTTGTACTAGTTCCCATTCGGTTTCATCGGTTTCTTCTTCATCCACAGGTTCGAGCACATCAGAAAACGTTAATAAGTGTTCGAGTTTTACTTGTTCGCGCAATTTTACGGACTTGCGGATTTCATTCAGAAGTTTGTAGTACGATTTTGCCGCCGCTTTATTCACTTTTAATGGAACAACATCGTTTGAATCATGTTCAACTTTTACAGTAATATTCAAATTGCCCCGATTTAAAAACGTGCGGACAATATCTTTCAGCTCTTTTTCTCGCTGAGAAAAGTTTCGCGGCAAGCGCAGTGTTAAATCGAGATAGCGACTGTTCACACTGCGAACTTCCGTCCTGACGGTAATGCCGTCTTTGTTGACTTCTGCGCGGCCAAAGCCGGTCATACTTGCTGCCACTATAGACTCCTTTAATTAGACTAATGCAACAAAATATACGGAAAATTCGAGGATACGGCAAGACTTACTTTTGCACATCATTTGCACTTCACTATCCACGAGTTATCCACATCGGGATTGCAATTCCTTTCATTTTTACGGACTTTAGTTAAGATTTGTGGATAACGGACAAATAGCAATGGTTACAAATTATTATACATTAGTTCACATTGCAACAGAGTTAGAGCACGAGTTTGCCGGGCAAACGGTGAACGAGATTTTTACCCAACATCGGTGTGAATTGGTGATTTCATTTGAAGAGACACCGGCTGTTATCATTGTCGGATGTGAACCTGCGAATAATTTTATCTATGCACGCAGAACTTTTGCCCGTGCACGGCGGAACTCTGCAAATCTTTTTACTGACATACAGGGTACTGTAATCGATAAAGTTTTCATGCATCCGGCTGATCGACAAATGCATATTCGTTTAAAAGATAAGCGCGAACTTATAGCACAATTGTTCGGATCGAAAGCGAATGTTTTATTGCTTGATACGAGTGGAACAATCACCGAAATGTTCTTGAAGAAATCTGATGCTAAGGTCACGGGAATTGATTCTATTCATTTTGAGTCTAGTACAATAGCACCAGATATTTTTATTTCTTTGTATACCGTTCAACCACTGGCAATAGCACTCAAGCGTATGCTTCCGCAATTTGGTCCGGTACTAATAAGAGAACTGTTGGCACGCATCGGTCTGGACGGTGAGCAAATGGTTAATGCTCTTGCGGAAAATGATATCGCTCGACTGCTTGACTCTGCAAAAAGAATGAAAGCAGAACTTCTTGCTCCACCATCACCGCGCGTATACTTTGACGGAACATCGCCAATGAGGTTTTCTATTATTCCATTACGTCACTTAAGTGATTTCACGTTTCAAGATTATAATTCCGTATCGGAAGCAATTCAAACATATCGCGCCAATTTGTACCATGAAAAAAGCGTTTTCCAAGAAAAAGAGAATATTATCCGGGTATTGGAACGCGATCGTGAACACACACAGCATACACTTTACAAAATTGCAGCAGAAGCAGAAAAGCCAAATCGTGCAGAGCAGTACGAATTATTCGGCAAACTTTTAATCTCGCAATTATATCTTCTTAAAAAAGGCGAAACAGCGGCGATGGTAGAAGATTTTGTCAGCGGCTCCAATGCGCTTGTAGAAATTCCGCTTGACCAGCACTTAACGCCGGCAAAAAACGCCGAGCGTTACTTCGAAAAAGCTGAAAAATCCCGACATGCGATAGAAGAACAGAGGCATCGTATTGTGGAATTGACGCGGCGGCAGAAATCCATCTCTCTGCTTTTAGATCGCATGGAAGACATATCTACATCCGAAGATTTAAAACATTTTACGGAGGAAAACCAGAAGGTGCTTTCGCAATTCGGATTGAAAGCAGAGAAATCAGGACAGATGAAAAAAGAAGAACTGCTGCCATTCCGAGTCTTTACAGTTGCCGGCGGCTTTCAAGTGTGGGCAGGAAAGAGCAGCGAGAACAACGATCTCCTTTCAACACGCCATACAGCAAAGAGCGATCTTTGGTTTCATGCGCGCGGCGTTGGTGGCTCGCATGTTGTTTTGAAAATTAGAACAGGCAAGGGTGAAGTGAGCAAACAGGCAATCGAGCAGGCAGCAGGGATCGCAGCATATTATAGTAAGATGAAGAAATCAAAACTTGTACCTGTGACAATGTGCGAAGGAAAGTACATAAGAAAACCCAAAGGCGTACCGGCGGGAACTGTGATGGTGGAGCGGGAAAAGACAATTTTTGCAGAGCCCGCATTACCTCCATCTCAATAATTCCCGTGTGTGTTGAATTCTGAAATAAATTGGTTCTGGTCAGTATATTTTTTATAATGCAATATTTTCGGCTTTTTAATATGTCATTTCTTTTATTTGACTTCACCCTGACCCTCTCTTGCAAGGAGAGGGAATTATTCCGCTATTTATAAAAGAAAGCACTGTTTAAAAATGTTTTATAGGAAAGATTTATGCTGAGGATCAGACAAATATTGGAATCAGAAATACACCAATTACAAAATTTTCCTCCCGAAGATTGGAATTTGGATCTACCAAAATTGTTCTACTTTCATTTCGGTCATTCTTATTTTTATCCAGCGGTGGCAGAAGTCGACGGTAGGATTGTTGGTTGTGGGATCGATATGATTCATGGCGCTATTGGCTGGCTTGGTACTATAATAGTGTTGCCAGAATATAGAAGACAAGGGATAGGACAAAGAATCACAAATCATTTCATAGATTACAACCGAAGTAAAGGATGCGTCAGCCATTTATTGATTGCAAGTGAGATGGGAGAACCTGTCTATAGAAAGCTCGGCTTTGAAATAAATTCGACGTACGTGTTTTATAAAAGGGACTCGATTGCACAAACTCGACACATATCAAATGTGCGAGAAATGCGGCAGGAAGATTTTTTATTAGTCAAAGAATTAGATAGAGAAGTTACAGGGGAATGTCGATTTCAATTCATCGAGAGATTTTTTTCAACAGGCTTGGTTTATACAACTGACACATCCACTGGTATCACGGGATTTTATCTGCCTGATTTTGGTAGAGGATTAATTATGGCACGTAATGCAGATGCTGGCATAGAATTAATGAAGCTGCAATTAAATCGTGGAATAACGACCGCAATCGTTCCATCAGCTAATACACTTGCACGAGAATACTTGATATCAGAAGGATTTCAGGAATATCGTACTGCCCCTCGAATGATATTAGGGAAAGGCCTAAATTGGCAGCCAACAATGATATACAATAGAGCAACAGGTTACTGCGGATAGTTTTATATTTTCTTAATCATTTTTGCACCTCTTTTTATCTCTCCTTGATTGCTTTCTTTCCCAGCTTCTTTATATTGAGCTCAATAATAAAAAGGAATTGAGAGACTAACAGTGCTATTGTTCACATTTTAATTTAGATTCATCAACCTTCATGCTTCATATCCAAAACAGGATACGATACTAGTATCCTGTTTTCATTATGTACTTCCTCAATAAAATTTTTATAATCCTTTTATACTTCGATCATCTCTTTTTAGACTCTCTTGATTGCGTTTGTACCACTTCTCTTGCCATATTAGAACCGCAAATATGAAAAGGAGATTATTATGATATCGAAACTTACCATCACATCGCTTCTGTTTAAAGATGCAATTCTAAAAATCCTAAAAGACAATTGGAGAAATTCACGATGATGTTGCTCAAATATCTTCGCACGTCTGTTATCACACTCGTGCTCTTCACTGTGCTCACCGGCGTGTTCTATCCGTTTCTTGTCACAAGAATTGCGCAGCTTGTTTTTCCCTCAAAAGCTAATGGAAGCTTATTGAAAAATAATGGAAAAGTTTTTGGATCTGAATTAATCGGCCAGCCATTTAGCGATTCGAAATACTTTTGGAGCCGCCCATCGGCAACAGGTCCGTTTCCTTATAACGCCGCAGCATCATCAGGATCAAATAACGGACCGATCAATCAGGTATATCTCGATGGAGTCAAGAAAAGAATTCAGGACTTGAAAGCTGTAGATTCCTCGAACACGCAGCCTGTCCCGGTAGATATTGTAACGTCTTCAGGAAGCGGTCTTGATCCTCACATCAGTGTCGCGGCTGCCCTTTACCAGCTTCCGCGGGTAGCACGCATTAGAAATCTGAGTCAGGATAAACTTCATTCGTTGGTTGTTCAATACACTGAAGGAAGACAATTAGGATTTCTTGGAGAACCTCGTGTGAATGTTCTCAGGTTGAATCTTGCACTTGATAAAATGCAATCGTTATCAGGAGGAAAATAATTATGGACGACATCATTTATATTGGTATCGCAATCTTATTTTTCATTCTCACTTGGGGACTTATAAAGATGTGCGAAGTCCTGGGAGAAAATAAAACAGGAGAGAAATTATGAGCTGGCTCTATATCATTTCGGGAATTATAGCAATTGGCCTCTTCGCATATTTATTTGTCGCACTATTGAAACCGGAGATATTCGAATGACACCTAATGGAATCCTACAGATTGCATTTTATATCGCGGTACTCACGCTGCTTGCCAAACCGCTTGGTACATTTATGGCTCGCGTGTACCAGCAGGAAAAAACGTTTCTCGATCCTGTTCTCGGTCCACTGGAACGCCTGTTGTATCGTCTGGCAAAGATTAGCCCTGATGAGGAGATGGATTGGAAGGCAAATGCTCTCGCAATGCTTCTTTTTAATTTTGTCGGTTTTTTGTTTGTGTACGCGTTGCAACGTTTGCAGCAATTTCTTCCCTTGAATCCTCAGGGAATGGCAGCCGTTACTCCAGATTCTTCATTCAATACCGCCGTCAGCTTTGCTTCTAATACAAACTGGCAAGGATATGGTGGCGAGACAACCATGAGCTACTTAACGCAGATGCTCGGCCTGACGGTACAAAATTTTGTTTCAGCGGCAACAGGAATGGCTCTGCTTGCACTTTTCATTCGCGGAATCGCTCGTCACTCGGCAAAGACCCTTGGAAATTTTTGGGTGGATATGACTCGCAGTACACTTTATATACTTCTACCTCTTGCAATTATCTTCTCGCTTGTACTTGTTTCGCAGGGAGTTATCCAAAATAATTCTGCATACGTCTCAGTACCTTTTCTCCAGGTAACAGCCGACACCAGCGGTGTGAAAGTAACAGACCAAGTTCTAGCAATGGGGCCTGTGGCATCTCAGATTGCTATTAAGCAACTGGGTACAAACGGCGGCGGTTTTTTTAACGTCAATTCAGCTCATCCGTATGAGAATCCGACACCACTGACGGATTTCTTAGAGATGCTTGCAATTCTACTCATACCTGCGGCGTTGTGTTACACATTTGGTAAGATGGTAAAGGATACACGCCAGGGGTGGGCGATCTTTGCTGCTATGATGATGATACTTGTCGTAGCAGTGTTTTGGATGTACAGTCTTGAAGGTTCAGGCAATCCGAAACTCACTGCACTCGGGGTAAATCAACAATCGACTTCCATCAATCCTGGCGGCAATATGGAGGGAAAGGAAGTGCGGTTCGGCATACCTAATTCTGCCGTTTGGGCAACTGCAACAACAGCTGCTTCAAATGGTTCCGTGAATTCCATGCACGATTCTTACACACCGCTCGGTGGAATGATAGCGCTCATTATGCTTCATCTTGGGGAAGTTGTCTTCGGCGGGGTTGGGTCTGGACTTTACGGAATGCTGATCTTTGTTATTGTCGCTGTATTCGTGGCTGGATTACTTGTCGGCCGCACACCCGAATATCTTGGCCATAAAATTGAGGCGTACGAAATGAAAATGGCATCCCTCTTAATTCTCATTATGCCGATCACGGTTCTTGTTCTTACAGCAATTGCGGTTGTCACCGCTGCTGGAAAAGCGGGGATAATGAATCCCGGTCCTCATGGATTTAGTGAGATTCTCTATGTCTTTACTTCGCAAGCAAATAATAATGGAAGCGCTTTTGCCGGCGCAAACGTGAACACACCATTTTACAATCTCACTGGTGGATTGGCAATGTTGATCGGCCGGTATTGGCTTGCCGTCCCAACATTAGCGCTCGCAGGCTCTCTTGTCAAAAAGAAACTGGTTCCTGCATCTGAAGGAACATTACCGACACATACGCCATTGTTTATTTTCTGGCTTATCGCAGTAGTCTTGATTGTTGGTGCATTAAATTTCTTGCCAGCTCTCGCGCTCGGCCCGATCGTTGAACATTTATTGATGATACATTAGTAGAAAGAAGGAAATTATAGAATGGCAACTTTGAATTCACAGCAATTGAAAAAGCCTTTAGGATTGAATCGGGAAATGTATCTTCGCGCATGTATCGATTCCATAAGAAAATTAAATCCATGGAAGATGGCACGAAATCCCGTGATGTTTGTAGTGGAAGTAGGAAGTGTCCTCACAACGGCATTATGGATTCAAGCATTATTCGGCACTGGGGAAGCACCGGCATGGTACATTGGTTTTGTGTCGCTTTGGTTGTGGTTCACGGTTCTCTTCGCAAACTTTTCTGAAGCATTGGCGGAAGGACGTGGAAAAGCGCAGGCGGAAGCATTACGCCGCTCACGCCGGGACACAACGGCAAAACGTCTGCACAATCCTCAACGGAACTCGACCTTTGATGTCATCACATCCACAGATTTACAAAAAGAAGATATCTATCTTGTTGAAGCTGGAGATATTATTGCAGCTGATGGTGAGGTAGTGGAAGGCATCGCGTCCGTGGATGAAAGCGCGATTACCGGCGAGAGTGCCCCTGTCATTCGTGAATCCGGTGGTGATCGGAGTGCAGTCACAGGAGGTACGCGCGTACTTTCCGATTGGCTGATTATTCGTGTGACCATAGAACCCGGTGGCGGTTTCCTCGATAGAATGATACATCTGATTGAAGGCGCCAAGCGGCAAAAAACTCCAAATGAAATAGCTCTCAATATTTTGCTTGCCGCATTCACCATTATTTTTCTTATCGTATGCGTAACACTTCTTCCTTTTTCACTGTTTAGTGTTGAGGTCGCAGGCCATGGAGCGCCTGTTACCGTAACAGTGCTCGTTGCCCTCCTTGTCTGTTTGATTCCTACGACGATCGGCGGACTTCTTTCCGCAATCGGAATTGCCGGCATGGACAGGATGATTCGGCATAATGTGATAGCGACTTCCGGGCGAGCTATTGAAGCTGCCGGCGATGTCGATGTTCTGCTGCTGGATAAGACCGGTACGATAACGCTCGGAAATCGAATGGCGACGGAATTCACTCCCGCACCAGGAATTTCCAAAGAACGTTTAGCGGATGCAGCGCAGCTCGCCTCGCTTGCAGATGAAACACCAGAAGGCAGGTCAATAGTTATTCTTGCCAAAGAGAAATATGGCCTGCGCGGTCGAGATATTCATGAGATTGCAGCACATTTTGTTCCCTTCAGTGCACAAACGCGCATGAGCGGAGCTGACATTCAGCCCGAAGGGAAAAATGGTAAACGGATTATCAGAAAAGGCGCTACTGAGGCAATGAAACTCTATATCGAACAACAGGGCGGCGTGTTTCCATCTGCAGTCCAGCAGACAGTGCAGGATATCAGTCGCGCCGGTGCCACTCCGTTGGTTGTCGCCGAAAACAAGGAAGTACTCGGTGTTATTCATTTGAAAGATATTGTTAAAGGTGGAATTAAAGATCGGTTTGCTCACTTGCGCAAGATGGGAATTAAAACAGTCATGATCACCGGCGATAATCCTTTGACAGCAACTGCCATCGCAGCTGAAGCCGGTGTAGATGATTTTCTTGCTGAAGCAAAGCCGGAAGATAAATTGAAATTGATTCGTGATTATCAAAAAGGCGGACGGCTCGTCGCAATGACCGGCGATGGAACTAACGACGCTCCGGCGCTCGCTCAAGCAGACGTCGCTGTGGCAATGAATACCGGTACGCAGTCTGCGCGTGAAGCTGCTAATATGATCGATCTCGACAGCAATCCGACAAAACTGATGGAGATCGTAGAAATCGGCAAGCAGCTTCTAATGACACGCGGAACTCTTACTACATTCAGCATCGCAAACGATGTTGCAAAATACTTTGCCATTATTCCCGCTGCATTTGCAACCACGTATCCAGTATTGAATGCATTAAATATTATGAAACTTGCCACGCCCGAAAGCGCCATTCTGTCCGCAGTCATCTTTAATGCGTTAATCATTGTGGCATTAATTCCCTTGGCGTTGAAAGGTGTGAAATATCGGCCTATGAGTGCGGTGCAATTACTTCGAAAACACTTGCTCATTTATGGAGTCGGCGGTGTCATCGCTCCGTTTATAGGCATCAAGTTGATCGATATGCTGATGGTAGCAATGAGGATTATTTAATTATGCCAAGAAGGGGGATCGAGGATATGAAAGAACAAAAAGATTTAGTGGAAGAAGAATTACCTGAAGGAAGAACCCGATTTCAGCACATGGTAATTGTTATCGTATTATCACTTCTTATCGGATTCCTGGCAGGATTTCTTTCTCATGATTATCTGGTTAAGTACACACCTGACCATTTAGATTGGAAAAGTTGGTACCCACGATAAAATTTAGTATGCACATTATTACACCGTCTCTCTGTTTTTCAGCTGAAATAAGCAGTTAGATGCATCTTATTTTGAATGTGACTATATTTCCCTATGCCAGTAACTAATGATACACGTCCCGATCCCGATACGCTCCTTCACCTTATAAAAAAGGAAGAAGAAAAGGAAAAAAGGGGGAAGCTGAAAATATTCTTCGGCATGTGCGCCGGTGTGGGGAAAACGTACGATATGCTGAAAGACGCTCAGGTTGCTCTATTAAAAGGTCTCGATGTTGCTATTGGATTTGTAGAAACACATAAACGATCTGAAACTGAAGCTCTTCTTTCGAATCTGCCGATTATTCCAAGAAAGACTTTCGAGTACCGGGAGACTATGCTTGAAGAGATGGATTTAGATGCTATTCTTTCCAGAAAGCCACAATTAGTACTTGTGGATGAACTTGCCCACACAAACGTACCAGGAAGCCGGCACACAAAACGGTATCAGGATGTGCTCGAGTTGCTCGATAATGGCATTGATGTCTTTACCACACTAAATGTTCAGCATCTCGAAAGCCGTGCCGAAACAGTTGCGCAGATCACCGGCAGTATTGTCCATGAAACTGTCCCTGATTCGATATTTGAAGCCGCAGATGAAGTTGAAGTGATAGATATTTCACCGGATGAGCTCCTGAAACGGCTTGTAGAAGGCAAGGTTTACACTCCCGAACGCTCGAAGCGCGCAATTGAGAATTTTTTCCGGAAAGGAAATCTCACCGCTCTTAGAGAAATGTCTCTCCGTTTGACGGCTGAACGCGTCGATCAACAGTTACGAGAGTACAAACAGACGAAACGGATTTCACAAACATGGAAATCCGGAACACGATTAATCGTCGGTATAAGTGCTGACCCGCAATCACTATCCGTCATTCGATGGGCGCGCAGAATTTCGTATACCATGGATGCATCTTGGGTTGTCGTCCACGTTGAAACTTCGGCAAAGATAACGGAACAAGAAACAGAACAACTCGCAAAGAACTTCAAACTTGCAAAGGAGCTTGATGCAGAGATTATCACAACTTCCGATGAAGATATCGCAGGTGCGCTATTGCGTGTAGCTCGCGAGCAAAATGCGACACAAATTCTGATCGGAAAACCAAAAAGACAAGTTTTCTTTCGCACATCGCGACTTGTTGACAACCTACTGAAACGAAGTCAAGATATCGATATTTACATTGTTGGACATGAAGAAGGAGAGAAACCGCAGCCCAGTGTGTACCGAATTCCGAATATCCAATCCGGCCTTCCTCAGTACGTATTGGCCCCATTTATCGTTCTGAGTGTCGCACTCGCTTGTTTTCCATTTACATCCTTTGTGGGGTATCGAACAGTTTCACTCATTATTCTCTTTACAGTATCGCTCCTCCCGTTGCGTATGGGACGCGGCCCGGTGTTTGTCGGTGCCGCATTCGGTGCCTTGGCGTGGGATTATCTATTCATCCCTCCCATCTTTACTTTTTCTGTCGGTCATGTAGAAGACGTATTGATGCTTGCAATGTTCTTCCTTGTTGCAGTAGTCACCGGAACGTTGTCTGCGCGAGTGAGGGAGCGAGAAAAGGCAGTCCGGCAGCGTGAAATGAGGTCTTCGGCGCTCTTTGCTTTGACCAAAGATCTTTCGTCGTCGCATTCGCAAGACGAGGTCATAACTGCTGCAGTTCTGAATATTAAAAAATTTTTCAATGCTGATGTTGCAGTCTTTCTTGGTGATGCGGATGGGGATATTAACCATAAGCCGCATACAGCGAGCTCGTGGATGCCGGATGAAAAGGAATCGAGTGTTGCGGCATGGACGTACTGGAACGAAAAGAAAGCCGGCAAACATACCGACACGCTTCCCTTTGCGCAGGCAACATACTTTTCCATGTCCGGACCGCGCTATCCGCTCGGGGTGATTGGTGTAAAACCGCAGCGCGATGAAAAAATGACAATCGATTACGAAACTCTGCTTGAGAATTTTATTGCACAGATTGCATCAGCGGTCGAACGGGAATTATTGAATGAAGTTACTAAGAAATCCATTGCGGTGGCAGAATCGGAGCGACTCTACAAAACGCTGTTCAATTCCATCTCGCACGAATTGAGGACACCCATCGCCGCCATCATGGGCGCGTCGGAAAACTTGCTTGCTGGACAAGAATCGGATGCTGTCGGGACAATAAAAGAACTGAGCACAGAAATTCACGTCGCAGCAGAACGTCTCAATCGCCTCGTTGCAAACTTGTTGGATATGACACGGCTTGAATCTGGAATGATTCAACCCAAACTGGACTGGTGTGATGTTCGTGACATTATCAATGTTACTGTGAGAGGCCTTGAACAAGAACTTGTTCATCATCCTATAACAATAGAAGTGCAGGAAGGGCTTCCGCTGGTGAAACTGGATTTTGGGTTGATGGAACAAGCACTGACAAATCTTATTTACAATGCTTCCATTCACACTCCCGATGGAACAGCGATTGAAATCAATGCGCGTATCGATGAGGACCGGTGTATCATCACTGTGGCTGATCATGGAACGGGTGTCCCGACAGCAGATTTAAAAGAGTATTCGAAAAATTTTACCGCGCAGAAGGCACGGCATCAGGTGGCACCGGGTTAGGCCTTCCTATTGCAAAAGGATTTATAGAAGCTCATCGCGGCACACTCTCCGTCCGCAATAGAACATCTGGCGGTGCAGAGTTTACGATCGAACTTCCGATAGAAAGCATACCAGAAAAGATATGAGTACTGAACCGATCATTCTCGTCGTGGACGACGAAATCCAAATTCGCCGATTACTCCAATTGACTCTTGAACCAAACGGGTATCGTTTGAAATTTGCTAAAACAGGGAATGAAGGGGTTGTTATGGCTGGAACAGAGCGGCCGGAACTCATCATACTTGACCTCGGTTTGCCGGATTTGGATGGGCTTACCGTGCTGAAACGGATTCGAGAGTGGGCGGCTCTTCCCGTGATTATCCTTTCTGTGCGCAATACAGAAAGCGATATTATTTCCTGCTTGAATGCCGGTGCCGATGATTATCTTATTAAGCCATTTCGTACCGGAGAATTGCTCGCGCGCGTACGAACGGCTCTTCGTCACCGTCCGACTGTGCAGGAAAAAGACGTCTTTACTTCTCACAACCTTACTGTTGATTTATCAGCACGCATCGTGAAAAAAGGAGAAGAAATTGTCAAGCTTACCGCGATAGAATATTCGCTGCTGGCACTCTTTATACGAAACGCGGGACGCGTCTTGACTCACCGGTTTATTTTGGAACAAGTCTGGGGGCCATCATTTGCAGAAGAAGCACAGTACACTCGTGTGTACGTTGGACAATTGCGAAAAAAAATTGAAACCGATCCGACAAATCCTAAAATCTTTTTAACTGAATCCGGTATTGGTTATCGGATGAATGTTGAAGAAGAACCTCGATCCAAATCACTATAGAAGTAGAGATAGATTTTTGCTTTTTATACAAACAACCATTTTCTTGCTGAATTCGGTAAGGGATAACAAGCGGGTAAATGAAAAACTCTTGTGAACGTACTTTCTAAGGCGTCATTTTAAATCACCATATTTACTTCTTTCCTTGCTGTACAATCTTCGCCCATGTATCCTTCAACGTGACAATACGATTGAAGACCGGCGCACCCAACTTGGAATCCTTTGCGTCGGCACAAAAGTATCCTGTTCGTTCAAACTGAAAACGGTCTCCCGGCGATGCTGCGCCAAGCATTGGTTCCACTTTGCAATGAGTAAGCACCTGCAAAGAATTCGGATTGAGATTGGAAAGAAAATCCTTTCCTTCTTCAACATCATCGGGATTCTCTTTGATGAAGAGCCTATCATATAATCTCACTTCTGCATTTAATGCATCCTTTGCAGATACCCAGTGGATTGTTGATTTTACTTTCCGAGCGGCGCCCGGTTCTCCACTCTTTGTTGTCGGGTCATAAGTGCAATGAATTTCTGCAACGTTCCCCTTTGAATCTTTAATCACCTTCTCACATTTGATAATGTATGCATAACGCAATCGAACTTCAGTGCCCGGAGAAAGTCTGTAATATTTTGGCGGCGGTACTTCGCGAAAATCATCCTGCTCGATATACAATTCCCGGCCAAATGGGATCATTCGAGTTCCTGCTGATTCATCTTCGGGATTATTCACAGCCGGCAGTTCTTCCACTTTATCTTCCGGATAATTCGTGATAACAATTTTAACAGGATTCAGCACGGCCATTGCACGTTGGGCGTGTTTATTTAAATCCTCGCGAATACTCCACTCTAACATTGCTACATCGATGATGCTGTCTTTCTTAGAGACACCAATCTTATCGCAGAATATTTTTATTGAATCAGAAGTGTAACCGCGGCGTCGGTAACCAACAATAGTAGGCATGCGCGGATCGTCCCACCCGGAGACATGTCTTTCTTGAACAAGCTGAAGTAATCTTCTTTTACTCAAAACTGTGTACGTAATATTTAATCGCGCAAACTCGATTTGCTGAGGATGATAGATACCCAACTCATTTATATACCAATCGTACAGCGGCCGATGATTTTCAAACTCGAGTGTGCAGATGGAATGCGTGATTCCTTCGATGGAATCCTCTATGCCATGTGCCCAATCATACGTTGGATAGACGCACCAATTGTTTCCCTGCCGGTGGTGTTCCTCATGAATAATCCTATACATTATCGGATCACGAAGATTTATATTCGGTGAAGCCATATCAATTTTTGCGCGCAAGGTTTTTGTTCCATCTGGAATTTCTCCTTTGCGCATTCGTTCAAATAAATCAAGATTATCTTCAACATTTCTATTTCTGTAAGGACTTTCTTTACCGGGTTCTGTTAACGTTCCGCGTGTTGCACGGATTTCATCAGCGGAAAGATCGCACACGTACGCTTTTCCTTTTTTGATGAGAGCGATAGCATATTGGTACATCTGATTAAAATAATCCGAAGCATAGAAAAGGCGGTCTTCAAAATCGCCTCCCAACCATTTCACATCCTCGATAATTGAATCAACATATTCCTGTTCCTCTTTCTCAGGATTGGTGTCATCAAACCGAAGATTGAATTTGCCATTGTAGTCTTTGGCAATTCCATAATTCAAGCGAATGGATTTGGCATGACCGATGTGAAGGTAACCGTTTGGTTCGGGCGGGAAGCGCGTATGCACGCGTCCTTCAAACTTATTGGTTTTGAGATCTTCATCAATGATCTCGCGGATAAAATCGTTTTTCTCGTTCGTTGTCATAATTCTGCCATAACGTATTGTATTTGATTTATAAAATATACAAAAACCGAACGATTATTAAAAGAAGACAACAATAAACAATTCAGTATATCATCGAATTGAATTATTTTGCACGTTTGTATAACGGTAAGGAAAGCTCCTTAGCAACTGATGCAGCTAATTTCTTCCCTTCAATGCTAAATCCCCAATAGAAGAGACATTTAATTGGATGATCCTTCTGAATGGACTTGATCGCTTTTACCATCAAGCTCTTTGCCAGTCCTCTTCCTCGATATTCCGGAAGGACTAATGCAGAACATAAATAAATGGAATCATACGTTACGTGCAATGGATTTTTTTTATACAAATCTTTTTCATTTATTTTTTTTGTTATAAACTGCCGCATTAATTTATGTGTAGTTGGAATTATCAAAATCCAGGCAATCGGTCCCTTGCTTGTGCGTTTCTCTGTTATTGTATCCGGATGAATATTTTTGAGTCTGAGCATCACCTTCCCATTAACAGAAATTTGTGAAGGATCGTTTTTTGCCGCAAAGAATTCTTCTGCAAGTTGTATCATTCTTTCGAGATTGTTTTTTAGTATTTCATTCATAATTTCACAAATAAAGTAAGAAAGATAAATGATCGACTATAAATAGAATTAGCAGTTTTGCGAGAAAAACCCATGGAATTATCAGCGAAAAGAATAATCATTAAAAATAGAATAGGAATAATGTTCGAATTAAATTAAAATAACGATTATTCCAACTCTTCCAAAGTCTGTCGGGGGCGGATGATACGAACGCGATCTCCAATAACAAGAATTTCTGCGGGACGAGGCCGGCCATTGTAATTAGAACTTAAAACAAAACCATATGCGCCAGTTGTAAGTACCGCAAGATAATCTCCGGCATTGCTTTTTGCAAGCAATCGATCCCGAGCAAAAAAATCGGCGCTCTCGCAGATTGGACCTACAACATCCACCTTTTCATTCTCGTATGTATTGATGGATAGAGGAACAATTTGATGGTACGCTTGATAGAGACTGGGTCGTATTAAATCATTCATACCACTATCCACAATGACAAATTTCTTTATCGCATTTTCTTTTGTGGAGATAACACGAGTAATCAAAACGCCGGCATCTGCAATAATTGAACGGCCAGGTTCGATCCAGATAGAACAACCTGTTGTCTGCAGGATGGGTAGTACCGCCTTAATAAATTCCGTAGTAATTGGCACGATGTTGTTCGATGTTTCCTCTTGTGGGATCGCCTCATGCGAAACAACATTAATGTATTGAACGCCAAAACCGCCTCCAAAGTCAATATGTGTTAAATTGATACCGGCTTCATGTAATTTTCCGACTAACCCGACAATATAGTTAGCTGTTGCAACAAACGGCTCTACCTTCGTGATTTGTGAACCAATGTGCGTGTGAATACCCACTAATTCCAAAGACGACAACGTTGCAGCATACGTGTACACTTCTATCGCCTTCGATGCTTCAATTCCGAACTTGCTCGACTGCAAACCAGTAGTGATGTACGGATGACTTTGTGCATCAATATCTGGATTAATGCGTAGTGAAATGCGAGCTTTCTTTCCTACACGCAGCGCTGCACGTGAAATTGTATGTAACTCTGATACCGACTCAACATTGAAGGAAAAAATATTCTGTTTTAATGCAAATTCGATTTCATCTTCTCGTTTCCCCACGCCTGCAAATACAATTTTTTCTGGATAAAACCCGGCTTTCAATGCCAAATATAATTCCCCTGCAGAAACCACATCCGCTCCCGCGCCTTCAGTAGCAAGCAATTTTAATATATGATGATTGGCATTCGCCTTCAGTGCATAGCACACTTGATACCTAACGTCTCCCAATGCACCAACAAAAGAACGATATTTTTCTATAATGCGGTTTTTACTGTACACGTACAGCGGCGTTCCGTACTCTTCAGCCAATTCGCTTAGCGGAATATCTTCGCAGTACAGAATGTTTTCCTTATAGGCAATGTAATCCATAAGCAAGTTTCAATAAATCAAACCGTAAATAAAAATTGATGGATGAAGATTTCATACGGAATACGTACAGCCATTACAACCGTGAAGATAAAATTCCGGAACAGGTCTAACCGCATCAACAAGATGACAAGTAGTATCCCGAAGAATCCTATTTGCCGATACCGCTCAGCTATTTCTGCCGGAAGTAAAGCTGATAATACATGTGAACCGTCAAGCGGCGGCACTGGAATTAAGTTAAAAATTGCGAGAAATATATTCAAAGTAATGCCAGCTGCAAACATATGAATCAAGAACGCCGCAATCTCGCGTTGAAAATTACCTTCAATCAGGTTTAATGGACCAAAAAAACGTTCCGAAATAACGTAAAACACAGCGCAGAAAAACGCGACAAGTAAATTGGAAAACGGTCCAATAATAGATACCAAGATATCATCACGGCGAAAATTGCGGAAGTTTGCAGGATTTATCGGCACTGGTTTTGCCCATGCAATAAATACAGAACCAGCGGCAAAATATGAAAGGAGCGGAATAGCAATGGAACCAATCGGGTCAATGTGAGGAAGTGGATTGAGTGTCAATCTGCCGGAATCACGCGCAGTGGAATCACCAAGCCTCAACGCCATCCAGCCATGTGCTACCTCGTGCACAACGATGGAAAAAAGAAGAATCGGCAATATGTAAAGAGAATCCAATTAAACATCCTTTCAGATACAATCCGTCCCGCAACAAGGCGGGACGGGCATGAATCGCTTTTTGCACTTATGTTATATGTACCAAAAAATGTGGAGGAATTCAAGGAGTTGACTGAACGAATCGTTGCATCTACGGCTCTGTTTTTCTATATTCTTCTCGTAAGAATTTAGATTTTTATATTCACTTTGATTGCCCGAGGTTTCAAATGAATACCAGATTTTTATCGTTGCTCTCTGGTCTCCTTTGCATTACATCGCTTTTAAATGCGCAAGCTCCATCTGTTCAATTGAAAATAAAAGCGAAGTCCGGCTTATTTGGGCTTGGCGGACCGCGCACCGTTAAGATCGAATTATCAAATGAGAATCGACAACTGCCTTTAACCAGCGACAATGTTAACAGTGGACAGTATTTTTACTTTCTTGTCACATCTGTGGAAGATTGGCAACTTGATCAGGATTTTATAAAAGATCAACTTTCCAGAGTGAACATCTATCAAGACGAAAAGAAAATTCCCATCGCTTGGAAAGGAGAACTGATTGCTGGAGGGAACAACTCTATTTTGCTTGGATTTCCTAAAACCTTCAAACTCAATCTTCTTTTCTTATTTCAGTGTCCGATTGACGAAGCAACGAATCAAGTGGAGTTTAAAGTACCTCAGGAATTTTGGCCTGGCTTCACAATTGTGAGCGACCTTGCAAAGCAAGCAGAAACCGCGGTAGTCGCAAAACGCTTCAAATCAGCAATAGGTTCATATGAACAAATTTTAAGTGATGCTAATTACAAAATTTTTACTCTGTATGATGAATATAAATCTAAACGCACTCAATGCTTCGAAGACTTATATAACGAAACCTCAGCCTCGTTTCAATCAGCTGCTGCAAATGTTCAAACGGATTTAAAATCACGAATCGCACTGGTAGACGGTCTCAAGCCGACGTTCAAGTACATCCTTGATTCATTGCCACGTATCGAATGGAATGTCGGTTCGCTTGATACAGCAGTCGCACCTATTTTAGATAGATGCCGCATCTCTCTTGCTCAAGCCGCAAGCTTTCGGGATTCACTTCAGCACACTCTGGACGACCAAAATATACGATGGATTATCGAAGGATCTGCAACAAGTAAAATTGGCTACCGGTATATCAACATGATTGAAACATTGGCATCGGCATTTTCATCGCTCAATTTTGCCGATACTACTGCTACAGAGTTAAAGATGGCGATTCCGGAAGACTATCAAGCGCGATTAGCGAAATACAACGATACCGGATCATACGAGACATTCATCCGGATTTGCAATGAACGTTGGCAGACGCATATTCCAATTTTTCCAATTGATTTCTTGCCGAATCTGAAGAAAGATACAATTTCGTTTTCACAGCCCTACTATTCCATGCTTAAGGCAGTGAACGATTATTATTATGGCAATTTCACCAGCGCAAAACAAGAGATTGTCGAAATATTTCGCAAGTGTTATGATCCAGAGATTATCGCCCGATTTGATATGCTCCGTGTAATCATAACAAACCACGAACAGCATATCTCATCGGAAGTGATGAAGATGTTCGACGAAGCGGAGCAATTTGAGCAGGCAAAAGACATTCAGAATGCGAAGGATAAGTATCAACAAATCACACTTATTGCACCGAATTTTGCTTACGGCTTTTTTGCTCAGGGGAAGTTTTACAATCGCACTGGTGATCCGATACGTGCTAACTATTCATTTCAACGCGCCTATCAAATAGACACTATGTACTTGAGTGCCTATAGCGAAAGTTGTAATCTTTATCTCAAACAGAGTAATTTTAAAGAAATCATCAATGTGCTGACCACTGCCCTTGCCAAAGGAAATGATTACTGGAAAGTCAATTTTGATCTTGGCGTGGCATATGGCGGCGATGCTGATCCTGCGCGTGCGATACAGTGTTACGAGCATGCTCTTTTACTTAATCCTAAAAGTTATAAAACCAATATTCAACTTGGCCGAGAGCATCAAAATGTAAAGAATTATCAGAAGGCGCGAGAGTATTTTAACAATGCTATTGGTCTCGATCCGACAAAACAAGAGGCGGTCGATTTCCTCACGAAACTAAATGAACTTCAACGAACTGGTAAGTAGTTTTCAATTCTCAAAGTGCGATACGGAAAGGGATTCATTATGAATCCCTTTTTGCTTTTCATTCAATCGGTTCTTATATTAAAAACGCCTAATTGTAAGCATTTTGAAAAATGCCCAGCTTATTGGGCATTTTTCGCAACGGGCACGTGGCGAAACTGGCAGACGCGTCCCGCAAAACTATTTCGGGTAGATGGCGAAACTGGCAGACGCGCTAGCCTTAGGAGCTAGTGGAGTAATCCATGGGGGTTCAACTCCCCCTCTACCCACAGCAGTTTTGCGGGATGGATAATCCGTGCGGGTTCAAGTTCCTTCGTGCCTACAGGTCATATCATTATGTAAAGGAAGTTACGTGGAAGTTACTATTCAATCATTATCGGATGTCCTGCGTTCGGCAGAAATTATAGCTACACCGGAAGATCTATCACCTCATTTCAACAAAGCATATTTGGAATATCGGAAGAAGATTGAGATTCGCGGATTCCGAAAAGGTAAAGTGCCGATTGACATAATTAAAAAGTTGTATGGTGATTTAATTGAGAATGAATCTCTTAATGAAATTGCCGCAGAATTTTATCGGCAGGCGGTAAAGGAAAAAGAATTAAAACCGATCGGCGAACCTACCCTTGTTGATATGGATTACAAACATGGTGAAAGTTTTCGATGTAAAATCCAATTTGATGTCCGGCCGCAGATTATAGTAAAAGAATACAAGGGCATCGAAGTAGAAAAAATCGTTCACACGATCACTGATGACGAAGTGGAAAAAGAACTAATCCGTTTACAGCGAGCTAACGCAGCGATGGAGGAGGTCGAAGTCGTTACTTCCCAAGAGCACATCGTCACAGTAACTTTACAGGACTTAGATGAAACCGGAGCACCGTTGATTGATAAGAAGAGCGAGAATGTTCGTTTTTATCTTGCCGATGAACAACTTGAACAACCGTTTAAAAATGCATTGAAAGAAGCTAAGAAAAATGGTGAATATTCTGTGCAGTTTGATCACAAACATGCTGAACAGACGCACACCGTTAAGACACAAATTATCGTTAAAAAAATAGAGAAGGTAACATTACCAACATTAGACAAAGCTTTTGTTGCTAAAGTCACGAAAAACAAATTCGATACGGTAGAGACGTTGCGCACGAATATCAAAGAAGAGATTGTTGCTTACTGGAAAGAAAAAAGTGAACGGCAGGCAATCAATTCATTAACTGCGGAAATTATCCGGCGTCATGAATTTCAAGTGCCGGAATCGCTTATTCGCAGTGTGCTCGACGGATTGTTGGAAGAAATTAAAAATGAATATCCTGATAAGCGACTGCCATCCGAATTTAACGAAGAAAAGTTCAAAGAAGAGAACCGCACCTATGCAATCTATCAGGCAAAGTGGGCGCTGCTACGTGAAGAATTAATCAAAGCAGAAAATGTTACCGTTTCCGACGAAGATCTCGAAAAGTTGGCGGAAGAAGAATCCGTTAAAATTAAAATTCCAAAAGACCGCCTTATCAATTACTACAAATCCTCCGACCAAATCAAGGACAAGTTAATCGGTGATAAATTATTAAAGATTCTTGTGAACTCCTCGAAGATCAAGGAAGTTCCAGAAAAAGTATAAGCGATTAGAAGGAAAATTACATTATGGCATATCCGAAAATTTATAATCAGCTCGTTCCAATTGTCGTGGAACAGACCGGCCGTGGTGAGCGGTCGTTCGACATTTTTTCACGATTGCTTAAAGAACGCATCGTATTTCTTGGCACTCCGATCGACGACACAGTTGCCAGTTTGACAATTGCCCAATTGCTGTTTCTTGAATCGGATGATCCGGATAAGGATATCCACCTGTACATCAACAGTCCAGGCGGGAGTGTGTCTGCCGGACTTGCGATTTATGATACGATGCAGTATATTCGACCAGATGTTTCAACCATCTGTATAGGTATGGCTGCAAGTATGGCGGCTGTGCTGCTAGCAGGTGGAACGAAAGGAAAACGTACAGCACTTCCAAACGCGCGGGTAATGATTCATCAGCCGTGGGGTGGCGTGCAAGGTACTGCATCAGATATAAGCATTCAGGCAGAAGAAATTCTTAAAACGAAGAAACGGATAAATGAAATTCTTGCCGCACATACGGAACGTCCGTTGGATCAGATTGAAAAAGATACTGATCGCGACTATTACTTAGCCGCCTCTGAAGCAAAAGAATACGGATTAATAGACAACATCCTCGTGAAACGAACCGCCGAAACGAAAAAAGAAAAGTAATCGTTTGTAAAGTGCCGGCAGCTACAAATAGCCGGAAATAATATGACACAAAAACCTAGACAGGGCGAAAAAATAGCCTGTTCCTTTTGCGGGCGCACACCGGAAGAAGTCAACAGTATCATCGCAGGACCAGATGTATACATTTGCGATCTCTGCGTTGCCAGCTCCGTTGATATCATTAAAAATAATATGGCGGCGATTAATGCGCGGCGGTTTGGTTTCAGGCGCTCGCTTACACCAATTGATATTAAGAAAGCGCTCGACGAATTTGTGGTAGGTCAGGATTTAGCCAAACGTACACTTGCTGTTGCTGTGTACAATCATTATAAACGAATTGATGCCAGCGATCAGATGTCAAATCTTGATGACGTTGAAATCGAAAAAAGCAACATTTTGCTTGTTGGCCCGACTGGAACCGGCAAGACGCTACTGGCGCAAACACTTGCTCGCATTCTTGATGTTCCATTCGCAATTGCTGATGCGACAACACTGACCGAAGCCGGATATGTGGGTGACGATGTTGAAACGATTCTTGTATATCTATTACAGAACGCTGATTACAATATTGAGAAAGCAGAACGTGGGATTGTTTATATAGATGAAATCGATAAAATTGCAAGAAAAGGTGATAGCGCATCAATTACGCGCGATGTCTCCGGCGAAGGTGTACAACAAGCACTGCTGAAGATTCTTGAAGGCACAATCGCAGGCGTTCCACCAAAAGGCGGACGAAAGCATCCGGAACAAAGTCTTATTAACATCAACACAAGGAATATTTTATTTATTTGCGGCGGTGCATTTGATGGATTAGAAAAAATCATAGAGCACCGGATCAGTCAAAATCCTGTTGGTTTCGGCGCTGATTTGAAAGGCAAAAAAAGCAAGTCACGTGAAAAATTATTACAACAAGTAGAACCGGGTGACTTGCTGAAGTACGGACTTATTCCAGAATTTGTAGGTCGCCTGCCTGTCACTGCTACACTTGATCCGCTTGATGAGGCGGCGCTTTTGAATATTCTTACCCAGCCGCGTAATGCAATCGTGAAGCAGTACCAAAAACTTTTTGCGCTGGAAGGTGTAGAGTTGGAGTTGGAAGAGAACGCACTTAAGTCCGTAGTAGATAAAGCTATGGAACGCGGTACAGGCGCTCGTGCGCTCCGCTCTATCATTGAATCGGTTATGCTCGATGTAATGTACCACTTGCCTTCTCGGGAAAATGTATCGAAGTGCATTATCACTAAAGATACTATCATCAAAGCGAAAGACCCCGTTTACTTATACGAAGAACGGAAATCTGCATAACAGTTTAAATAAGGCAATCGTTAATCGAACGCCCGTTAGAAATTTCTAACGGGCGTTTTGTTTAACATACGAAGGACATTTTTGGTAAGTTATTTATCAGGCATTTTTATTCTGCCCGCACGACTAATTCTGAGATCTTTAATAGCTATAATTCCCGCGGTCGTTGCTTTGCTTTGTTAATTTTAAATCTTGAAGCTGCGGGGCTTTGACTTTCAATTCAAATCTGTAGCCTTCGAGCGTTCCCATTGGATACCATGAAAAAGACATTGCCCAGCAATGAAGATCCCGCGTTACGCTGACAGATGGAATAAAGTGTTCTTTATTGACAAAGTCATACGAACCACTTGTAGCAATCTGCCATTTCTCGGTCAGATTAAATGAAAGACTTGCATTGATTGTAGAAGAGCGTGAATAGTTTTGTGGAGTCGGCCGCGATTGTGAAAAGTTATAGCCAAATGTGATGTTCCAAGGAATGCTGAAATCTGCATCTTCTATATCATAGATTGAATAGTACATTTTTCTCTGGCTTGGCTGTATTGATCCTTCACCCGAAACTGCTGCCTGTTCTTGCTTTATTAGATCCGGAATACCAGCTTCACTTGGCTTCTGTTTCTTATCACCTTTAAATGAGGTGGATAAACTGAGCGTCAAATTTGTTAGATCACCGAACTTACCTTGCTCTTCTAAAAGGAACTTGTTCACACGAGCACCTTGGCCGTTGTTTGCTGCCGGATCAAAGACATAAAGATTATAACTTGCATTTCCTCCAACACTGAGATATTGTCCAATATCTGTTCGGTAGTTAATATTTATATTGCTGAATTTCATCGAGTCCGCGGCAAAATTATAGCTGAAATTACCGCTGAGATTGAGCAGCTGTATTTTATCTTCTGTTTTTGCGCTGTCGTTCTTTTGATATTTCATTTCGAAAATGTTTCCGACGCTGAATGAACCTGTCATTGAATACTTCGGTATATTATCACCGTAAATCTGTTTATTATAAAACAAACCGATTGTGGGAGTCACAGTCTGACGGAATGCTGTGATGCCGAAGATATTCGGCTGGAACAATCCGTAGAATCGGGTGCTCACATTAACGCCAGTGTTCAGATCTCCTATAATAACCTGATTTCTGCTGCTGTTATATATACGCAGACTATCACTATTGACCGTGTCCATTGCCGGCGTCTTTGCCTGCGTCCACGTTCTCGTATCACTTAGCGAGAAAGAAGGCGATACTGTGAAATAACCAAGTTTGGGAGAAATACTTAGTGAAATATTTTGCGTTAGCGATTGCGTATTTGTGTTGGTAAAATCGTTTATTTGACTAAGTCCCACTTGTGATGTATCTAATTTTGCCGAAACTAACGAGGCAACCTTTGAAAGAGTAGAGTTGAAATTTGCATTGTAACTAAATCCTAAAAGTTCAGCAAAACTCAGATCGGATTCTGGTGTAGTTGAAAGGCCACGTGTTTTCGTCTGCTTGCGGAATGGAAAAATCGTTCCTTGATTAAAAGCGATCGAAGGTAGTACCTCGCTGGTTTCATTGGTAGTCAGATTTTGATCTCGCGACACGTTAATTGACAACCATCGGTTGGAAGATTCCCAACTCTTTGAATAAGTGGCATACGATTCCATATTCTGCTGTAGAATTTCGCTAAGACTGAAACTGTTGTTCCTGAAATAGTCGCTGTTCATAAAAGTGAAATTGACGCTGAGATTTGATGACGGACTAATTTGTTGTCCATGCGTGAAGTTCACATAATAGTCGCGCGATTTATTGTAGCCCGGATCGCTCGGTTCGCCTTCTGGAGTGCTGGTTATTCGGGCACTAATACTGCCGCCAAAGTTATACCGAAGCGCATAGCGAATATCTGTTTGATTTTGCCATCGTCCTCGAGAATATAAATCGAACTTCGTTGCCAAATCCCAATAATCACTGGCAGCCCAGTAATATCCTAAATGACTTAGATACCATCCATATTGATTGTCATCACCATATGCCGGAGCGATTAAACCGGATGAACGCCCACTGTGCGCGGGAAATACTCCGAATGGCAAAGCAAAGACAGGTACATCCGCAATATATAAATATATGGGCTCTGCGACAACTTTATCACCTATAAATACTTTCATTTCTGGGCTGGCAAAATAAAAATGAGGATCTTTCAAATCGCATGTTGTATAAATGCCGTCTGCAACACAAAGCACATCGGGTTCCACTTTTTTAATTTGATCGCCAACATAGTACCCGTTATCCATTTGCGTGTTGCCAATAGTAATCTTTCCTTTCCGTGTGCGAAAATTATATTTCACCTGATCGCCTTTATACTCTTCACTGCCGTCGCGCATAATAGGTTTGCCAATTACAGAATCAGCTTTTACGGTATCCGGCACACCATGTGCAATTAGTGTAGCATTATCCCAGTTCACATTCACGCGTTCTGCTTTCAATCCAATAGTTTGGTACCGCATCTCACTCTTACCATATAGATTCATATAACGAGTGCGGAGGGAATAAATAATAGAATCTTTTGCGAAATAATTTACAACAGTGTCAATGCCTGCATTCGCGCTGCGTTTTGTAGTATCTTGAACGGAACTTCGTACCTTTGTAGTATCTGCAGCTACTGTTTGTGCGTATGCCGATCCAACTACAGGGAGGGAAAAAAGGAATAATAGTAAATAAAACCGAGTCATATTGGAATCAAGATAGAAAAAATTGCAGTGAAGTGCATTGAGCTGTGTGTTGTTGGTTGTACATTATCCTTCATCTCAGGATATTATTGATAAAAAATATGCCGTTATTCGCTTGTTCACCAAGCGCCAAGTTGAGCACACAACATCACACCGTATAACGGTTTTTCATAGTTTAATGTTGCATAGGCATATAGACCCATTCCGGCGTACGATGTAAAACGCCAGAACCATTGCGCCTCAAATGGCAAACTGACGCTTGTATTTGTTGCGATGTCAATCGGAGTTTCGTATGCCGCTCGCACCATTCCAATTCCGGCTCCGACTGAAATATAACCGCAATCCGTTTGCCAAATTGGTCCGTAAAGAATTCCATAGTCAGCCATTTTGTAGATTGTATATGACTGATCGATCTCTTGCACAGTTGGATTATAATTTGTTACGCCAAGTATCCGTGCACTGATAACGCTTTGGTCAAATTGATAACAGTACTCCATACCAGCGTTCATCGCAAAAGTACTGCTAACCAATCCCGGGCCAGCTCCAAGATTTACCCACCACTGATGGTGCCGATCAGCAGTCTGAGATTTGAGATATGAAAAAGGAGAGACAAAAACAAAAAATCCTACCAGCCATGTCAAATATCGTGAAAGCTTCATATGATTCCTTCTTTATAACATTCCATTCCGTTTCCTCAAAAACCATTCGAGCGTAAAAATAAAGACAACAAGCATGAGCATCCATCTTGAATTCCAGATTTCAATTTCTGCTGACTTGCTTTTGTCACGCGGTTTGAAATCTGGCAAAGCTGTTACATCATTTGCAAGCGAACTGAAATTATTGCTGTCATAATACCGCCCGCCTGTTTGCGCTGCAATCTGTTGAAGCAACGGTTTGTTCATTCGTGTATCAAGGAATTCTGCATTGAGGCCGCCGACAGAGAATGTACCTTGATCGTTGCCAATTGCCGCTCCGTTAGCCATTACCGTCGCTATGAATTTGTAGTCACCTTCCCGTAAAGATTCAAACTCACCTTGATATTGGCCGCTGCCAAGTGCGTTTAATAATATTGAACTTGTTTCACTTCCATTTTGCACGCGCACTTCAATATTGGCATCGTCCAATGGCTGATAATTATCGTCGTACACTTGAGCAATGAACTCGATCGCATCCTGCGTCGTGTATATATGCTTGGATGATTGCACTCGAATTCTACGCGAATCTTCTTGTGTAGTCAGCCAGCGAATAGCATTGCTCATGAAATGATCAAGCATTTGATCCGTTCCGTTTCCCGCATCTGATAACATATTCCAACGCCATAAACCGTAACCGAGCACTGCGATAGATTTCTTTTTGTTCACGTTCCTTGCCACGATAAATGGATCAGTAAGCGTAGTTGATTGCAAACGAACAGTGGCAAGAACTTCAGATTCGACCTTTGAACGGAAATTTCCCTGCTGGCGGAACACGGGCGGAAGTTTAGACCATAATTCAACGTTATCGCTATTTGCACTAATCTTTAAGATTGGATTATTCCGCTGAGTTTCGGGAATCGCGGCAAAGATTTGGAGCTCATTGCTTGTACCATTCTCAACATTGAACGGTAACAGCTGGTCCAACGCATGGAGTTTCCCAAAATCTATAGTTCTGCTCAGTATTATCAGAAACGGTTTTGCTAATGCCGAAGCATCTAAAATCATTTGCAAACTTCGCGGATCACTATGTTCTGTTGGAAATCCGACAAGCACGATACAATCAACCGTTTTCAACGCATCTTCATTCAAAATGTTTTCAAAAAATTGCCCATCATTCTGTTCAATGAAAGGATTTAGTTCAACATTTTTATCATTCGTTATCGCACGCCTGATAAACGCTGCGTCCTGATTTGGCGCGCCAGCAATCAGTGCAACGCGCAGCTTGCTCTTAAGAATCTTAATGAAGAAACTCATACGATTATTCTGTAGTGTTAATTCTCCCGGAAGATTCGAGACCTCTGCCGTAAATTTCTGCATCCCTTCTTTCTCCGTCACAAACGAGAGTGGAATAATATAATCACGTGTACCGCTGTCTAATGTCAACGACTTCTCATCAAGTATTGTTGCACCATTACGGAGAGATACTTTCACTTGTTCGCCGCCGAATCCAGCGCTATGCACTGTTACGTTTACAGGTAATTTGGTCCCGGCATAAGTGATCTCATTTGTCAGTACTTTACGGATGAGAAGATCTTTCTGCTCGATTGTATCACCAATACCAACAATGAACACCGGTACACCTATTTCTTCTGCTTCATATAATGGATTCATTCCGATTGTCGAATTACCATCTGTGATTAACACAACAGTTTTTAGATTAGACGATGCAGAAATTTGCTTAACCGATTTCAATGCTTCTGCTATGTCAGTCGCTTCGCCTTTGAATGTCAACGAATCATCGGTAATAGCCTTAAGATTTCTGACTTTTGTGTCAAATATTGAATACGTCAATCTTCCTTCTTTGTTGATTTTTTTCCATATATCAGAATGGAGAATAGATTTAAGAATGTCCTCCCGGCGTCCTGCCCGGTCGGTTATTGCCATACTTTGAGAATTATCCACCAGTACTGCAACGACAGGTTGATCAACAGAATGAGTAACTAGCGAAAGCAGTGGTTCCCCAAGAAGAAGGAATAATAAAAGTAATCCGATACTTCGGAGAGAAATTAACATGTACCGTTTTACAAATGAAACAGGAGGCACGGTGCTACGGTACACAAACAACGATAACATAATGGAACATACAACAGCAAGTAGAAGTAAAACAAGATGGAATAAAAGAGAAAGATGAAGCTCCGGCATCGGCAGTAATTATTTGAGATATAACATTTTGATAGAACGAATAGTCCGCGGCGTTTTTAAGCGGGCAAAATATACGCCCGTCGCAGTATGTATTCCTTGTTCATCAGTTCCATCCCATCGAAAAGTATTTATACCTGCAACTGATTGTCCTTGATATATCGTCTTCACTCTCTGACCCAGGACGTTGAACACCATCACTTCTATTTCTTCGCTTACTGGAGAATCAAATAAGAATGTTGTTTCACTATTAAACGGGTTAGGATAGTTTTGCGATAATGCGTAATTCTGCGGCAGAGATGTTTCAACTGTAAGCAAATGTTGTATTGTATCAACAGCCGGGTAGATATAATGTTGATTTGTGCTGTCGTACATCGAAAAATATCCCACTACCGAAATTGCATTAGAAGAATTTGGGATTGAACGCACTAAATTCATGAGCATTACTTGTAGGCTGAAGATGAGCACGATTGAAAACGTTCCCATTGATACTATAATAAAAAAAAAGAGAATCGTTTAAGATTCCAGTATTCGAGATAATGAATGTAGAAACAATCAATTGATTATTGACTGTGGTCACCTCAGGAATATTACTGAATACAGGTCCAGCGGATAACGCAGCATCATACGCATCAACAAATCCATAACCGTAATAGTTATTTGGATATATTGCAGTTTCCGATGTTCCATCTTTTCTTTGAACAGTTGTTCTCATCAATGCATCACGCACTTGCATATTCGTAAGTTGTGGATGTGCAGAAAGTATTAACGCTGCAGCACCGGCAACCAGAGGCGTAGAACACGATGTGCCCGAGACGTTACTATAACCTGTTGTTGTTGATCCATCAGCCCAATATACTCCTACACCTTGTGCAACCACCTCCGGCTTTATACGGCCATCAGCAGTTGGACCGCAGCTGCTGAACACCGCAAGTTCGCCGTCTGATGATGCTGCTCCCACAGAGATAATACTGTCGGCATCGGCAGGAGATATAAGTGTTGTATCTGCCCGCTGAGATTGATTCCCCTTGCCACTAATTGAACCTTCGTTGCCCATTGCTGTCACTACGAGCACACCTTTACGCGACGCTATCAATGCAGCGCGGGCGACTTTTGTTGTCTTTCCGTTCATATCGGCAGTCGTATAGTATGGTAACGGCACAAAAAGTGAATCTTCAAATTCTTTATAACCTAGCGAAGAAGATGTAATATCAGCACCAAGGCGCTCTTCCCATTCGAGACCTGCTACGTATGTATCCTCTTCGCTAGGGAAATCCGCTGAGTTTCCACTACTATCCATCTCTGTTTTTGCAAGAAGAAATGAAGCGCCGTACGCCGCACCTATCATATTTCCGTTATCAAATCCACCGACTGCAGATAATGTGCCCGCACCATGATTGCCTTGACTCGGACTTGTAGTGTCTTCCCAAGGTTGCTTAGAAACATCAACAATGTTATGAATAAAGTCATACGTAGCAATTACTTGAATATTCTTTAATGCCACATGCGTTCGGTAATTGTTGAATCCATCATCTATCATACCGATAAGAACGCCTGTGCCATTCACACCAATTGCATGAAGATCAACAACTCTCATATTGGTGAGCTGTGTTGCAGATAACCCGTAATTTAATGTCTGAACGCCTGATGATTTCATAAGTTGTGATTGTGTCACTGGCGATGGCACGGGATATGAATTTTTGAATCGCACCACCGGTTCGCATTTCGAAACTATCGGAAGGGCATTGAGCAGTTGAAGCTGTTGCGGTGTTGCTTCGACCGACACGGCATTCAGCCAGCGTGATACAACGCGAATTTTTACTCCCGTTTGTTTGATTTGAGATAGAGCAGATTCTGAAATTTGTAAATCAAATTCATCAATTAACTTATCTGGAGGAAGGGATTTCGCACGCCGCTTTAGCGCCCGCTCTGTAATACCAAGAGACTGTGGTTTTTTTTGAAGAGAAGACGAAACCACTTTATTATGTAATACAATCCAGTAGTGATTGGTTTGCGTTGCTGCAGGTGCAGTAACCAAGGCAAGAAGAAGCATCGATATATTCAATATTCGCATCATGCTTCTCAAATTTTTTAATTACGATTTCACATCCTGAATCAATTTTTCTACAATCTGGATCGCCGAAACATTTTCTGCCTCTGCGTTGAAACTTGTCACGAGACGATGACGCAATACTGGCCCTGCAATTGCTTTTACATCTTCTATGTCTGGTGTGAAACGTCCATGAAGAATCGCGCGCGATTTGGCGCCAAGAATTAAATATTGCGATGCACGTGGGCCTGCACCCCAACGAATCCAATTTTTAATATAGGCCGGTGCGCCAGATGAGGATGGTCTAGTGCAATCTACCAGCCTAACTGCAAATTGAATGACGTTATCTGCAACAGGTACACTGCGTACAAGTTTTTGAAACTCGATTATATCGCTGGCAGAAAGAACATGCTTTATCGATGCGTCATATTTACTTGTCGTTGATTTAACAATTTGAACTTCTTCGGCGAACGACGGATAGTCTAACCAGAGATTGAGCATAAACCGATCGAGCTGGGCTTCAGGTAATGGATATGTTCCCTCCTGCTCAATCGGATTTTGTGTTGCAAGAACGAAGAAAGGTTCATCGAGCACATAGGTCTCACCGGCAGCCGTTACGTGATGTTCTTGCATTGCTTCCAAAAGAGCAGCTTGTGTTTTCGGCGGTGTACGGTTAATTTCATCGGCAAGAACAATGTTTGCAAACACCGGTCCATGAATAAACTTAAACGCCTTTGTTCTTGTGGAAATATTTTCTTCGATAATTTCAGTTCCTGTTATATCGCTCGGCATGAGATCAGGTGTAAATTGAATACGGCTGAATTTTAAATCCAGTGCTTGCGCTAATGTTTTTATCAGGAGTGTTTTCGCCAATCCCGGTACGCCGATTAACAAGCAATGCCCGCGTGAAAGCAGCGTGATGAAGAGATGTTCGATAATGATGTCTTGTCCAACAATCACTTTGCCAATTTCCGCCCGCAGGCTCGCATATGCCTTCGTGAGCCGTTTTACGGATTCAACATCATCGTTTGGTTTTATTATTTTCGCCACAATTTCACCAGTGTTCTGTGTTGTATATGCACCGCCAATCAGAGCCTGACATCGACATAGAAAGTTTTCTTCAGTTCATCAATCCATTCAGCATTTTGTTTATTCCGCTTCATCCAGAGCGCAAGCTGCTCAATGCGCTTAAAGTCGTCCTTTAAATTAATAGCATGTGGTGCTGTTCGTTTACGCATCCAAACAATATGAAAGCCGTATGAAGATCCTACCACCGTACGAAGCGGTTCACTAATTTCCCCTGCCTTCATTTCTTTGATTTGCTTCGCAAAATCCGGCTGGAGTTGGTCATCAGTCAGTTTGCCTAAATCGCCGCCTATGGTTTTTGTGTCCTCATCCTCAGAATATTTGCTCGCCAATTCTTCAAAAGATTCTCCTTTGAGTGCCCTCTCCCGAAGAACCCGCAATGTATCAACTGCCGCAGAATCGCTTGCAGGCCCCTTCTCAATCCTCATAAGGATATGGCGCGCATGCACCGATTCACCCCTTCTGCCAAGCAACTGAATAATGTGAAATCCAAACTGTGTTTTCACAATGCGTGAAACATCGCCTTCTTTCATCCCAAACACAGTTTCTTCAAATTCACGGACAAACACTCCGCGTTTTTCCCAGCCGAGGTCACCACCGCTTGCGGCAGAACCCGGATCTGTTGAATAACGTTTTGCGAAGTACGCAAAATCCCCGCCGGCATGAATGCTGTCAAGAATAGATTGCATTACAATTCTGGTTTTTGCTTCTACTGCCGTGTCTGGTTTTGGCACAATGTAAATATGACTTAACTCGAACTCCTCCGGAACCTGCGGAAGACTATCTTTGAACGATACAAAAAAATCTTCCACCTCACGATGCGTTACCGAAATTGTAGCTTCGCGCTGTTGTTGTTCCTTTTGTACAAGCAGCTGATTTTTTATTTCGGTTCGGTACTCACGCTTTATACGGCTAATGGATTTTCCGTACATCTGTTCCACACGCTGTTCAGAGCCAACCTGCCGAACGAAGTTTGCTATTTGCTGATCAAGTCCGCGAGTTACTTCGTCTTCTGTTACTTCAACACTATCAATTAATGCTTGTGCAAGCATGAGTTTTTCTGAAACTAACCCATCAAGCACTTGCATGCGCAGTCCAGCCTGGTTCGGATCAATGCTTTTTTGCATTGCAAGAAATTTAACACGCTCGTTCAACTCCGATTCGGTAATAATTTCTTTGTCTACTACCGCAACAATTCGATCAACAAGTGTTTGAGCCGACAACGCGGCTGGAATCAAAAGAGAAAGATACACTAAGAATCTACAAACTTTCCTCATACATTTTCCTATTCTTCTGTTTTAGACTTTCCCGAATCGGATGCCGTACTAGTGAATACTTGAATTGCATGTTTTGCGCGAAGGTTCTGAACAAGTTGATTGAATATCTGGCGCCGTCGTTCCACAGTCAGCCGTCCGCGTATTTCTTGTTCCACTAAAGGTGCATCTGCCGTCTGCCCCTGCTTGATGAATTTCCACACTACGAGAATATAATAACCATTATCGGTACTTATTGGGAACGAAAGCTCGCGGCTTGTTGATTTTGATGCGACTCGCCATAACTCTGCCGGCATCAGGGTTGCTTGAGTCTGGTAAGATGAATCTATACGTGTCACAATCGCTTGCGCCTCTTGATTGAGTGCAGAATTCCACGGGGTTCCTTTCAATACAAGGTTACGAAATTCTGTTGCGACGTCTCGATTCTTAAAAAGTGCAAAGCTGACTAATGCTACATCCTGCATCACATTAAATTCTTTAATATGTGTATCATAATACCGACGAATATCTTGCGTGGAGAAGTTTGATGTCTGTTGGGAGTATACTTCTTTCTCTAACAATGCATTGATTGCCAGTTGCCGCCGAACATCCTCCACCTTTTGATTTATCTCATCCGTATGGTCGAGACCACGGTCTATTGCCTCACGATATAAAGATTCCTCTGTGAGCCACTGTTGAATATATTGCTGAATTTGTGCCTGTGATGGTTCGCGCGTTGTGTCAAGATGCGCACGGATTTCTTCCAGCGCCAGTGTCTGATTGTCGATGCGAGCAACAGGAGTTTTGTCCGGTGCATTCTTGGAACAACCGATTGCCATTATAGCAAGAAGAACAGCGAAAAGAGATTTACTGGGATTCAACCCGTTTCCTTTTAAATGCTTCTGTCAATATTTCTTTATTAATAGTTACTGGATATTTTTTCTTGAGAGTTTCTATCCAATCTTGTTCGCGTTGTTTTGATGCCATATCTTGATAACCACTTGCAACTTCCGGTGTCGCATCTTCAAAACTCTTCACATGTGCAGTATCCTTAGCAAGCACTTTAATAATTGACCAGCCTGATTGATATTGGAATGGTTCGGTTACGCTGTCTATTGCCATTGTTGAGGCTTTAAGCGATAAGTCGTTTGATGCGAATGGTTGAATTCCCCAAACACCTTTTTTCTCTCGATATCCAGAACGATTTGTATATTCTTGCGCGACGTCCAGAAAGTCTTCGCCATATCGTACTTTCCAATAAGCTGCCTTTGCCATGCTGTCCGTTATTGTATATATTTCTGCAAAGTTGACACGTTCCGGCCAGCGATATTCTTCTTTATGTGCATTGTAATATTCTTTCAAAAGCGAGTCATTCACTATTGTTTTTTTCCATACTTCGTCTTGCTCAATCCGATAGAGGAGAATTCCTTCTGCATATTCCTTAAGAAGATTTGCCAGCGTTTGATATCTTTCTATGGCATGACTTGCATGTTCTTCGAGCGCAGCAACATCAAGCAGTTTATTTGTTAGCAGCCAAATATTATCAGGCGTTAAGACATAATTTTTAAAATCGTTTGTTGTGAGTACATTTTCTATTAAATCATTTACTGTGAATGGAGTACCTGTTCTATGGATAATCGTCGTTTTCAACATTTCTGCTGATAGTGTATCTCTCCATCCTTCGCTACCTGATAATTTAGTCGTATCCAAAGATGATATCAATTTGCGTACAGCTGAAGAATCAATACCAACATTGTATTTTGCTTTCAATTCCAGTACGTATTGATTGTATTCATGTTGGTACCGTACTTGTTTATACTGCTCTTTCAGGTCTTTCTGCATCTCCGCAAACGATGGCAGTGCCTTTTTCTCCGTGAGTTTGAAGATGTGAAAACCATAATTGAATCGCATCGGTTCAGAGATTGAATCTAATTTCATTTTATAAAATATATCAGCAACATTTTGTGGAAGCCGATCGCGTTCATAAAAACCGATGTCGCCATTGTTTGCCACACTTTTCGGATCTTGACTGTACTTTTGCATCATTTCAGTGAAACTTGCTCCGCTCTTGAGTTTGCGGTAGATCATCCAGACAGTATCACGCACCGCATCTGTATCTTTCAAGTCTTCTTTGAATCGTAGAAGGATGTGACTAATGCGTACCGACCCTGAGTTCGGCTGGCGACCCGTTACTTTAATTATATGGTACCCATACTGCGTTCGAATCGGAGTTTTAGTGTAATCATCGGACTTAAGTGAATAAGCTGCATCTTCAAACTCAGGCACCATTCTGCCTCCAGAAAAAAACCCTAAATTGCCATAATTAACTTTTGCCGACGGATCTTCCGAGTATTTGAACGCAAGCGTGTCAAATGGAACTTGTGGAATTTTCGCAATAGTATTCATCGCCTGTTCATATGCCGCGAGTGTATCCTGAGGCGATGCTTTTAGTTTAAGGCTGAAGAGAATGTGGCTGGCGCGAACTTCATCTTTTTTCCTATTGTACATCCGCTCCAATCCCGGTTCTACGACTTCTTTCTCAATTATATAGGACTGAGCAACAGTGTTGTTGTAGGTTTTCATTTCACTAATAATAGCAGAATCTTTTTCAAGTTCCTGAGCGTGTGCATCTTTCACTTTTAGTTTATATTTAATAAGTAAGTCAAGAAATCGCTGCCGGTCTTCTACCGATGAGATGGCGCTGGTATCCCAGCCGCCGTTGTCTTTGGCGTAGCTGTCTTCAAAATATTTAAGTGTGATTTTTTCATCGCCAACGGTAGCAACTATTGGGTTCGATGTTCCGCATCCTAATAAAAAAAGAACTGGAATAATGCTGATTCCGAAAATTAGTTTGTGCGTCATAGATCTCGTAACCTTTGATTTTAATATGATAGGAACTGTTGCCAGATGAAAAAGTAATCAAAAATGCTTCCGTAAGCAAGGAATTGTACCGATGAGATAAAAATCAGGAAGCCCTCCTTATCGAAGGGCTTCCTCATCTGCCTTCAGAAACTCGCGGTCAAAAAGTTGTCTTTCTTTGATACTTTCTATAAGACATCTCAAAAATGATTTTAAGTCACCCTTACAGCAAATGGCATTTTTAAGATAGCTTCTACTTATTTTTTCTATTTTTTACTTGTTTCAATTATTTCCTTCTTCCGTTTTAAAACTTGGTTTGCTTTCCACTGTTCCAACACAAACCATTGCGGCGAATTGGAAGACTGAACGTAATACTTGTTTATAATTTTGTTGAATGAGAAGCGAAGCTGAGCACCGGCATAAGTTATCATTGCCGATACTTTGGGCGAAATGGTGCTGTCAATAAAATCATCTGCTTGAAAGTTTGAGAGCGTAGATATAATACCTTCTACTACAGATTGCTGTGCTTTATCTTTTCCGACAAACCACGCACTGTCACTAAACGTAACGTTAAAGGTTGTGTCGCCATACTGATATTGCACTCCTTTGATGCTTTCTTTCGGCGTCGTTAAAATTGTTTTATCACGCCAATCTTTTACTGGACGACCAAACATATAATTAGATGCACCTTCGATAATAAGTACATCATTAGAGTTTAATCTGCGTGCATATGATTCCGAATAATTTGCTGCCATCTTGCCCAAAATGAATGATGCCTTCTCAACGCCTTTTTCATACACTGTCACCTGCGTTCCGGTTTGATCAACTTGAAACACGGAATACTTTTCAGGTTTATCTGAAACAACATTTTTAATCTCAAGATTTTTTATCTGATGGATGATCTGGCAAACGTTCGCCTGATCAGCCTTATAATTGATCGGTTTAGCGACAAACCACTCAACGCCGCGCTTTTCCAATAGAAGAGAAGAGGCAGGTGTCTTAATTTCAAGCTTATCTACCGAGAGTGAATCAATCGTGAATAGCGATCCGGCAATTGCCGAATTCACACTTTGTTCTCCAGGTTTTTGCAAAACAAGGAATGCTATGATTAAGAGGCAAACGAATAAACCAATTAGAATGTATGTGTTCTTTTTCATTTCTATCTACCTTTTACACTTCCCAAACTTATATCTGAGCTTCGAACGACCGTTTCAGTGCAACACGTCGTCTCCATCGGAATAAACCGTACCCGATAACGAGTAACGGCGGTAAAATCAAATCGCCATATTTCAGCAGTTTTTTCGTTCCATCTGAAATTTGATCCAACGGCGGCTGTGCAACATCCTTAGAACGAATTGTAATCAAGCCTGCATCATCTGCAAGGTAATCCACAATATTAATGAAGAACGTCAGATTACCGCGACTGCTTGCGAAGTCATCTTTCATAAAATCGCCGTCGCCCACTACAATTATACGCGTATCGGGACTTTTCGTTACTTGCGGCACGAACGCTTTATTTTCTCCGCCTGTCGCAGAGAAGTAACTTTTAAATGAACCACTCACAACTGCCGCCATCGGAATATTGGATTCTGATAACTCATCCTGAGTATAACGATGGAGTGGATCAATCATCATGAAACCAGTTTGTCTGCCGCTATGTTTGGAAGAACGCACAAGTACTTCCGCCTTCAATCCTTTGTTCACTGCTAAACTCGTATCGAGCGAACTGACAAAGTAGAAGATCAATCCCTGTAAATCTTTTACGATTGGATTTGCGCGGTCAAAGTTCACCGCGTTCGGCAGATATGGGAACGGAATCTGACTCTGCATTTGAAATTGTCCCTGTTGCTGCATTACAGTAACATTGGCGCACTGTGCATCCCGGACTAAATCGCTATTAATTCGGATACCGTAATTCTCCAGCATATCTTCCAGTCCAAGCTCAATCGGCTGAGTATAACGCTGCTGAAGCGACGCATTCACTTTATTCAGCAGGAACGCTGCTTTGCCACCGTGCATAATGTATTGATCGATTTGATATTTCGCTGTATCTGAAAATTTTGTCTGTGGTGCAACAATCAATAGAGCCGCTAAATCCTGGGGAATCGTTGCGGTGTTTGAACTGAGATCAATTGGGACTATTTCGTACTGTGCACTCACCTCTTGATTCGCTTTTTGCATGCTCGTCAGTTCCGGTTCTTGATGTCCGGTCGTATAGCCGATGCGTTTTTTTGCATGAACCGTCAAACGTTTAATGGCGGAGCTGATGTCATATTCCAGCGAACCAAGATTTTGCACTACCGGCAGCGTTTCCTTTTTGTCTTCGTATAAAAGCACGAGACCAAGAAACGCTCGTTTCACTTCAAATTTGTCTTCCTTCACCACCTGCACTTCGACCGGAGGAATCCCTGCCTGCTGTGCTTCGCGTTCATTTTTCTCCCCATCCGGATTGATAAATTCAAAATGCAGGTTGCCTTTGGCGTATGCTTTGTACTCATTCAAAATGTCCAGTACTTGCCGCCGGTTATTATTGTACGGGGCTGGCAAATCTTCCGTAAAATATGCTTTCACCGTAATGCGATCATCAAGGCTACGGACAAGATTCTTGCTTGCATCCGAGAGTGTATAAACGCCCGCCTTCGTTAGATCCAGCCGGCTAAAAAGCCGTACCGAAATAAAATTGACGAGAATCAGGATACCTAATACCAACAATACCCGGAAAAGAGTTTGAGCTTTTTTTGTATTCATAGTTTTCAATGCAAAACAAATTAATTCAAAATGAAAAAATAAAATAATAAATTCTGGAAAAGAAATTACTTCTCAAATCGAACATCATACAATTGGACATCGACTTTACCATTTGCGTCTTTCAAGCGAGACGACCGAAAGGTACAAAGTGAAACCAAGCACGGAACCGAAATATACAACATCCCGCGAGTCGATTACACCACGGGCTATATTGGCAAAGTGAAAATCAATACCAAGATATTCTACCACGCTGGTCATAAAGTCCGGAACAAAAATAAGCACCTTATCCATCATATAGAATGCAAACATCATCAGCAAGCCGATGATAAATGCTACTATTTGGTTCTCCGTTAAACTCGATGCCAGTAAACCAACCGCCACATAGACACCCGCCATTAATAGTAAGCCAAGGTAGCCGCCAATTACTGGGCCATTATCGATGTCACCGAGGAATGCAACCGTAATATAATAGATGAGCGTAGGTAGGAGTGCAATGCTGATGAGCGCCCATGCGGCAAGAAACTTGCCTATAACTATTTCCCAATCGTGCAATGGCTTGGTCGTCAGCAGTTCGATTGTCCCCGCCTTTTTTTCTTCCGCTAACAGGCGCATCGTCACTGCCGGAACTACAAACAGAAACACGAGCGGAACCCATTCAAACATCATGCGGAGCGATGCCACATTGATAAGAAACATACTGCTCGTGTATACCCAGCCAACAATAGCGAGAAACACGACGATGACAACGTATGCGACTGCCGAATTGAAATAGGAACGCAATTCTTTTTGGAAAATCGTTCCTACATTGGAAAATTTGCCGAGAAACATTGATAATTCTTTGATGCTGAATTTCATAAATGATTTCCTGGATTACTCAGATTAAATGCAGAATACTAATTTCATACATCATTGGTCACTAATCACTGTTCATTGTTCATTGTTTTTCAATTGCTGTTTCCGTTGTTGTCAGCTTGCGGAACACTTCTTCCAAACTCGTCGCTTTACGCGACATTTCCATCAATATCCATCCTTCGGACACCGCACGTTTGAAAATTTCTTCGCGAATATCAAATCCTTTTTCCGCGAGAATGGAGAACTTATGCAAATCGCCTTCTTGCCCGCCGTACTCCACCGACTCTACATGTGGAATGTCTTTGAACTTCGGATAAATCACCGTCATAGCATTTGTTGTGCTGGCTTTTAATTCCAATGAAATCTTCTCAGAGCCGCGGAAATCTTGCTGCAATTGCTCAAGCGTTCCATCGGCAACGATTGTTCCTTCGTTGACTATTATGACGTGGTCGCAGGTTGCCTGCACTTCTGAAAGTATATGCGTGGAAAGCACCACGGTTTTTGCACGGCCAAGCTGGCGGATAAGATTACGTATCTCCACAATTTGATTCGGATCGAGACCGCTGGTCGGTTCGTCAAGAATGAGCACCTCTGGATCGTGAATCATCGCCTGTGCAAGTCCAACGCGCTGGCGGAATCCCTTCGACAATTCGCCGATGTCTTTATGCCGCACATCTGAAATGCCGCACACGTCGATCATTTCTTTCAGGCGGCTTCTTAAGAGTGGATTTTTCAAACCGTGCAGGTGTGCTGAGTATTCCAAGTATTCCACAACATTCATATCAAGGTAGAGCGGATTCATTTCCGGCAAATACCCGATTTTTTTCCGCACCTCAAATGAGTGCTCGGCGATATCCAATCCTTCAACTTCAACCAGACCGGAAGTAGGCGGCATGTAGCAAGTGATAATCTTCATCGTTGTAGTTTTGCCGGCGCCATTTGGACCGAGGAAGCCAAGAATCTCGCCGGTTTTGACATCGAATGATATATCGTTCACAGCTTTTTCGGTGCCGTAAAGTTTTGTTAGATTTCGAACTGCAATAGCCATAGGTTTCTTACAAGTTAGTGAGTGTTCGCTCAATAGAGCGGAACAATTTTATGAAAAATGAACCACATTTTCAAGTATAATTCGTAACGAACTTCAATAAAAAGTGCGCGAATTAAGATAGACGCAGCACAGGTTCCTGATGTTCCATCATTGAAAAAGTTTTTTCTTACTCTCCGGTGCTGGCAAAACCATTTTATATGCCGATGAACATGGAATATATATAGAATAGAGCACACCGCCCCTGCGCTTCGCGCATCCCATCCTCATTTGAGGAGGGAAAATCCCGATGCGATATTTTATCGTGTCGGGAAGGGGAGGTAAACAACTATAAAAAAAACTATTGCAGGGATTTTTCTTTGTGTCTCAGATGGCTTTTATCTACATTTGATTAATACTTTGTCATAGTGTATGTCAAATAAACATAAACAATACCAAGCAGTTCATAAAACAGTTTCAGTGAAGAAAACAGCCCTCCGCTTAAAGTACTTTATATTCTCCGCACTTGGGCTGCTCGCATTTCTCACAGCGTTTTTTCTCATCGCTGGAGATAAATTCTTCGGAACGAAGAACGAATCTCCATCTATTATCCAACAAGCGCAGCTGCAGGAATCTCCTGCCCCAGATCTTTTTCATAGTATTGTGCAGCGCACTTATGCGATTGACAATCTCTTTCATCAAGAATACAATGCGGAATGGGAAGGAGCAAACGGCGCTATTGGAGATGCTTATCTTTATGCCGCGACGGGCGATCAAAATTTGCTATCACTCTACACCGACACGTACCGGCTCCTCGATGTACACAATGGAACATGGGTTGACGACCGTGCCTGGGCATGTCTAGCAGAAATGTACTGGTGGCATATGTCTGGAAGAAAAAATACGCAATGGGTGGCAGATGCACGAAGCAGATATTTAGAGGCGAAACGCGAAGGGCGCCTTTCCCATCACGATGGATTTTGGAGCTGGTATAATTATTCTCCCAATGCAAAAAGCAATTTCAAAATATTTACCAATAGCAATATGAATCAAATGGCGACCGTGGCATGCTGGCTCTTTGAAGCAACACACGAACGGCAATTTTATGACGATGCCATGTTGGTATGGAACGGGGATGTAAAATATTCTGGAGTTGAGAAAAAGTTTTATCGCGGCAATGGAATATGGAAAGGAAACGAAGGGCAAGCGGCATTCGGCAAACAGTTTCCATGGGAAGGCGCGGGCATGTGCTCAATCGGGGCGGCAATGTTCCGGATGACCGGCGAGAGAAAATATAAAGAGATCGTCGCAGCAACAGCGAAGCGATTAATGGATCCAGCGAATGGATGGGTCGATCAGCAGGATTTTTATCAACTGCGGATGGATGGAAACGGTGCATTTGTTCATTTCATTTTAGACGCGTATCAAATCGCTCCGGACCGGCTTTCAGATATTCCGGGGAAAATTGAAAAGATGCTGGAACACGTGTGGACAAATCATCACGGCACTGCATTGACCACGCTCCATCGCCCGATAGACCACGGCATCAGAAATGGATGGAATCCGAATGGCGGCGAAGACGGTTATAAAGTCAATGAAGTCGGAACGGTGCATGCGCAATCACAAGCAGTGCGCGCATTTGGTGTGTTCGCGTATGTCTTACATGAGATGAAAGGAAAACCGCTAAAATAATAGAAATTTTGGGATTCTTATATTTATTGACAAAGTGCATTGAGTGCAGTAGATTAATGCCGAGTATTTGAATTATGAGGTGCGGGAGTTAATACAGAACAACAACATTTTAAAAAGTAGAACGGGGAAAAAGACTGCTTCACTTTTTGTCTATAATTTTTGACTATATGCAAGAATTATAAAGCTACTCTATCTAATCATTAGTTAGGCAGCAAAATATAATAACTTCATTTAAACAAGTATGATCACATTTATTTTTAATATCGGTGAGGCTTTTGTTAACTATCATACGCATCCAATAACAATCCCAAAGCGTTATTTTCCAAGTATGGAGAAGGAGGGATTCGTTAAGGAGCGGCAGGATGTGACAATTATCTGTCCTGATGGTGCTAAGGCAATAGGTCACATCTATTCTTCTGTGTCTAGCTGGTCGCCATATTATCAACTTCTTTTTGATACGCCATATATAAATCCTGTCAAATCACTCAAGGTGGGCGATGTAATATTTGTTGATATATATAAAGATGGTTCTCAACGATTCGTTTCTTTGAGATCTTTTAATGATGCGCAAACTGCCAATACTAACTTCACATTTGCAGAACCAGAAGAGATTTCAGAGGCTAGCGATATTGAGGTTCCTCCAGATGAACCAGGTAGAGAAACAATAACGGTCAGAAGAATTATTCGTGATACAAAACTTTCTATAGAAATAAAGGAATTATATAAATGTCGCTGCCAAGTATGTGGTTTTCGTGTTGAGTTCGATAATGGACAATTATACGCTGAATCTCATCATATCAAACCGCTTGGTACTCCTCATAATGGACCTGATTCACGAGATAATATTCTCTGTGTTTGTCCTAATTGTCATGCAAAGTTAGATTACGGTGCTATCCAGATTGAACCAAGAAAAATCAATGTCGCTATTGATGCGATTCCCATTTGTCAAGATTATATAGATTATCACAATAAAAGAATTTATCGTAAACCAAATATTTTGCTGCCTAACCAGCAACTCAAGCTGACGGTATGAGCGTGGTACGTTAAGCATGGCGCGTAGAGGTTCAGATGTTTAATAATAAACTTTTCAGCATGAACTTGTTTCGTTATCAGCAACTTGCGGGTTATCGTTGCCGCAGCTTAGTTGCCATCCGTTAGGTAACTACCATTCTGGAGAATATTTATGAAAAAACTTTTGATAATCACTCTAGCTTTAGGTTTCACATTCTATATTCTAACGGCAAAGGCCACACAGGAAAATAAGTCCGCACCAGCATCTTCAGATACTACCGGTGTTCAGAAAAATAAATTGAAGAAACAAACACCTAAACAGATGCTTAAAGAGCATAAATCTATTAAGAAAGAAATAAGCCCGAACAAATCTGATACTCTTAAACTTTTTGTTCCGGACAGACCTCTTCTGCGGCTAAAGGATAGTTCTCATAATAATTCTCATTAAGTAATTTTGGCGTTGTGTTTGTATTATCTTGTTGGTGGTTGGCATAGCCAGGCGCTCTACTATGAAAAGGAAATCGTTAATTATTCAAATTATTATTGCGCTAATATTCATTTCAATCATATATTGGAAACAAGGATTTAGCTTTTCTAATTTTAGATTTAATCTAATCGGATTTATTATAATTGCTTTAATCTTCTATTCAGAGATACTGGCTCATAAGAGGCGATTATTGAATTGGGAGAAGATTCGCGTTCAAGGGAAAACAAGATTTATTCTATTCGATTATGTACTTTTGCGGGGTGGAATTGTTTCAACTTTATTACTTTTAATTCTTTCTATAAAAGTTGCTATAGGTTTATTGATTATTTGTACCGTCCTACCATTGTTTGGAGTTATGGCATTTGCAGGCAACGAAGAATGGAAAAAATGTGAGGAACAATATACAATATCAACTCTAAAATCCACTGCTGAAAAAATTAAAGTAATGCAGAATTAAATAGTAAAGCGCCTAACCGAGGCGTTTCTGCCTAAAAGATGGCGAGTAAATTACCCATTAGGCAGTAAAAGATTATATGTAATTATAAGAAAGGAGGGGTAACAGAATGCCGGTGGCATATCGATTCGATTCTAATATTGTTGTCGTAGAATTGGCTGGTGAATATTCAATGGACGATATTCGCACTATTATTCTTAACTCGCTTGCTGATTCTATGTGTCCGGCCAACCCTTTCATATTGATTAATCTGAGTGATTCTCGAAGTATTTATAATAGGTCTCGGGAAGATGTCATAACCATGGCACACTCTCTTGCACCTCTGGCTAAACGTTTCAATAATCGTATTGCTTTGGTTGCTCCAAAAGATTTGCCGTATGGTCTGATGCGTATGGGTTCCGTTTTTTCAGAAGAGGTGGGATTTGAACCAAAAGTATTTCGTACTTTTGATGAAGCCAGGAAATGGCTGCTGTTTTGAAATTCCCTTCCCTGTTAACAATTGGCGGCAAAGGAAAACAATGAAGATTATAATTCTGATATGTAGTCAATCACTAAAATTAATTTAGTGTCTAAATTAAACGCTGGGGGTTATATGAAAACTGAAATAAAAATTGAGGAACTTGAAAAACTTATGCCTTCAAAGAAAGAAACAATATATTTGCAAGTCCTCGGCCTCTTGACTTTCATAGCTGCATTTCTATTTTCAAGAGACAATATCATTCACCCAATTTTATTAATGTTGGGAGTAACAACGCTTACAGAGGGTTTTGATAAAATAAGATTTCAGAAAAAACTAAGACAAATAATGGAATGAAGAACTGCCTTACTGGCGGCTCTCATGCCTAAGATGGAATACTGCAAACCTTTACACGGGTGAAGCTCACAAGGAAATAGATATGCAATCAATTTGTTAAATCTAAAAGTACAATCTTAAAGGAATTACAATGATAACATCTCTTTTCATTCTTACAACACTGATCTGTTTTCAGACAGGAAATCCTGTACCACCTCCCGATGCAACAGTGATCATTCACCAGAATACACTGAACGGTTTCTTTAATGCCATTGGTCCCATTAGTGGCAAAGATCAATATAATGTACTCGGAATGCATGGAGATTACACTTGGACTCTCCGCAATGCCCGAATCGAATTGCGTCCGAATCAGGCGCGATTCATTGCAGATGCAGACATCCACGCCGGACCGTTATCCTATGGTTCAGAAGCGTCCGGGAATGTAGATGTCCTTTTTCACCCGGAATCGAACAGAATCTCGATCAAAGTTCTACATGCTACCTTTGAAGTGTACATTAAAATTTTCGGAAAGAAAATCCATATCACAGACATCGATGCTGCGAGGTTCTATAAGCCGGAATTCGAATTCGCGGGCCCGCAACCGATGCAAGCAAGTGTCGACGTTGCGCTTCCGGACGGAAGCAAGAAAACGATTTTTATCAAGCCTGTTGCCCAAAACCTTGTCATCGAACAGGAACGGATCGTCGTGACATCAAAACTGGCGTTTGCTGATCACCCAATACATGAAGAACAAAAACAGCGTTAGGCGATTGCATTATATAGACTCATGAGGATAGTTTGACAATGAAATCTGAACACAATCGCGAAATGTTTCGGCATATTGCTGCCAGCTTGGCTTATCGAGCAACGAAAACGATTCGTGACGTTCCCGATACCTTCGCAACTTTTCGTGTGGATACAAAATCCCGGGCACCAGTTGAAATCCTTGCCCATATGGGCGATCTTTTTGATTGGGCGCTTTCAATGTTAAAAGGAGAGGAGATTTGGCTTGACTCCCACCCTCAGGATTGGAATCGTGAGGTTGCCCGTTTCTGCGATTCTTTGCAGAAGTTCGATACATACTTGGCAAGCAATTCCCCAATCGCATGCCCATTAGATAAGTTGTTCCAGGGGCCGATTGCGGATGCTTTCACGCATGTTGGCCAACTTGCTATGCTGAGACGTTTATCAGGCGCGCCTATAAGAGGTGAAAATTATTTCAAAGCTGATATCATTATCGGCAAAGTTGGGTTGGAGCAATCCAAGCCTCGTAAGGAGTTCGATTAATAGTAGGAAAGTATTCAGATTGATTCTTCAAGCACGAAACAGAAAACACCTTCATAACTAACTCGTAAACAAAAAGCTCAAGTAAAGAAAAACAGTGAATGAGAAAATAGAATTGCCAAAGCTGAAACCATGGCAAATGATAGACCTTTGTCGATGAAAGAAAAAGATTCCTTGTAGAAAAATTCTTGGTAATTATTTATAAATGGTGATGGCATAACCCGCAATTTTTCCACTGGCAAACGTAACATAATCCAATATCGACTATAGGAGATAACCATGCAAGATTATGATAATAAAAGGGCAGCGAATAACAATATAACTTTTAGCAGTGTTTACGGTTTGGCGTTTATTGGGGCAGCCGTTTACTTTATACAACACTCAGCCTCCTTCTGGGACGGTGTATTGGGCTTTATCAAAGCGTTGGTATGGCCGGCTATTTTAATGTATAAATTACTTGAATTCCTTAAAATGTGAAGGCCCATATAGTAAGATCAATCGTTGTATGATATTTTTTTTATGATTAAAAAAAAATTACGTTAGCTAATTCGTTGCTCTTCGCCCGATTTTTCCGCTCGACATGAATCCTAACAAGAAGGACTGAAAAAATGCTCGAATATTTTCTCATCGGATGTGGGTTCGCTTTCGCTGCAGCTATTCAGCCCGGTCCTTTGCAAGCATTTCTTTTATCCAGTGTTGTGCAGAAAGGCTGGCGACGCACATTGCCTGCCTCTTTCGCCCCACTTCTTAGTGACGGGCCTATCGCAATTCTTACTCTATTTGTACTCAATCGCATCCCAGAAACAATGAGCAGGATTCTACAAGCAGGAGGCGGTATTTTTCTAGCATATTTAGCATGGGCAAGTTATAAGCAATGGAAACAACAAACCAAAACAGAGTCTAATACAAACAACTCGGCGCCACGTACTCTTATGCAAGCGACAACAATAAATATGCTTAACCCCAATCCTTATCTCGGCTGGAGTTTGGTTTTAGGACCCGCTGTCTTGGCAGCATGGCACCAAAATTCTACGAGTGCTGTTGTGCTCATCATCGCCTTTTACACAACGATGGTCACTGTTTTGGCGTGTACTATTTTCCTTTTCGGAACAACACGCTTTCTGGGATCAAGCGGCAGGCGCGCACTTATTCTTATATCAGCAATAATACTTGCGATGCTTGGCGTGTGTCAGATCGCGGCGGCTCTTCTGAGAATTTGGACAGTTTAGCGATAGAAAGAATTTGCGCCGGAACGTGAATATCATTACAAATGAAGCATAGAATCAAATAACATTATCTATGAATTCATTTCTGTTTATTTCATTTCTCGATCTCTGTGAATGCGGCCAAAATGAGTGGAGCACCGCAAATCTCGACTCATTCCCTATTATACACATCAACCGATTGGTTCTATAATTCTCACATTCATTCAGCTATGGCTCAATGGAATCGCCTACTATGGAAATACATAGGATGATACGAACGATATCCAAATGCAGGATAATACCAATACGGATAAAATCCATCATACCAGAAAAGCGAAGGATAGGCATAATATCGTACCGCATTCGAATCGCCTGTTTTGCCAGATGGCTGCGGTGGCGGCTGCATCATTGCCGCGATCACTTTCTCACTCACACCGGCGTTTCTGAGATTAATAACATCCTGTGTCTTTAATTGGAACCACGAATCTGTTGCATCCATCATTCCAATGATGAGACTGTCACTCACTCCGGCTTTCGATAAAGCGATCACATCTTCCATTTTCATCGCCCGAAGCGTATCTATCTTCATTGAATGTTCTTTATGCATTTGTGTATATTGCTCAGCAGCACATCCGGCAAAGCCAACACTTGCCACAATGAAGGCGAGTATAATTAATTTGTGTTTCATATTACCTCCAAGTCTATTGTCTATTAATTAGATGCATCATCATCTCTATGAGTTTAATGGAATACACTGAAATATCTTATAAATATTTATCTTACCTGCTAATAATTGTTGCTTTTAATAGTACAAACGTTTTATGCTGGTATTTTGTTCCTATTTCAAGATATGGCATTTGTGCAAAGTTACGCAATCAGGTTTTTTTATTCTCTACTTATACCTTCCAACCCTGCACCCATGCTGTGCCGCAAAATCCGGTATAAGGGCAACGCGGACAAGTCTTGCTGAGATCGACAGGCGGCAAGAAAGGAATATCACTGTCGTTTATCTCTTTCAGTAAAAGCTCGATGAACTGTTTGATTTGCTCAAAACCAGCCGCCCGTTCTTCTGTGCCCTCCATAAAAGCCTCTTCACATTCCTTGCTGAGCCGGTTCTTACCAAGATAGAGGTACGCAGGAACGATTTCTTCTATCGCAGTTTTTGTATAAATACTAAACAACAATAGATACATCGGCAGCTGCAAAGACATAACTGCTTCACTCCAGCTTTCCCGTTCATTAAGATTGAGTTTGCCGAAATTAATCGGCGGCTTACTTGGTTTTGGTCCAGTTTTATAATCGAGAATGAAAATCTTATTGCCGCGTTGTTCAATACGGTCAAGGCGCCCTTCAAACTTTGCTCCTAATGTATGGACGGAAATCTTTTCTTCAAGTCCCTTAAGAATAATTTCATTTTCCTCTGACACCGGCTGTTGGTAATCTTTGAGAAGTGATTCTAATTGCCGTTGAATTTGACGTTTCAGCAAATATGCCGCTCCTGCCGGATCCGTTCCGAATTTCAATGTGAACAAGTCATCTACTATTTGTCTCATGCGCTCAGGCAATAGATCGTGTGTTTCTAATCTCCTTCCTATACATGGTTCAAAGAATTTTTTTAGAACCTCGTGGACAAAGATACCGATATCCTGATTATCGAGGTCGGTCGATGCTTCTTCTTTTTCTTGTATGTGCAAAATGTGTCTGTAATAGAATTTAATCGGACATTGCAGATACGTATCTAACGAGCTTGAGCTGTACGTAAATCCATGCATCATTGCGAGCACATCAGTCGATTTTGGAATTGGCCGAACTGCTTCATTGGCAAGTTTCACTTGATAACGCACTGTCTGAATGTAATTGTCGGATGAGTTCGAACCATCCCGTTTCTGGCGTTCCCACAGCAATTGCTCAACGAATCGGCTCTTATCACTCTCCCCTGATTCCGAATAAAATAGATGTACCCGTTTTGCTCCGCGCACAAGCAGATAAAAATAATACTCGCTTAATTTATCCCGATCGCGCCTAGTCTCCAATCCTAATTTTTCACGCAGTTGCTGCGGCAAAAGCATGTCGCCGCCGATGCCGCCGGGTACTACGTTGTCATTCACATTTAAAAAATATACATCATCGAAGTGCAGACTACGCGTTTCTAATAAACCGAGCACTTGCAAACCACGAAGCGGTGTGCCGGGGAACGGAACATCTTGAAGGGCTACATACTGCTGAAGGAAATTGAAGTACCCAGAGGTATCGCGAAACGATGCACTTCCAACAAACGACTCTTCTAAGTGCAGAAACACTTTTAACAATGCTTCTGCATAAGGACGAAACAGCGGGTGTAGACAAGCGGTGCTTTGATCGTAAATGTAAGTAAGAACTTTTATGATATTGTGTGCGAATTCTTTAACTGAGACAATATTTTCAAGAATATGGATAGTGCTTGAATGTATAACAAGAAGATGTTCTCTCATTTGCTCCGATGTAACTTTAATGTCAGAATCTGAAATTGCTAATGAGATATTCGTAAAGATTTCATCCGACTGCTCTATCTCTTCTAACGTCAACAGAATTTTAGATTTATCTTTCGTCAGCTCCGATTCTATAGCATGAAAAAGTATGCGTGTGATATCAGTTCGATTTCCAAAGCGAATGTTTTTAGTGTATGGATGCAAAATAAATTTTATATAGTGTGCTGCTGAGTACCGTTCTCCTTGCTTCGTGCATAACAATTTCATTAGGTTATTAAGAAAACCGTAAATCGGTGTGCGCGCCATCGGATATTCAAGCGCAATATTATATTGTTCCTGCGGCATAAGCGAAAGTGTTTGGTGTACCACAGGAAAGAGCGCATCGGCAGTCGGCAGAACAATCACCGAGCGTTCATCGAGTTGTGAGCCATTATCTAATTGTTTCTTGATAAGAGCCGAAAGTGCAAAGACCTGTCCGTGCGTATCGGATGCTTTATAGAAGTGAATTTCTGGTTCTGGCGTTCCTTCTTCAATTTTATCCGCTTGAAACACAAACAGCGTGTTTGAACGTTTTTCTAAATCATTAAAAATGATTTGTTCGGCGTGAGTCAGCTTGAATAATCCTGCCACAATAATCTGGGTGAAGCCACTGAGATCCAATTCATCGATATTTTCGGCAACTTCTGCGTAACGGACAGCACGCGTCGTAAAACCTTTTTCTGCAACAAGCATGTAGAACTTTGTATAATAATCAACAAGCGAGAATAGCCGGTTGTATGTAAGTGCTGATATTACTTCTTTTATTTTTCTTTCGGGAAGATGAGCCAGCTTGAGTTCTTCCAGTTCACCAAACAACTTCAATCCAATTGGAATGAATGCATCAAGTGATGCAAAGTAGTTGCCGCCTAACCGTTCTTTTAATTCGTTATGTACGAGGTAAAGCAATGCGACAGCATCAATCGATTCCAGATCGTGTACGGGCTCCGGATGAAGTTGCTCATAAAGCGAAATAATAAATTCATCCACAGAAAATAATTTTGGGGGAATAATACTGCCGCCAGCACGATGAGCAAGCTCTTTACGCAAGAAATGCGCAGGGCGTTTTCCTGGGAAAACAATTGCGGTAGTTGAGAAATCTCTTCCTTGCGCTTCCAGATGAGAAGCAACAGTTTCAATAAGATGATCTGTTGAACTGAGGACGATGCGTTCGCTCATGCAACCACCCGCAATTTCTTTCGGTCAACAAATGCTAGCACGCCGCGAATTGTACGACCGGGATAAAAGTTCTGAAGAATATTGATATATCCTTTCACTTGATCTGAATATGCATCTTTATCATCTCCCGTTTTGAAATCGAGCACCGTCACTACGTCTGCATCAACAACAATCCGATCCATTCGGAACAGCCGTCCATCTGGATTAACAAACTCTTGCTCATTCAATATTTTTCTGTTTTCAACGCACGTAAAGAATGGCGCTATTTCCGGCAAACGCAGAAATTCCAAAGTCAACGATTTGATACGCTCTTCATCATTTGGTTGCATCCAGCTTCCCGCGGTTTTCCTTATAGAGGATGATATGAGCATTTCAATATCAGCACCTGCGAACTTTACTTGCGACAATACATCGTGAATAGCCTCGCCGCGGCGGCGTTCATACAACGCCAACTTCTCCGATGTAGCATTGCTAACGGGTGTTCGCCTTGACGAATGATACAGGGGCATGACTAGTTCTTGTGTTTGTTTCTGTTTTTCGACTTCCGGCTTTATCGACGGTTCATAGCCGGAAGATGGCAGAAATTTTGACGGTTCATCGGCGTATTTGGTCTTAACGCTGATTACGTACATCTCTTCTTTTGCTCTTGTAAAAGCAACGTATAATTTATTGAGATCATCTACTGCTCGTTCAAAACGGTGTTGATTGTACAGTTCCATAAGCGTCTTATCAAACGCCGCATTTTTTTGTGTTATATGCACTAACCGGACACCGTCGCTATTTTCTTCAACAAACAAATTATCTGATCGTAATTTAGAATCTATCAACAAAACAATGACTACACGATTGTCCAATCCTTTAGCTTTGTGGATTGTCATTACAGAAACTGCATCTTCGCCGTGGGGTACAGCAATATTCCAATCTGTATCATCTTCTTCATCATCGGCAAAGGCAAGAAAATCTTTTAGATTATTCTGTCCGGTCTCTTCAAAATTTTTCATCACATCCAACAGCTTTGCAAGTGCGCCTTCTTCCTCGGGTGCAATCTCGAACAATCGAAATTGCTTATAAATTTCTGATAGAAGATCATACATCGGCAAGTAACCGACGACTGTGAAAAGTTCATTAAAGTATTTCTGCCAAATATCGGCATAACGCAGGCGGAAAGATGCATACAGCGACACCGGATGTTCCGCTCTTCGCGCCTGAAGAATGAACGAATGAAGTTCCTCTTGCGTCAACTTCAAGTTGTCAGCGGTAAGTGCGCGATGAAATGTGCCGCTCAGTAAAATAGTTGCGAATGCAAGGTCGTCAATTGGTGAATCAAGAAAGCGAAGAAGTGCTATGACATCACCGGTGATTGCACGACCGCGAATATCTAGACTGCTGTGCGAAATAAACTTAATATGCTCTTTATTAAGCCATCCGCTGATAGTAACGACCTGTTCATTCTTCGGTGTCAGGATTGTAATATCGCCATATCGATAACCACGCGTGTGACAACCATTTACAATTTCCAATATCTTCGCACGTTCCTGTTCTTGGCCTTCACCTTTTTCAAACGAGACAATCTCAACGTATCCTTTCTTCTTATTCTTTTCTTCTACCTCTTGTTTGAAAGTTGATAACCCGCTAGCACGCGGTGCGTCACCATCTATTGCAGATGGCACTATGGAATGAAAGACCGTTTTGTTGAAATCAAGTATTCGTTCGAAGCTCCGGTAATTTATTTCCAGTTCTCGCACTTCAGGCGGCGCCGATGGAAAGACGTTGCTCATCATTACGTTTTTCATAATGCGCCAATCGGCATGACGGAAAGCGTAAATGGATTGTTTGGTATCTCCGACAACAAACAGACTTCCCTGCTTTGAGAGTGCCTCGGCGAACAGCGGCTTTATTGCTTCCCACTGCACTGGTGCAGTATCCTGAAACTCGTCAATGAGATAATGGTAGACGGTATCGCCCAAATAGAAATATACTTGCGGCACAATTTCTTCCGAAATGTAATGCAGAAGCGTATGGTTGACATCAGAAAGATTAATTTGATTGTTGCGCCGCATAATCTGTTCGATAGTACCCCGAAACAATTTATGCGCTTCGACATACGGATGATAATATTGATATGCCTGCTGCACAACATATTCTGCAGCAAGCGAGTTGAACTTTTCCTGCAGTTGTGAAAAACGTGCGTTCCATTTTTCCGTTTCTTCTTTTTCGGCTTTCGATTTACCTGCTTTTACCGGTTTATTGACACTCTTCAATTCTATCAGCTTATCTACATCTCCGGTATTAGCGATATCAGTGACATTTTCAAAATTCTTAGTTATTTCCAATCCTGAATCTCTTACAAGTGCTTGAAGCTGACGAAACGTATCAAGAATTTCCGTGCGCAGTGTGTTCACCTGTCCACTGTTTTCCGTTAATGACAGAACTTCTTTTGATTGTGCGCTCAAGATGTTATACAGATTGCGAACTTCATCTGAGAGTTTTTGAAATGGATTCCAAATATACCGTGAAGTTCCGATTTGTCGGGACTGGCTTTCAACAAGAATATCTGTCAGCTCTTCAAGCAGATGTCGTTTTGTCGGGTCGGTTGCAAGTTCGCGGGCGAATTGTTCAAAAGCCGCATCAAGTATTGTGCGGTTATTCAAAACAATTTCAAGCGTCGGTGAAAAACCAAACTCCAACGCAGAAGCGCGAAACACTCGTGCCATAAAGCTGTCTATCGTTTGCACCTGAAACGCGGAGTAATCCTGTAATATTGTTTCAATCAATTCACCACTTCGAGTGCGGAGTTCCGCTTCATCCATTGAAACGAGAGGGCATAATTGATCAAGAATGTTTTTATCACCGTGGTATGCTTTCTTCAAATACTCCAGAACACGTTGGCGCATTTCAGCGGCGGCATTCTTAGTGAACGTCATCGCAAGTACATTGTTCAACCGATTGTTTGGCGCATTCGGAGACAATAAGAGCTGTAAAATTTTTAACGTGAGCGTGTGCGTCTTACCCGATCCTGCAGATGCAGAAACGATAGTAAAATTAGGGAAATGAAGTTCGGTATCGTTTAAAAGAATAGAAGGCACAGTTTAACTTCTAATATTTTCATTTAAGAATTGATGTCATAAAACCATTTTATTGGATTGTTGACAATATAATCTCGGGTGTTCTGCAAATCTCTTTCGTCACGGATGATGTGCTCGTAAAATCTGGGTTGCCAAGCAAAATCTGGTTGTGTTTTATGAATTTCATGTGATACACGGCTTTTATATTGCCTAATAATGTTTGATAACGAATTATGCGACAGCATCGGATTATTTGTTTTTGTTATTCCACCTGTAGAGACGCGATTAATCGCGTCTCTACGAATATTATTTTCACATATTATTATTCCGTGTATGTGGTTTGGCATTACAATAAATTCATCCAATTCAACATTGTGAAAATGATTTGGAATATTTTCCCAACAATTTTTTGCTATCATTCCAATATGTGACAATTTCATTTCTTCTTCAGCGAGTATGCCAAAAATGCATTCGTGATTATGTGTACAAATCGTAATAAAATATTCACCGGGTTGGGAATAATCATATCCTTTTAATCGCGTTGATTCGATGCGAAATGTGTTTTTATATAATGTCATAGTATCTGTAGAGACGTGATTCATCACGTCTTTACCAAGTAAAATCACTTCCCCATAACCCTCTTTACAATACCATCAATTTCTTTCATCTGTTCAATCGTAAACGCATAAATATTGCACAACATCCTCACCAGCAATTTTGCTTCTCCTACGATTTAATCGATATTTCACACGACTCTATTGTTTGATCTTTTCAGGTTGTGCTGTTTGCGCTTGGAATATTCCCTGTCGATATTCGCCCAAAATGTAGCCAATAAGTCGTTGGATTGCAACGATGAAGTATACCAATGGGAGCTAAATAACAAAAATTCTACAGCAACTTTCTTTCTCTTTGTGCATCTTCTATATGTAAATCAACAGGCAGAGACAACAACTCCTGCAGTACAGAAAGAATCGCGTGGTGAGAACAGACACCGAACTGATTGAACTATTGCGCCATGGTGATCGGCGAGCATTTGCCGATTTGTATGAACTCCACAAATCTGCGATTTATCGCTATTGTCTTCGAATGCTTACTAATTCCGACGCGGCAGAGGATGCGACACAAGAAACTTTTATCAAGATGCATGCAAATATCAGGCTCTTACAAAAACCGGAATCATTTTTGTCGTGGCTTTTCAGTATAGCTCGCAATGAAGTGATGATGCACATCCGAAGAAAACGGCGCAATGGTGTTCAAAACGAGGAGGATGTTTGGGATGAAACGACACCATACGAATTGATTGTATCAACTGAGACCAAGGAGATTGTTCAACGACTTCTTCAGAATCTGAAAAGCGAATATCGCGAAGTAATTTTATTGAGGGAATACGAACAACTTTCCTATGCGCAAATTGCAGAGGTTACCAGTGATACAGAAAGTTCTGTGAAGTCACGATTATTCAAAGCACGCAAAGCATTAACAAGACGACTAAAGGAGTACTATCAATAATGAAACATCCTGCTAAGTTCCCTCCGAAGAAATATGTTTGTTGTTCCATTCTTATCATTATGACATTTGTCTTTTGGGGGTGCGCAACTTCCTCTTTGAACAATTGGACATTTAAAGAACAACGTTCTGTTACTGTTGTAACCGAGAAAGTAATAGTAGATGGACTTAGTCCAATTCTCTATGTATTTCGTGACTCTGTTGATGGACAATGGATATTCCTTTCTAATGAAAAATCAGCGGGAGATGAAGTCACTTTTATAACACTTGAAGCAATTGTAAAAATTGATAACAGCGTTAAACAACTCTCCGACTTGCCTGCCGGGTGGAAAGCTTGGCGAGAAACAAAAGATAAACCATGGAATCGTTCTAAACTTAAACGTGAGCCTAATTAGTTCTAATGATGAAATATTGAGGTGTATTATGAATTGCGAACAGTACCAAGAATATGTAAGCCAATTTATTGATGGTGAATTAAACACTGCAGGTGAAGCCAGCTTGTTTCACCACTTGAGCTCATGTGATAATTGCCGGGGGTTTTAAAAGAAACAATGGGTCTTCGTACGGAGCTATTGAACAAGCAATCAACAATTATTCCAGAACCACTAAACAGAAAGATCCTTACAAATATTATGACGGCATCAAGTATTAGAAAACCAGCAAGTTTTAGTTTTGATTGGATAAAGCAAGGTCGAATGATGTCCCTGAGGGCTGTTGGTTTTATTCTTGCATTCACTATTCTTACAAGCGCAATATTCACTTCATTAGTATATCAATCATACTTTGCTTCAAAAGAAACCATAGTCTATGTTCCAACACTTCCTACAGTGGTAGTGCAAGGATATATACCTTCTTCTATTCATAATAATTGAGGAGACACTAATGAAAAAGATAGTACTAGCATTATTGGGGTTATTACTTTCGTCATCTATTTTGCTTAGTCAAAGCATATTGCTAACAGCCCAAAATACTGGTTCAAATCATCAAAACCTTTTAGCATTTGAACAGGATACTTTAAAAGTTCCAGAGGATTTTGTTCCATATGACAAAGAACCGGAAGTGATCAAAAAATTTCAACCTAAGTACCCGGAATTAGCATTAAAGGACAGCTTAGAAGGAAATGTATATGTGAGAGTGTGGATTACCGAAAGAGGAGATGTAAAAAAAGCAGAAATCGTTAAAAGTGATCGAGAGATTTTTAATAACGCAGCCATTGAGGCAAGTACACAATGGAAATTTACACCCGCAAAACAAAAAGGGAAACCAATTGCCGTGTGGGTAACTATTCCTTTCCGATTCAGGTTGAGCATAGAAAAGCTCGAATCGATCAAGACGCCCATTGAGAATATTTTAAAGGAGCAGATATCACGCAAGCCAAAAAGTATATCAGTCCTGATGCTTATCTTATCTATGGAAAATATTTCGAAAGCTTGTATGGTGTTTTAAACGGTGAGCATAAAAATATAAAACTGATTGAAGGTTCTGAATCCAAAACACTTTCTCCTTTAGTGCTGAGGAGTTCACAAGATGAAACGACTATATTTATAGTCTTGAAAACTCAAATCAAAAAGAATGGGCCAATACGATTTCACACCGTCGTCTTGATGAAAACCGAGAAAGGCGATTGGCAAATCAAACACTGGCATGTGAGTTGGTAGATGCAAATTTAAATTTTGCTGTCCGGAGTCTCGTAACTCCTGACAGCAAAAAGTTGTAGTAAAATATTCTCTTAATATGCTTCCCGTTTCGTCTGCCGGTGAAGATCGACAGAGTGTACAATTGACTCTGCAATCTCTACACCGATACCGAGACTTAAACCTAACCACAATCCATCAAGATAATTTTTCTGGAAAAGTGCAGGAGGTAATGTTGCCACTTTTGTAATAATACCCACAAACAAAGTTAAAAGTACAAATATAGCACCATAGACAACACCTATAACAATAAACTTCCACTGTTTGAAATTTGCTAGCTTCCGTTCAAAAAGAAATGCCAGCACAACCACAGAGAGATTAACCCCGAACGACCAGATAGCTGCATTCAATATTGGCATCCAGAATGAAGCAATAACAAAAATTACCGCTCCTGTAGAAACAGCCGCTGTGATAGTGTTGGAAAGCCCGCGCACATGGTAGAAGGCAAAAATAAATGACGTGCTGAAGCCAAACATAATGTAGTACGCAAATCCTACAGATTGCGGACTAAATATTTCTCCCCCGTAACTCATAAGCCCGGCAATCATACTTCCGGCAAAACCGAGAAATGTAATCAGAATTAATCTCCACATTTCTCCAAGCCACTTTTTCATAGCTTTCTCCTTATATTGAAATGTGAATAGCCGCTGTTCAATTACACTAGCGCCCTAATGTACTAACTTTTCTGTCTTTTCCAATTCCTCAAAATATTTTCGTATAAGTTCTTGATAATCCTTTGAATATCCCTGTTCTAACGCTTTCAACAATTCTTCCTTTAATTGACTTTTGCCCTCTAGAAAATTCTGATCAATTTCTTTTGGACTTTGCCGGACTATTTGCGTGCCGGTTTCCGATTTGCGTTTTTTTTCGTAATCATGCTCATGCACAGATTTAGATGCATCGAGCAAACGAGAGAGAATGCGTTCTTGTTTTTTTATCGTCTCAGGATTAACATTGTTCTGCTCAAGATTTTTTACGACTTCGCTCATCTCATCCGCAATTTTCTGAAGATCGCCGAGCAATTTTTCATGTTCGACGCTCTGTTGAGATTCGCGATTGAGTTCTTCCAGAGATTTTCGGACAGCACCTTGTTCTTGTGCCAAACGCGCCGCCTCTTCGGCTTGCTGCTGAGAAATTCCGCCCATTTGCTGTGTCTGCATGTTGATAGCCATTTGCTGACCTGCCATTCTCTGCAGTTGCTGCATCAAACTTCCAGCACCGCCGCCTCCGCCCTGCATCATTGATTGCAGTGCATTCTGCACCTGCATTGCTGCACGATTAAGTGCTGCCATTGCTAGTCCTTGCTCCTGTGACGCCTGGGCACCATTACGCACCTCAAGAGAACGCAAAGCGTTGTTCATATGTGCAAGCGCTTGGCCAATTGCTTTTCCTATTTCCGGCGTCACTACAAAAGATTTTAGCGACAGTTCACTCAATCCTTTGATGACATTGTTCAAATCCTGACTCGCTTGCAGTTGATCTTCTGCGTTCTGCCGGAGTTGTGGAGAGTTTTGTGGCGCATTTTGCGATTGTTGTTTCAGTGCTTCTTCATCTTTTGAAAGCTCCAGCATGTCGCTGCTCGCTTTACGCAGTTCTGTTACTACATATTGCGATTGCTGTTGAAGCATTTGCTGCTGCATTGCTTCCATCTGCTTTCTGAATTGCTGTAACTGTTGACTGATCTGACTTTGCATTTGTTGTGCTGATTGCATATTTCCTGTTTGCATTTGCCGGGAGGCTTGCTGCATCTTCTGATCAATTTGTTGTTTTTGAACCTGTTCCAACAACTTCTGTAATTTATCCGCAGGCATTTCCGTAAAAAATTCTTCCATTCGCCGCTGAAGATCGGCTGTTTCACGTTCCATAGCTTGTTCTTTATTCGCAAGATCTGATTGTTTCTTTGACAGCTCCTTTTGCTTTTGTGGATTATCAGAAGACTTTGAACTTTCTTCCTGCAATTCTTTTTCTGTCTTTTCCAATTCTTCCGCACGTTTTTTTACTTCATCCACCTTCTGCTCAATCTGAATGCGCTTGAGTAGATTCAGCGTTCGTTCGATGCTTTGACGGAATTGTTCTTCTGAAAATGTCATGTTCTGCATTGCTTGCTGAAGTTGGTCCTTGCTGATATTCGGTATTTGATGCTGCAATTGTTGTAGTGCTTTCTGCAGTTCGGTTGCATCGAGCTGCTGGAATAATTGTTGAAGTTCCAGGTATTTTTCCATTGTTTCTTTGGAAAGTACGTTTTGCTGCTGCATCTGCTGTGTCATTTGCTCGATACGCGAATGCACATCTTCCAATTTCTTCTGCACTTGCTGGTACTGCTTTGCCATTTCTTCCATTTTCTTCTGTGTCTGCCAATCGGGATCTTTGTTCTTCTTCAAATCGCGATTAATGGATTCGATGTCGCCTTTCAATTTCTTCGCTTCCTCAAGTGATTGTTTCAAGTCGTCTATTGAGTGTTCGTGCTCTTTATCGACATCTGTAAAAACTTCGTCCAACGATGGAAGACGAAGAAGATAGAGATTGCTTCTTCCGCTTTTCGGTCCTTTTACATTATCGTTATCAAACACTTCCGCAAAATATTCAACGACATCTTCCGGCACAAGATTGAGTTTGGCAAGATTCCAAATGAACGGCAATTCAATCTGTCCCACCGCATCTGTGGAAAAGGAAATAGGAACAAATGTGTATTCGGTCTGCGCCTGTTCATATCGTGATTTTATTAGTCGGTACCCCAGACGCAAACTGGAAAATCCAAAATCATCTTTTGCCTGTAAAAGAAGATTCAGCGACTGATCGCCGGCAATATCTATATTGCGGCCTGGTTCGATTATCGCGATAGTGGGATATTCATCCGGCACGACTTTGATTTGATATTGAACCGGTTCACTATTCGATAACCCTTCTTCGTCAACGACGGAAATATGATACGAGTTGTCTGAAAGAAGGAGAAATGATGCTGAGAACTTTTCTCCATGTATTATCAACGGAAGTTCTATATTGTTTCCAAATTGAATAAACGCCTGCTTCAATAATTTGCTTGCTGCGCCAGAAATCGTAACGTGTGTTCCTGCCAATGCTGTAACATCACCGATAAATTCATCCATTGCTCTTGGTGGAATTTTGGTGTATGCCGGGTATTCGAGCCTTACGTGGAAGGACCGAATCAATGGCCGATCCAGCATTATCAATTTATAATGCTCGCTCTCAGCATCTGCGATTCGCGCAAAATATTCTGTCGATGCGCGCAAAGTTTGAAATATTGTATTGTATATACCGCCCGAATCCGGCTTCACCTTAACTCCATCATAATTCTCCTGTCCCTCTTGCTGTCGGTAAATAGTGATATCTGTTGGTCGCAGAGCGAATTGCGGAAGAAGAGAAATGACTTTGACTCGAACAGCAACATTTTCACCTTTAACTATTTCCTTATTACCGGGAGAAACTTCAAATGAATATTTTGGCGGAGGTGCGAACTCGCGCGTAAAATGAATCAACCGGTATGCTGCACCGGAGAAAGATGTCGGGAATAAGCACACAACCAGAATCGTTATACCAGCGCTGATCATTAGCCAGCGGCGATTTAAAGGAAGATGAGACATATCTACTGATTGCGCAAAATCGAGCGGTTGGATTTCTGCGGCAAAATCTTTTAGCGATTCATCAATCAACTCATCTGAATAAATTAAGGAATCGGATGCGGCATTTTTCGCAAGTTGAAGTGCATTGAGAAGTCGATCACGGATGGAAGGGAAAAAAGCGCCAATGCGGCGTGCTGTCAAATCTTCCGTTGCCGAGGATAACATACCAACGAGACGAAGAAACGGACGACCCATCATCCAACTGCTAACGACAAGAAATGAGAAAACAAAAAGGACAGAAACAGCCGTTCGCCCAATGCGGGAAAACTCAAACAGCATTTCCGCAACAACCAAAACAGTCACTGTTGCGATAACACCTGCAAGGAAGACAATGGCATTCGACAACAAATCAACGCGGTTCTGTTTGTTTTGAACCAACATTAATCGATGTGACAACATTGTTAATATTGAAGAAAATCCTTGAATCATTTATTCATACAATCGCAAAATCACTCAACCATTAATTATTAACTTCCTGTTTTTCAATCGCAGTCAATGTGTCAGAACCCAAACAATAATATTTGTTCCGAACCGCAACGCTTCTTGCCGCACCGGTTCAGGATCACCATGTACGTCAGGATCGTCCCAGCCATCACTAGGATTCGATTCGTACGTGTAATAAACAATCAGCCTGCCGTTATGGAACAATCCAAATCCTTGCGGTGGCTTACCGTTATGTTCATGCGTCTTTGGTACACCATTTGGGAAATGGAAGTGACAATTGTACATTCCATAGGTAAACGGTAGCTCGATCAATTCTTGATCTGGAAACACCTTTTTCATTTCACGCCGAAAAGCTTTATCCATTCCATAATCATCATCTGCGTAAAGAAATCCACCCTGTATCAGATATGTGCGAAGCCGCTGCACTTCATAATCAGAAAAGTTGATGTTGCCATGTCCGGTCATAAACAGGAATGGATATGAAAAAAGTTTATCACTGGAGAGATCGACAAACTCGTACCGAGGATCACAATCTATATTTGTGTTCTGTTGAACAAATTTTAATAGATTTACCTCTTCCGTTGGACCGTTATACCAATCGCCACCACCGCTGTACTTTAGGCGTGCTATACGAAATTGGCTTTCAATGCGAGGTTGCGCCTCTGCAATAAACAACGAGCACCAAACAGCAAGCAACGAACAATGAACAATTGACAACCAACGAACCATCTTCAATCTCCAATTTGTAAAATCAGTTAATCTACCCTCAGCGATAAATCGATGTAATCATTGAAATCAATTTAGAAAACAAGGGAAAGAGAAGCAACGAGCGGTGTGAGAACAGGTATCCCCGTGTTCGTAAAAATACTCTCTACATCCTAATCGAGATTAATCCAAGAAGTGCACAAATAATCCATCGCGGAGTTTTGGCTCAAACCACGTTGACTTAGGCGGCATGAGTTCGTCGTCGTCGGCAATAGCCATTAATTCGGTAACAGAAGTTGGAAACATGCTGAAAGCAATTTTCATTTCGCCTGAATTGACGCGCCGTTCCAATTCACCTAAGCCGCGGATACCGCCGACAAAATCAATTCGTTTATCAACGCGTGGATCTTTAATGCCGAGAATCGGGTCAAGCAAATGATTTTGCAGAATTGAAACATCAAGCTGTAGGACCGGATCGGCAACGCCTTGTAACGCGGTGCCGGCGGAGAGTGTGTACCATTTACCTTCGAGATACATTCCGAAGTCGCCTTTTTTCGCAGGCTCCACTTGTGCAAAAGCTTCATCGATATCGAAGTTTGGTTTCAATTTCGCAAAGAATTCCTCTTTCGTCATACCGCATAGATCTTTAACCAACCGATTATAATCCATAATGCGGAGCTGACTTGCAGGGAAATAAACAGCTAAGTAAAAATTATACTCTTCATCTCCTCGATGATTGGGATTTGCACTCGCGCGTTCTCTTCCAACTCTTGCTGCCGCCGCCGAACGATGATGTCCATCTGCAATATATAGGTTTGGAATTGTTTTAAAGATTGAGGCGATCTTCCGGATTACCTCTTTATCTTTTATCACCCAGCTTTGATGCCGTATACCGTCTAACGCTGTGTGATCATTCTCCGGCGATTTACTTATTATGCCTGCAACTATATTATTGATTTCATCGTTGTCACGGTATGTAAGGAATATCGGGCCGGAATGGGAATTTGTAACGCGCACATGCTCGCAGCGATCTTCTTCTTTATCTTTTCGCGTCAATTCATGTTTCTTGATAGTATTGTTCCAATATTCATCAACCGATGCACAACCTACAAGACCGTACTGAGTATGCTTGCCCATTGTCTGTGCATACACATACAAATATGATGCAGAATCTTGAACCAGAATATTTTGGGAAATGAGTTTCTGGAGATTCTCTTTTCCTTTTTCGTACAAACGCTTATCGTGGAGGTCGATACTCGGATCGAGATCGACCTCCGGCTTGCCGATGTGCAAAAACGAAAGCGGGTGTCCTTTTACTTCTTCGCGTGCTTCATCTGAGTTCAGCACATCATAAGGTCTTGCTGCGACTTCGCCCGCGAATTCAGGTTTCGGCCGAAATGCTTTAAACGATCGGATCGTTGCCATGCTTTTTAAGCGTTGAATGCTTTTACTATTCTATTCGCGATCTCCGCACCAACCCGCTCCTGTCCTTCGACTGTAGAGGCACCAATATGCGGTGTAACACTAACATGCGGGTGATTGATTAGAGCTTTCTGCGCATCGGTTGGTGGTTCATTTGCAAATACATCTATTCCAGCTGCCGCAACTTTGCCTGAATTCAAAGCTTCAAGCAATGCAGCTTCATCTACAACGCCGCCGCGTGCGCAATTGATAATCACAACTCCCTGTTTCATCATATCAAACTCTTTTTTCCCAATAACCGGTCCTTCTTTTTTATTCAATGGGAGATGAAGAGTGATAAAGTCGGAATCGGCAAGAATTTTTTCTTTAGTAGTCATCTCAACTGGAAAATCGACAGTGTTGACAATCGGATCATATGCCATCACATGCATTCCCAACGCATTCCCACGGCGTCCAACTTCTTTGCCAATATTGCCGAATCCGAGTACGCCAAGATTTTTCTTGAAAAGTTCTTTTCCCTCTCCATATTCTTTCTTCGGCCATTTGCCTTGCCGCATTTCCATTGAACTTATATACAAGAAACGCGATACAGCGAACATGTGCCCAATGGCAAGCTCTGCAACGGATACCGATGCAGCAGCAGGCGTGTTTAAAACTTTTATCCCTTTACTTTGCGCAAAAGCCACGTCTATATTATCAAGTCCGACACCGCCACGTCCAATCACCTTGAGTTTTGTTCCAGCTTCTATCACTTCCTTTGTTACTTTTGTTGCAGACCTAACAATGATGCAATCATAGTCACCGATCTTCTTTAGCAACTCTTCTGGTGTCAGCTTGAGTTTATCTACCTTGTGACCGGCATCGGTAAGAATTTTTGCGCCTTCTTGCGTGATTCCATCAGATACGAGAATATTCATAGTAAACTCCATGGGATTATTATAGTTAAATTCCTAAGGCAATCATTCTGTTTGATTACCGAGGGGCTACGAATGCCGAAGGAAAAATTACCTGGTGAATTATTCTGTACAGATTATACCAAAAAATTTCATAACCAGCAACATTGTATTCTCAATTGGAAAAATTATTTTCATATATCTAATAAATTGATGTAGACAGTTTATAAAAATATTAGTATGTTAAAGTGATCGAAAGAACTCCCGCTGTTATTGCAAATTAAACTTAGAAAGGATAAAACCTATGGCACGTGTACATAATTTCTTCGCTGGACCGGCTGTTCTCCCTCTTTCTGTTATTGAAGAGACACGCGACGCTGTAATGGATTTTGCGGGTATCGGCGTTTCAATAATGGAAATCAGCCACAGAGATAAAGCTTTTGATAAAGTAGTGGCAGAAGCTCAAGCCGATGCACTGAGTATTATGGGATTATCAGCGGAAGAATATGCAGTAATCTTTCTGGGCGGCGGAGCAAGCTTGCAGTTTGCAATGGTGCCAATGAACTTTCTCCAGAATAAAGCCGATTATGTCAATACTGGCGAATGGGCATCGAAAGCGCTGAAGGAAGCAAAGATTCTTGGAAATGCAATTGAAGTTGCCTCGTCGAAACCGACAAACTTCAATCAATTACCGAAAAATATTAAATTCTCCGGCGACGCCGACTACGTACACATCACCACAAATAATACAATCTTTGGCACTGAGTGGAAAACCGATCCCGACGTTGGCAATGTGCCTTTGGTTTCCGATATGTCGTCTGATATGCTTGGTATCAAACGTGATTTTAAAAAGTACAGTCTCATTTACGCAGGTGCACAAAAAAACCTAGGTCCTGCCGGCGTTGTTATGGTTGTAATTAAAAAAGCATGGATGGAAGCAAAAGCAAAACAAAATTTATCTTCAATACTGAAATACAAAACACATGTCGATGCGGGTTCTATGTTCAACACACCTCCCTGCCTGCCGGTATTCGTGGTCGGTAGAACATTAAAATGGATTATCAAAGAAGGCGGGTTAGACGCTATTCAGGCACGCAATCAAAAGAAAGCAAAACTTATTTATGATATCTTCGATGCATATCCGGAATTTTATAAGGGCTCCGTTGTCAACAAAGAAGACCGATCTCTTATGAATGTTACCTGGAATTTGCCGACACCGGAGTTGGAAGAGAAATTTATAGCCGAGGCAAAAGCAAAGAAGATGCTCGGACTAAAAGGCCATCGCTCTGTTGGCGGCATGCGCGCTTCCATTTATAACGCCTGCCCTATGGAATCAGTGGAATTATTGGCTAAACATATGGAAGAATTTTATAAGGCAAATAAAGGATAAAATATATCTGTGCTGTTGAGACTTTTATATCCGCCGATTTTTAGGCAGGTATTCTGCCGGTTAAATATGGCTTGTTGAGAGAAAAAACTTTCCACAGCACTTTTTGGATCGAATATACACAGCCCTCCGAAGATACACTTCTTTGGAGGGCTGATCTATTTTTGATACTATATATTGGATCGTTTTAGCAACAATATTTTTTGCCTTAGTAATTGTTTCTGTTTCAATGTGCATAATTGACTTTCAAAAATATTCTCGTACCTTCCTCCACAACAAATTTCCCACCACTATTCAATGAGGTACTTTTATGGATAAAGAACTCATCGCTAACGGAAAAAAGAAAACGCTTAAACCCGAAACTCTGATGATGGGCTATGCCTATAAACCGGAATGGTCGGAAGGTGCTGTAAAGTGCCCTATTTTTCAAACTTCAACTTTCGTCTTTGAAAATGCCAATGATGGAAAAGAGTTTTTTGAGATGGCGCATGGCGTGCGTGAACCGGGCAAGCATGGCGCCGGACTCATCTACAGCCGTATTAATAATCCGGATCTGGAAATTCTCGAAGACCGCCTGACTATTTGGGATGAAGCTGAAGCTTGCGCAGTTTTTGATAGCGGTATGGCAGCTATCAGTACCGACTGTACTCGAACTATTAAAGCCGGGAGATGTTCTTTTAAGCAGTGAACCTATTTATGGCGGCACAGAATATCTCTTCGAATCCGTACTAACAAAGTTTTGCATTAAAACTATAGACTTTGGCGTACAACACACTAAACAACAGATCATCGATATGGTGGAACAGGCGGGTGCTGCAGATAAACTTCGGATGATCTTCTTTGAAACGCCGGCAAATCCGACTAATTGCTTAATCGATATTGAAATGTGTGTGGATATTGCAAAACACTTTTCAACAAAAGAACGCAAAGTCTATACAGCAGTGGACAATACATTTCTCGGGCCTGTCTTCCAACACCCCATCAAGCATGGTGTTGACCTTGTTCTCTATTCAGCAACAAAATATATAGGCGGCCACAGTGACGTCGTCGCCGGTGCATGCCTTGGTTCCAAAGAACTTATTAACCGTATCAAATCACTGCGCGTTGCTTTCGGTTCAGTGGCAAGTCCATTGACCGGCTGGTTACTTCTGCGGAGTCTTGAAACACTCAAGATGCGGATGACCACTTCAGCGGAAAGTGCACAAGAAATTGCCGAATGGCTTTCCACACATCCTAAAGTTGAGAAGGTGCTGTATCTTGGATTACTTAAGGAAGGCGATCCACAGTATACTATCTACAAAAAGCAATGCCTGTCACCCGGAGCAATGATCAGTTTTATTATTAAGGGTGATGAACAAGCTTCATTCCGATTTCTGGATTCACTTAAAATGGTAAAGCTCGCAGTCAGTCTTGGCGGGACAGAATCGCTTGCCGAACATCCGGCAGCAATGACGCACTCTGCCGTAGAACCGCATAAGCGAGAAGAATTTGGCATTACTGATAACTTGCTACGTCTTTCTGTAGGAGTCGAAGCGGCAGAAGATATTATTTGGGATTTGGATCAGGCATTATCACAAATATAATTTTACGTTGTAGAGGCGTTCTCCGCCACAAAGACGGCGGATAAAAATTGAACGCCTCTACCTGATTGAATATTAGAGAAGCAATAATATGAACATAGAAAAATATTTTTCGCAATTCCGTAAAAACATTGTTGGAATAAAACAAACTTTTCGTTCGCCGTACGGTACGAAGAAAATCACATACGCAGATTGGACAGCCAGCGGAAGATTGTATGCTCCTATTGAAGAGAAGATGCATAAAGTGTTCGGCCCGTTCGTCGGTAACACACACACGGAAACAAATATCACCGGTACAATGATGACGCAAGCGTATTATCATGCTCACGAAGTAATAAAACATCATGTTAACGCAGGACCGAAAGATGCTTTATTGAATGTCGGATTTGGTATGACCGCCGCGCTGGTCAAGTTCCAAAGAATGTTAGGGTTGAAATACCCGGACCAGCTAAATCAGTTTATTACTATTCCATCTGATAAGAAACCTGTCGTTTTCATAACACATATGGAGCATCACTCAAACCATACATCATGGTATGAGACAATTGCCGATGTATGTGTCATTCCGCCGACACAAGAAGGACTCGTCAATACAGACAGTCTCAGGGAATCCTTAGAGCAATATAAAAATCGTCCCTTGAAAATCGGCTCATTTACTGGTTGTTCCAACGTAACCGGTATTCAAACGTCCTATCATGAACTGGCAAAAATTATGCATGAACATGGCGGAATTTGCTTCATCGATTTTGCTGCATCTGCGCCATACGTAAACATCAACATGCATCCTGCCGATCCCTTGGAGCGATTGGATGCAATTTTTTTCTCACCGCACAAATTTTTAGGGGGCCCTGGTTCGTCTGGTGTGATGGTATTCGATTCGGAACTATATCATCTTAAATCTCCAGATCAACCCGGTGGCGGTACCATCCTCTGGACAAATCCATGGGGAACATATCGTTACAAACCTGACATCGAAGAACGTGAAGACGGCGGCACACCAGGATTTTTACAGGCCGTTCGATCCGCGCTGGCCGTAGAATTAAAAGAACAAATGGGTGTGAAACAGATGCTCAAACGTGAGAAAGAAATTGTCCCTGTACCTTTAAAAGAAATGCGTACAATATCCGGCCTGCATATTCTTGCAGACAATATTGCTCATCGGCTTGGTATTATTTCATTTTTCTTCGAAAATATTCATTACAACCTTGCGGTTAAAATTCTCAATGACCGTTTTGGCATTCAGGTGCGTGGCGGGTGCGATTGTGCGGGTACATATGGACATTATTTACTTCATGTTGATCCGCAACATTCAAATGAGATCACAAACCGCATCGACCATGGTGATTTTTCAACGAAACCCGGATGGATTCGGCTGTCCATTCATCCAACAACAACAGATGATGAGGTTGCGAATATCCTTGATGCATTACGGTCATTACAAAAAAATATCGGGAAGTGGGAAAAAGATTACAGATATAATGTGCATAGCAACGAATTCTCGCACAAGTTATTTAAGGAATCCAATTTGAAAACTGTCCGACAGTGGTTCGAATTATAAGCTATTCACTTTAACCCATACATCAATAATTCTAAAACGATACTCCAACAGCACGATCAAGTTCGTATTTGCTAATGACCAAGCGATACATTGCTTCCAAGTTCATTAACTTAGCTTCCGACTCTGCAGTCTCTGCATCCAGTAAATCCAAATTGGTGCTAGAACCGGTTTCGTAACGAGTTCGTGCAATTGCAACAGCTTCGTGTGCCTGCTGAAGCTGCACTTTTGTAATTTCCACTTTTCTCGCTGATGCTTGAAAGTCAGCAAGAGTTTGTTCAACATCTGATCGAATTTGCCGTTCAGTGTTTTGTGTATGTGCCTGCTCCGCATTTATTGCCGCTTGTGCTTCTTGTTCCATATGATCGACTCGATAGCCGTCGAATACAGGCACGCGTAATTGTGCACTAAGGGCCCAATTACCGCGAATGATGTTAAGGTCGGGAAAATAGAGCCCGTTCTTTACACCGTATTCTCCGCTGATATGGAGTGACGGCATATTGCCACGGGATGTCATCTTATACTGGAGGTCGGCAGTCATCTGGGCATTATGATCAAGTTTCAATTCTATACGTTTTGCGAATGCTTGCTCAACAAGTGAATCAGCATTCAGCTTTACAGGAACCATCGTAAATTCGCCGACAAGTGTAATTGGAATCCCTTCTTTCTCACCAAGCAACTGGCGCAATATAGATTCCTGTTTGTGCAATGAGTTTTCCAACTCTACTTTTCGATTTTGGGCCGAGGCGACACGAACTTCAGTCGTAAGGACATCGAAGCTTGTCGCAGTTCCTACATCGACCTTTTTCTTAGTAAGAGAAAGGTGCTCGTCGAATGTTTCAATTTGCTCATCCGCTACATGAATTGATTTTTGAAGAAACAAGATAGTATAAAATGTTCGAATGGTCTGATAACCCAATCCGTTCTTTATTAAATCAACTGTATTTTGCGCAGATTCAACGTGAGATTGTGCTACGTCGATAGTGGCACTTGTCTTCCCGAAATCGTACAGCATATAACCGGCTCCGATATGAGCGTCATAATTATTGTTCGGATAAAACTGAAATGGCCCCAAAACTCCGAAATAAAAAGGAATAGGCGGACCGAGGTAAGTATATGAAGCTTCAATATCTGATTCTGGCAAACGTGCACTTGATGTTTGCTGAACGCGCGCTTCCGCTGCACGGGTATTTGCCAATGCTTGTTCTATTGCCGGATGGATTTGGAGAACACGTTGAACAGCTTGCTCGACTGTCATCGAATCTTGTCCTGCCGCAGCGCCGGCGAGAAAAAATACTGCCGATAAAATTATTTTCATTCTATTCATATTTCTCAGTCCTTGTATGACTCTATCTGTACCATTAAATATTTTTATTCCATGACCGATACATGTTCAGATTTATTTCGCTTTCGTACACGAAGGAATAAAATGGGAACAAGCGCGGCAATAGTGATTATTGATGCCACTAAAAAGTCGTCGCACACAGCACTGATAAACGCCTGGGTAGAAATGTGCGACGCAATTAGAGCGTTCGCACGCATTGCCGCAAGAGATTGATTTCCTCCAATTGCATTCATACTAAAACGCGTCAAATGCTGTGCAACCTGACGAAATGTATCCGATTGCTGACTCACAACCTGGCCGTATGTTGCAGTATGATAAATGGTACGGCGCAGCAGCATTGTGCTCATAAATGCAATGCCGAAGCTCCCACCTAATTGTCGGATAACATTAAACAACCCGGATGCCTGGCCGATTTTGTGACGCGGAATATTCGAAAGCGCTGTCATTGATAAAGGTGTGAACATCAATCCCATAGCAAACCCGCGGATATACAATGCAAGCATAATCTGATGATGCTCCGAATACATTGACAATGAACTGTTGATGAAAAGGCTGAATGCCAATAATGTAATACCGATGACAGCAGGAATTTTTGGATTTACCTTATCAGATAGAAATCCGGAAATAGGAGCTGTGATTGCTTGAAGAATGCCGACGGGTAAAAATAGCGAGCCTGCTTGAAATGCTGTATATCCCATCGACAATTGAAGATACAATGGAAGCAAAAATGTGCTGCCAAACATCCCAAATCCGAAAATAAAGAGAACACCGTTTGCCATGCTAAAATTAAAATCCTTGAGCAGACTCAGGTCGATGAGCGGATGTTCAATAGTAAGCTCCGTCACCAAAAATACGATAAACGCACACCCTGATATGATAAAACACGAAATGATAAACGGCGACGTCCATCCGCCGGTATTCCAAGAAGCATTACCATCCGTTAGTGCCAGTAGAAGCGCACAGAGAAACGTCGCCATCGATACGAATCCAATCACGTCAAACGATCTTGTACGTTCTGTTTTATATTCACGCTGAATGACCATCGTTGCAAATAAACCCACTATGCCAACCGGTACGTTTACATTAAAGATTGCATTCCAATTGATATTATCTATAAGATATCCGCCTATCATCGGGCCGAGTGATACGGATGCCGCCGCTGCAATGGCCCAGAATCCGAGTGCAAGTCCGCGCTGCCGCGCCGGAAACTCACGTGTTACAATAGCCATCCCGGTCGGCATCAGCAATCCCGCACCGCTTGCCTGAACAATTCGGAATAGGATAAGCATATTTTCATTCCAGGCTTGCCCGCAGAGAAATGATCCTAAGGTAAATAATGACAATGCTAAAAAATATGTTCTCTTGTATCCGAAGTGATCTGCTATCCATCCGGATGTCGGGAGCATAACTGCAAAGACCAGCATGTATGCGGTGATCACCCATTCGGCTTTATCGACAGTAATTCCGAATGACGCCATAATTTTCGACAAGGAAACATCTACGATCGTGGCATCAAGCACTGCCATAAATGTTCCGATCATCACGTTCGCCAAAACCCACCAGCGGTACGAGTCGTGTTCATGATGAAGCGAAGGCACACGATTAGTAAATCCTCGTTTCAAACGATTTGTTATTCCTCCAAACATGGTCAACGAACTTTCACTTTGACTTCAACGGACATGCCTGGCAATAAATTTACATGTTGAAGATGGATGCTGTCAGCCTGTTCGACCGATATTTTTATCGGTACACGCTGGGTGACCTTTGTAAAATTCCCGGATGCATTATTAGGGGGAATTAAAGAAAACTGCGATGCAGTATTGGAACCGAGGCGAAGAATAGTGCCGATAAATTTTATTTTTGGATAGGTGTCTACGCTAATATCCACTTTGTCGCCAAGACGTAAATTAGACAGACTTGTCTCTTCCAAATTTGCCGTCACCCAGATGTCTTTTACATTATAGATCGTGAAAATAGCTTGACCGGGTTGCACAACGTCGCCTGTTAGAACCCAGCGCTTCGAAACAACACCTGTCATCGGCGATTCGATGACGGTATTCGTCAATTGTGTTTGTATCACACCAAGCTGTGCCTGTGCGGCGACTGTCTGCGCATTGGCAATATTGAGCCTCGCTTTGGTAGATTCAAATTCGCTTTGTGCATGGTCGTATTGTTCTTTAGGGATAATATTCTGGTTAAACTGAGACGCTGCCCGTTGAAAATCTGTCTGTGCTTTTTCTAGATTGACTTTTGCAAGCGATATGTTTTCACTGGCAAATGCGAGTGAAGCTTTCGCTTGCGCTTCCTGTGCACGCAAATCGCTGTCATCCAGCCTTACTAGAATTTGTCCTTGCCGAACCGAGTCTCCTTCGTCGGCTGTCAGTTGATTTATCCTACCTAATATTTTTGTGCTAACAGAGACTCTATCGGCGTCGATGTATGCATCGTCCGTCGAGACAAAATCGCGCAGTTTAATATAGTACTGCCATGCAAAAATGGCGATCGCCAGCACGACAAGAAAAAGCGGGATAACAACTTTCACGTTTCTATAAAGCGGTACCGATTCAATTGGCGTTGCATCGTTTCCGTTCGCGGTATTGATTTCACGTTGATCGGATAATTGAGGCTTTTGTTTTTGGGATTTGTCGTTTTGTTGTGGCATGAAAGAATATCCTTATATTGAATTAATGTTTTGACTTCCTGCAAAGACCCTGTAGTATGGTCTCGGCAAAAAGAAGTGTGTCGTGTTCATAGGTCAGACGATCAGTATCATTGATTGCTTGATGCTCATATCCGCGGAAAAACCTCAGATGCAGTCCTTGAAGTATATGCAGAATCATCAATGCAATTTTTTGCGGATGATCGAGTTGAAATTCATTATTCTTCTTTCCCTCTTGCAATATTTGTGTGATCCGGCGAAGTTCCTGCTGGATAAAATCCGCAAAGATATCTTTAAAAATCGGCCGCACTTCGTTCCACCCTTGTTGATGCATGGGACTGAGATTATTTAACTGCTCAGTCAATTTGACCCGAAGCCGGATGTATTCTAAAAATTTTTGACTGGCTAAAAATTTATCTTCTATCACCGTTTGTATATGGGAAAGAAATTCTGCCTGTTCGTGCTGAACAACAGAGCGGAAGATTGTTTCTTTTGTCGGGAAGTAATAATAGAGAGAAGCCTTTGCCATACCAATATCTTCGGCAATCTCGTCCATCGTTGCTTTCGTATAACCGTAGAGAGCAAAGCGGTGCTGTGCAGCCTGTAAAATAAGTTCTTCTTTGTCCCTCGTAAGCTTTTCGTCCACATTCGTCCTTTCGACTATATCAGTAAAACAGTCGAAATATACGAAAAGTTCCATTCATTTGCTTACTGGAGACAGATTTATCACAAAAAAATCCTCGAGGTTTATCTACCTGCTGTTCGGATAGACCTCAAAATTTTAAAAATTGTCATTTGCTCTTATCTGGATATGGCGGCGGCGGCGCGAGTTTTGCCGGCTTCGTCTTCATTTCATCCAGAGCCTGCTGAATGGCACGGTTTAGTTGCTCATCTTCGCCCGCAAATTCCTTTGCGGGATCGTTGTCAACGACAATATCAGGATCGACGCCGTGACCCTCCATAATCCATTCCTTGCCTTCGATATCGTAACGAGAGAACTCCGGTTTATTTATAAACCCACCGTCGAGCAGCGGCAACGTCCCTCGTATTCCCACCACACCGCCCCACGAGCGTTTCCCGATTATCTTTCCCAGCTTTGCTTGCCGGAAGCGATAACTAACAATATCGCCATCGGATGCGGAGAATTCATCGATTAGTAAAACTTTCGGACCGAGCACTGTTCCGTCCGGATCGATCTCAGGAGAGCCGTTGCGTGCAATATCAATCATAGCGATGTTACGCTGCAACCGTTCGATGATTTGCGGCGATACATTACCACCGCCGTTCCCGCGGCAATCAATAATGAGACCTTCTTTACGGAGCTGTGGATAATAGTACTTCACAAATTCATTGAGACCCGGCACTCCCATATCCGGCACATGAACATATCCTATTTTGCCGTCCGTTGCCTTGGAAACTTTTTCGATGTTCGTCTGAACCCAGTTGTAATAATAGAGCGGTTGTTCATTCCCAGTTGGAATAACGGTTGTCTCATGAGCGCCAGCGTCTTTAGGTTCGGTATTAAGTTTCAACTTCACCTGTTTCCCGACGGTATTGACAAGTGATTCATATATGTCCGTCATCTGGTTTGTCGGCTTGCCATCCACGGCGAGTATATAGTCGCCTTCTTTTGCGCTCACGCCGATTTCTGTCAACGGCGAGCGAACTTGTTGATCCCAGTTCTGGCCTTTCAAAATTTTAACGATACGGTAGTAACCCGATTTCGCATCACGTTCAATTTTTGCGCCTAGCAATCCGGTTTGGATGCGTTCTGCTTTCGGCATATCCCCGCCACCAACATATGTGTGTCCAGAATTTAGTTCACCAATCATTTCACCTATAATATATGTAAGATCGGCCCGATGATTAACAAACGGTACCAGCACTTCGTATTTCTTTTTTATACCTGCCCAATCGACGCCATTCATATTTGGGGCAAAGAAGAAATCACGCATTTGCCGCCAGCACTCGTTATAGATTTGCATCCATTCCGCATGATGATCAAGTTTTACCTTCATGTCGGAAAGGTCCAGTTTTTCCTTGATCTCTAACTTCGCTGTCGGGAGATCGATAATCGCGTAAGATTTTTCCTGTCCCACAAGCATCTTTTTTCCGTCGGCTGAAATTTCAAACCCATTTATATCGCCAAGTTCGGTTTCCTTTTGCTTGTCCAAGTCATAAAGGAACAATTTTGATTTCTCATCTTTTATACCGTGCCTGATATAATAAACTTTTTCTTCCACCGATTGGATATTCTGATAGCGCGAACCGATAATAGGCAGCACAGTTACGCGCCCCTGAATTCCATCTACATCTACTTTTACAACTACTTCTTTTTTCTCATCCTTCTTTTTGTCGGATTTTTCTTCCGACTTCCCGGACTTATCTTCCCGCATCTTCACTTCATCGCTCTTCGGCTCGAATGGCGATTTTGTCTCCTTCGACAGCGTCAGCAAATATATCTTCGCCATATCGAAGTAGGCGTGATTCCATTCTGTTTGACTGTATGATGGGTTAAATGTCCGGTTGGATACAAAAAAGATGTACTTTCCATCCGAGCTGAATGCGGGTTCATAGGATGAGAACCAACCATCCGTTACTTCGATCACTTGCTGAGTTTCTAGGGAATACAAACAAAGTTTCGTCATGACTTCTTCTTCCGGCTTTGCGAATGCAATCCACTTGCTGTCGGGCGACCACGCATAATCAGTGAACTCCCACACCCTCGACTGCATTATCAGCGTCACTTTCTTCGACTCAAGATCAATATATTGCAGCCTCTGCTGCTTATCCGCCCACAGTATTTTTTTCGAATCCGGAGACCAGAGAAGGTAATATTTATAGACATCGCCTTTTGTAGTAATCTGGGTCGGTGTTCCGTTTCCGTCTTGCGGCATCACATAAATCTCATCTTCTCCACTTGCATCGGAGATGTACGCAATCGATTTACCATCCGGCGACCATTTGGAATTACGCTCATGGACGCCAGGGGTTTTCGTCAAATTGCGGACGTTGCCGTACTTCACTGGTACGGTAAAGATATCGCCCCGTGCACCGAATAATGCCCGGCTGCCGTCGGGAGCAATTTCGTAATTTGTAATATTCTTACTTACATCCACCAATCCGCCGCGGCCACCGTCGAAATCATCATTAATGGAGATCGTGACCTTTTCTGTTTTTCCGCTTGCGAAATCATATGTATAGATGAAGCCGCCATTTTCGAATACGATCGCATGATCGCCGAGCGACGGAAACTTGACATCATACTCTGTGAAATCTGTAAGCTTCTTTGTCTCCTTCGTATTCAAATCGTACGAGTAAAGGTTCATCCTCTTGTTCTCGTCGCGATCAGAAATAAAATATATCATATTCCCGCTCCACATCGGGAAAATATCCTGTGCAGGATTATTGGTGATGTTGATCGTCTGTTTGGTTTCAAAATCATAGATCCAGATATCGTCGGCCTGACCGCCGCGATATCGCTTCCACGTTCTGAATTCACGGAACACCCGGTTGTAGGCAAGTTTTTTTCCATCGGGAGAGTAGGAACAAAATCCGCCGCGCGGCAGCGGGAGTTGTTCAGGAATTCCTCCCTCGACCGATGCGAGGTACAATTGTCCTTTAAAATCATTAAACTCGGTCCACCGCGAACGAAAGACAACGTGTTTATCATCTTTCCAGCCCATGACAATATTGTTTGGTCCCATACGATCGGAAACATCATCGCGGCCGAGTGTCGCGGTAAATGTTAGTCGTTTCGGCACTCCACCTTCTGCTGGCATGAGATACACTTCAGTGTTCCCGTCGTATTGACCTGTAAAAGCGATTTGTTTTCCATCGGGCGAAAAATGAGCAAACATTTCAAAACCGACATCGTTTGTCAATTTACGGGCAACACCTCCTGTTGCCGCGACCGCGTAGAGATCACCGGCGTAGGTAAATACAATTTGATTTCCATGGATAGCAGGAAACCGGAGTAAACGCGACTCCTGCGCGAACATGCTGTAGAGAATAAATAGCAAACATGAAAAAAACAGAACGAAGCGGCGTGTCATAGCGGCACCTCACGAGATGTGTTATAGGTTGTTTATAATTCAATTTACTGATTAGTAGAGAAAAACAAAAGGCAACTCCCCTGCTATGAAAGTTGCCATTTAGTACTATTACGTAAAACGAAAGATTAAACTGCTGCCTGCACAATCGCTGCAAACGAATCTGCTTTTAGGCAAGCACCGCCGACAAGTGCGCCGTCGATGTCTGGTTGATGCAACAATTCTTTTGCGTTTTCCGGTTTCACGCTGCCGCCGTATTGAAGAATAACTTTCTCGGCAGTTGCCCAGCTATATATTTGCCCGATGAGTTTGCGAATAAGCTGGTGCACTTCCTGCGCTTGCTGCGGAGTTGCGACTTTACCGGTACCAATTGCCCACACCGGCTCGTATGCGATGATCAGCTTCTCGACATCAGCGGCCGGAATATCTTTCAAACATCCTTTCACCTGCACGCTTACAATCTGATCGGTAATATTCTTTTCGCGTTCATCCAATGTTTCGCCCACGCAAATTATTGGAATCAATCCGGAGGCAAGAGCTTTCTTGGCTTTCTTGTTGATAAATTCATTCGTCTCTTTGAAATACTGCCGTCTCTCTGAATGTCCGATGATTACATATTGGCATCCGGCAGATTTCAACATTTTCGGCGAGACTTCACCCGTGAAAGCGCCTTCATCCTCGTGATACATATTCTGTGCACCGAGCGCGATTGGACTGCCTTCGAGCAATTTTTGCGCAAATGCAAGCGAGACATAAGGCGGGCACACAATCGCCTTCACACCGTTTGGCAGCACAGTAAGTTTCGTTTTAAGACCGTTTAAAAGTTCTGTTGATTCATTTAGATCTTTGTACATTTTCCAGTTACCTGCAATTACTTTGTTTCGCATTGTTAATCCTTTATTTATGTCTTTGAGTAATTAGTCGTTGAGTCTATGAGTATTATTTCTTGATTGCTTTTTTCAATCCATCCAGCATGGCAATAATTTCATTTGTCTGAGAAGAGAGTTCGTCATAATTTATTTTATCTACATATTTACTCCGAATCGCGATATCTAAACAAGCTAAACATTCAAACCCGGAACGAATAGCAATATCCAAGAACCTGGCATATTCCAATTTTGATGAATTTCCTGCGCCTTCTGCAATATTTAAAACAATTGAGTCTGCTGCTCTTCGCCATTGAGAGATTAATCCAAACATTTCTTCCTTCGGAAATTTCCTTACACATTGACGAACAGCAAATGAATAGTCAAGTGCTTTCTCATAAACTCTTAAATTCTTAAACCGATTCATTCTATCTATTCACTTTAATATCTTACCTCAACAACTCAATGACTCAAAAACTCAACGACTCATAGACTCAGCTTCCGCTGTAACACCTCATTTACCACTTTCGGATTTGCTTTCCCCTTCATTGCCTTCATTGTTTGTCCAACAAAGAAACCGAAGACCTGCTGCTTCCCACTTTTATATTGCTCAACCTGTCCCTGGTTGTTCGCGAGAATTTCATCAATTACTTTTTCGATTGCAGAAACATCACTTACTTGCACTAAGCCCTTCTTCTCGACAATCGCTTTGGGCGATTCTTTTGTTTTCAGCATTTCCTCAAAGATATCTTTGGCAATCTTGCCGCTGATAGTGCTATCAATAATAAGATTGATCATATCGGAGAGATTCTTCGGCGTAATCGGGAAATCTGAAACCGCAATATGCTGATCATTAACTACACGCAAAACGTCTCCCATCGTCCAATTGCTTGCGATCTTGTATGATTCTTCATCCTTCTTTTTTAGGTTTTCAATGATCCCATCAAAATAGTCCGCCAGTTCGCGCTCTGTGGTAATAATATCGGCATCGTACTTTGGTAATTTGAATTCTCTGATGTAGCGATCGCGCCGAACAATCGGGAGCTCCGGCAGCTTTGCTTTCACATCATCTATCCACTCTTGATTTACCAGCACGGGCACTAAATCAGGATCGGGGAAGTAGCGATAATCATGTGCTTCCTCTTTCATGCGCATCGGAACGCAAACTCCTTTATCGGCATCCCAGAGTAATGTCTGTTGAATTATCTGTTCTCCATTTTCAAGTGCCTCTATTTGACGATTGATTTCATATTCGAGCGCTTTCTCAACAAAGCGAAAAGAATTCAAATTCTTTACTTCAAGTTTTGTTCCTAATTTTGTTTCGCCTTTTTTTCGGACAGAAACATTCGCATCGCACCGAAGACTTCCTTCTTCCATATTGCCATCACAGATGCCAAGATATGTAACGATCTGGCGAATCATATAAAGATACTGATATGCCTCATGCGGCGTATGCATATCGGGTTCACTAACGATCTCGATAAGTGGAACGCCGCACCGGTTCACATCCACAAGAGTATCTGTGTCCTGATCGTGAATCGATTTGCCAGCATCTTCTTCCATATGAATTCGTGTTATGCCGATTCGCCTTATCGTTCCATCCTTCAGTTCAACATCCAGCCAACCGTTTGCACATATCGGTTCTTCATACTGCGATATCTGATAACCTTTTGGCAAATCCGGATAAAAATAATTTTTTCTGGCAAAGATAGATTTAGGCGCGATGGTACAGTTTGTCGCCAAACCCATCCTCATAATGAACTCAACAAGGTTTTTGTTCAAAACAGGAAGCACTCCCGGCATACCAAGGCAGACCGGACAAACGTTAGAGTTCGGATCACTTCCAAATTTTGTCGAACAACTGCAGAATGCTTTCGACTTGGTTAATAATTCTGCATGGACTTCAAGTCCAATAACAGGTTCGTAATTTTCATTCCAGGGCATAGTATTCAATGCAAAAGTATCAAATGAAAAAGGAAAAAAGTATTTAAGTAGTTGAGTCTATGAGTCATTGAGTAGAGAGATAAAAATTATTTCTTTCGTTTTTTTCTTTTAGTTCTTCTAAATCTGCCAAATCTCTATTCCTACCAGCGCTAATTTTATTTTTTTTTGAGCGCCTCTTTACCTATAAAATTGATTAAAATACCATAATACTTCTTTTAAAACTTTTCGGGAAAAGCTTCTTCAAATTCAACTCCATCAATACCGGTAAGAATGTCAATCCTTAACGGTACATATCCAAACTGTAGAATTGTTCCTTTTTGTGAATAAGTCTTTTTCAGTTGTTTTTAATTTTTCAAAGCCAAACTCTTTTAATACATGAAGAACTTTTTTTGCGTTCGATTGTGTCGGATTTACCCATACATCGAGATCACCGGTAGACCTTGGGTAACCATGTGCAATAACTGCATAACCGCCAACGATTAAATATTCAACTCTGTTTCGGTTTAATAATTCGACAAACTCTTTGAAATTTTGGTCGAGTTCCATAATTCATTGTGATAAATAAATTACGTAGTTCCTCTGCGGTGGAAAGTCGACGCGAAACTCTCTGTCTCCGCCAATAGGAAAAATTATTCGGTTCTTTGCCTAATTGATATTTATGAACAACCGTTTTTATAGATCGTTTCATCATTTCACTTTTATCCAATGATCACTCATCACTGGTCACTCATAACTTTCTTCACGCCGCAATAGCACTTGTTACTTTCTCTGCTGCTTCTTTTAACGTTCCAGCGACAAGAAATTTTAATCCAGAGCTTTTCAAAATCTCAGCTGCGAGTTCGGCGTTCGTTCCGGCGAGACGTACGACGATAGGAACTTGCACATCGATATTTTTCGCAGCTTCTACAACCCCAGTCGCAACACGATCGCAACGTACAATACCACCAAAAATATTAATAAGAATGGCTTTAACATTCTCATCTTTCAAAATAATTTTAAATCCGGCTTCCACCGTCTCTGCGCTTGCGCCGCCGCCTACATCAAGAAAGTTCGCAGGCATTCCGCCCGCAAGCTTGATAATATCCATTGTCGCCATTGCAAGCCCGGCACCATTAACCATACAGCCGACATTGCCATCGAGTTTTATATAATTAAGATTGGATGCAGCGGCTTCCACTTCAAGGGGTTCTTCTTCATCAATATCGCGCAATTGCTCGTATTCCGGATGGCGGAAAAGCGCGTTGTCATCAAAGTTGATTTTAGCATCGAGCGCAACGACATGCCCTTCCTGCGTAATGACGAGCGGATTAATTTCAGCCAAAGACGCATCGGTAGCTTCATATGCTTTGTAGAGAGCTAATAAAAATTTGACTCCGTTTTTAAATGCATCGCCTGTTAGCCCGAGGCCGAAGCAAAGTGTCCGAGCTTGAAACTGTTGAAATCCGATTACAGGATTGATTGTTTCTTTCAATATTTTATCCGGCGCTTCGACAGCGACCTTTTCAATCTCCACTCCGCCTTCCGTCGAGACCATGACAACATTTTGCGAGCGCTGACGATCCAGCGTAATGCCTACATACATTTCCTTTGCAATATTCATCCCTTGCTCAACAAGTAAGCGACGGACGATGCGCCCTTCCGGTCCTGTTTGATGCGTAATGAGGCGCATGCCGAGAATTTCACCGGCGCGCTCGCGAACTTCTTCTAAACTTCGAGCTATTTTAACACCGCCGCCTTTGCCGCGTCCGCCAGCTTGAATTTGCGCTTTGACAACCCATATGCTTCCGCCGATTTTCTCAGCCGCTTTCACAGCATCATCAATCGTGAATGCCACTTCTCCTTTGGGAACAGGAACTCCAAACTTTCTTAGGACTTCTTTTCCTTGATATTCGTGAATCTTCATGGTGAATTCCTCTTATGTTCAATCCTGGTGCCCAGATTCTACTTCATCAATATTAGTTTCCGATGATTTCCAATCCACAATTTCTTCTATCGCATCCAAATATTCAGGAATTGGCACAAATACTTTCGCCGGCTTATTGATGTTACTGCGCGAGATTGGCGAATCACCTCCGCCATCCCAGATAAATCCGATAGAATTAAAATTCTGCACCAACACTTTATGCCCGGCTGATTCTAAAACTGATTTCACCAGCTCTGCATCGGAAATTTCTGTCGAACGAAAAACTTCTACCCAATCTTGTTCCACTCTAACTTTTCGATGTGCTGAACATAAAAACCGTCCGTGAACCTTAGCACCGCATTCTTCGCAACAAAGTTTGCGGCAGATAATACAAATACCTGCTCCGTGTTCCAGCGGATGCAAATCACAAAACACAGTACCGGCTTTCGCAAACAAAGTACCACAATGCGGACAGAAATCGCTATCTGCCGTTATTTCTTCACTACAGTAAGCACATTTTATGTATTCAGGCATTTTTTAGTTATTTCCAATTTACAATTACTGATTTATTCTTCTCGATCACTAAATCACAAGATCGAAAATCGACAAATATTATCTGATCTTTTCCGATAAAGCCTTTGCTTGCATAAGCAGCAATAAGTAATCACGTCCGCCAGCTTTTGAATCCGTACCGGACATATTAAATCCGCCGAAGGGATGCACGCCAACAAGTGCTCCGGTAATTTTTCGATTCACATAAAAATTCCCAACGTGAAATACCTCCTTCGCTTTTTCAATTTTTTTTCTATTCCTCGTCCAGACGCCGCCGGTGAGACCGAATTCTGTATTGTTTGCCACTTCAAGGGCTTGATTGAAATCTTTAACTTTAATAACTGCAAGTACTGGGCCAAATATTTCTTCCTGCGAAATCGTCCCAATAGGATCGACATCGGCAATAACTGTCGGATTGATGAAAAATCCGTCTCCTTCGGCTTTACCGCCTCCGCAGATCAACCGGCCGCCTTCTTGAATTCCTTTTTGGATGTACGAGAGAATTTTCTCTTCTGAACCTTTATTGACTACCGGGCCCATATAATTTGCCGGATCATCCGATTGACCGGTTTTTAGTTCATCAACTTTTATTTTTAATATATCGAGAAACTTATCGTAAACTTTCTCAACTACTATTGCGCGGGAAGCGGCTGAACATTTTTGCCCCTGAAAACCAAATGCCGAAACAAGAGATGCTTGTGCTGCCGCATTGAGATCAGTTTGATTGTCAATAATGATAGAATCTTTCCCGCCCATCTCTGCAATGACGCGCTTGAGCCATTTTTGTCCGGGTTGAACCTTTGCCGCAAGTTCATTGATATGAATACCGACTTCCTTCGATCCTGTGAACGAAATGAAACGCGTTTTCGGATGCGCAACAAGCACGTCACCGATAGAAGCGCCGGAACCAGTCATAAAGTTGATCACACCAGCGGGTAATCCAACCTCACGCATCAAGTTGAAAAACATCCAACCTGTAAGCGGCGAATCGCTGGATGTCTTTAGTACTACGGTATTGCCGGTAACGATAGCGGCTGATGTCATACCTGTAAGAATTGCGAGCGCAAAATTCCATGGCGGCAATATAACACCCACTCCCAGCGGAATGTACCACATTTCACTTTTTTCACCAGGAATCTTTGTAATTGGCTGCTTACCGGAATAGCGCAGCATCTCTCGCGCATAAAACTCGAGGAAGTCGATTGCTTCCGCAGTATCAGCATCGGCTTCAGGCCACGTCTTGCCGACTTCGTAAATCATTACCGCGCTGAATTCATGCTTCCGCTGGCGCATCAACTTTGCGGCTTTGAAGAGGTAATCGGCACGCTTTTTCGGATCAGTCCATTTCCATTCCTCAAACTTTCCAGTGGCAGTCTCGATCGCTTTATTTGCAAGATCAGGATTCGCTTTCGAGAACACTCCAACCACTTCGCTTGGCCGAGATGGATTTATAGATTTCAATTTGTCGTCAGTGCAGATTTCTTCACTACCGATAACAAGATGATATTCTTTTCCAAGCATCGCCTTTACTTTGGCTAATGCTGTTTCCATCGCTTTCTGATTTGCCGGTTTGGAAAAATCGGTTAGCGGTTCATTCTTAAAAGGTTCGTGCGCCATAGCGCCAGTCCTTTCATATAAAACTCTAGAATAATTTTCAGTGTGTATAACTTACTGATTTTTTGAGAGAAATTCAGAAGACAAATACCATGTTTTTTAAAGAAAATCTGAAAAACAAATATTCATAAAGCCCCAGATAAAATATTTTCACAAAGTGCCATTTGCAATAATACTTCATGTGAGAGTGGAATTTAAGTGTGACTGGACAATTAGGCTTTTCCTTCTACAATCTTTTTCTCTTCTGCCTTCATCCACTTTTCTGCTTCTGCCTCGCTTTTCTCGATGGCAATTTCTACACCTCGCTTGGCGATGTCAAGAAGTTGCTTTGATTGCTTACGATCAGAAAATGATTGATCAACTTTTTCCGCAATCTTCTTTTGCACTGATATGGGAAGAATTGGGATTAAAGTATCTTTCACTTGATCAACAAGCCAGTGATTGATTATTGATCCGCCCGCATCGCGTTCGATTTGTTTTTGAACAATAGTTGAATTCAAGACTAAAGTGAAGATATTCACGATAAACATAGTTTGTATCTTTTACTGTTACCCTTAGTATTCCGCCGGATGGAATCGTTTTTCCCGGCGCATCTTTTAAGTAATATGCAATTCCCGGCGTAGCATCCTTTGATAAGAGAATTTCGCCTTTCTTTGGCTGGTACGTTTTGAGACTTTCGTATAATAACTCGGAAACGTATTGCTGATTGTCATTATTAATTCCGAACTTAGAAATATTGCTAACTCTTAAAAATGGAATACCGCTATCTTGATATGCTTCGCTCCCCGGCTCAATGCACTTTTTAATTGAAACAATGTCGCCCAACTTGGAATGGTTTTTTGATGCTTTGATCGATTTGACCACTTCCTCATACATCGGCTGGAAATATTCGGCATCGATGCGCTTGCTGGTCTGCGCGTCGGAGAAATTCTTGATAAATGAAAGACGATGTTTTGGGTTCCAGTATAAAAGACCAAGATTCGGAAAGAAGTATTTGCTCGGCTTGAGCTATATTCTTCAAGATTTTCTGCCTCCGCGGTTTAATAACAAACGCCTTAGAAACATTTGCTCGGATAGTCTTTTGGAAATCTTCCGACGGAATAAATGACTTTGATTCCCTTCAAATCTGACAGATTCAATCCTTGTTGAATGGCACCCCTTACACCACGCAAAGCAAATAACTGTCCTACGTTTGAATTTAAATAGACAAGTAGATAAAGCGGATCGATCCTTTTAATTCGGATGATCGTGCTTTTACAGCTGAATATTGATGAATCATTTTTTTGTGTAGCGATAGCCACTTTACCCAAAGATACCAACAACTGTAATTAACAAGTCATTTTCTTTAATGTGGAATTGAGGTAGTGCCCTGTAAACTTGCTCAGGTATAAAAGCTTGTTCATTATCGCTTGATTTGAAAATCATTTATATCCCTATTTCTTACATATCTATAATTTGAGACTGGCACATACTGATCTACTGTTACGGTAGAACCGAAAGGCCCTATTACAAAATATGCAAGATCAGCTTAGTACAGCGTTTTCTTTTTTATCTAGCAATCTGATATTCTTTAGGATTTCAGCCCTGTAATACTCGGCATCGAACCGAAATTCAAAGTTTAAGTCTTTAGCTAATTTACAACGGAGGTTTGCATTTCTTTTTTCCAAAAACTCAATTTATCTTTCTCTACCCAATTAGTTTTCATCGCTTTTCTTACCTTGCAAAAGAAACAGTTCATGCAGTTTCTTCTGTAATATTTTCTTGGGTATTAATTTTGTTTTATATTCGGCTACGAGTGTAGGTGAAAGATGACGGCTTAGGGCGTACTCCACTACCTCATCATCTTTCGACTTACATAATATAATGCCGACACTTGGATTTTCACCTTCTTTTCTAACGTCTCTATCCAGCGCTTCAAGATAGAAATTCATTTTCCCCAGATACTCCGGCTTGAAATCTGTGATTTTAAGCTCTACCATGACAAGGCATCTAATACCGCGATGAAAGAAAAGCAGATCAATAAAATAATCATTATTACCCACCTGAATTCGATATTCTTGTCCTATGAAAGTAAAATCTTTTCCGAACTCAAGTATAAAATCTCTTAGATTTGCAACAATACTTTTCTGCAAATCTTTTTCGCTGTGAAGTTCAGGCAGGTTTAAAAAATCCAGGACATAGGTGTCTTTAAACACCGTGGTAATATCTTTTTTACTTTGTGTCACCGGTGGTGACACTTTTTTCTTTGTAAGCATTACCCGTTCATAATAACCGCTGTCAATTTGGCGTTCTAATTCACGCGAGCTATACTTTTCTTTAAATGAAAGCATTAAATAAAATTTACGCTCTTCTTTTGATTTGGTTTTAGAAAGGATCAGCATGTGATTTGTCCAGCTAATTTGTGTCAGCAGCGCTGACACAAATTTATTATCCCGGTACACCTCATAAAATTGTCGCATCCGATACAGCCCTCGGCGCGTAAAACCTTTAAATTCAGGATGGCTGTTTTGAATATAATCGGCAAGCTGATCCACAACAGCATCGCCCCATTCAGCATCTGCAATTTTTTTGCTGATATATTCGCCAATGTTCCAATACAATTTTACCAGCTCGGCATTCACGCTTTTGATGGCATTATACCGGGCTTGATGGATCATGTTTACGACTTCAGAAAATTGTTTATCAAATCGCTTTGTTAATTTCATTTCAAAATATCCTTATTTCCAAAAACTCAGTTTTTCTTTCTTTGCCCACTCAATAAATGCTTCGGCAACACCATCAGGCAATTCGCCACTGTGATTGTGCAAGTCGTGATCAACAACAAAGTGACCGTACTTATCTAACTTCGGCTTGCCATCGCCATTCTTTACATACACATATTCACCAGAATTATCCTTGCCCGATTTTTCCGATACGGCGAAGAAAATAGGATAGTCCTCTTTCTTTAGGCAAAGCTTATCATCCCATTTCTGCAAGAATAACACACTTGTTTTTGTTCCAGTGTGCGGTTTAAACGTATTAACCTGCAGTCCCACAACTGCCAGTATGCGGGCTTTATCGGCTATGAATTCTCTAATATCTTTGTCGGAGGTATTATTATATCTTCCTTGCGGTAATACAATCGCCAGTCGCCCGCCGGGTTTGATGAAGTCGAGGTTACGCTCGATAAAGAGAATATCGCGTCCTACTTTCTGTTTGGGTTTGTTTTTATCGTTATATCCAAGCTCATATTTATGAATGATGCGGGATTCTTTAATATCTCCGGCAAAAGGCGGGTTTGCCATAAGAACATCAAAACGAAATTCCTTAAAAGCATTTGGATCTTTCTTTAAAGATTCCAAACGCTTGAAACCGCTTCCGTAGGTATCGCGCCATTCTGCATTATTCACCGTTTCATTCCAGCGATCATAATCAAGTGTATTAAGATGCAGGACGTTTGTTTCGCCGTCTCCAGCGATGAGGTTTAATGTTCGTGCTACGCGCACAACCTTTTCGTCGAAATCAATACCGAAAACTTTTAATACATCTTCTTTTTCTTCCTGCGATATTTCTGTGTTCTCAAAAAGATGTCCCGTCAGGTGGAAAATAGTGTGCACGGTAAAGCCGCATGATCCTGCAGCCGAATCAATCATATACTCACCCTTTTGGGGGTTGAGCATTTTAACGCACATATCGATAACATGGCGTGGAGTAAAATATTGACCTTTTTCGCCTTTGGATGATTTGCTAACGAGGTATTCAAATGCTTCATCAATAACTTGCAAATTGGAATTGAAGAGCTTTACATCTTGCAAGCTGGAGATGCAAACCGAAAGATGGGAAGGTGAAAGATCAATTTTACTCTCATCGGGAAAAACACCGGGCCATTTATTCTTTGCTTCATCAAATAGCTTTTGAATCTTTTTCTTCAGATCACCCTCCGATTGACCTGTGTTTCTAAATTCCAAAATCCGGAACGAAGTATCATCAACATCACTAACCACCTTTTTAACTTCATCGAACGTCGACCCTTCATATTGATTTCCATAGGTTGCTTTCTTTTCTGCTACCATTGGAAGATTTTTCTTCTTTAAAAAATAATTGACGACGTCTCTATCTTTCTGGCTTTTTTGCTCATCATATAATTTTGTGAATATTAATTTGAAAACTTCTTCAAAGACATCGACTCCTGCATTGGCAAGAACCTCATCTTCCATCTCGGTGATAATAGTTTTTAAAGATTTCCCTTCGTTGGGGATTTTGTCCTTAATTATAAGATCACGCCAAGTGAAACGCTCTTTTAATATGTCTTCAAGAGTCTGATCGGAGTTGGGAATATCGGTGATGTCTTCAAAAAAGTTTGGATCTTTTCTATTGTAGTGTGATATTTGTCCGCCGTTTGTCCACACACCTATCGGCGCACCGGTTGCGTTGCAGTAGCTTCTCAATTGCTCTTTTCCATCTTTCAGCCTCGGTTTCTTTACTTCAACGATAATATATTCAACTGTTGGCCTGTCTTTATCGAATACAACAATATCGGAAGACTTGGTTTCTCTGCCAAATTGCACTGCATGTTCAAAGCGAATTCTATTTTTGGGGTAATTATAGATATTCATCAACTTCATTGCATAAAGTTGGCGAACGATCTCTTCAGGTTTTAACTGAATTTCTTTTTCTCGGATAATACAATTGACATAAAGCTTTTTGTTCTTTTCAACTATTCGCTCTTCTAACGCTTTTATATCTTTAACTGAAAAAAGGAAAAGTTGGTAATTGCTGTCTTTTAGTATCGTTTCAATCCGACTCTTTGTCATTATAACCTCTTCAATGGAAGCATTATTGAAACCCGAAAGGAATGCTTCGATAATCTACCAAACCCTTAGCTTGTTTGCAACTGCTGTGGTAAGTGGATGAGCCATACAGCTTTTTATCCAACAAGGTTATCTGACGTATTTCTTCTTCCCGAAAAAATCCATAACGGCAGTGATGATAATGATTTGAGAACTTATAGTATTTCGCACTGAACATTAAAAATGATTATATTAATAGTGTTGCCATTATCTGTTTTTAAATGCCCATTAAAAAAAAGTTAGATAATATAGTATAACGAGAAGCGGCAAAGCGAGAAATTCTCGCAGCGATTCAGAATATATCCGAATAGAGATATATTGCAAAAAAAATAATTCGCGAGTTATTATGAATAACGCACAGCCCATTGGCGTTTTTGATTCCGGTATTGGCGGAATGACTGTAGTACGCGCATTGATGCACCATTTACCGCATGAAAATATTATCTATTTTGGCGATACGGCGCGTGTACCATATGGGCCAAAATCACAACAGGTAGTACGTGAATATGCCCTGCAAGACACAGACGTGCTGCTTCAACATGATGTCAAACTCATCGTCATCGCTTGCAATACAGTATCTGCCGTCGCTCTTGATGTTGTGCAAAAACGGGCGAAAGTGCCGGTTATCGGTGTAATCATTCCGGGAGCAGAGGCTGCGGTACGGGCAACAAAAAATAAGCGCATTGGTATTGCCGGAACAGTTGGAACCATTTTCAGTAATGCTTACACAAACGCCATTCGTCAGCTTGATCCTGACATCAAAGTATTTGGACAGCCATGCCCTCTTTTCGTTCCGCTTGCCGAAGAAGGATGGATTGATCACAAAGCAACTGAGTTGATCGCCAAAGAATATCTTTTCCCTTTGACACTCGAGAAGATTGATACACTTAGTTCTTGGTTGTACACATTATCCTATTTTACGAAACGTCATCAACAAGGTGCTTCACCAGAGCGTTACTTTGATTGATTCTGGAGAATCAACTGCATTAGTTGTCAAGAATATGCTTATGGACTTGAAATTGAAGCAACATCAGTACCCAAAAACCGAACCTGCAATTTTTTGTCAGCGATGTACCGCACAAGTTTACGGAAATTGGAGAACGCTTCCTCGGAACGAAACTTGGCAAAGTTCACAGAGTGGAGGGTTTTTTAAGTTAAGACAATGCTGAACCTTAAAGAGTATTTGCGCACAACAAAACAGTAACATAAGTGGCAGGACCAATACATTTTTCAACCCAAAATTGCGCATCAAACTAGTTCTTAGTATCTTTTTATCACTTTAACAAAAAGAAATATCTGGACATGAAACTGCCCAAAGAACAAATTCTTGAAATCTTCCGGGAAACAAAAGCACTCCTCGAAGGACATTTCCAACTCACTTCCGGTTTGCATAGTCCGCAGTATTTTCAATGCGCCCGCGTATTGCAATTTCCAAAATATCTCCACCTGCTATCCGGAGAAATTGCTCGCCACTTTGGATATAATGAAGTGGAAGTCGTTCTCTCTCCCGCTATCGGGGGAATTGTGGTTGGAACAGAAGTCGGCAGAATGTTAGGCGCGCGCACTATCTTTGCCGAACGGAAAGATGGCAAAATGGAATTGCGCCGCGGATTTGAAATTCTTCCAGGCGAACGTGTACTCGTAGTGGAAGATGTTGTCACGACCGGAGGTTCTACAAAAGAAGTCATTGAATTAGTGAACAATGCAAAAGGCAATCTCATTGGTGCCGGCTGTATTGTCGATCGAAGCAACGGCAAAGTGCAATTTGATACAAAACAATTTGCAGTCCTACAGATGGAGGTCGTCGCACATCAGCCGGCGGATTGCCCAATGTGCAAATCCGGCAGCGTAGCCGTAAAACCCGGCAGCAGAGGAAATTATTAGAATGAGTGATTTATTCCAACATATACAGCAATTTATCGGCAACGGATTCACTCTTCACCTGTGGAACGGTTTTATAGCGTTTGTCGCCGTTATGGTCATTGGATTTTTCTTCAAATACTCTCTCAACACCCTTGGTCGCAAACTTATTGCCAAGACGGATACTGAATTAGACGATAAACTTTTTAATGTTATTCTCCCCCGCGTCAAATGGCTTGCAATCGTCATTGGTTTGTATCTCGCCGCAGAACAAATTGCCAAAGGCATTTCCCATACCGATAAGATCGGCGAAGAATTGATTCAATACTCGGAAGGTATCATTTACATCGCATTCGTTTGGCTTGTCACCGCGTTGATAATACGTCTTCATCGACACGCTGTTGAAACATGCTATGGAAACGCATGCGAAGAAAACAGAATCGACGATCAATGAAGCAGTTTTCCCAATCTTGAATAGGTTGGTTATGATTTTGATTCTCTTCATTGCAGTAGTAATTTCTCTTGGACATTTTGGCGTTGATGTCAGCAGTTTGCTCGTCTTCCTTGGCGGCGGCTCGGTAGCTATCGCCCTTGCGGCACAGGAAACTCTTGCTAATATGATTGCCGGTTTCATTATTATGCTGGATCGACCCTTTCGTCTCGGCGATCGGATAAAACTTCCAACAGGTGAAATTGGTGATGTGTACGAAATTGGCCTTCGCAGTACAAAGATTCTCGACTTTGACAATAATCTCATTATTAGCCCAAACTCTGAGTTGACTAAAACCAAAGTCATCAATTATTCATATCCCAGAAACGATATTCGTGTTCTCGTTGAAGTAAATGTGGCATACGGTACATCCATTGAGCGTGCTAAGAGAAATCATGCTGGACTATCGCCTGTCAGAATTCCGATCTGCTTAAACAACCGGAACCGAATGTATTTTTCAGTGCAATGGGCGAATCATCATGCACGCTTCAGTTAATTGGACGCACCGACGATTGGAAGAAAAAAGGCCGTGCCGAGAATGCTTTACGCGAACAAATATATACTGCTTTCATGAAGGAAGGAATTTCATCCGGCATTGCACAGCATGTCGTTCAACTTTCATCACCAAACACTAATGTCACTCCCTAAAATAGTTAAGTCAGAAAGATTGTATCACGGCCGCATCATCGATTTAATTATCGAAGAGGTCAAAGATGTTTCCGGCAACATCCGTAAACGTGAAATTGTAAGCCACCCGGGTGGAAGTGTTATCGTACCGTTGCTCGACAACGGCAATTTGATTTTTGTTCGGCAGTACCGATATCCACACAAAAAATTCATTTTGGAAGTTCCTGCTGGAAAGCTTGAACCCAATGAAGATCCGCTTATAGCTGCTCAACGTGAACTACAGGAAGAAACCGGCTACATAGCAGATAAGTATGAAAAACTTACTACAATGTTCACTACACCGGGGTTCTGCAACGAAGTACTTCATATATATCTTGCTACCGGACTGAAAAAATCCGAACACGGACAAAACCTTGATGAAGGCGAACAAAGTCTTACGGTTGAATATATTCCATTTTTCACGGCCGTAGAAATGATCGCGCGCGGCGAAATTGGGGATAGCAAAACCATCGCCGGAATTTTATTGACTGAACGAAAACTAAAATCAAAGATTAATGGATAGTGACGAGTGACGAATTTTTACTTCAAACTTTATTACACTCGCTTATCGCTTATCATTGACCACTCTTCACTCATCACTGAAAATTGCTATGAATATTGTTGATTTGATTCGCAAGAAACGCGAGGGCGATTCACTCACCGAAGAAGAATTCCGATTCCTCATCACGGGATACGTCGAGGGCAAAGTGCCGGACTATCAGATGTCTGCATTCCTAATGGCATGTTACTTCCGTGGAATGAGCAGCGAGGAAACGCTCACATTCACAAAATTGATGCTTCACTCCGGCGAAGTGATTGGCCTTTCTGAAATTCCCGGCATTAAAGTAGATAAACATTCTACCGGCGGAGTAGGCGATAAAGTATCACTCATTCTCGCACCAATGGTTGCCGCATGCGACGTTCCAGTGCCAATGATCTCCGGGCGCGGACTCGGACATACCGGCGGCACACTCGATAAATTAGAATCCATTCCCGGCTTTCGGACTGATCTTTCAATTGCCGAATACAAGCGAGTCATTAGCGAAATTGGTGTGGTGATGATCGGTCAAACGAAAGAAATCGCTCCTGCCGACAAAAAAATGTACGCCCTGCGCGATGTCACCTCAACCGTCGAATGTATTCCGCTCATTGCCGGAAGCATTATGAGCAAAAAATTAGCAGAAGGCATCGATGCGTTAGTACTCGATGTGAAAACCGGGCGGGGGGCATTTATGCAAACCTACGAGCACTCACTTGAATTGGCCAAGACGCTCGTCGGCATAGGAAACGGATTTGGAAAAGAAACCATCGGCTATATAACGAATATGAACCAGCCGCTTGGAGTTGCTATCGGCAATTGGTTGGAAGTTATTGAATCAGTCGAATGCCTGCGTGGTGCTGTTGGAAATAACGACGCTTCAAGCGATTTAATGGAAGTTACATACGTGCTTTCAGGCACAATGGTATATCTCGGCAAGAAAGCGAAGTCGATTGAAGAAGGAATTGAGAAATGTAGAAAGACAATTGAGAACGGATCGGCATATCATAAACTTCTCGATCTTGTCCGTGCACAAGGAGGTAGTGTTGAAGCCCTTGAAAATTTGGAAAAATATCCGTTGCCAAAATTTGCTATGGAAGTAAAATCGAGTGAGAAAGGATATGTCGATAAAATAGATTCTTTCGAATTAGGATTGACAAGCATTTCTCTTGGTGCGGGCCGCGAGAAGATCGACGATGTGATCGACATGAAAGCAGGAATTTTATTGAAGAAGAAGGTTGGCGACACAGTAGATATTGGAGATTCACTCGTCGTCTTCTATACTGATCGCGAAAATGTTCTTGCCTCTACACGCAAACGGATTGCAGAAGCATTTTCATTCTCTTCTACGAAACCAGAACACAAGCCGATGATTTTAGATGTTGTGGATAAAAACGGCGTGAAAAAGTGGAAACAGGTTAGTGCGGTAACTTTCTAAGAGTTTTTAACCACGTCTTCATTTAACTATAACCTATCTAAGAAATGACTTGAAATTACGTTGAGCTTGTCGAAATATATCAAAACATTCTGTCACCAAACTTCGACAAGCTCAGTCTGATTGTAATAATATATTTTTAGATAACTCTTATTTATTTTTCATTCCCTTCTTCAGTACTGCAATCATTTGTTCGTGAATCAATCCGTTCGTTGCGAGCATTTCTTCTTTATAAATACTTGATGGAAAACCACGGAAATCAGTCCATTTTCCGCCCGCTTCCATTACAATCAATACTCCTGCTGCCATATCCCATGGACGAATCACCCCTTCCCAAAAACCTTCGAATCGTCCTGCGGCAACATAGCATAAATCAAGCGCAGCCGATCCCAGCCGCCGAATTGCCTGTGCTTCCGCAAGAAAATTTCTGAAGTGCGTGACCGAAGGTTCAGGACGCTCGTTCACATCATACGCAAATCCGGTAACAACGAGACTTTCAATCAACTTCGTTGTCTTAGTAACTTCTATACGCTTCTTATTTAACCACGCACCCTTACCTTTTTCAGCGGTATACAATTCATCTAAACTTGGATCGTAGACAACACCCAAAATAATCTCTCCTTTGTATTCCAAACCGATAGACACAGTATAGATAGGCAAAGCATGAGTGTAGTTCACTGTCCCGTCTAAAGGATCAATGATCCACCGGTATTCGGATTTCACTTCTGCGGCACCGGATTCCTCACAAAGAAAATCGTGATGCGGAAAATGCTGCTTGATTTTACTGATGATCATTTGTTCCGACTTCTTATCTATTTCGGTTACGAGATTGGTTTTCTGTCCGCCTTTATGTTCAATATGACGAATTTTCCCAACATTCATTTTTAGAAATTTTCCCGCTTCGAGTGCGGCTTCAATTGCAACTTGCAGCATGATATTTTCCTTTTTGTTTACAAGATACAAAATATTTGATATTTTTGCCTTCTTGCTTTTCGCACATCTTCAGATTAAGTTACTATAGATTATCTATCAGAATAGAACGCACATTGACTTTTCTTAACCCCATAGTACTGATTGGACTTCTTGCAGCCGGCATTCCCATTCTGCTGCACATTTTCAATCTGCGCAAGTTAAAAACAATTGAATTCAGCACGCTCTCATTCCTAAAGGAATTACAGAAAACAAAAATCCGCCGGCTTAAACTTCGTCAATTGCTCTTGCTGGTTCTTCGCACTTTGTTAGTTGTCCTTGTCGTATTCGCATTCTCTCGCCCGACATTAAAAGGTTCGCTCCCTGGTGGTCTTGCCGAACAGGCAAAGACAACTGCAGTTATTGTATTTGATGATTCGCAAAGTATGACCGCGAGCGATGAACAGGGAGAATTACTTCACCAAGCAAAAAACGCTGCAAGCGCGGTGTTGGACCTTTTAAAGGATGGCGACGAAGTTTTTCTTCTTAAACTTTCCGATGTTCCAGTCGAAGGAACATCCGAAATTCCTTCTGCCCAGCAAAACTTTCCTGCAATCCGAAGCGCTATCAATGAAATCAAGCCATCATATGTCCATCGTACGATTGAAGATGCACTTCGCTTTTCCTCTCGCTTACTTGCCTCATCTCAAAACTTTAATAAAGAAGTCTATCTTATATCCGACTTCCAATCTGGATCACTTGAATCCAAAACACACGCGGTAAAAACCAACGAGAAACTATTCGCGCAGACGATACAATTCTTTCTCATTCCTCTTGGCAAACGCGAATTACAAAATGTTTCAATAGAATCGATAGCAATACCGAGCACAATTTTTGAAGTGAACAAACCCTTTACCGTGAAAGCGAAGCTGATAAACCATGGCACTTCAAACCTGCAGAATCATATTGTAAGTGTCTATCAAGATGGAAGCCGCGTGGGACAAAAAGGGATTGATATCCATGCTGGACAATCAGTGGAAACAGAGTTCACGTTTGTTCCAAATCATCCAGGATTCATCGAGGGAAAAATTGAATTGGAAGATGACGATCTTGAATTTGACAACACACGGTTTTTCACAGGTACATATTCCAGAAATACTTCATGTTCTTCTTGTCGGCAGCACATCCGACCTCTACTTATCTTCGCATTGCACTTGCCACCCGACTCACTGATAGCAGTGTGAGTTTAAATATAAATCAAATAACGTGTGACCGTTTTTCATCATCCCATTTGAACAATACCGATGTCGTCATCCTTTCCAATCCGCATGAACTAACGCATGACCAATCTCTCGCACTAAAAATATACCTTCAAAATGGCGGTGGGATGATTTTCTTCCCAGGCACACAAACAACTAACAACGCATTTAATACCACCATAGCTGTACCGCTTGGTATCTCAACTGCTGCGACATCAGCAGATGATGTAAAATTGCAATCAGCCAATTCATTCATTGAATTCGACAAAGTCGATTTACACCATCCGCTATTTACTGGAATGTTTGAAGAAGCCAAAGTAAAACCATCGTCGGGAACATCAGATCGGCAGCGTGTACTAGAATCTCCGCATATTAGTAAATCATCTTTTTTTTCTACGACATCGAAATCACAATCCATTATTACACTTACAAACGGGCATCCATTCTTGATAGAAGAACAAGTTGGCAGAGGACGTGTATTATTGTTCAGTGTTGCTGCTAATACCGAGTGGTCGGATTTGCCGCTGAAAGGATTGTTCGTTCTGTTAGTGCATCGTTCACTCGCGTATCTTGTGCAAAAATCAGCAATGGAACATTCGTTATTAATTGACGAAGAAGCAGTTATTCATCTTCGCACAACCATTCCGCTAAAACTCACAATTACAAAACCGGGCGGCACGCAAATCTTTATAAACCCTCAGCAAGTTGCGGCAGAAAGAAGTGTTCGGTTTTCCGATAATGACTTACCGGGATTCTATACCATAGCATCTGATAACTTGATATTAGACAAGTTTGTCGTTAATGTTGATCCGGACGAATCAAACACAATGCCTTCAGACGAGAAACATATATTTAACATGTTTAACCGGATCGGTATTGTGGACCACTCAATACACAAGGTGAATCAGATGCAAGAGGTGCAGCGCATTATCACAGAATCACGTTTTGGTACTGAACTTTGGAAACAATTCCTTATCGCCGCACTGCTTATTGCTATTATCGAAATGTTCGTAGCACGAGATAACAAACATTATCACTCTTCGGCAGTGAAGCAAATATAATAGTATGAAAGAATCAATATGATTGAATTAGCTCAAACTGGAAAAGAAAAGTGTATTCTCGTTGGAGTGCCGACGCGTTTGAATTTGAAAGCTGAGGTTGACGAGTCACTCACCGAGCTTGCATTACTCGCAGACACAGCGGGAGCAGAAGTTGTTGGAAGAATAACACAGGATCGCGATCATCCTGAGCCGGCCACGTACATCGGTAAAGGGAAGGTTGAAGAATTGCATCAGCGATTGAAGAACGAAACTATTCCACTTGTAATTTTTGATGACGATCTCTCGCCTGCGCAGGTACGAAATCTTGAGCGCCTAATGGAATGTAAGGTGCTCGACCGCAGCGGATTAATCCTCGACATTTTTGCATCGCGCGCAAAGTCCAGTGAAGCGAAAACGCAAGTGGAACTTGCTCAGCTTGAGTATCTTCTGCCGCGCCTCACGCGCCAATGGACGCATTTGTCAAAACAATTCGGTGGTATCGGCACAAAAGGTCCTGGCGAAACGCAAATCGAAACAGACCGCCGGCTGATCCGAACACGCATTAGTACTTTAAAAGAAAAGCTTGAACGTATATCTAAACAACGTGTAACACAACGCCAAGGTCGTACTAAGCACACTCGCACTGCACTTGTGGGCTACACAAATGTTGGTAAATCGACACTTTTAAATCTGCTTGCTGGTTCAGATGTTTTCGTCGAGAACCGGCTTTTTGCGACACTCGATCCGACAACGCGGCTCGTCCCGCTTGATTCCGCCGTATCAATTCTTATGACGGACACCGTCGGTTTCATCCGCAAATTGCCGCATCATCTTGTTGCATCGTTCAAGAGTACGTTGGAGGAAATAACGGAAGCCGACATTCTTCTCCATGTGGTGGATATATCGAGTCCTTACTTCGAAGATCAAATCAATGTTGTGCAAGAAACATTAGAAGACCTTGGTGCTGGCGATACACCTACATTGGTTGTCTTCAATAAAATTGACATGCTTCAAGATCGAAGTGTCTTGCCGACGTTATCCGAAAAGCATCCTAACTGTGTGTTCATCTCCGCAGTCAGAGGAATAAATATTCTCGGATTCAAAGAAGCAGTTGCGCAAATGTTAGAAAAAGAATTTATGATTGAAGAAATTGTACTGTCTGACTCAAAACAAAAAATTATTGCACAACTGCATGACGTAGGTGAAGTATTAGAACGAACTTATGAAGAAGGAAAGGTAAAAATGAAAATCCGGATTCATAGGAGAGATAAAGAAAGGTTTTTGCAGATGGTAAAATGACTTTACGCATTTCTCTGATTGTACTGATTAAATACAGGGTGCAATAAAAGAGCTGGTTAAAAACTTTAGCAATACGTGTATCGTTTATACTTTTAAACATATTTGGAGAATAATTGTATATGAATTTGTCACTGTTTACACAGTTATCAAAACGAAATTGGTTCTTTTGGCTTCTTACTTGCTTTATGGTATGTCTGCCATTTTTCTTTGTACGGTATGTTCCTGCGACAGATCTTCCGCAACATCTTGGCCAGATTAAACTTTTCATTGAGCACTTTTCGCATCCAAAAGCAATGCAGGAGTATTCTATCAATTGGTCAGGTGCAAATTCTCTGGTATATATACTGCTAGGAATCGACTGGTTTGTGTTTTCACCAATTGCCGCGGGTAAGGTGCTTATGCTGGAACTTGTTTGCATGTGGGTTCTTGCTGTGTTTATTTTAGCAAAGCGACAACATCGTACCGTGGAATCCGCGGTACTTGCAAGTATACTAGTATTCAATGCAAGTTTCTATTGGGGGTTCATTAATTTTATTATCGGCTTTCCAGTTTTTATCGGATGGTATCTTTATGTGGTTGACCAAAGTGAAGAACAGAAATCAACGCATCATATTATCATGGTGATTCTATTCAGTGTTCTATTATTCTTAGCGCATGCAATCTGGTTGGTGGTAGGAATAGTGTATCTCGGTATCGAAGACCTTCGACGGCATCGCACATTTCAACACATCATTCGTGATAGCATTGCATTAGTTCCGATTCTTATGTATAGCTTCTTGTGGTACATTGGTTTTTCCACTATGCGGTCTTCTCTTCAGTTCGATATTGCTCCGCATTGGTACACTCTTCCATATGACCGGTTGAATCCGAAATGGCTTATCGATGCCATTCTTGGCGGACTGCATGGACCATTGGAATTGCTGGTGCTCATCGGTATTGGCGCGTGGTGTTATATTGCTTTATTTACCAATCGCGGCAATATACGCACTGGTATTCATTTTAATTTTCTCTGGACGGGTTTGTTTTTTACAGCAATCGGGTTTTTTGCGCCGGATAAATATATGAATACGATCTCCTTTGCCTCCCGTTGGATGCCTATCGCCCTGACATTTTTTTTACTGGCTTTGCCCGAGCCGAAAATTCCTTCTATCTATCGGACAACCTTTCCGTTATTGTTTGCAACGATTTTCTTTTGTACAACAGGATTTCTGTGGTTTGAATTTGAAAATCTTGAGAATGCCGGATTGACCGAGGCGTTGGATGCAATTCCGGACCAGGCAAGCGTCCTTGGATTGGATTATATGAAAGGCAGCGTAATCATCTGCGGGCGGCCGTATATGCAAACCTTTGCATACGCACAGGTTCTTCATAACAGCAAAATAAATTTTTCGTTTGCCGAACACCAAAATGGTATTATTATTACCAATACGAAGAATCCATGGACACAGGGATTAGAATGGATGGCGGAAGATGTTCGCGCAGAAGATTGTCAGGCATTTGATTATGCACTCATCAATGCACTGGATGTCTTTCATTCCTTTATTTCATCTCCTGCTATGCCTATCTTGAAACCCATCATAACAACCGGGCAATGGCGGCTCTATAAATGCCAGCACAATGTTCAATATAAAGGACGTTTATTTATGGTGAACTGATCTTCGTCTGTTCATTGCATCTCAACAATCAGATGAAAGATTATCGTTCGGGAGCAAGTATTTTCGTTTCACCTTTGAACAATTTCTTTACTGTATCTGCATCTGCATTAGAACCGACAATGCTACCGTAATGCATCGGAATAAGCAGTTTTGGTTTAAATACATTCGCAGCTTCAGCAGCTTGTTTTGCCGTCATTGTATAAGTGCCGCCGCACGGCAGCATTGCAATGTCTGTAATAATCTCCCTCATCTCTGGAATAAAATCCGTGTCACCTGCGTGATAAATCTTCTGACCATTCGACAATGTTATAATATAACCCACCCATCCGTTTGATTTGGGATGAAATTTCTTATCTATATTGTACGCTGGTACCGTTGTCACTTTCAACTTGCCGATAGTGTAACCTTTCCCCGGAACGACAGCAATGGCTGAATCTCCAAATTTAGATGCAACATCTTTTGGAGCGACGATAATTGTATGCTCTGTTCTAATCTTGGCAATATCTTCCATTGAAAAGTGATCAAAGTGAGCATGCGTAATAAAAATGATATCCGCTTTGGGCAGGTTTGCCGGAAGTTTGAATGGATCAATATAAATTTGCATGGTTTCGTCTTCGATGCGAAATGCAGATTGTCCAAACCAATGAATGTTATTTGTTTCCATATGTCCTCCAATGAGTAATATAGAAAGGAAAGATATAATCCAAGTCATTGTTTAATTCTCCTTCGTTGTTTCTCTTTCGCTTTTGCAAATCCAGGCTTTAAAACATCGTAAATTAATGCGATGCGCTGCTTGTACGGCATGAATGCGCTCTTCATCGCATTGATAGTCAGCTTTTCCAGATCTTCAAATTTCAAGCTGAATATTTCTGCTGCCTTGCAATATTCATCTGTGAGTGTGATATTGCTCATAAGGCGATCGTCGGTGTTAAGCGTGCAACGAAACTTATAACGATAGAGAATGCCGAACGGATGTTCTTCCATGCTCTGCACCGCACCTGTGTGCACATTGCTGGTAAGGCAAATTTCAAGCGGGATTCGTTTGTCTAATACATATTGTGCAAGCGTTCCCATATTCAACACTTCGCCTTTTTTCACACGCATATCTTCTATAAGCCGCGTTGCATGTCCAATGCGATGTGCACCACACCATTGAATCGCTTGCCAGATGGATTCTTTGCCAAATGCTTCGCCTGCATGAACGGTAATATTAAAATTTTCACGTTGGATATATTCAAACGCATCCACATGTTTCTTCGGAGGATAGCCGCCTTCTTCACCTGCAAGATCGAATCCCACCACTCCGCGATTCCGGAAATCGACCGCCAACTCCGCCATCTCTAGCGAAACGGATGGATCCATGTGCCGCATCGCGCAAATGATCAGACCGTAATGAACTCCAAAATCTTTTTTTCCACGTTCAAAACCGCGCAGTACTGCCATCACCACTTTGTTCGGATCAAGCCCCTTGCTGGTATGAAACACTGGCGCGAACCGTGATTCGATGTACACAACCCCATCTTTTTTCATGTCTTCCAATGTTTCATACGCTACGCGTTCAAGCGCTTCTTCATTTTGCATCACACCGCAAGTATGCTCAAACCCTTCAAGGAAAAGCGATAAACTTCCGCGAGTAGCGCCTCTATGAAACCATCCCGCCAACTCGCCAGCATCAGTAGTCGGAAGTTTTTTATACTTCTGATCTTTTGCTAATTCAATTACAGTTTGCGGCCGTACGCCTCCATCAAGATGATCGTGCAGCAAAACTTTTGGCAGAGTTCTGATGAATTCTTTTTTAAATTTCATAAATCGTCTTTCTGTTTAATTGTAATAACTATTTCATCAATCCAGTTTTCCAGTTTTCTTTTCCACTACGGGGAGAATGCTTCCATCTAAAACTAATCTTAACGTCTTTTGAATATCATTGTAAAGCACTCGATCTCGATCAAGATGCTTAATACGCTTCCTAACAAATTGATATGCCACTTCCGTTCCCGCACCAGCTTTGAGTGGTCTCTTGTCTTCCAATATTCTTGCGAAATCCATTCCCTGACAGGCGCATAACAATTCGATGGCAAGAACTGTCTGTGCATTTTTTAGTACACGCCATGCTTTCTGCGCACTGATAGAACCCATGCTATTGTGATCCTCTTGATTTGCGGAAGTCGGAATAGAATCTACACTCGCCGGATGCGCAAGTACTTTATTTTCTGAAACTAGTGAAGCGGCTGTATACTGCGCAATCATCAGACCGGAATTCAATCCGCCATCGGGAGTCAGAAAACGCGGCAAACCACTGAGCGAACCATTTACTAATCGCTCAATGCGCCGTTCAGAAATATTTGCGAGTTCTGATAACGCAATTGCAAGGAAATCCATTGCCAGCGCAATTGGCTGACCATGAAAGTTGCCGCCCTCAAGATGAATACCATCTTCCGGAAATATAAGGGGATTGTCGTTCGCAGAATTTATTTCTATGGAAACTTTATCGTATACATAATCGATTGCATCGCGCGAAGCTCCATGCACTTGTGGAATACATCGCATCGAATATGCATCTTGCACACGCGTATCGTTGTGCCTATGAGACTCACGCAATTCGCTGCCGTACATTAATCTCCGCATATTCTTTGCAACTGCCAATTGACCTTTGTAAGGACGAAGCCGATGAATTCGTTCATCAAATGCGGTGTCACTTCCGCGTAGCGCCTCCACGCTAATCGAAGCAGCAATATCTGCGATCTTTGCTAAAAGTTTCGCTTGATGAACTGCCAGCGCGGCGTATGCTGTCATCATTTGCGTACCATTGATGAGCGCAAGCCCTTCCTTCGCAGTTAGATGGATCGGCCGTAGCCCATTCTTCCGAAGTACTACACTCGAATCAATAAACTTATCTCTTATACTTTTTCCATTTCCCTTAGGATTTATTTTTCCCTTCCCCATCATTGCCAACACCAAATGTGCAAGCTGAACGAGATCGCCGCTTGCACCGACAGATCCTTGTGAAGGGATTACCGGAATAATATCGCGATTTAACATTTCTATTAATAATTCTACCGTCGAAAGCCGTATCCCTGAAAATCCTTTTGCCAATGCATTAACCCGTAATGCCATCATTGCTCGCACCACTTCTTCCGGTAACGGATCGCCGGCGCCTGCAGCATGGCTGAAAATCAGATTTTCTTGAAGTTGTTCAATATCTTCCGCATTTATCAACACATTGGCAAATTCTCCAAAACCGGTTGTTACACCATACACTACTTCACCGGTGTTTGTCCACCCGTCCACAAGTTTTCTCGCTCGCAAGATTTTTTGCTTCGCAGTTGAATTTAATTTCGCACGGGCGGTTTTATTCGCAAGGTTAAATACTTCAGGAATAGTAAGCTGGCTGCCATCGAGAATGTGGGTTTTCATTGTAAACCGATCGATTGATAGAAGTTCGTACTCTAATGTAGTAGTGCTTGATGTCAATTTCAACCCTTCTATATAGCCAAAAGAGGAGAAAGCAATTGACTTTTCAAGCGAATCTGGTTATTATTTCCGTTAGTAGAAATTACAAAATTGGCGCTTCTTGATACTAGATTTTTCCAGATTGGATGCTGTATTCGACAATTAGAATGCGCTGATAGGGAAGGTGTGTCACCCAGCAAAAGCGATCGCTTATGAGTGAAGAAAAAATTCAAGTTCTCATCGCCGATGACGAAGATCCGCTTCGTATGACAGTCGCCGCATGGCTTGTTGATGAAGGATTCGATGTCGAACAAGCAGCCGATGGGGTAGAAGCGATAAAGAAAGTACAAGAGAAGGACTTTGATATTGCCATTCTCGATATTAAAATGCCTGGCGCCAATGGTTTGGAAGTTCTACGCTACATTAAAAAGAATTCAGCTCAAACGGAAGTCGTCATGATGACGGGAATGAGCGATGTTAGTATGGCGGTTGAAGCGATGAAGCTTGGCGCCAAAGAGTACCTCACTAAGCCCATCGATATGGACCAACTTGTACCTCAACTTAAAGGAATTATCCGCGCACGTGATGCCGAAGACCGAATCCACCGCTTGCAATCGGAACACACTGCGCGCCTACTCTATGATCTCCACAATCCTATCGCCGGCCTTCGACAAAGCATCGGCTACTTGCTCAAGGGAATGGCTGGTTCGCTCGGCGATCATCAGAAAGAATTGCTTGGTTATATGACTACATCTATCGATAAAGTGATAAATCTTTTAACCGATATGATGGACTTGACAAAACTTGAAGGCGGGCGCGTACGATTGAATAAAGGCATCAGCAGTCTTGGAACGTCGGCGCAAAATATAACACAAGAATTCAATGTTCCAATTCAATCAAGCAACATCACTTTAGATTTCTACGCCGAGCCTGATTTACCATCGCTTGAATATGATTCCGAAAAAATCGAACAAGTGATAAAAAATTTCTTGAGCAATGCCGTTGCTCATACACCTCATCAAGGCGCAATCGTTGTGCAAGTGCGCAAAGTTGCTCTTGTGCTGGAAGAAGGACAACAGCCGACTGAGCATGTAATGATTTCAGTATTTAATAGCGGTACCGGCATTCCACCGGAAGAACTACCGTTAATTTTTGATCGTTATCGCGATCTCGTCTCTGATAAATCAAATAAAGAAAAATTGTCCGGGCTTGGACTCGTCATTTCGCAGCGAATAATTGAAGCACATAACGGAAAAATTTGGGTCGAATCGGAAGTCGGCAAAGGGGCCACATTCTATTTCGCACTTCCCATCCGATAAACGCTTTCTTATTCTGAATATATTATGAAAAACGAATCTATTTCCATCCTTACAGTCGATGACGAGGAATCGTTCCTTCAAGTCATTCAGGTATTGCTCACTCAAGAAGGATACAGGGTTGAAGTTGCGAAAGATGGCGTTCTTGCCATTAACGCCCTGCAGCAGCATATATTTGATCTCGTTCTGCTGGATGTTAAACTTCCACGCGTTGATGGAGTGGAAGTGTTGAAGTTTATACGCGATCATTCCTTCGATACGCAGGTCATTATGCTTACAGGTGTGCACGATGTGAAAATCGCAGTCGAGTGCATGCAATTAGGCGCATACAGCTACATCACGAAACCCTATGCAGGAGACGAACTTCTTGCTGTTATTGAACACGCAATGGAGCGTAAGCGTCTCAGTCTCGAAAACAAGGTCTTAAAGTCTGAACTTGCGCGCCATACATTCGCAGGCAATATTGTTGGTGAAAGCAAACCGATGTTAGAATTGCTGAATATAGCCGCCAAAGTTGCGCCAACCGATTCGCCTGTTCTCATTCAGGGTGCAAGCGGCACGGGCAAAGAACTTGTCGCTAATTTCCTGCACAAAAATAGTTCGCGTAAAGACCAGCAGTTCGTTGCATTGAATTGTGCATCTATTCCGGAGAATTTGCTTGAAAGCGAATTATTTGGTCATGAGAAGGGCGCTTTCACCGATGCACATGCAATGAAGCAGGGTATTGTTGAAATTGCAAATGGCGGCACACTCTTCCTCGATGAAATCGGCGAGATTAGTTTAATGATTCAACCAAAACTTTTGCGCTTCCTACAAACAGGTGAGTATAGGCGTGTAGGCGGCAATAAGAATTTTAAATCAGATGTACGCGTGATTTCTGCTACGAATAAAGATTTACATGACGAAATCGGTACTGGAAAATTCCGCGAGGACTTGTTATATCGTATTAATGTCATTACGCTGTCGGTACCTTCATTGCGAGAAAGATCGGAAGACATTCCTCTACTCGTGGATTATTTTTTGAAGAATCGCGTGCGTCCACATGAATTGAAAATGATTGAACCAAAGGCACTGGAGCTTCTAATGAAATATGATTGGCCCGGCAATGTGCGCGAATTAGAAAATGTAATCGAACGTGCCAGCATTCTGTGTAAAGAAAATCTTATTTGCATTGAAGACATAGCTCTCCCCATCGGTAAACGCGCAAGTCTAATCAAAGAAACTACCACTGCGACAAGCGGTCCACAAATCGGAAGTGCAGTTTCGATACACGAAATCGAAAAATTTCACATTGCAGGCGTCCTTAAAACTGTCGGTTGGAATAAAAACACAGCATCGCAAATTCTTGGCATCAGTCTTAAAACTCTTTACACAAAAATTCAACAATACAATTTGACGAAACCATAGCAGAGCTTTCAATCTGCTCTTTCGGTTTGCACAGTGGTTTCCAGAATTCTGGTAACACGACTATGCATATTTACTTCCTCCGACACGGCGACGCTTCTTCCGATTCGCGAATTGACGACAGCGAACGCCCGCTTACTGATCTTGGTAGGCATCAAGCAACGCTCATCAGTACACTTCTCCAACGAATAAATGTTGTTATTGATGTAGCGTTCTCAAGTCCACTCAAACGCGCACAAGATACTACATCTATTGTCTTATCAAACATCAATAAGAAGCAGATTGTTTACAGCGAATTATTGTTAAACGGTTCTGATCCACGGCAGCTATTCAAGCAGCTTAATAAACTTAAAGTATCGTCGGTGCTTCTAGTCGGACACGAGCCATATTTATCTGAAGCAATCTCATTGCTTATTGATGAAAATCGAAGCCCTGAGATAGAAATGAAAAAATGCAGTTTAGCATTAGTGGATATATCAATTCCAATTCATCAAGGCACTGGATTATTAAAGTTTCTGATACCTGTAGAAACAATAGTTTAATCTTTTATACATAATTTGAGGAAAACAAATGGAATTAAAAACAATCAAAATTGAAAAGCCGGAAGCAACTAATTTTATTCTCGGGCAATCGCATTTCATTAAAACAGTGGAAGATATTCACGAAGCCATCGTGCAAACAAATCCGCAGATGAAATTCGGCCTTGGGTTCTGCGAATCATCCGGTATGGCACTTGTCCGCTGGACCGGCAACGACGATGCACTCATTGAGATAGCAAAGAAGAATGCCCTGTCACTTTCCTGCGGGCACTGCTTCATTTTATTTGTAGAAAATGGTTTTCCGATAAATATTCTTAATGCGATAAAGAATCTTCCGGAAGTCTGCAACATTTTCTGCGCTACTGCAAATCCTGTAGAAGTAATAATTGCAGAAACCGAGCAAGGCCGCGGCATTCTCGGCATCATCGATGGCGAAAAATCAAGAGGTATAGAGACCGAGAGCGATATTAAATGGCGTAAAGATTTTTTACGGAAGATCGGGTATAAATTATAGTCTCGCAGTTTCTTAGATTTCTGATTTGAAACTTTAGAGGCCACATCAAGTTGTGTACCACTTTCGTAATTATCGAAAGGCGGCGTTATGAAATTAAAACGACATAATATTCGTGCACCACGCGGCATGCGACTCACCTGCAAGGGCTGGATTCAGGAAGCCGCTTTACGGATGCTCATGAACAATCTCGATCCGGAAGTTGCCGAGAAACCACAGGAGTTGATAGTTTATGGCGGCACAGGAAAGGCTGCCCGCAATTGGCAATGCTTCGATGCGATTGTTGAAAGCCTAAAGAATTTAGAGAATGATGAAACATTGCTTGTCCAATCCGGCAAGCCAGTCGGCATCTTCAAGACGCATGAAAACGCACCGCGCGTTCTCATCAGCAATTCTATGCTTGTACCAAAGTGGGCAACGTGGGAAGAATTCCGCCGGCTTGAAGGACTTGGTCTGACAATGTACGGACAAATGACAGCAGGAAGCTGGATTTACATAGGTACGCAGGGGATTTTGCAAGGGACATTCGAAACATTTGCTGCAGCTGCAGCGAAACATTTCGGAAAAAATCTTGCCGGCAAATTCTTGCTCACCGCAGGCCTTGGCGGTATGGGAGGAGCGCAGCCGCTCGCCGCAACAATGAACGGAGCCGCCTGTCTTGTTGTTGAGGTCGATCTGCATCGTATCAAGCGTCGCCTTGAGACAAGTTATTTAGACACAATGACAAATAATCTTGATGATGCTCTCGCACAAGTTCGCGCGGCAAAAGAAAAGAAAATTCCTCTATCTGTAGGTCTACTCGGGAATGCAGCAGAGATCATTCCAAAGATTGCGGCAGGGAAATTCCTGCCCGATATCGTTACCGATCAAACATCTGCACACGATACCCTGAACGGCTATGTGCCTGCAGGTATGCTTTATACAAAAGCGCTCGAACTTCGAAAAAAGGATCCTCAAAAATACATTGCACTCGCCAAAGCATCCATCGTTGATCATATGAAAGGTTTGTTGAAACTGAAGCAGAAAGGTGCCATTGTTTTCGACTATGGGAATAATATCCGCGGCGAAGCATTGGCAAATGGCGTGAAGAAGGCGTTTGATATTCCCGGCTTTGTGCCCGAATATATTCGTCCACTCTTCTGCGATGGCAAAGGTCCATTCCGTTGGGTTGCTCTTTCAGGCGATCCAGAAGACATCTATCGCACAGACCAAGCAGTGATGGAAACATTTCCGCAGAATAAACAGTTATGCACTTGGATTAATAAGGCTCAAAAGGAAGTCGAGTTTCAGGGATTACCGGCACGCATCTGCTGGCTTGGGTATGGTGAACGAGCAAAAATGGGAAAGATCTTCAACGATCTTGTTGCCAATGGAGAAGTAAAAGCTCCTATCGTCATTGGCCGTGACCACCTCGATTGCGGCAGCGTTGCGTCGCCAAATCGTGAAACAGAAAAAATGCTTGACGGTAGTGACGCTATCGCAGATTGGCCAATCCTTAATGCACTTCTTAATGCAACGGGCGGTGCAAGCTGGGTAAGTGTTCACCACGGCGGCGGAGTTGGCATCGGTTTATCTATCCACGCTGGAATGGTTGTTGTCGCCGATGGAACCAAAGAAGCAGAAGCGAGATTGCAAAGAGTATTGACATACGATCCCGGTTTAGGTATTATTCGCCACGCTGATGCTGGATACAAACGTGCAATTGATAATGCAAAGAAATGGTCAATTAATGTTCCTATGATAAAATTTTAATCACTTTACAATGGCTTGACTCTGTTAGTGCGTTGGCTTGATTCCAAAGCATTATCTTCTTTTCTTGCTATCAATAGAAAATAATATTTTATGAATCTTCTCATAAAAAATATCAAGCAACTCGTTACTGTCCGCGCGAATGGCATGCCGTTCAAATCCGGCAAAGAAATGCGTGATCTCGGCATTATCGAAAACGCAACTGTATTAATTGAAAACGGAACCTTCAAAGGGATTGGTCGAAACGCCGAATTCACGCAAACATTGAATGAAAATATCGACATTATTGATGCTACAGATTTGGTTGGACTGCCTGGGTTTGTAGATTCACATACGCATTTGATTTTTGCTGGAACACGAGAAAATGAGTTTGCATTGCGAGCTGAAGGTGGGAATCCATCGCTTCGTGAAAAAACATATCAGGAGATTGCACAAGCTGGCGGAGGAATTCTCAATACTGTTAACGCAACACGAACCGCAACTAAAAAGGAATTGAAGAAACTCGCTCACCGGCATCTGGATGCAATGCTCACGGAGGGAACAACAACTGTAGAAATTAAATCCGGGTACGGATTGAGCGAAAAAGATGAAATTAGAATACTGGAAGCGATAAATGAGCTTGCCGACGAATGTCTAATGGACATTACATCGACATTTCTCGGAGCTCACGCAGTACCACCGGAATTCAAGAACAATTCCGACGGTTATGTTGATCTCATTTGCACACGGATGCTTCCTTACATTGCGCAGCGCAAACTTGCAAAATTCTGCGATGCTTTTTGCGAGCAAGGATATTTTTCTGTTGAACAATGCAGGAGAATTTTTAAAACAGCTAAATCGCTTGGTATGAACATAAAAATTCATGCAGATCAGCTAACGCAGATTGGCGCATCGAAACTTGCAGCAGAAATGGGAGCGATCTCTGCCGACCATCTTGAGCAGATCAACGATGAAGGAATTGCTGCATTAAAACAATCCGGAACTATTGCAACCATTCTTCCCGGCGTTTCGTTCTTCCTTCACTGCGATTATTCGCCCGCGAGGAAGATTATTGATGCTGGTATTCCGCTAGCGATTGCATCAAATTTCAATCCTGGTACTTGTATGTCTTATTGCATGCCATTGATGATGACAATTGCCTGCACGCAAATGTCAATGACGCCGGAAGAAACTATTACCGCTTCCACGCTCAACGGAGCGGCTGCTCTTGGACTGTCAGAGAAACTTGGCAGCATTGAAATCGGCAAACAAGCAGACATTGTGCTTTACGATGTTCCAAGCTATCGGTATCTTGCTTATCATTTTGGAACAAACCACGTCGCTAAAGTTATCAAACGCGGAACATATTTGGATTTTTAATTTAGAAAGAATTCAATATGCGAAAACTTGTAGAATGTGTTCCTAATTTTAGCGAAGGTCGAAATCAGGAGACAATCCATGCCATTGGCGCGAGTGTGCAAAATGTGCCTAACGTTCGTTTGCTAAATGTTGAACCGGATAAAGATTACAATCGAACAGTAATAACATTCATTGGTGAACCAGGCGCCGTGCTGGAAGCGGCTTTCCAAGCGACAAAAGTTGCGACTGAACATATCGATATGGCTCGGCACAAAGGTGAACATCCTCGTATCGGCGCTGCAGATGTAGTTCCATTTGTCCCAATTAGCGGCGTTTCAATGAGTGATTGTGTGCAGCTTGCCAATATTTATGGCAGGCGTGTTGCATCTGAGCTGAACATTCCAATTTATTTATATGAATTTGCATCTCGCTTACATTATAGAAAAAATCTTTCTGACATCCGCAGAGGCGAATATGAGGGTCTAATCGTGAAACTGAAAGACCCTGCGTGGAAACCAGATTATGGTGAACCAGTTTTTAATTCAAAGTCCGGCGCTACTGTCACCGGAGCGAGAAGTATTCTCATCGCGTACAACGTCAATCTAAATACAAAAGACATTGCGTTAGCACATGAAATTGCAATGCGAATCCGTGAAAGCGGCCGCGTATTGAAAGATGAATTTGATAATCCGATAAAGAATGAAAATGGCGAAACAATAAAAATTCCGGGCACGCTTAAAGCCGTGAAAGCTCTTGGAGTTTTCCTGGGGCGATTCAATATCGCTCAAGTTTCTATTAATTTAGTAGATTTTGAAATTACTTCTATTCACGAAGCTTTTGAAGAAGTCAAAAAGCAAGCGCAAGCACTCGACATCGGCGTTACCGGAAGCGAAATTGTTGGGTTGACACCGCTTGCTGCAATGTTGAAGGCGGGAAAGTATTACTCAGATAAAAAAATACTTACTGAGCAAGAATATGTTGCACTCGCTGTCGAGAAATTAGGATTAAGCCAATTTGAACCGTTCGACACGAAGAATAAAATCATAGAATACCAAATTTAAATTAAGCACCTCATAGTGAACGAAGCTGAAGCGCGATATTAGCTCATAGGATTTAATATGCTTACTTCTCTTTCTGTTACTTACTTTCTCAATGAAATTGCGTCCGACACTCCTGCGCCCGGCGGTGGAAGTGTTTCTGCGGTTGCTGCGTCACTTGGAGCCGCACTTGCTTCAATGGTCTGCCGACTCACCATCGGCAAAAGGAAATATGCTGATGTGCAGGTAGAAATGGAAAAAACACTGAAGCAATCCGAAAACCTCCGCGCTAAGTTCAATTCAATTATCGAAGAAGACACTTTAGCATTCGACCAGGTTATGGCGGCATATGGATTGCCAAAGGAAACAGAAGAACAGAAAGTAAAACGTGCAGTAGAAATTCAGAATGCAATAAAAATGGCTACACTCGTTCCGCTAAGACTCATAGGACTTTGCATTGAAGCAATGGAACTTGTCAAAATAATTGTGGAAAAGGGAAATCAAAATTCTATTTCTGATGCCGGTGTCGCCGCGCTGATGTTGCATGCAGGGTGTGAAGGGGCGATGTTGAATGTTAAAATTAACCTCGGTTCATTAATTGATGCTGACTTTGTTGCTCAAACTAAAACTGAGGTAGAACATTATCGCACTTCTTTAGAAACTTCTACTTCCGATATTCTTGCGAGCGTAAACAACCATTTGGCATAACAGTCATAAGCGATATTCATCGCAATAACAAGTTCAGTGCGACACTGAATTTTCCTTAGTAAATGTTTCTTTGGAAACATCTTGTTCTTCATCTCTTGAATATCCTGGGCATAAGCTTATATTCTCTAGAAGCATTTTACTATGTTCGATATCAGTTTTATCTGTCTGTAACCGTAACGGCAGAGAAGCCACCTTTCGCAAATATTCTTTGCCTCGTTCGATATCATTTTCGTTCTTAGATTCCAATCCACGCGTTATCAGTGCAACACCATATTCTTTTACAATCTCAATTCTTGTCGAATCCAGATCATATGCCTTCCTGCAATATGTAACCGCTTTTTCAAGATCGCCACTGATTCCAAATATCCATTTGAGCAAAAAGAAAGTCGGACAGAGTCGATAGTATACTCCAAGCGCCAAACAACTGGATGCTTGAAGGTTCTCCCCATTTGGTGTCACATAATCAGATTTGCGATTTACTGCCACTAGCCAATCAGTCTCAATTTGTTTCGCTGTAAACAATTGGGAAAGAACTCCTTTAGTTGTTGCCATTCTTGCATTTGCCAATCCCCGCATGAAATAGCACTCACCCTTATCTGGCGCACAAGCTATTCCTTTTTCCGCAATCTGAATCATTTTTTTATATATCTCGATCTTTTTATCTTTGTCGCCAGACTTCTTCACGTCAAGTCTTTCTGCAATTTCATAATAATTCAGACACATCATTGCACGTATGAGAAAATCATTCGCATTATAATTTAGGGCTAATTCGCAATCCTTAATGGACTCTTCAAATTCATATTTGCCTAAGTGATTGTCTGCTTTACGAAAATAGATGTTGTACTGATCTTCATTGTTCACATTTTTAACCGGTAAAGGATTATTCTGGTTTTGTGAAGATGAAAGATCCGCAAACAAAAGAAATACGACGATTAAATAAGATGTCAATCGTTTTGTATTATATATCATGTTTTTTTTTGAATTATTGGGAATTAACGCAGGAATTCGATTTAGAAATAGATTTCCGGAATTGGAATGCTATGATTGTGCCATTGCTTTCTTCAACGCATCGCCAAGAATATGAATACCTTTTTCGATTTTATCTTCAGGGGTGTGCGAGTATGCCAACCTGAAATGACTATTATCCTCCCCTTCTGGATCGAATGTTTTTCCAATTACAAATACAGCACCTTTTTCGATGCTTGCTTTTAGCACGGACATAATATCAATTTTCGATGGTAATTTTAACCAAATGTAAAACCCGCCTTTTGGCTCCACCCAAGTAATTTCATCGGGAAAATATTTGCGGATGGCAATAGCCATTGTATCTTTACGCCGCCTATAAATTACCCGCATTTTTTTTATGTAGAGATCCATCTTACCGCTTCGCAGGAATTCATTTGCTAAAACTTGCGTAAAGTTAGGAGAACAAGCATCCATTGACTGCTTGCACAATTCTGCTTTCTGATAAATCTCATTAGGTACTAACATCCAACCTAATCTAAAACCAGGCCCGAGTATTTTTGAAAAAGAGCTTGTATAACATATATCAAGCTTACCTTCATATAATGCTTTCAAAGGAACTACTCTTTTTTTCGCTTCTTCATCGAAATACAATTCGCCATATGCATCATCTTCGATTAGCATTAAATCATGCTCTTGAAGCACAGGCACCAATTCTTCCTTTCGCTGTTCTGTATAAAGTATGCCGGCAGGATTATGAAAGTTTGGCGTAAGATAAATAAATTTTGGGGGCATATATTTCGTACCATCTAAAAAACTCTTCAAAGAAAAGATATCAATTCCATTGTCATCCAAATTTATTCCGTGAAGATTTGCTTGATATGATTTGAATGCAGAAATTCCTCCAATAAAACAAGGATTTTCCGTAACAACTAAATCCTCCGGATTGATAAATACTTTTGCAAGAATATTGATCGCCTGCAAAGAACCGGTTGTAATCATCAACTTGTTTGTTTCAACCGGCATTCCTTTCTTTTTTAAATACTCTTTCAAAGATTCAAGTAGTGGTGGGTACCCAGGTGTAGGGCCATATTGAAAAGCAGTTTGTTTTATATCGAGGGGCAAATTGTTATAGATCTCGTCGATTTCTTCAACGGGAAACAGTTCGTTACCCGGCATACCGCCGGCAAACGAAATAATATCCGCCCGCGTTGCAAGCCCCATGAGATCTCGGATCTCTGATGTACGAAGAGAAGAAACGGATTTGGAATAACGATTCATAAACTTATCCAATATCTTTAATTGAAATTCCAATTATCAACACCCAAATCACAAACAAATAACAAACTCAAAATTCCGAATCAAGTTGATTTCTCAATGATCTTGCTAAGAATTTTCAATAATTCCGTTGATTCTTGAGTCAATTGATCTCTTAATGGTTGCAAATAGTCGTTGCATTCCATTAACTGTAGCCAATAACGATTTTCTTTTGCCTCCTTACGAGCTATCCGTGCATGCATCACAAAGTCTTTCTTTCCCAAAGATTCATTTGCCTCAATATAATTAGCTCCCACTGATCCCGATGATCGAATCAATTGTTTTGCGATTTCAATATTTGATAAATTCTTTGTTGCCTTACTAACCAGAGAAATAACGTCTTTTGTATACTGGAGCGTCCGTTCTTCAAGATCGTATGGCTTTTTTATTTGGATTTTATCCATTTGAAAACTAGTTGTGATTTCAGATTTATTATTTGATATTTTTTTGTTGGAGCTTGTTTGAGATTTGTTTTATTGTCATTTGGAGTTTAGTATTTAAATTTCATAGATGTCGCTTGATTTGAGCAATTCCATTTTATGCTTCTGTAAAACTGTAATGGTCTGTTGAATTGCATCGGTACGAATGATCACAGTCGCACGATCGCCCATAGCAAATGCGTACATATATTCTACGCTAATTCCTTCGGAAGAAAGAATTTCTAATGTCCTGTGTAAACCACCAGGATTGTGCGGAACCACGACAGCGACAACTTCTGTGATATGAACAGAAATCCCCTTTGCCTTCAATGCAGCTTCCGCTGCTTCCGGCTTGCTAACTATCATCCGCAGAATGCCGAATTCAGAGGTATCGGCAATACTGAAAGCAGAGATATTAATTTGTGCTGAAGCTAATGTTTCGGTCACTTCAGTCAGTCGGCCCGACTTATTTTCGAGAAATACTGAAAGTTGTTTTATGATCATAGCGTCCTATTTTATTTTTCTTTTATCTATTACTCTTTTGGCTTTGCCTTCGCTGCGTTCGATGGTTTTTGGTTCAACTAACTTTACAATTGCACTGATACCTAAAGTTGATTCAATCTTGTGTTGTACCTTTTTCTTAAGTTCTTCCAGTTTTTTAATTTCATCAGAGAAGAATTGCCCTTCAACTTCAACCCATATTTCCAGAACATCAAGGTTATTTACTCTATCAACAATAAGTAAGTAATGTGGTTTGGTTTCGCTCATCTCGAGCAGCACTGCTTCTATTTGCGATGGAAAAACATTTACTCCTCTGATAATCAGCATATCATCCGAACGGCCGAGACATTTTTTCATTCGCATAAGTGTACGTCCACACTCGCATTTTTCAGGATTCAATACCGTAAGATCACGTGTGCGGTATCGGAGCAATGGCAACGCTTCCTTCGTAATACAGGTGAATACCAATTCCCCCATCTGACCATAGGGAAGTACTTCTAGTGTTTCCGGATCGACTACCTCCGGAATAAAATGGTCTTCAAAAATATGCAGACCTTTTTGACACATACATTCAGAAGCAACACCTGGTCCAATCACCTCGCTTAATCCATAAATATCAATTGCCTTAATTTTCAATTTATCTTCAATTTCACGACGCATTTCTTCAGTCCATGGCTCGGCTCCAAATACTCCAGCTTTAAGCTTCAATGAATTTGTCGATATACCTGCTTCAGCAATTGCCTCTGCCAAATGAAGAGCATACGATGGTGTACAGGCGAGGATTGTGGAACCAAGATCTTGCATCAATTGTAATTGGCGCTGGGTGTTGCCGGCGGAAACAGGAATGACGGCTGCACCAATTTTTTCTGCACCATAATGGATACCCAATCCACCTGTGAACAAACCATAGCCATACGCAATATGCAATACATCGTTCTTACCGCCTCCGGCTGAAGTGAGTGTGCGGGCTACGACCTCAGACCAAATTTCAAGATCCTTTCGCGTATATCCCACAACAGTCGGCTTCCCTGTTGTGCCGCTTGAGGCATGCACGCGCACAATTTCCGATGCCGGAACTGCAAATAAACCGAAGGGATAATTATCTCGCAAATCCTGCTTCATGGTAAAAGGCAGATTTTTTAATTGGTTGACGTTTTTTATATCTCCTGGTTCGATTCCGCTTTTCTGAAATTTTTGGCGATAGAACGGCACATTATAATAGAGTTTTTCTACCATTGCGGAGAGTCGTTCACCCTGCAATTTTGCAAGCCGTTCCCGATCCATGCATTCAATATATTCATTCCAAATCATGCCTGATTCTTTTCCTTTGTGTTTATGCTTTTCGATACAATATGTTTTAAGTAACTACTCAGTATCATCTTTTAACCTTTTTATATATCGGGTTTTTTAAAAAATTTCCTCTCCTATAGGGGAGGATCAGGTGGGGTCATTTCTTTTATTTGACCTCACCCTATCCCTCTCCTGTGAGGAGAGGGATTATTTTCCACGATACAGAAAACCTGCTGAGTAATTACCGTTTTAATTAAATACTTTTTTAGGAAAGAATAAACACCTTTATAACGATGATGGTTTAGAATTCTTGCATACTGATTCTCACAAGATTTTTTTGCACCTTGTAAGTGCAGTGCAAGAAAGAAATCAAAAAAAAACAGAAAGAGGGCGGCTGAGAGTCGTTATTCGCGGCGCGGTGCAAGGCGTAGGATTTCGGCCATTCGTCTATCGATTGGCGACAGAGATGAACCTGCCGGGCTGGGTATCGAACTCTGCTCAAGGTGTCTTCCTTGAAGTCGAAGGGGAAAAAGACATTCTAAATCATTTTCTGTTTCGTATACAAAAAGAAATTCCGCCACGAGCATTTATCCAGAGTTTAGAGTTCTCATTTCTTGATTCAATGGGATTCACGTCTTTTGAGATTCGTAAAAGTGATTCTACCGGAACAAAGTCTGCGCTGGTTCTTCCCGATATCTCAACCTGTCTTGACTGTTTGAAAGATATCTTCGATTTATCAAATCGCCGCTACCTTTATCCTTTTACTAATTGCACAAACTGCGGACCGCGCTTTTCTATTATTGAAGCATTACCGTACGATCGACCGAATACATCAATGAAGAAATTTGAGATGTGTCCGGAGTGTAAGGCAGAGTACGAAAATCCGCTCAACCGCCGATTTCATGCCCAGCCAAATGCATGTCCCGTATGCGGGCCAAAATTAGAATTGTGGAATGACAAAGGAACCGTAATTGCTGAAAGACACGATTCGTTACTTCAAGCCGTGGAAATGATTCGAGCCGGTAAAATTGTCGCCGTCAAAGGGCTTGGCGGATTTCATTTGATGGTTGATGCTCACAATGACGAAGCAGTGCGCCGTCTTCGCAAGAGGAAGCATCGGGAAGAGAAACCGCTGGCGCTGATGTTCCATTCATTAGAAGCAATAAAATTAGAATGCGAAGTTAACGAATTTGAAACGAGACTTCTTCTTTCACCGGAATCTCCGATTGTGTTGCTAAAAAGGATTCAGAAATCAGAAGGCAGAAGACAGAATGAAAATAGATTGGGACAGTCTAATTATCATCTCCCATCTTCCATCTCAACTTCTGTTGCTCCCAACAATCCATATCTTGGTGTGATGCTGCCATACACTCCGCTGCATCACATCCTAATGAAAGAACTTGGTTCTCCGGTTGTCGCAACAAGTGGTAATTTGTCAGACGAACCGATTTGTATCGATGAGTATGAAGCTCTTCATCGGCTTAACGGCATTGCAGATATATTTCTTGTTCACAACCGGCCGATTGTGCGGCATATTGATGATTCTATTGTTCGTATTATAATGGAACGCGAGTTAGTACTTCGCCGAGCACGAGGATATGCACCGTTACCCATCTCAGTAGTAGGGACACGCCATGGCGTGTCCCTACTGGCAGTTGGCGCACACCTCAAGAACACTGTTGCGCTGACATCTGAAGACAACGTGTTTATCAGTCAGTATATTGGTGATTTAGAAACGAAAGAATCGTTAGATGCATTTCATCGAGTAATCACAGATTTCCAAACGCTGTACGAAGTAAAGCCTGCGCAGATTGTTTGCGACCTTCATCCCGATTATCTATCTTCGAAGTTTGCTCGAAACACCGGCATTCCACTCATAGAAGTCCAACATCATTATGCACATATAGCTTCTTGTATGGTGGAGAATCAATTGGAGGGCGAATTGCTTGGCGTCTCCTGGGATGGGACAGGGTATGGCCTCGATGGAAATATCTGGGGCGGCGAATTTCTACTGACAACTGACACATCATTCGAGCGCATTGCCACCTTCCATCCTTTTCGATTACCCGGTGGAGAAAAAGCCATTAAAGAACCGCGGCGCGTTGCACTTGGTATTTTGTACGAAATATTTGGCGGGGATATTTTTCATCGTGACGATTTAATTTCTGTACTTTCATTCACGTCAGTGGAACTTGATGTGCTTAAACAAATGTTTGTAAAGAAGGTCAATACGCCTGCTACCACAAGCGCAGGCAGACTCTTTGATGCTGTCGCATCGCTTATTGGATTAAGACAGATCGTAAATTACGAGGGTCAAGGAGCAATGGAGTTGGAGTTTTTGACACAAGGTGTGGAGAGCAAAGAATGTTATCCCTTTGAAATTGACGAAGCACTAAATCTTAAAAAAGTTGACTGGCGGCCAATTTTCGAAGGAATTCTTACAGATATGAAAGATCATATTAGTCAATCAATTATCTCTGTAAAATTTCATAATACGCTCGTTGAAATAATCGTAGCAGTTGCAATGAAGATCAGACAAAATCATGTGGTGCTTTCCGGCGGATGCTTTCAGAATAAATATCTAACTGAACACAGTGTAAAACGGTTACGTGAAGAAGGGTTTCACCCATACTGGCATCAGCGCATTCCGCCAAATGATGGAGGAATTGCCTTGGGGCAAGTTTATGCTGCTCTCCGTTTGAATCGGAAAGAAAAGTGAAGATTCCCTGGATCTACTTTAGATTTGCTCTGCAAGATTTAAGAAAATTATAGAAACAGCTTGATTGTTGATTCAGGAATTTGAAAATTGAAACGGAAAGAGGAAACAATATGTGTTTAGCAATTCCCGGTAAAGTCATAGAAATCGATGCTGCTGTTTCGCCAATTATGGGCAAAGTAAGCTTCGGTGGTATAAAAAAGGAAGTCTGTCTCGAACTTGTGCCAGAGGTGAAGATCGGCGATTATGTTATTGTTCATGTCGGCTTTGCCATCAGTATGATGGATGAAGAGGAAGCGCAGGAAACGCTCAAACTGATAAACGAAATGAACGATCTTGAAAATGAATAGAATCGTTATTCAAGAAGTCGGCAGCAAGAGACTAGTATGAAGTATATTGATGAATATCGTGATGCGGTTTCAGCGGAAAAGTTAATTAAAGAAATCCGCAATGTTGTAACACGCGCATGGACAATCATGGAAATCTGCGGTGGGCAGACACATACCATCGTTAAATCCGGGATTGATGGTCTGCTTCCTTCCAATATCACACTTGTGCACGGACCCGGATGTCCGGTGTGTGTTACTCCACTTGAACTCATCGACAAAGCTATCGCCATTGCGTCACTTTCGGACGTCCTTTTCACGTCATTCGGTGATATGCTTCGAGTACCCGGTTCAGAAAAAGATTTGCTAACCGTAAAAGCAGCAGGCGGAGACGTGCGCATCGTTTATTCGCCGCTCGATGCATTGAAACTTGCCCAGCAAAATCCTGATAAAAGAATTGTTTTCTTTGCCGTAGGATTCGAGACTACCGCTCCCGCAAATGCTATGTCCGTATTGCAGGCAAAACGGCTCGATCTTAAGAATTTTTCTATTCTCTGTTCGCATGTTCTTGTGCCGCCGGCAACGGAGGCAATTCTTTCATCGCCTGTAAATCGTGTTCAAGGATTTCTTGCGGCTGGACATGTCTGTACTGTGATGGGATATGAAGAATATATTCCACTCGCATCCAAGTATAGCGTACCGATTGTAGTAACAGGCTTTGAGCCAGTCGATATTCTTCAAGGAATTTTAATGACGGTCAAACAGCTTGAAGAAGGGCGTGCAGAAGTTGAGAACCAATACGCACGAGTGGTTCGACGAGAGGGCAATCGTTCGGCACGAGAATTAATACAAAAAGTTTTTAAGACTACAGACCGCTCGTGGCGGGGCATCGGAACAATCCCGAAGAGTGGTTACAGATTACGCAATGAGTTTTCCGCGTTTGACGCCGAGAACTTGTTTGATCTTGCAGCTATCCATACGCAAGAATCGCCGCTGTGCATTGCCGGTCAAGTAATGCAAGGACTTAAAGAAACCTCACGAATGCTCGGCGTTCGGTAATCAATGCACACCGGAACATCCTCTTGGTGCTCCGATGGTTTCTTCCGAGGGTGCATGCGCGGCATATTATCATTATGGAAAAATGAATCATTGAAAAAGCTATATATTGAAATTACTTTAGAAAGACTACTGAGCGTTAAGAAAGGATTCGGCACATGAAAATTCATCTACCCCGCCGGAAAATCCACTGGTTCATCCTTATTGTTTTTGTGCTCTTAGTGGCATGTACTCTTCTTGCCGGTTACCGTTTCTATCAAGCACAGAAGAAGAGCATTAAATTAGAAGCTCAAAACGATCTCTCAGCCATAGCAGATTTAAAGGTGAGCCAAATTACTCAATGGCGCCGCGAACGAATCGCAGATGGTGACCTTCTTTTTAACAACCTACCTCTCTTACGAACAGTTAAGGATTTTTTAAATTCTTCAGCCAATACGGATCGAAAACAAGAAATTCTTGCAGTAATGAAATCATTTGAGTCCGAAGTTGGTTATGAATCTTCCATCTTGTTCGACGCAAAGGGAAAAGTCCGTCTATCAGTATCGCGCTATGGTGATTCAGTCGGTACATTAGCTCGTTCATTATTTCAAGAAGTTAGTCGTCAACGAAAAGCAATCCTCTCGGATTTACACAAATCAGGGCCGCTTCCTATTGCTCATATGGATTTGATGGTGCCTCTTTTTTTCCATGATCGACATGACAGCTCTCTAATTGGAGCGATAATGCTGCGTATCAATCCGCAGGCAGTTCTTTTTCAACTTATCCAATCATGGCCGAAGCCAAGCCGCACATCTGAGACATTATTGCTTGAACAAGATGGAGAGAGCATTGTTTATTTAAATGAGCTTCGTCATCAAAAAAACACGATGCTGACGTTACGCTTGCCAATTTCTAACAAACAGCTCCCCGCTTCAATGGCGGTCCGCGGTATCGAAGGAATAGTTGAAGGTATTGATTATCGCGGTGTTCCTGTGCTCGTGGCAATTAGACATATTCCCGATTCTCCCTGGTATATGAATGCAAAATGCGACCAGGAAGAAGTTTATGAATCTCTTTATTCACAAGCTTGGATCGCCGCTATCGGAACGTTCCTTGTTATCTTAGCAGTCAGCGGCATTATAGTGGCATGGTGGCGGCATCAGCGTTCCATATTCTATCATGATAAATATTCAGCGGAAGTTGAACGCCAAGCTCTCGTGAAGCACTTCGATTACGTCATTAAATATGCGAATGACTGTGTCCTATTAGTCAATATGGATGGATGGATCGTAGAAGCAAACGACCAGGCCTGCAAGGTTTACGGTTATACAAGGGAAGAGTTTGCAAAATTGCGTATCTACGATCTCCTTTCACAAAAAACTAGTTCTCAGGATGAAAAACAAATGAGACAGGTTGAAGAGCGAGGCGGGTTAATATATGAGGCAGAACACAGGCGAAAAGACGGCACAGTATTCCCCGCTGAAATCAGTTCACGATTTATTAAGGTTGATGAAAAGAAATTCTATCAAAGCATTATTCGGGATATAACTGAACGCAAACAAGCAGATGAGATAATACGTAAAAGCGAAGAGAGGTTTAGAAATCTATCCACTTTATTACCACAAATTATTTTTGAGACAGATGAAAAGGGGAATGTGACATTCATCAATCGTCAAGGATTTACAATTGCGGGATACACAGAAGATGATATTGCTAAAGGGTTCAATGCTGTTCAAATATTTGATCCGCAAGATAAAAACAGAGCATTAGAGAATATGCGGAAGCGTTTGAATGGAGAAGAAATAGGAGAGCAAGAATACTTAATAATCAAGAAAGACGGCAGTACGTTTCCAGCAGCTCTCTATGCAAATAGAATTATGCAGAAAAATAAACCTGTGGGCTTGAGCGGGATTGTCATAGATATTACCGATCGCAAGCGTGCAGAAGAATTCTTGAAGGAAAGTGAAGAGCGCTTCAGAAGAATATTTGAAGAAGGCCCGCTCGGAATGGCGACTTCTGGCACAGACTTTAAATTTATTAAAGCCAATGCAGCTTTTTGCAGAATGATGGATTATGAGGAAAATGAATTAACTTCGCTCACCTTCAAAGATATTACACATCCGGAATATATAACGCAAGACTCAGAAGCAATGAAAAAACTTTCCGTTGGAGATATTCCCATTTATCATACCGAGAAGCGCTACATGCGAAAAGACAAACGAGCCGTCTGGGGAGCAGCAACTATTACAGCTATTCGTGATAATAGTAACCGGATTTTGCATTTTATCGCTATGATCGAGGATATTACAGAACGTAAAGAAGTAGAAGAAGCTTTGGTGCAAAGTGAAGGACTTTTTAAAACATTAGTAGAGTTTTCACCTGTCGCTAATGCTGTGTTCTCCGGAAAGAATCAAACCATTGAGTACGTCAGCCATAGTTTTACTGAGCTCTTTGGGTATGAACAAGCTGATGTACCATCCTTGAGTGCATGGTGGCCTATCGCATATCCGCGGGAAGAATATCGGAGTCAGATTGAAGAAGCTTGGCGCACTTCCATTGAATGGGCACAAAGAGAAAACCATGAACCTCAACCGATGGAATCCGTCATCACATGCAAGGACGGCTCAACGAAGTACATCGAGTCTACGTTCGTATTGACGAGTGAGCACACAATTGCTTTCTTCTCCGATCTCACTCAACGCCGGATGGCAGAAGAATCGCTTCGTCAAACGCATGCCTTTAACGATCATGCTCATTCAGACAATGCCATTCGGAATGAACATTGTTGATGAAGAAGGAAATATTCTTTTTGTCAGTAATACTATGAAGGAAATGCTTACAGTTGATGCGGTAGATATGTGTTGCTGGCAGGTGTACAAAGACGACAACCAGCAATGCCAAGACTGTCCGTTGAAGAGAGGAATATCATTTGGGAAACCAGGTGTTATTGAAACAACGGGCGTCTTAGGCGGTAAAACTTTCCAAATCAGTCATGTTGGTATGATGTACGAAGGACGCAAGGCAATGCTGGAAGTTTTCCAAGACATTACAGAACAAAAGAAACTTCAGCAAGAGTTGGTGCAATCTCAAAAGATGCTTAGCATTGGCACACTCGCCGGCGGAATTGCGCACGATTTCAATAATATTCTTGGAATCATTCTCGGATACACATCCATCCTTCCCTCGATAAAGGATAATCCACAGAAATTTTCAGATAGTGTGAACGCTATCAAACAAACAATCGATCGTGCTGCAGCACTGGTCAGGCAAATTCTTACTTTTGCCCGCAAAGCTGAAATTGCATTCGAACCATTGGACGTTCCTGATCTTACGCGAGAACTTGTTTCGATGCTGCAACAGACATTCCCAAAAATTATCACATTCAACAAAGAAATAGAAAAACAGCTTCCGATGATCAATGCCGATCACACACAAATCCATCAGACATTGCTCAATCTATGCGTTAACGCGCGGGATGCTATGCCCAATGGAGGTGTTATAACAATCACTGCAGATACGACAGCAGGTGATAAGTTGCTTGAACGTTTCCCAGCGGCAAATGAACAGCTATATATCTGCATAACTGTATCTGATACAGGTACGGGGATGGATGAAACGACTCGCAATAGAATTTTTGACCCGTTCTTCACAACAAAAGAGAAAGGCAAAGGAACAGGATTGGGACTTTCTGTAGTGTATGGTGTTATTCAAGCTCATCATGGGTTCGTGGATGTCGAAAGCACAGTCGGGAGCGGAACGACCTTCCATTTATATTTGCCAGTTCCAAAGGAAAGCATTCCGACACTCGAAGCTGGTAAGGAGGAAGGTTTAGTTCACGGTGGAACCGAGACCCTTCTTATTGTAGAAGATGAAGACTTGATGCTCGATATGGTACAACTTCTTCTTGAATCACACGGTTATACTGTTCTAACGGCAAAGAACGGTATGGAAGCAGTGGATATATATAACCAGCATGCACATGAGATTGCACTCGTTATCAGTGATATGGGCTTGCCAAAACTATCGGGCGAAGCTGAATTTAAAAAACTCAAAGAAATAAACCCTGCAGTAAAGATGATATTAGCCAGCGGATATTTTGAGCCGGACGTTAAGGCGAAATTGGAAAGTGCCGGCGTACTGGGGTTTCTACAAAAGCCTTATATCATAGAAGAAGTGCTCGCAAAGATTAGAAAGGTGCTTGAAAAGAAATAGACAATCATCGCCGCAAGCAGCAAGGTATTCTGTCATTCCCGCGTACGCGGGAGTCTATTGTTCTGGATTCCTCCCGACTTTGTCGGGATGGGAATGACGATGCAAGCGTAGGAGTACATAATCCCATAGAGAATAAATAATCACCGCGGTAACAACAAAAATAAAACCGATGAATGAAAAAAAGATAGACTTGAGCAATGGCTTTGCTTGTCCGTTGCCAATTATGGAATACAAGAATGTTCTGCTGGCACATGGTGGAGGAGGAAAGCTTTCGCACCAGTTGATCAAGGACATGTTTGCGTCACAATTTAAAAATGAATTGATAGAGCCGCTGCACGATGGCGCGATCTTTTCTGTCGGAGGAGCACGATTAGCATTTTCTACTGATTCATACGTCATCAATCCAATTTTCTTTCCCGGCGGAGATATTGGCAAGCTCGCCGTGAACGGAACCGTGAATGATCTTTCAATGTGTGGCGCACGCCCGCTTTATCTTTCTTCCGCATTTATTATTGAAGAAGGATTGCCAATGGAAGAATTGTGGCGCATTGTGCTTTCGATGGAAACCGCAGCAGAGGCAGCTGGGGTCAAACTCGTTACTGGTGACACAAAAGTGGTCGATCGCAACAAAGGGGATAAAATCTTTATCAATACTTCTGGTATTGGTATTATTTCAGATGGTGTTGATATCAATCCTCGGCATGCGAAATTAGGCGATAAAATTATTTTAAGCGGAACAATTGCCGATCATGGAATCGCCATCATGTCTGTTCGAGAAGGATTGGAATTTGACACTCAGATTGAAAGCGACTGTGCGCCACTCAACGGATTAGTAGAGACGATGTTCGAGGCAAGCCAGGAAATTCATGTTCTTCGCGACCCGACGCGCGGCGGCGTCGCATCCGTGCTAAACGAAATTGCTGAGAGCGCTGATATTGGAATAACTATTTTTGAAGATCTAATACCTGTATCTGATGAAGTTAAGGGTGCTTGCGAAATTCTCGGCTTCGATCCGCTATACGTGGCAAATGAAGGCAAGCTTCTTGCGTTTACCTCTCCAACAGCCGCAGATAAGGTACTGGCAGCAATGCGCGCGCATCCGTTTGGAAAAAATGCTGTTATAATCGGCGAGGTTGTTGCCAATCATCCCAGCACTGTGATTATGAAAACGCGAATTGGTGGTTCGCGTGTGGTAGATATGCTTTCCGGCGAACAACTGCCAAGAATATGCTAATGTAACAATCCCACGATTTAAACGCAGAATGCCGGACTCATCATCCGGCATTTGCTGTCCGCATTTATAAGTTTTGAGCTCTTATTTCTCCATTTTCTTCGCAAGTTCAGGCATAGCGCTTTTTGGCAGCATTACTCCGAGCATTTTCAATTTCACATAATCTTCATGAAAAAAGAAATATCCAGGATGCGAATTATTACGTGAGCCAGAGCCTGAATCCTTTATGAGATACCAATCTGTACAATCTTTCTGTGTGTAACCGACAAGGTGAATGCCATGGTCATCTCCGGTAGTACCATTCTTAAATCGAAAAATGCGCGCATTTTCATCAATGTATTGCGACGGAATATCAAAAGTCGGCACAACGGCAATACCAGCATTACCATCGATACCGGGTTCCGAAACGTCGCCGCCGATGGCTTCTGTATATCCCGAGCGAATGGCACTTTTCACCGTAGTCATAAAATCGTTCAATGGAACATTGAAATAGTTTTTGCTATGCCACCAATTATCCGGTACGTCATATTCTACCCATGTATAATATGGGCGATCGGCAAGAGAAATAAGTTCCACATACTCATCCAGATTTAATTTAACAACCTTTTCCAAATATTCCTTGGGTGTCATTTCTTTGTTGCCAACAAGGATCTTTTCCGGCGGTGCACCGATGTAATAATTAAGAATAGATTTAACGTTACGCTCTGCTGCATCTTCATCCCAACTGTTTGAGGCTTTAAGGGATTTAAGAAATGAATCCAATTCCGCAAACATTTTCGAGTGATCGTGAAAAGGTTGACCATTGAGCAACCCGGTGTACGCATCTGCAGGAACAATACCATGATTCTTCCATATACGTATCACTGCATCCGACTCTGATCCCTCACCGAACTCCTGATTACCTAGTGCCCGAACAAACCCTCGTGCCTTTTCAACGTATTCCCAATACACAGTATAAAGTTCGGAGAGTTTGATCTCGCGCTTGCTTAACCGGAATATTTCTGATTCGAAAAATGATGTTGTGGAAAAGCACCAGCACATACCGGAGACAGCTTGTGATACCGGTTTGTTATGCCAGTAATTTGTGAATTCATCTACGGATTTTGGCGGATTGAATTGACTAAAATCTACCTGCAGTTTCTTAACTGAATCCTTTTTATAGAATTTATCAAGTGTCGTCTTGATAGAATCCCAAAACTCATTCTTTGGTTCTGTGAACACCGCCTTGTCGCGACGCTCCGGCTGAGCATACAATTGCGCTGTTGCCAAGTGCAAAAACAAAATAACGAATATAGATTTCTTTATCATTTTTAGAACTCCAATTTGTACTTATTTCTTAAACTCTTAAAATGCAACGCCAAGAGATATTAAATGTCTATAGTTTCAAAAATATTATCGCTTCAATTCATTAATCAGATTGCCTTGTTTATCGCGGATGCTAATAAGTAAGGGCATCTCACCTGGTAACGAATGCGTCGCACAGGCATTACATGGATCGTATGCGCGGAATGCCATTTCAACCATATTCAAAAGGCCGTCATTTACTTTTCCGCCGCGTATAAGCCCTTTCGCTGCTTTATCAACACCCATAGCAATACGTGCGCCGTTATGCGCAGTAGCAACAATCAAATTCACTTTTGTTATCAATCCACGTTCATCCGTTTCGTAATGATGGATGAGCGTACCGCGCGGCGCCTCAACAATACCGATTCCAATGGTTGGCGTTTTTGTCGGAATAGTGCGAATATCTTTGCTTGTGATTTCAATATCATTCACGAGTTCAATGCATTTTTCTGCAGCTTGCAACATCTCCACAACACGCGCCCAATGATTAGCAAGTGTCATATGCACCGGCTTTCCACCAAGAGTTTTGTAGAGTTCATCGCATGCCTTTTGAGCTTCGGCAGTTGCCATACCATCGGATGCATTGAGACGTGCCAAAGGAGCAACAGAATACACGCCGCTCTCGGCTCCATCGATAAATCCTTTCCATCCTATTGTCTTGAGGTAAGGAAACTTCACATAACTCCAAGGCTCAACCTGTTCTGCAATGTGATCGAGATATTGTTGGGGCGCAAACTTGATGAATTCCTTTCCGCTTGGATCGATTACCCGCACCTTACCATCATAGAAATTTACTTTATTGTTTTCATCCACTAACCCCATATAGTATGTTTTATGAGTATATGTATCGGATGTGATCATCTTGACGTATTTATCGTTCTTTAGTACGATATCTTTGAATACTTGAAGCGTGAACTTCGCAAACTCGAGTCCGTCTTTTGCCACTTCTTTAAACTTAGGCAAATCTTCCGGAGCAATTCCTTTTGCCACACCGCCTGGCAAACCGAAGACCGGATGAATCACTTTGCCGCCGAGGTAACTAATGAGCTCACGCAATTGACGACGCATCGAGATCACCTTCTTACCAACATCGACTCCAACTTTGCCAATCACACCGACGATGTTGCGCAGTTCTTTTGGCGCATCCGGCCCAACGATAAAGTCTGGACCACCGAGTATATACACATGCAGTGCATGGTCTTCGAGTATAAAGAGGTTGTAAATCAACTCGCGGATTTTCTTTGCTGCAGGCGGTGGATCTACTTTATAGAGATCGTCTAACGCTTTCGTTCCAGCCATATGGTGTGCCGTTGGGCAAACACCGCAAATACGGCTGGTAATTTGCGGCATATCTTCGGCGGGACGTCCCTTAGAAAAAATCTCGAATCCACGCAATTCTGGGATCTGATAATATGCCTTCGTCACTTCACCTTGGTCATCGAGAAAGATATCAATCTTCCCATGACCTTCAAGTCGCGTGATCGGATCAATCGTTATACGTCGTGTCTTTGTAGCGGATGCATCCATGACTATTCCTTATTTTCAACTTGTACTTAAAAATTTTTTCTTCTTAGGATTGATGCCGGCAAACCATACCGATAAAATGTACCAACTGGATCTGGAATTGATGCAAGTTTCTCATCAATTTCTTTTTCATCTTTTGCTTCCATTTGCGATGCAAGAGCAGAAAGAATTTTTGCGCCTTGATCTTTTACGCGTGATGTTGGGCCGAAACAGCCCGTGCAAGGCATATTACCGGAAATACAGACCGCTTCGCAACCGCCGCGTGTTGCCGGTCCCATACAGACAATACCTTGTGCCAGTAAACAAGTATTTGGATCGATTTGTGTCAAGTGCGGACGTTTGAATTCCGTGAACTTCAAATCGCTTGGCTTCGTATCTTTTTTCGGGCATTCATCGCAGAGTGCTATATCCGGAGCAAGAACAGCGCCTTTCTCCGGTAATTTGCCAGAAAGAAGTACTTCAAGTGCTTGCTTTAGCAACTTTGAAGTTGGCGGACATCCTGGTAAATAATAATCGACATCGATTACCTGATCAAGCGCGCGGACAACGTTGAAAAATGTTGGCAAAGTAACTGAATTGCCATTTGTTTCAAATTTCATTTGCGGCCGTATTTTTTCCTTATTCACTGTTGAAGGCGATTCTTCAAATATATATTGAAGGATTTCTTCACGTTGAAATTGATTGGCAAGTCCCGGAATACCTCCCATATGCGCGCATGAACCATAGGCGATTATAAGCTTGCTTTTCTTCCGCATCAATTTTGCCATCTCTTCTTGTTCTGATGTACGTATTGCTCCATTGACCATAGAGACCAGGATCGAACCATCAGCCATCGCTTCAACATCTTTTTTCTTGAAATCCATAGCAACAGGCCACATCACAATATCCACTGCCGCAACGACATCCAGAATATTCTCAGCGAGATCAACAACTGATTCCTCGCAGCCACCGCAGGAAGCACACCAATAGAAAGCTACTTTCGGTTTATCAGGCATGGACTGCTGCCTCCTCTCCATTGACTTTTTGTTCAATTAATTCCATTTCTTTGTCCCACTCCTCAAATTTTTTTTTTCGGTAATCCAAGCGGACCGAGTGCGCGTACTTGCTCTGTCATTTCATTCATAACTGTCTTGACACGCTCGCCTTCAGAAGCGGAAATCCATTCAAGACGAAATCGCTTTTCTTCAATTCCCATGTCTTTCAACATTCGTTTAAGAAGCTGGACGCGGCGAAGCGCCTTGTAATTCCCTTCCATATAATGACAATCACCGGGGTGACAGCCGCCAATGAGAACGCCATCTGCACCTTTGGAAAAAGCTTCAAGAATGAATTGTGGATCGATTCGTCCAGAGCACATGACGCGAATAATTCGAGCATTTGGCTCATAGCGTAAGCGCGATACACCAGCAAGGTCTGCTGCAGTATATGTACACCAGTTACAGAAAAAAGCAATTATACGTGGTTCCCAACCGTTTGTATTTCTTTCTTGTTCAATTTTTGTTGACATAATTAATTCTTCTCCAAGGTTACATTCAACAGCATACATTCTGTCCCATATTCAATAAGCCGTCAATCTCGCTGAAGATCATTTCATCTTCAAACAAATTCTGCTTGATCGCGCCCGATGGACATGCAGCAACGCATGTGCCGCATCCTTTACAGAGCGCTTCATTGATGAATGCTTTTTGCTTTACCTCATCACGAGAAATAGCATTGTACGGACATATCGTGAGACACGTACGACAGCCTGAACAATCTTCTTGCACGACAAAAGCTGTATTCGGCTCCAGTTCAATCTCACCAGTATCGATGAGTGTAAGCACTTGAGCAGCAGCAGCGCCCGCTTGTGCGACAGTATCAGGAATATCTTTTGGTCCCTGGCACGCACCTGCAATGTAAATACCATCAGTAAAAGTATCAACCGGTGCAAGTTTTGGATGGCGTTCGAGGAAGAATCCTTCTGTCGAACAGGAAATATTAAACATCCGCCGTACATCTTGCGAATCTGCATGAGGTTCCATTCCAACAGCAAGTACGACCATGTCCACCGGTACACGACGCACAATACCGATCATTGTGTCTTCAGCACGGATAATAAGCTTTCCTTCCTCTTCCGGGCGCACTGCGCTATCGGTTACTTCTGCAACACGGCCGCGGATAAAGTGTACGTTCTCTTCAAGCAGTTTGTCATAAAATTCCTCATACCCTTTGCCCGGTGTGCGCATATCGATGTAGAAATTATATACCTCCGCATTCGTATGCTCTTTTAAAAGATGTGCCAGCTTGAGTGAATACATACAGCAGGTGCGCGAGCACCAACGATTCGTGTTTTTATCACGCGAACCAACACAATGGATAATACCAATCGATTTGGGTTGGCGCCCATCGCGAAGAATTACTTCACCTGTAGTCGGGCCGGAAGCATTGACAAGACGTTCAACTTCAAGAGACGTGTAGACATTTGAATATCTTCCATAGCCGTAATATGGAGTCCTGTTTGCATCAAATGTTTGAAATCCTGTTGTAAGAATAATTGTACCAACTTCTATCTCTTTTATTTCTTCCTGTTGCTTAAAGTCAATTGCTTTACGGTCACATACTTCGACGCAGGTCTTTTTGCATCGACCGGATTTAAACTCGATACAGGTTTCCGGATCAATCACAACAATTTGCGGAGTTGCCTGCGGGAATGGAATGTAAATCGGTTTCCTCTTGCTCAGCCCCATATTAAATTCGTCAGGTGTCTTGCCTTCCTTATAGACACATTTTTCGATGCAATCCATACAGCCGACACACAATTCTTCGTTGATATAGCGTGGCTTCCGTTTGACTGCAATTTTGTAGTTGCCAACATAACCATCTACCTTTGATACTTCTGAATATGTCCACAGTGTAATGTTGGGATGATTTTTCACCTGCGACATTTTCGGTGTTAGAATGCACGCAGCGCAGTCAAGCGTTGGAAATGTTTTATCGAACATTGCCATATGTCCGCCGATTGTCGGATCTCTTTCCACGAGATAAACTTTTTTGCCGGCATTTGCAAGTGTAAGGGACGCATGAATTCCAGCAATGCCGCCACCAACAACGAGCACGTCTGGATGAATCTTCACATGCTTTGTTTCCAGAGCTTTGTGGTAAAAAACACGCTGCACTGCTGCGCGTGCAAGGTCCTTCGCTTTCTCTGTCGCTGCTTTAATGTCAGTGTGAACCCACGAAACATCCTCGCGGATGTTTACCATCTGAAAGTAATACGGATTGAGTCCACTTTTTTCCACTGCCGTGCGGAAGGTATGCTCATGCAACAGCGGTGAGCAAGACGCCACGATGACGCGATTAAGAGAATGTTCTTTAATATCTTTCTGGATAAGTTCCTGTCCCGGATCGGAGCACATATATTTGTAATCTTGTGAGATAACGACGCCGGGGAGTGTCTTCACATAATCTGCAACTGCTTTCACATCCACGATACTGGCGATGTTGTGTCCGCAATGACAAATGTAAAATCCGATACGAACATGTCCGTTTTGTCCATTACCATGCATTTGCCGTCGCTCCTTTCTGAGTAAAACGTTTGAGCGATGGCTTCTTAAACAGTCTTTGCATACTAACTTCCTTCTCTGATAAACCGAGTGCAATGCCCATTAATTGCGTGAAGTACATCACCGGGATATCAATTTCTTCATCGTACATACGATTAATCCGTTGCTGATAACATTCCATATTATGCTGACACAGCGGACAACATGTGAGAACAACTGCGGCTCCACTTTTTTGCGCATCATTGAGTAATATACGGTTGAGCCGTAGACCTGCTTCTTGTATTGTGCCTGTCAAACTGCCTCCGCAACAACGGGTTTTTAAGGACCAATCAACAGGATCCGCGCCAATAGTTTTCACAAGCTTTTCCATTGTTTCCGGATGATATTGATCGTCGAACGTGGCATATGGTCGCAAAATCTGGCAACCATAGTAACAGGCAACTTTAACACCTTTTAGTGGAGTCTTAACACGTTTGGCGATGTTCTCTAAACCGTAATCATTCACCAATACATCAATCGGATGGCGTACATCGACACGACCATTGTAATGAAGTCCAGCTTTATTAAGGCTTGAATTGATTTTCGCACTAACATTTGGAACATCTTCGAGAAAACGCTCGGTTTTTGAGAGCACAAGGTAACACGCACTGCAAGGTGCGATAAGATTTATTTTCTCATCTGAAGACTGCTGTTCAGCAAGTGCAAGATTACGGGCAGCAAGAGCGAAAGCATCTGTTTCGTCGATGGAAACATATGAGGTGGCGCCACAACAGTTCCAATCATCCAACTCTTCCATGGGTATTTCAAGCGCTTTGAAGACCGCTTCAAGTGATTCGCCGTATGCACGACCAGTGCTACGAAGGGAGCAACCAGGATAATAGAGATACTTCATGATGGCGATCCTCCTTTCGTATGTCCAAGAATTGCATGGAGTTGGTCACGTCGTCTGATCCGCTCTCTCCCTATTGTCAATCGTCCGCGTAAAAATAACTTCAGTCCGAGTATCGCTTCTTTGAACATTGCAAATGGATTCGTGTGAAGATATAGGCTTATGAGCAACCAGCTTTCGGTGCTGCGACCATCTTTTAAAACGCGTTTATAGAACTCGCGCGCAAGCACTGGAATAGGCAGCCTTTTCGGATAGTAACCAAGCTGGATTGCTTCGCGCTTGAGTGCATACATAATTTCAGTAATATGAATCTGGCGCGGGCATTCTACAGTACACGAATAACATGAGGCACAAAGCCAGATTGTGAGCGAATTCAAAACTTCTTCTTTGAATCCTTCCCGTGTCATAGCGATAACTTTTCGTGGTGTATAATCCATATAGTGCGATAAAGGACATGTTGCACTACACGTTCCACATTGGATACAACCTAATAGTTTTTGTCCATACGCTTTCTCTGCAATATGCTCACCGAAATTGTGGTCAAGTTCGGCCTCAAACTTGATCCGTCGGACGACTTTTTTCATTTTTTCTATTTTTCGCGGCACTTCATCCGGTCGAATCGATGGTGAAGTTGGGATTTGCATTCATTACTCCTTAAATAAAAATGATTTTCTTATCGTGATATCTTTTGCGCAATGCACGTTGACAACCGGCAGAGGGCAACAATATTTCTACCAGCCTACTGCCTTAACTTTTTTAAAATCTGTTTGACAACTTGCTTTGCTGACTCTTGCACAACGTGCGATATATTCATTCCTGCACTAAAGTCTGCGCCTTCAATTCCATATATCAAGAGCTCCCGCGGCAGCGTTCTCATCGCCCTTGCTAACTCTATCGCTTCTGCAACACTGAACGCGTGTGTTGAATAATGAAAAAACTTCATTGGCACAATTTCCTTACTAGCATCAATTTTTACTATCGTTCCTGATTTTGCGCCTGATGAAATTGCGTCCACTATAATGACGTTCTTACATCCTTGCCACGTTTCCATCAGGGCGGCGCCTTCGCCCGACTCTTCTTTTACAATAACAGACGGAAATTGTTTCTTCCGGATTTGACGCGCTACTTCCAACCCAATTCCATCATCACCGCGATACTCATTGCCAATCCCGATGAGAAGAACCTTTCTTGGGCTGTTCTCGATCATTATGGTTCTTTTATCTCGAATCGCGTCTGTGAGAATTCCGCAACGACAGGTTTCACTAATCGCAGGAAATCGTACATTTTAAGGCGAATAGATCTTATGTGCGAACATGCATTGAAGACAATCACATCATCATCTGCCAGCGATTTATCGGCATACACCGGTAAGGCGTAGAGATTTCCAAACGGCGGCATAGCACCAACTTCACAATCTGGAAAAATCTGCCGTAAATCTTCTTCGGATGCAAGATGAACATGTTTCGACTTTAGTACATCGTGCAGCAAATGATCATCTAATCTGTGGTCAGCAGGCATCACAACCATATAATATTTTCCGTCGGCGTTAACAATTAGAGTTTTTGCCAGATCTTTTTCCGGCACATGTGAAACAACAGCAACTTCGTGCGCAGAAAATGCTGGGGGGTGCTCAATCACCTCATACTGTACGTTGTTGTGCTTTAAGTAATCAATCACATCATCAAGCTTCGCCATACACCACCTCCTGCTTTATTCGTGAATGAATACATTTCAGCTATCAATTGTAAGAATAATAAAAATTTTCACTGTCGCTGTGTTCAATCGCATTCATATCGGATGTGTCTCTGTGTTATTCGTCTTCGATCTCAAGCTTCAGGAAATGGGTTGCACACGAAATGCACGGATCATAATTCCGGATTGCTTGTTCACATTGCCAAGTAAGTTTCTCTTGTGAAAGATGCAAGCGTGGCGGAACGAATTCTCGCAAGTCCTGTTCGATAGTCTTCTGGTTCTGTGATGTAGGTGGAACGATCTTTGCGTCGAGAATAATCCCTCGCTCATCTAAACGGTATCGGTGATAGAGGATACCTCTTGGTGCTTCGGTACAACCATATCCGGTACCGAGTTTTGGTTGAATATCCACTGCCGCTTTCTCTGGCATTTCATACTCTTTTATAATGCGCAACGCTTCTTCGCAGGCGTAGAGCATCTCCACTGATCGCACGATGATACTCTTGAACGGGTTATTTGTCCCTTTTCCGATACCTGCCGACTTTGCGGCATCTTGCGCGGCAGATGTAAGTTTATCGAAGTTCAGGTTATAACGCGCCAGCGGTCCGACGAAATACGCACCGCGTTCTTTTAAAATGCAGTGAAGTGCGTTGGAGTGTGAGACGTGCTCTTCCATAAAATGGTTCTCATATTCATTAATCTCGATGTCCAGTCCCTTGTTGGAAAAAAGCCGTCCTTCATTAAATGGATATTCCTTCTCGTGGCGCAATGCGACATATTCGTACGGACGCTCAAAGTCAGGAAAAGTTAATTTGGCAACAAATTTCACAGTCTGAATGGATGAATCCACTGCCCACTTTAATCGCTCGACTAATGTTTCAAGTTCTTGCTTCGTCGGTAATTTGTAGAAGCCGCCAACTCGAACATTGATCGGATGAATTTCCCTCCCGCCGATAAGATTAACGATATCGTTGCCGACCTTTTTTATCTTTAACGCCATTTGAACAACGGGACCGTGATCTTTTGCCATCTGAATCACATCGGCGTAACCGAGAAAGTCCGGTGTGTGCAGCATGAAAATGTGCAGTGCATGACTTTCAATCCATTCACCGCAATATAATAATCGGCGGAGCGCCCGGAGCTGTCCGTCTACCCTAACACCAAAAGCGTTTTCCATCGCATGAACGGAACTCATTTGGTATGCAACAGGACAAATGCCGCAAATGCGCGCGGTAATATCCGGCGCTTCGCTGTAATGTCTGCCGCGGAGAAATGCTTCAAAAAATCTTGGCGGCTCAAAGATATTGAATTTGACATCGGCAACTTTATTTCCGCTGACTTTCACTAATAATCCGCCTTCGCCCTCTACGCGGGCAAGGTAATCAACTTTTATGGTCTTACTTTTCATGTGCTTCGCTTTCTTTCCGGAATGCTTCAGCATAAGCATTGAATCCGCGGAACAAACGTACTAGTTCATCATCTTTTACACCGAGTGAATTCCAGTATGTGCTAAGTGCAGATGTGTTTGGTGTTTCCTTTGGTCCATAACAACCAAAGCAGCCACGGTGGTATGATGGACATAATGCATTGCAGCCTGCTTGCGTGACCGGACCGAGGCATGTTGGACCGTGCGACACCAATCCGCAAGTGATAAAGCGCCGTTTGCATTCAATGCACACGGCATATGCCGGTGTATTTGGTTTACGACCGTTGAGATATGCATTAATGACTTCCACCAATTGATGCTTATTGATCGGACAACCGCGTAACTCAAAATCAACAAAGACATGATCTGCAATAGGTGTAGATTTATTTAGCGTTTCGATGTATTTCGGGTTGGCATAAACCATCGCGATGAATTGTTTCACATCCTTGAAGTTGCGAAGCGCTTGTATGCCTCCTGCCGTCGCGCATGCTCCGATGGTAATGAGAACTTTCGACTGCCGCCGCACTTGGTGGATGCGCTCGGCATCGTGTGGCGTAGTGATAGAGCCTTCCACAAGTGAAACGTCATATGGACCTTTCACTACTGCGCGTGACGCTTCTACGAAGTTAGCGATCTCTAAGTGCTCGGTGATGGCGAGCAGTTCGTCTTCACAATCGAGCAAACTTAACTGACATCCATCGCATGAAGAAAATTTCCAAACAGCAAGTTTCGGCTTACGCATTTTCTTGGCAGCCATTTTTAGAGCCTTTATGTTCTTAGTGGGCATCTTCGTGCTCTTTATATTAAATTTCCCATTTCACCAGCATATCCTTGATTTTACTATACTGAAAGACAGGCCCATCTTTACATACAAAGACCGATCCGAACTGGCAATGACCGCACAAGCCGATAGCACATTTCATATTACGCTCCATTGAAACAAAAATGCGTTCATTATCGACACCGCGCTTGTGCAGTTCCATTGCTGTGAACCGCATCATAATTTCCGGACCGCAGACGCATGCCATCGTATTACGCGGATTAAATGGCGCACGGGAAATAAGATTCGTCACTACTCCAACATTGCCGCGCCAGCCGCTCATCGCTCGATCAACTGTAACATAAATTTCTAAATCGAAGCGTGCACGCCAGTTCTCCAGTTCTTGCCGAAAAAGAACATCTAAGGGTGTGCGTGTCCCATATAATAATACTACTTTTCCGTATTGCTCACGGTGGGCAACGACCTCATATAATGCTGGTCGTAATGGTGCCAGCCCTATACCGCCGGCAACGAAAACGACATCCAATCCGATTGCTTGATCCACAGGCCATGGTGTTCCATACGGACCGCGAATACCTAAAATGTCTCCGCGCCGCATTTTATCCATTGCTTTCGTTACAGTGCCAACTGCGCGTGTTGTATGCACAAGTGTACGTGGATTTGCAGGATCGCCGCTGATTGAAATCGGAATTTCACCGACTCCATGTACATAAATCATATTGAACTGTCCCGGCTGAAACGCAAACTCCTCCAAAGCGCCCAGAGGTTGTAATTCAACGGTGAATGTGTCTTCCGTTTCATGCTTAACCCGCCGGATTTGAAACGGCCATGGAAGCATTGGATTCCGTTTGTAATCCAATTTGAGTGATAGCAATTCAGGATCGGTCGCCATAAATATCCAGAAGTTGTAAGCGTGTAGAATTCAGTCGTTTCGTCATTATGTCAGCGAAGCGTTTTAACAATTCGTACCCAAGGTGATGATCATTCTCGCACTTATTACGCAAGCACTTCCCATCAAGGGCGATCATGCGTGTGAGTTCCAATGCCTTTGCATCGAAGTGCCAAGTATATGGTGGCACAAGCCACGACCAGCCGAGAATATCTCCCTCACTCAATGTTTCAATAATGATCGGCCCTTTATTTGGCGTCATCAATTGGAGCGTCACTTTTCCCGAACGAATGAGGTAGAAATGATTTGCTTCTTCACCTTCTCGAAGAATCATCTTACCAGCGTTGGCGCGTATATTCGATGCACAACCGACTATAAGTGCAAAATACTCTTCATTGAATCCTTTAAAGAACGGATGTTTTGCAAGAATATCTTTCAGATCTTCCATAGCACTTTTCCTTTAATTATAGTAATTCCTTACGACTGATTTTCGCGAATTGCGCGTGTTTCTTCTGTAATATCTATACCGACTGGACACCACGTAATACAGCGGCCGCATCCGACACAGCCAGATGTTCCGAACTGATCTATCCACGATGCCAGTTTGTGTGTCATCCATTGCCGGTAGCGTGCTTTTGCAGAGGCACGCACACTTCCACCATGGATATATGAAAAGTCGAGTGTGAAGCAGGAATCCCATTTTCGCACACGATCTGCCTGCGTGCCTGCAAGATCAGTCACATCTTCTATAGTAACGCAGAAACAGGTTGGGCAAACCATTGTGCAATTAGCACAGGTAAGGCATCGCGCTGCAGTTCGTTCCCACCGCGGGTGTTCGGAATTTTGATATAGAATAGTTTTTAAATTGGATGTATCGAGTGAACGTCCCATTTGTTTCACGGTCTTCTCGCAGATCTCGTTGACTGCTACAATGTTTTCTTCGGTTGCCTTTACACACTTCACGCTCTTGAGAACATCCCCACCCAGTTCAGTCCCCACTTCTGCAATAAAGTAATGGCGCTTGTTGTCTAATATTTCGGTCAGTGCAAGATCAAATCCTTTTACGGCTTTTGGTCCAGTGCCCATCGATGCGCAAAAACAGGTTCCGCCTGCTTTTCCGCAATTTACCGTTACAATAAAATTCCCAGAACGTTTTCGTTCATAGACCGGATCAATAAAAGGCCCACCAAGAAATACTTTATCTTGAATAGCGATCGCGCTTAAATCGCAGGGGCGAACACCCAAAAAAGCATATTTTGTAGCTGTCAACTCTTGTGATGGTTGTTTCTTCGAATTCGGGAGATCAAGTCCTTTAGTACTTTTATGGGTTGCAAAGATTTTTTGAATTGGCGGGAAAAGAAATTTCTTCCATGACTGTGGACCAACCGTCCAGCCAAACACAGCGGCATCATCACGATTTTTCAATCGGTACATGCCATTTGTCTGTTCATCTGTCCAGCCGATGGGAAGGTCTTTTGTATTTGTCAACTCATCGTAAATTATTGCGTCATCGCGAATGACGGGTCCAATGACTTTATAGTTACGACTTTTTAGAATTTCAACCAGATGATCAAGTTCACTGCGTTCAAAAATATAAGTTTTCACGTGGATACCTACAAGATTGCTTTATGAGAATATAAGATAAGTTAGTACAAATACTATGATCTCAAAAATCCTGCAATTATTCAATCGTCACCTTGGAACACATATATAATATATCTATTTCAACAAATCTTCAATGGCCTGCGTAATAAGTTCTACGTCGACCGGTTTATAAAAAACCGCATTTGTAAGATCATCAATTGATTTGTTCATCTCAGGTGTAAGAGACATATATGCGCGTAATGCGATGATTGGAACTATTCCTGCCATCCGGCGTACAATGTCGAGTTGCTTGATTATATCAGTAGAAAACGCGAAAAGATCGACTAATATCAAATCTGGCAAAGTTTCTTTGACTGCTTGTTTAAAGTGTTCCAATCGGTTTTCGCGTATAATCTGGAACTTGTCTTCGAGATTCAGTAGAAGAAATCGTGCCAAATCCGCATCGGGGCTAAAAACGAGCACACGCTTCCGGGAGACGGTAGAATCTACTACCACCTTTGGTTTTTCTTGCGAAATAATACCAGTCTGATTGGACATGGTAAAGTCGTCTCTTATTCGATGCCCTATATATCGGAGTTATGTTAAATAATCTGCGTCATCAAATTCTGTTTCAAGAATTTCACGCGGGAACTTGCCATAACTCTTTTCATTGTTGTTATCAACGAAAGGAAGAACTGTCTTCTTGTTATCCACTAAATGTTTAATCATAAATATGCTACCTGCTGCAACGGCAACGATTCCCACAATAAACCACCGTAACTTCATATATTTCTCTCGTGTAAATATTGATAATTATACAAATATTTTGCAAGGAATGTGCCAGTAATTATTAGGGCAACAAGATTCAGTAAATCAAGGTTAATCGTGCGAAGTAAGCATTGCTATTTCTACATAATTTGCAGGTTTTAGGAAATCGTTTTACGCAGGTTTCTTACAAATCAGAAGAAATAAACCGGCGTTTATGAATATATTTTTGAGAAAAAATAGAAAATTCCACTCAGCGCACCGGTATTTGTAGTTCTTCTAATTTGCGATAGAGCGAAGAAAGACTAACACCTAAAACTTTGGCAGCTGCTTCCTTGTTCTGTGCGCAAGCTGATAGCGTCTGTTGAATGAATTGCCGTTCAAAACTTTTAACTGCATCCTTGAGTGTCCCATGACCGGAAGAAATTGAAGGAATATCTTCTTTAGGTCTCATGTATTCCGGAAGATGTTCAAGTCCGATAAATTCTTCATCGCAAAAGATGACTGCGCGCTCTATGACATTCTCTAACTCACGTACTTCGCCTTTCCATTGGTACTGAAGCAATGCACGCATAGCTTCGTTTGCAAAACCCTGAATTGGTTTGCTCATTTGCTTTTTAAAGATGTCAAGAAAATGCTGTGCAAGAATAGGAATATCGTCAGGACGTTCCTTGAGTGACGGCAAATCGATTTCGACAACATTCAAACGATAATAAAGATCGTCGCGGAACCTGCCATTCTCCACCTCTTTGCGCAGATCTCGATTTGTAGCGGCAATAATTCGAACATCAATTTTAATTGGTTCCGTCATGCCGACAGGTGTAATTTCTCTTTGCTCAAGGGCACGCAACAATTTAACCTGAAGTTGAATTGGAATTTCACTTACTTCATCAAGGAAGACCGTGCCGCCTTCAGCAACTTTCAACAATCCCTCTTTGTCTACTGTTGCACCTGTGAAAGACCCCTTTTTGTGTCCGAAGAGCTCGCTTTCAAACAATGTGTCAACAATAGCACCGCAATTGATAGGTAAAAATCGTTTTCCGTGTCGCGGACTGTTATAGTGAATAGCTCGCGCAACAATCTCTTTTCCAGTACCGCTTTTACCGGTGATTAATACAGTACCTTCGCTATGAGCAACACGTTTAATTACCTCGAAGACTTTTTTCATCGGAGTGCTTTGACCTATAATTTGATCGAAATCATAGGTGCGCTGAAGTTCTCGACGTAAGAGAGAATTTTCGACAATCAGTGCATGGTAATCGCAAAGCTTCTTCACACGGTATAACAGATCATCAAAGTTAACCGGCTTTAAAATATAATCCGCGGCGCCTTCGCGCAGTGCAAGCACTGCCGTCTCGACAGATCCAAATGCCGTAATAATAACAACCAATGTTTGTGGCGTCCGCTGACGAATTTGCTTCAGCAAATCGACTCCTTTCATTTCAGGCATTTCAATATCGGTGATGATGATATCGAATAGATTTGCTTCATGTTTCGTTAATGCGTCTTTACCGTTTGCCGCTTCTTCAACATTATATCCTTCTTTCTTTAAAATGAACGAGAGGGATTCACGTATTATTTGTTCATCATCAACCACTAATATACGTTGCGCCATTAGATACCTTTCCAGGGAAACGAGACGGTGAAGGTGCTTCCCTTTTCGGGAATACTTTCCACAAACACATCGCCGCCAAAACTTTTTACGATACCGTAACTCACCCATAACCCAAGCCCCGTGCCTTGGCCCGTAGTTTTTGTAGTATAGAACGGTTCGAAGATTTTTTCCAATGCTGAAGACTCAATTCCTTTTCCTGTATCTTGCACTATCACTTCAACCGCATGATCGTTCTTACAACTGCGAACAGTGATCGTACCACGGCGTTCATCCAATGCATCCACGGCATTCATTAGAATGTTGATAAAAACCTGAACGATTTGATCTGGCACTGCGGCAATCTCAGGAAGCTGTTCATCCAATTCGAGAGTAAAAGTAATATCCTTAACTTTTTTCCCATACTGAACAATGTTCAGCGCTTCTTTGACAATTCGGTTGATATTCGTCGGTTTCACAACGTGCGTTGATGGACGCGAAAAATCTACAAGTTCACGAATGATCCGGGTAATACGATTCACTTGACTATTGATTAACTCTAATTTCTCTTTGGCAAATTCATCTACGCTTGTACGCTGAAGGACTTGTACTAGCGATGAAATAGCTGTTAGCGGGTTACCAACTTCGTGCGCAATACCGGCTGCGAGAGTGCCGATACTTTCCATACGTTGTGAACGAACAAGCTGTTGCTCCAAAATAATTTGTTCTGTGATATCCCGGTGCGCACCAAGATAACCCGCGATTTTGCCATGCGAATCAACGATCGGCGAAATGACAAGCTCTGTGAAAAATGGACTCCCATCTTTCCGCCGGTTTTCAATTCTACCTATCCAAACTTTGCCCGAAATAATATGCTTCCATACTCCAGACCAAAATTCTTTGCTATGCTTACGGCTGTTTAAGATATTGGGATTCTTTCCTATCAATTCTGTATTGCTATAACCGGTCACTTTTTCAAAAGCCGGATTGACATACACCATTGTTCCATTTGCATCGCTGATCTGTATAGGATTAATTGTATTGTGGATGACATTGGAGAAACGAAGTAAATCTAGTTCTTTCCGCTTTTCTTTTGTTACATCGCGCATCACCAGCACCCAGTATTTCGTTTGACCCGAATGCAAGATCCGCACCATCCCCCTAACATCGATTACCGATCTATCTCGCCTACGAAATTTAGTTTCAAATTTCAATTGGTCGGTAAACGGAAACAAGTTTCTAAAAACAGTACGTTCATCTTCAGGAATTATATCGAAGACATATTTTGGATGCGATGGTCGGACAATCACTCCCAGCTCATCGACGGCTATTTTGTTGGCGTCGAGAACCCTGTTTTCATCATCCAGGATTAGCACCATCTCGGGCAGCAAATCAACAACATGCCCATATTGAGAAAAAAGAAAAGACGCTTCAGGCATAGTTCACGATGAAAGGTACGTTATGGTTCGGAGATTGGCAAGACGCTTGACGAACAATAAAAGAAATCCGGCTACCATTATTGGCACACCGGATTATCATTTTAAGGCATAAAAAATATGGAAGGGGTCATAATATTATTGATTCAGTTGATGGTAGTAAAAACCATCTTCCAGGTCTTTGAATTTCATGGCTTATTATTTTATCATCTTTTATCGAATTCCTAAGCTCGATTTGTACTTGATTTAAGTTAGACCTAAGTTCATCTATATCCAAATGCATTTCTTCCTCACCGAATGGATTTATTCGGAACATCTGAAAGTGTGGCTTTCGGAAAAAGAAGTTTGGCGGAACAATTTGCTCTTCTTCCATCTCTACACTCAATACTTTTTTTACTCCCTTTCGCATAATTTCAAAGTCTACTTTATCGCCTTCATCATATTTACGAAGTTCCCTTTGAATTTTTTCCGCTTCGCCTACTGCTTTATTTCCAACCCGGATAATAACATCACCGGCTTTAAAGCCTGCTTTATCTGCAGCGCTTTCACTTTCCACTTTCTCTACTAACACTCCTTCATTATTCGGCACACCGAAATATTCACCAAGCTGCTCATTGAGAGTGAGAAGCTGCAGTCCAAGGATGCGATTTCCTACAAAAACATGCACATCAGGTACATTGGGAAGCGCGCCAAACATCTCATGTTTTGATTCTTTTTTCTTGCCGACAGTTAATGCAAGTGTTTTCTTTTGACCATCACGGACAATAACAATGTCTGCTTTCGTTCCCGGTAAAGTTCGATGTACTATTTTCGTTAAATCATCTGAATCAAATATTTTTTTTCCATTAAACTCAATTATGATATCACGCTCTCGAATTCCGGCGGAGTCTGCTGGGCTGTCTTCAATTACATCCTTTACGTATGCGCCTTCTTCGGAGTCGAGCTTTGCCTTTCGCGCAATATTTTCGCTTACATCCTGAATCATGACTCCCATCCACCCGGAGCTTTTTATTCTTTCTTTCTTTTGGGTCTCACCCGGGAGTTTGCCACTGGCACTCAATACCGTACTAGTTGAAAGAAAAAGCGCTATTGCAAAGCATGCGATAACTTGTAAAATTGTTTTCATGGCTGTCTTTTCCTTTTATTGAAATGTTGATTGATCTATGGGTTCAATTTTATAGACGACACTGGAGATAGATAGTTCCAGATGAATGTCCACCCTCTAATGGCAATTGTTTCAGAAATTGAATTACCCCAGATAGGAAGCAGATGAACCTACGGATATAATAGTTAGTGCGGTCAGGAGTTACGTCCTGACCGATACCGTTGAATGTCAGGAATCCCGCTTTGCCTGCCCGCAGCAGGCCGGCGGGACTGACATCACTAACCAACTATATTGAATTGAGACTCTACCGAAATTTTTTAATACTTGATTAATTGGGGCTAATACACTACAATCGTTATAATGAATGCTTAATAGAAATAGAGAAATGAAAGATTTTGTTCAAATAGGAAACAAACAGCAGTATTTTTGTTCCATCGAATCGAAGACCTTGCATGGATACAAGACATGTCGCACAAAATAGGTTTATAAATTATAAAAATATTGCCTTTATAGTACTTGCAATACTTATACTCATAGTTCGAAAATCGGATTCTTTGATTAATCCTCAGTTTTGGGCAGAAGACGGAACGATCTTCTTCGCTCAACAATATGAATATGGTGCCGCGTCCATATTTACTCCATATGCCGGCTATCTTCATATTGTTCCAAGACTTATAGCAGTATTTGCCGACTTGTTCTTTTCATATGCTAACATACCGGCAGTTTACAATTATACGTGTCTGTTAATTACTATTATAGTAATCGCTCATTGTTTTTCACCAAGACTGCCATTACCATTTAAACCACTCTTAGCTCTTTCAATTGTAATTGTTCCACAAGTATTGAATGAGGTCTTTCTCAACGTAACAAATCTCCAATGGATATTGTGTTTATTGCTCGTATTGACGTTACTAAAAGACGCCCCTAATAAAAAATACGGAAATTACACTCTTCAAGTAATATCTGATTTTATTATAATCATATTTGCAGGATTAACAGGTCCATTTCTGATTATTATATTCCCCTTTCTCGTGTGGAAATTATTACATACAAAAAAGATATATGGATATACCTTGCTCGTTACAGCGTTTTGCATGCTATTGATTCAACTCTCCTTCATCGTTCCGAGCACAGAAATTTTGCAAGAGGGTAACATGTTCAATTTAGACGTTTACATTTCTATATTTGGAAGAAGGATGTTCAGCGGACTGTTTTTTGGAAGATCTATGATGAAAAGTAATGCACTAATAATAAGCGTCGGCGCGTTAGCTTTTTATTCTATTCTTCTCTACCTGTCCTATCTAAAATCTTCAAAGGATAAACGAATATTAAAGATAGTATTTATGTTTTTAACCGTATCAGTAATAGTACTGATAGCTCTCATAGCTAGGTACAATTTCTCTCCATTCGTCACGACAATATCCGGCAGATATTATTATTTACCTCATGTAATGGTCGCGTGGTCTTTAATACTTTGTTTAAATCAACAAGGAATCTGGAAAAATATATTTATTATATCATTACTGCTCCTTATACCTTGTTCATCTATTTCAATTGGAATACGAACAAAAATGATAGACTATAATTGGAAATATAACAGCAGCTTAATCGGAACAAAAGATAGTGTAAGCATTCCAATAAATCCGAATTGGAATATAATTTTACACAAAAGAAAGAAATAGTTATGCAAACATCTCAACATCGCCCCCAATGGGGTTTTAGTTGAGGCGTACCCCATTGAATGCTTAGCAGGAAGGAATTTCAAAGTGAAGGTTTATCTATTCTGTACATACCAATTCCTATTTGTGTAAATCGGAAACCGTTATTTATCATACGCTCCATAGAAGGATCACTTATAGAAAAGGGAAGAATAGTCTTAATGGATGGGTATCGCGCGCGAGAATCATCGAAATCACGTTCTTCGGAGGAAGTACAGAAATATACTGTCAGTCCGGCGGGAGTGTAACAGCGCTGGACAGGTAAATAAAGCGGTTTACCGTCGTTGATGTACGATTCCAGCGATTCGACCGGCACTTCAGTATCATGCGGGTAAAAAGCATAGATGCTGTCTTGCTGATATCCTTCTGCAAAAATATAATACCAAAAATTTTCTCCCCAATCATATTTTGGACAGACGATGAGCGACTTTCTGCCAATAGACTTGAGCGAGCGTTCAACGAACTCCTTCGCGCTCACATTGCTGCTTTGATCCGCCTTTTGATAGTTGACAGACAGGAAGAGGCAGGGCATGCAAACAAGAGAGAGCTGAAAAAGAATCAAGGAGCGCCGCGTGCAGCAGCTGGCAAGCCATTCCAAGCCAATCCCAAGAGCTAATGCCAAGATATAGTACACTGGAATCATATAAACATATATGTCCGGAATTCCATATATGCATGTAAACACAAATGTTCCTGCTGCACATAGTACGAGAAATACTCTCAACGAAGTATCACGAATGACGAAAAAACTTAGAATGGCAAAAGGTAAGAACACAGAATATTCAAGCCACGCTAGGCGAACCATTATAGGCATCCGAATAAAGAAAGCTTTGTTCAGGCCTCCATCCATCAATTTATCATGGAATTGCCCTCCACTTGCATAGCGCCAGAGATCGTTGAGATTTGTAACTGCAATTTCGAGATAGGACGTGTCATGGGCATATGTTCTCCAAAACAGATAACCATATTGGAGCGCTCCTAGAAGAATCAAGATAGTCACGTGCACAATGATCCGCGGCTTAGTGAAATAATCCCTCCTTGTTGCCAAAACTAAAAAGAATATTGCAGGAAACAATGTCACGACGATGAGATGATCACCAAAAGAAAAGGAATAGAACGCACAAGCGAATAGGAAATATCTATACTCCCCAAAGAGGTGCCACCGAATGAAGTAATACAGAGTAATCGCGATGAAGAGTATGCATAACGAATACACTTCGGCGATTACCGATTGCGACCAGAAGGTGTATGTGAACCCAAAAATTGCGACTGTACAAGCGGCGATGAAAGGACGCACACCGAGTAAAATCAGGGAACGCGAGAGAACCCACAGGCAAAGCATTGAGGTTATTGCTGAAAACAGATTTGCCTTGAAAGCTGTCGTACCGATTGGGAATATGTTCACGAAAAGAAAATTGAGCATAACGTAAGTCGGCGAACCCGGTTCATGAGGTGTGCCAAGAACCTTGCCCACGAATTGAAATTTTGATGTATCGCCTGAGTATCCAATCCCGGGTAGCAAAGTGCGTAGATAGATTAGGAATATGGCGATCACGGTGAAAGTGGGCAACCATGTGAGTAATTGTTTGCGGAGATTCATTATAGTTTCGGAGAGCTCATTTCCATATGATTATTCTCTTGATTCCGTTTGACAACTTCACCGATACCAATCGTACGTCTAGATACAACAGCGAGAGAATCTTTGCCTACAATTCCTTTCAGCACTAAATCAGGAAACCAATCCGTCAAGACGAAGATCCGGCGGTTTTGGAGCTCGAGCTCATGTGTAAGCCGAACAGCATCAACTCCATTATCTGCCCAGACATCGAGGATCACGACATCGCGCGTAAGCAAGAGCGGCCCTGCAGCATCCTTCGAACCCCAATATGCGAAAAGAGCGGAATGATTTGGTATGGTCGATTCCAGAACTGCAAGTTGTGCAGCTTGCCTACTCCTTCGTGTCCGCGATGCTGAGAGATCATCAAATACGTGAACAAACATCGCCCACCCGATACAAAGTCCTATTAGGAGTGGGAAGATCAAGTGTATAGACTTTTCTGATCGAAAAATCCAGACCATCACTAGGACTGCAGCCAAAAGAAGCGGAATCCTGGTGAGAGCAATTCCATACAGGGAACGAGACGAGAGCATCAACGTCAGTGCAAACAGAATACCTGAACCCAGTAAGCCAGTGACCATAGGTACGATGGGAAGGGCAAGTCCGTCGAGTGCAAGTGCGATGGTAATCGCCGCCAACGGAATGACTTCAAGAAAATATCGCTGATTGTAACAAAGCCCATCTGTTCGTACTCCCCCCACCAATGTCATGAACACAAGAAAAGGGAGGATTAACAAAGAGAGAGCTCTGAGATTTTTTTTCACATCTTTCGAATACAGATTTCTGTTTAGCCAGACAAGAATTAGAATTACCAACGCCAGGGCAACCCAGGGAGAAGATTGAATTAGTGCCTTTTTCACTACTCCGAATACGAAGACAACGCCGGATACGGGATCCTTTCTGTAGAAGAGAGATTGGATGGAGTCTGTAATTGGCGGGTACGAGGAAAAATCAACCACCCGTGCCCAGAACATTTGCAGAGGCGAACTAGTCGAACTACCGCTTACACTCTGAGTCAACTGACCTGAAAATGCGACCGCCTTCGGAAACGGATGGAATATTCCCTGTCTAAAAAAATTAATTATTCCTATGAGTGTAAGAGGAAGCAAAGCTCCGAGGGCGAACCAAAAGGATGAGACAATTTTTTTTACACCGAATAGAAGTAGCGTTATACCCAATAGCCCGGTTAGGATAATGTTCTGCTCTCTAACCCCGGTGGCAATGCCCATCAGCAATCCGCAGATGATCGCGATCTGTGGTCTTCCCCCATTCCATACTCTGCTGGCGGCAAAGACAGCAGACGTTACCAGGCATACAGAAAGCATGTGGGGCCAGACGCCTTGAGCATACTCGATCGCATATCCTCCAAACAACACAAGCGCTGCAGCGAGCCATGGTGTCTGGCGCTCAGTCGAAAAGTGTTTTACCGTCACAAAAACAATGAATGCCGTGAGCAGATATGAAATGGTATTGAGGAGCACTAGACCTCGCCAACCCAAAAACACAAATGGAAGAGCTATTGGTGCATACAATGGTGGTGCGATAGAAAATACAGGCGTGCGGGAAGCGATTCTACCATATGCCTCCGGGTCAAAAAAGAAAAGCTCTTTACTTGGCGTGAGTCCTTCCGTACCGGGTACGGTAAGAACCCCTTGGCGGAGGCCAATTACAGTAACTAGATAGTTGTCCTCGTCGATTATGAAGGGGCCTTTAATTGTCGTAACGACGAGAACTAAGCCGAGAGCGATCAGCAATCCCAGTATGATGGTGTATTCTCTTTTATCGTTTCGGTTCATGCTTTGCTTATGGATGTCTATCCTGCCATGATCGTGCATGGTTTCAAGTTGAACAACGAATGCTGGCGGACAGTGGATAATTCAAATAGCCATCCCTTCGTTCGTATCCTCATAGTGCTGATTTAATGTACATATCTACAGACTTATCAGCAATAAAAAACTCAAACGAAAGTAAGACCTCTTTTCTAATTTTACCAACATCTGTGCTTTTCATTTTTGCTTATCATCAGTTAATAGTTTCTTATAAATCGTGATCCAAAATAAATGCGTCGGTTTCTTTAATATCCTATCTGTATCTGTAATTAGTAATGTGTCTTTAATATTATTGTATTCAAAACGGGCAAATGGAGCATAATGTAAATTCGCAAAGCTAAAAAACCATTTATCTAACTCTTCCCAACCTTTTGGTTTTTTATACCATTCGGGTTGAATACTTGAATAAACGAGAAGTTTGGGAAATGACGATTCAATTTGTTGTATCATTTCAAAGCGAAATTGTTCGGCAAGCGGTTGGTCTTCACCAATAGAGTAAGTATAAATAAACGATGTCGCAGACCTGCGGTGAGAATAAAATAGGAATTGCGGTTCATTTCCGATTATAGCTATTCGATCTTCTTTTGAAGTATTTTCACTTATTATTTTTGCAATCTTAGAAGAAAATAGAAAAGGATTACTGTGATATACTGTTTCAGTCACCTGAGCAAGTGAGAATTGATATAGGACATCCCAGTGAGCTGCGATAGTGCCAAGAATTGTTATCGTAACAATAAAGATGGGTGGGAAATAGCGTACTATTGATGATGAAGCAGATGAAAAAATATGAAAAATATATCGAATTCCAATTCCAAAAAGAACGGCTGTTGCAGGCAGTACTAATATAAAATAATGTGGGCTAAAATAGAAGCCAACCGAAAGCGCAATGACGCCAGCAATGAGTAACCCTATAATGAGAATGCCCGATTGCTTATTATATTTGCCGGAAAATAAAGTAATCAATCCTATTCCGGCTATGATCCAAATAAGAGACGCAAAATACAAGATGGATTGGAACCCTCTAATGAAATTGTATTTAATATCCATTACGGATGTTATCGAACTATATTCCTTTGCGTAGATAAAAGTCCAAAGATAAAATTTTTCAAGAACTCCTGCATAAGCGAGGTAGGAAAAACATAGGAGCAAGGGAATAATAACTCCTCCAGAATAAGCTAAAATGCATTCCCAGTAAATCTTTTTTTCAAATGTTTTATTTTGCCATAACAAAACAAGCAAAGCTGCGAATCCGAAGAGGCCAAAAAATGCGCCCTGCTGTTTTACAAGAGCTCCACAGCCAAACAGGATCCCACTGAATAGAATATATTTTATTCGGTTTTTCTTCAACCCGGAAAGCAAGAGGATATTTGCGCCTATTACGAAAGGCAAAATAAAATGTTCAGCATTTGCCCAAAACCCTTGAACATGGTAACTCATACTCAAGAGCGCAAAGGCGCCTGCAGAAGCTGCCGCAACCCAATCATCATAGGCTCTGCGTGCAAAAATGTAAAGTAGTACAATCGAGAGCACATTGACAATGAGTAGACAAAAATGAATTGCTGTGTGTGTTTCACCGAAAAGCCATAATATTCCGGCATAGATAAAGTAAATACCGGGGAATTTCATATTATATGCTTCGGTGTAAGGCGGAGTCCCATCAAGAATGAGCTGACCTATATAAGCATATTCACCTTCATCGCGCTCTAGAGGAACATTTAATAATCGCACCCGAAAAAAAATTGTGAAAAGAATGATGAAAAATAGGAATATTAGTGGGTAAGGAATGTTTAGTATTTTCAGTCTCATATTAATGATGCCGCCCGCCCAACTGATAGATCAGAAGATTTTTCTTATTAAGAACTTTAACGCGGTTCCGATCGTTCCAATTCCATATCGCAAACTACGTGAGAAATTAATGCTGGAAGCTTCTGGAAAATACCGGACAGGTACGGGGATTTCTCCAATGCGAAAGCCATGCTCCACAATTTGAAATAACACCTGGCTATCGAAAACAAAATCATCCGAATTTTTTAAATAATCGATCGACTCTAGTACTCGACGGCTGTATGCTCTCATGCCCGTATGCCATTCGGATAGATTTTGCCCTGTGATAATGTTCTCTATGAATGTCAAGAGTCGGTTTGAAAAGTATTTATATCGCGGCATTCCTCCTGCTAAAGCTTCCTTTCTTGTGCGTATTCGAGTGCCGAGCATTACGTCGAAGTAGCCATTTTGGATAAAATCAACAAAATGAGGAATGAGCTTAGGGTCATATTGATAATCAGGGTGAAGCATAACAACGATATCTGCATTTCGACGAAGGGCTAATTGGTAGCATGTTTTTTGATTCGCACCATAGCCTAAATTCTTTGTATGTTGTTCAACAACAAGATTAAATTTCCGTGCAATCTCCACGGTATGATCATTGCTCATATCGTCAACTAAAATAATTTCATCAACGACGGAGAGTGAAATATCGCGAACAGTTAGTTCTAATGTCTTCTCAGCCTGATAGGCTGGTAAGACAACAATAACTTTAGATTTTGGTTTCATAACAGATATATACAATAAAGTTTTATAAAGAAAAAGTGTTTCCTACCATTATGTGAATAACAACATTTTGCGGAATAGTAGTAAAGGATAAATACAAGTAAGAATACGTAAAACAGATTAATGATAGTTCAATGAAGTGCAAAATAGGAAAAAATCTAACCACCTTTATCCAGATGATATAGAATCCATATTAAATAACTTTGCCATAATCAGGCATGAAGCTTAATTGAAGTCCGGGCCAACAACAACCCAACCAGGAGGAGCAGGCTTACCATCAGCACCAATTGTTAACGAAACTGAATTACCAGGATAGGCAACAGAACTACCTGTGATAGTGCACGTACTTGGTGTATTGACAGCAACATATATGCCATTTGCGTTGCTCGCCAACATCGTTGGTATAACATATGGGCTGCCGCCATGACTACCATCAAAAGCGTATGCACCGCCTCCCATACTTCGGGGACGAAGATAGTGGTGATATGCACTTGCTGCAAAAATATTAAGAAGATCATGGGTAATTGCATCTTTGTTCGCCTGAACGCCATTAGAGCTAAACAAACTCAATCCAACAGCCAGTGCGATACCAATAATGGCCATTCCAAGTATGATTAGCATTAACTGCTGTTGTCCCATGATAAATTCTCTAATGAATTGCTGTTAACTATCGTAATAATACACTGCCGTTCCTTCCCGATTTGTAACAACCTAACGGGATTGGAATCTATATAATGTCTTGCACATATATGCTGATCCCCATAAAATCGGGACAGCTTGATCTTGTTGTCTACTTTTAAGATATGTTATTGTAAACAACCGAATTACTATATAATTCCACTTTATGTAACTTAAATAAAAATCCCAACCACTTGCAATAAGAAAATGGTTGGGATATATATATAAATCACATAAATCCCACTCAGAACTATAGCTTACCAAGCATAGCTAGTAGTTATAGCAACATGTCCTGTATTATCTACTGTAGCTAATATAGTGGCGCCGGTTACCGAAGATGATGTACCTGTAATAGCACAGTTGGTTGTGCCATTAGGGACAGCAGCATATGAAGCATTTTCGTTAGACGACATTCTAGATGGAATAGTATATCCTGTATAAGAGTTTGCGCCACCTCCCATAGAGGCAGGACGAATATAGTACTGATATGCGTTTGCCGAAATATTATTTAAATCATTGATAATTGCATCATGATTTGCCTGAACACTTTGCGCACTGAACAGGCTCAATCCTACGGCAATTGCGATACCGACAATGATAACGCCCAGGATGATGAGTAATAACTGTTGTTGTCCCATAATAAATCCTCCAATAAAAAGTTTGTAATAAAGTGAATTGTGTTAATTGTTTATTTCTTCATTCGACTGCATATTATCTCCAAGTTTCGTACCAATCGGGCAAGATCAATTTTCGTTTACCCACCCTCTTTTTCTGCGTAAAAAGCTTCAACAATTTCTTGAAGGAGTGGAACAATTTACCGCACAGAGTCAAGATGACACAGGACGGAATTACCTCTGTTTCCATTATATCAAATATTTCGTATTCGTAAATCAGGTTTGCTTTCTATTCTCCTCCTTTGTATCTTGAAAATAATACTACAGAGTCTAAGATGCCCGTTAAAAGGAAAAAACATATACTCGTTATAGACGACGAGCCGGCTTGGCAGAAGATTACTTCACATATCCTCCGAAGTCATGGCTATGATGTCCTTACCGCCGGAAGCGGGGCAGAAGCGTTGAAAGCCTTGAAAACTTTTAGACCAGATTTGATTTTTAGTGATGTTCGGATGCCGGATATGAATGGTTTCGATCTAGTAGATAGCTTGAAACGTAATCCTTTAACTTCTTCAACTCCAGTGATATTTTTCTCTGCTATTGATGATTATGATGCTCGCAAAGTGGCGCGCACGCTTGGCGCAGTTGATTATTTGATTAAACCGTTCAATGAAGACGAAGTGAGTTCTGTTCTCTCCAAACATTTATCCGTTTAAGAAACCTTCAATAAAGTAATTTGGTTTATTGGAAACAAACCGCTCAAACAAAGATTCTATAGTATGGCAAACTTCCGTAACGTTCTAAAACTTCGCACCTCACTTGGACCAGTTGAACAAGCACAGATCGTCATATCTGTTGCTGTGGTAGTAACCCTCGTAACAATTGTGGTTGTGCGGATGACGAGCGGCCACACACTTGAACTACTATTATTTGGGAGTGTTCTTACCGTCGGTGTATTTGGATTTATTATTGTCTTCTTCACATTAAAGTATGGGCGACTGCTTGAAGAGCAAAAACAAGAATTGCTCGCACTAAACACATTTGCTGAATCCGTAAATCGAGCAATTGGTGTTCAATTTCTTCTACACAATGCTCTTCTCGAAATGAAACGTTTACTCGAAGTAGAGTACGGATGGATATTTAGTGTAGAAAACCATCAACTTGTGCTCAAGGCTCTTCGTGGAACTGAAGAATTAAATTTTGCTGTCGTAGATACTGCTATTGGAGTTGATCACGAAAAAATGAGATGGGTTCATTCTCCTCGTATTATGAAACGGCCAAAGAAATCTGATTCAAGCAACGGCTACCCATGGGCATACGGTGTTATTGGATCATTAGCATCAGTACCAATTATGATGAAAGACCAGATGTCCGGACTGATCGTTTTGGGAAGCAGAAATCGAGATGCATTCTCCAATAAACAAATTGCTTTAATCATGGCATTCGCCAACCAGATCGGTATTGCTATGGAAAATGCCATGCTATTTGAGCAAGTCCATAAATCGGAAGAGCGTTACATTGATCTCTTTGAAAATTCGCCGGATATGTCTCACATTTTCAACAAAGCTGGCATAATTATCAGTTGTAACAAGACAGAAGCGACACGATTGGGATATAGTAAAGAGGAATTAGTCGGCGAGTCTATTTTGAAACTATATCCACCAGAATACCGAAAAGAAGCGCAACAGAATCTTAATAATATCTTTAACTGGAACAAAGGAATCAAAGGCCTGGAGGAAAAATTTACAGCAAAAAACGGCGAATTAATTGACGTAAGCATTAACGCTTCTATAATTCTGGATGAAACCGGACAACCCTTTGTGCGCGCAGTGGCACGTGATATCACAGAACAAAAAGCTTTCGAAGCGAAAATCATTCATGCTCAACGCATCGACAGCATTGGAAATCTTGCCGGCGGAATTGCTCATGACTTTAACAATATCCTCACTTCAATTCTTGGCTCAACTTCAATTATGAAGCGAAAGATGAAACATGATGATCGTTGGTATCGCTTCGCTGACATAATTGAGACTGCCGCTCGGCGTGGTGCCAGTTTAACACGACAGCTGTTAACGTTCGCACGCAAGAGCAATGTGCAATTCCGGCCTATAGTGGTAAATGATATTATCGAAGAAACACTGCGGCTTTTCGAACGCAGCACCGATAAGACAATTCTTACTGAGAAAAAATTAACAGACGAAGTGTGCATCATTAATGGTGATGACGGACAACTTCAACAAGCATTTCTCAACTTGCTCATCAACGCTCGGGATGCCATGCCGGATGGAGGGACTATCACTGTCCAAAGCAAAATCAAACAGGTAGACGATGATCCAACTGCCACGCCTGAGATCCACAAAGGATTATATGTTGCCGTCTCCATAACAGATACTGGCGTTGGTATGGATACGAAAACCCAACAACATATCTTCGAACCATTTTTTACAACGAAAGATATAGGAAAAGGAACAGGATTGGGGCTTTCTGTAGTGTATGGTGTTGTCAATTCCCATAATGGTTTCGTTACCGTTCAGAGCGAATTAAACCATGGTGCCGAATTCACTGTACATTTTCCAATTATACCTGCAGCAAAAAATTTTCAACCGCAGGCGCGGCCTTCAAAACTCGAACGCGGCAATGAACGAGTACTTGTGATAGATGACGAGAAAGATGTTGCAGACGTTATTAACGGAATGTTAGATAGTCTCGGATATCAAGTTACACATGTCGATAGCGGACAGAAAGCAATCAATCTCTATAAAAAGAAAAAACGATTCGACGTCGTTATTCTCGATCTCAATATGCCAAAAATGAGTGGAAAGGAAACTTTTATAAAGTTAAAGAAAATAGACCCAAATGTACGGGTAGTTATTTCAACGGGTTATGGTGACAGAGTTATAGATGCTTCTCTTGGCAAAGCAGCAGGCGATACATTCTTACAAAAGCCATATCAAATTGGAGAACTTTCTAAAGTAATGCGCCTTACATTAAACCGCGATAGCGAAAAAATATCTCATTGAATATATATAGTGTTGCTTGATTTAATATCAAGAATATCTTTCAACACCTAAAGCCACCAAACTCCGACCAAAGAAATGAAGTAGAATGAATTCACCGGAAAAACACCTTAATGTTAACGATTTCTTTTTACGTTCCTGGCACCCCTACTTTTGGCTAACACTTATCGCTTCTTTACTTTATCTGCAGATTCTCACATTCTCTGAATACACTCATCATGACGATTACTTCCTCATAGTTGAAAACTTTTCACATATAAATAGTTTGTCTAATATAGGTCACGCATTTCTGGAGGATGTAAGTCATCAAGGGCAAGGTGGTAACTTATACCGCCCATTATTAACTCTTTCCTTAATTCTCAGCGCACAAATAAGCGGAACAATGCCTTTTGGCTACCATTTGATTGATATCATCTTGCACTGCGCAAGCTGCTGTCTTCTTTTTGTTACCTTTCAGATGCTTGGTTTTAAAAGATCGATATCGTTTCTCGGATCGCTTGTGTTTTGTATTCACCCTGCATTAACGCAAGCAGTTGCATGGATTGCAGGGAGGAATGATTCTCTGCTTGCTGTTCTTATTTTGCTATGTTTTATATCATTTATGAAATTTCTTTCAACCTCTCATCTGAAATGGTATTTTATTCATCTTCTTTTTTTTACGCTTGCAATGTTCACAAAGGAAACGAGTATTGTGTTTCCAGTTCTTGCCATGTTATATTTTTACAATCTGAAGGGAAAAGAAATAGTCTCAATCACAACGGCTCTCTTTCTTGTCGGATGGGGAATTGTCCTGTTCAACTGGTACATTTTGCGGTCTGCTGCAATGATTGTGCCTATGGGAAACAAGCTTCTGGCAGCGACAACTGTAATTTCAAATCTTTGGATTGGAGTATATTATTTTGGAAAAATATTTTTACCGTTCAATCTTGCTTTTGCCCCTGTCTCAAGTGATATCCATGTAACTGCCGGCATTATTTCTGTATGTCTGTTTTTACTTGCCCTTTTGCTATCCGAACGAAGAGACTGGAAATTTATTATCTTTGGCTTCATATGGTTTTTTGCCTTTCTTATCCCCACATTTTACTATAATTCTGGAGTTCACACACCGCCCAAATTTTATGAGCACCGAATATATCTTCCGTTCATGGGAATATTGTTCGTTCTCCTTTCTCTGTCTTATGAAAACAGATTGGAATATTTAAATAAATACTTTCCTCCAATATTATTTCTCGTTTTTATTTCTTTAGGATGGCTTAGCTATACACACACGTTCAACTTCAAGAACTCTCTTACGCTCATGGAATATGATGCCGCTACATCACCGAACGATCCAAGACTGTATAGTGATATCACAAGAATGAATGTTCCCGAAAAGCTTAACCATGAAATAAACGCAATAAAGGAGGCGTCACAACCGCGAGGACCTAAGCGTACGGAAGTGTCGAAAGAAGAATTATGGAAAATTATTGATAACTTAAAAAATGAACAAAAATCAAATTATATTGTTCCAGAGCTAAATAATGCACTCGCTGTGGCATACTTTGCACGTGGCTTATTTCTTTCATCCGAAGAAAATTTTTTTGCTGCGATCCGAAGCAACCCACAAGATGCATCTATTCGATATAATCTAGGTATTCTCTATTATAGTGCTCACGAACCAACTAAAGCCGAGAAAGCATGGCAAGAAGCCTTGCGATTAGATCCTACAATAGGTAATGCACATCTTAACCTTTCATTCCTCTATTATGAATCTGGTCAATATCAGTCGGCATTAGATCATTGCCAAAAAGCGATACAACTTGGAATAGCTGTTCCTTCTAGCTTAGTGAATGAAATTCAAAAGAATTTATTTAAATAAATGTCACTGGAATTTTAACACATTTCTTCATTGGACAAGAATAAGTCTCTCCTTGAAAGTGGTTAGAATAATTGCTAATATTTTGCCACAGCAAATCCAGCATTCTATTAAGTTGTACGTAGCATAGGTTTCCCCCTATGAATCTTGAACAATTCGGCGAAGAACTTAAACAAGCTCGCTTGGAGAAAGAATTATCGTTGATGGATATTTCTGCCGAGACGCGCATTAGTTTAAAATTTCTCGATGCAATTGAGCGCGGACAGCTTCAAATTCTTCCTCAAACATATGTGCGCGCGTTTCTTCGTGAATATGCTTTAATGACCGGTCTTGATCCGAACGATGTTATGGAACGATATGAATCTGCTATGCAGGAATCTTCATCTCAAAAATCGGATGATGTCTCCCTAAAACAAATTTCACGTCAAGAAAAGACATTGATGCAGGATAGCAAGAAAAAACAATTTTCACTTTCACCTCTTCAACGCAATATTGTTTTCGGATTTTTCATTACTGCAGCTGTTGTTCTGATTGTCGTTTTGGTAAATATAAATAAAAGTCCAAGTTCCGGTACTTTGGTAGAAGAAGTCCCATTCGATCGCGTAGTGCGCGAAAATGAAGCCGCATCAATACCACAGCCAGCTACAGCCGCTGATTCTGCTCCGATAACCAACATAACCCAGGCCGATAGCTTGCGATTAGAGATTACTACACTAGATTCGGTTTGGATTAATATTCTTATTGACGGCAAAACCAGCGGGACGTATCTTTTGGGCGCAAAAAGAAAACGGACATGGGCGGCAAAAGAGCGCTTCGTTGTAACGATGGGAAATGCAGGCAACGCGACTTTCCAACTAAACGGTAAAGATATCGGCACTCTTGGTAAACGTGGAGCTGTCGTTCGTAACGCTGTTATTACTGAAGCTAACCTTAAGAATTAGCCACCGGCAAGGCTAGCTGGTATGAATTCATCTATCCAAAAGGAAATTGAAACACTTAGCCGGAAAATCCTTGACCACGATTACCGGTACTATATTCTTGCCCAACCGACAATTTCAGATGAAGAATATGATAGATTGATACGCCGCTTACAGGAACTTGAGAGGCAGTATCCAGCATTAGCACTTTCCGACTCACCTACGCAACGCGTGGGCGGCCAAATCATAAAAGAGTTTTCTACTGTAACGCATGCTGTGCCAATGCTCAGTCTTTCCAATACCTATAGCGAAGTTGAGGTACGCGACTTCGACAGACGTGTGCGGGAAACATTAAGAAATGAAACTTATCGGTTTGTATGTGAATTGAAATTTGACGGCATAGCCATTAGTTTGCGCTACGAGGATGGCGTTTTTGTACAAGGCGCCACGCGCGGTGATGGAACTCAGGGCGATAACATCACCCAGAACTTAAAAACAATCCGCTCGATTCCACTCCGACTTCGATCTATCCAAAATGGACCACGCTCATTAGAAGCACGCGGCGAGGCTTTTATGAAGCGAGCAGATTTCCAACGCATGAACGAGGAGCGTCAACTTGCCGGTGAAAAGACATTTGTTAATCCACGTAACTCAGCGGCAGGAACATTAAAATTGCAGGATCCAAAATTAGTAGCACAACGGCCGTTGAATTTTGTCTCTTATTTTCTCCGCACAAATGATATCAAATTGACAAGTCAATACGAAAGTTTGCAACTCCTTCGCGATCTCGGTTTCCCAACCAGCGAATATACAAAGATCTGCCAGTCTATTGATGAAGCGATTGAATATTGGAAAGAATGGGAACGCCGCCGCGACGAGCTGCCGTTTGATATCGATGGCGTAGTGGTAAAAGTTGATTCACTTCAACAGCAGGAACGGCTTGGCGCGGTTGCGAAGAGTCCCCGATGGGCTGTAGCATTCAAGTTCGCTTCCCGGCAAGCAGAGACACGATTAAAAGACATTCGGCTTCAAGTCGGACGGCTCGGGACTATCACGCCAGTAGCGGAACTAGAACCAGTATTTCTTGGCGGCAGTACTGTCTCTCGCGCAACGCTGCATAATGAAGAATACATCCACGAGTTAGATATTCGCCCTAATGATATTGTGATTGTGGAAAAGGGGGGCGATGTTATTCCTAAGGTTAGTGGTGTTAAAATTGAAAAAAGGCAAGCGGGCACAAAAACTTTCCGATTTCCAAATCAATGTCCTGATTGTCATTCTAAAATATTTCGATCTGAAGGCGAAGCAAATTATTACTGCGAGAATAGCGAATGTCCCGCGCAAGTAAAAGGACGTATCGAACATTTCGCAAGCCGCGGTGCAATGGAAATTGAAGGGCTTGGTGAGGCTGTTGTAGATCAGTTCGTCCATCTGGGATTGTTGAAAAATTGCGCCGATCTATACGATCTCCACACTCATCAAGAAACTATTCTTTCGCTTAATAGATGGGGAAAGAAAAGTGCTCAGAATTTGTTATATGCCATTGAGATAAGTAAAACACGCCCATTTAGCAGAGTAATCTATGCACTTGGCATACGCCACATTGGGGCAAGTATTGCACAAGTTCTTGTTGATAATTTCAATACAATTGAGCAACTTATAGCAGTAAAAGAAGCAGATTTGCAATCTATACTGGGTATTGGTCCGCAGATTGCAGAAAGTGTTGTTCGATTCTTTGCAGATAAACACAACCAGCGAGTTATTAATCGCTTAAAATCGGCTGGTGTGCGGATGTTTGAAAAGAAAAAGCGCATTCGTTCTTCTCGGCAGTTTTCCAATAAAAGGTTTGTATTAACTGGCACACTTGCCGCGATGACACGTGAAGAAGCTAAGCATCGAATCGAATCGCTCGGGGGAAAAGTTGTATCTAGTATTAGCAAGAACACGAATTTTGTCGTTGTTGGAGCTGATGCCGGTTCTAAACTAGAAAAAGCAAAAACGTTGGGCATCCTCTTGCTTGATGAACAGAAGTTTCTTAATATGTTGCAGAATGAATTCTAAATTCACCATCACCCACTTACTTGTGAGGGTATCATGTCGAAATCTTCGTTTTGCTGTCTGATATCGCTGCTCCTTATATTCATTCTCGTTGTTCCAAGTTTCGGGCAAACACGGGTTGGAAAATTAGGTGTTGGAGTTGACGGCTCCATGCAATATGTTTTCGGTGCTGGATCTGTGACAACTTCGCCTGCAATCGGCGGCGGATTAAACTTGACCTATTCTATTATAGAAGGCCTCAGTCTCCGTTCAAAGATTGGTATCAATCAACTCTCTTGGGAAAATGATGCAAAACAATCCATCACCACAGATCTTATGTCCATAAACGGATATTTGTCTATTGATTTAATGCCGAATAGTTCGTTTAATATTTTCCTTTTAGGCGGCGGCGGGACTGTATTTTATGATCCAAAGCAACAATCAACTGGATTACGTGCACCTGGTGTTTCAAGTTCTGATATAAATTACATTGGCGGATTGGGCTTTGATTATTTCCTGAGCGAATTCTGGTCCGTTACAATGATGGGCGAGTACGTATTAACAGGTTCAAAGTATTACAACGGTCCGGAGAATTCCAATAACGATAGCTTTCTCCGTGGAAGTATTCAGATACGTTATTATTTCTTCGATCAATCATTCATTAAAAAACTGCTGCAAGCTCAAAGTGATAGATCGAAAAACTGACAATAATTGCGGTACAGAATAAAGATGTTGGAGGGTTTTCGATTCAAAGTAGGACTTTTGTACTCGCGGATGCATTTTCGGCACAAGCACGACCGGGTAATGAATTTCACTGATGCAATTACACGATCGCGCCGCGCTTTGGTTATATTTCCAGAATCATCGCTTGATGGTGAATCGGCTTCAGCTTTTCTTCGGAATCTACTTCGGAAATTTTCTTCAGAAAAAATTATGGTAGTAATTCGAGACGATCAACTTTTTATGATGGCATATGCCCCGCCGATGAAAACCTTTACATATTCAGTGCGCGATGTTAACAAGTGGTTTGTACCTCGCCGAGAACTGTTACAAAGAATGGAAAACAGTAACTTCGATGTGGCATTGGATCTCAATTTAAATCTTTCTTTAACAAGTGCATTCCTTTGTAAAGCATCTAATGCACCCTTGCGTATCAGTTTTGCAAAAAATAATGGTGATCAATTCTATAATTTTCAAGTTAAAACCAAAGGAAATAATAATAAGTATTCTTATCGGAGTCTCCTAAAATGTCTCGATATGTTTTAATGTTTTTGTTGGAGTCTGCATATGCATTTTGAAACAAAGAAAAATGGGATTGCAACTATACTAAAAGTCAAAGAGCGAAAGCTTGACGCGACTTCTTCTCCGGAACTCAAAGGAGAATTTCTATTGCTTTGCAAGCCGCAACTGAAGGAACTGGTAATAGACCTTTCTAATGTTGAGTTCTGTGATAGTTCTGGCTTGAGTGCGCTGCTTATTGCCGAACGCAAAATGCGTGAAAACAACGGCAGAGTTAAATTGGTTGGTGTACAGAAAAAAGTACTTTCTCTCCTTAAAATCTCTCACCTTGACCGCACATTCCAGATTTTCGATACTCTGGCAAAAGCAGCAAAGGGATAATTTTCGCCTCATTTTCTGCACACAGCGGAAAGTTGATGTACAAAGCTAATAACACATTCTGTTTATTATTTCTTCCTATGTACCAACTTGCACCTTCCCGGGAATCAATGTAATTTGCCTTCGGCATTGATCATTGTTGGAATAAATATCATACATGAAAATAAGATCGCGCATAGTGAAACAAGCGGCAGAACAAAAATTTACTATTTCAAATCTTGATCGCCAAATTCGCAGCTATTTGGATTTCCTTCGTTTAGAAAAAAATCTTTCCAAAAACACTTTGACATCTTATAAATTCGATTTTTCCAAGTACCGCAGCTTTCTCATTTCTATTGGAATTCAAACAGCATCTGCTGTATTGGAAGAGCACATTAGTAAATTTTTAGCTGTGCTGTATCAGAAAAATCTCTCACCGCGAAGCGTAGCGCGCACTCTCTCCACCATCCGCGGATTTCATCAATACCTTCTTGGCGAAGAAGCGGTAAAAAATGATCCGACACAAATTATTGACTCACCGAAGCAAGAAAAAAATCTGCCCGATGTATTAAATATTTTTGAAGTAGATGAAATTTTAAAACAGCCAGATACATCCAGCCGGATCGGCATTCGTGACCGCGCGATGCTTGAAACCCTCTATGCCACCGGTATTCGTGTTTCAGAATTAGTTAATCTGACACAATCAAATCTTATGATTGAAGACGGACTGATTCTTGTCTATGGCAAAGGATCAAAAGAACGTTTAGTTCCAATTGGACGTTCGGCAAGACAATGGATCGAGGAATATCAGAAACAATCGCGCGTGCATCTAGCTAGGACCGGCAAGTCACAGGATGTTCTCTTTCTGAATGTACGCGGTACAAAGTTAACACGCGATATGATTCGGAAATTAGTGGATAAATATTCGTTGGCAGCAGGAATCGGTAAGAAAGTTCACCCGCATACATTTCGCCATTCGTTTGCAACACATTTATTAGAAGGAGGTGCCGATCTCCGAGCTGTACAGGAAATGCTCGGTCATGCCGACATCTCCACAACACAAATCTATACACATATCGATCGCGAGTATTTAAAAGAGGTTCACCGCACGTTTCATCCGCGCGGATAAAGAAATACTCACTTGTTGAACCTTGCAGATATTATCTAAGGTTGCGTTAAGTAATCTTCGCGAGAGTAACTTGATCTTTACTGTTCAATCTTTCCTGTGCGTAATTCTTTTACAATTCTCTCCACTTTATAAATTTGCTCCAATCCTTCTAATAATCCCGAAGAATGGACTGCAACAGATCTATTACTTGTATCGTCAAAGATAACATCCCCTGGCAGACTTTCAATATTGCCATCAAAAATCAATCCAACTATTTGCAAATTTTTATTAATTACAGGACTTCCGGAATTACCGCCAATGATGTCATTCGTTGAAACGAAGTTCATCGGCGTGTTCATCTTAAACGTTGCCGGCGGATTCATCCAACGCTCCGACAGTTTCCACGGGTCTTTCCTGCCAAACGAATAGTACCGATCGTATAATCCATAGAATGTTGTAACAGGGGGAGCTATAGTCCCGTTGTATTCGTATCCTTTTACTATGCCATCCGCAATACGAAGTGTGAATGTTGCATCTGGTGGAATTTGTGTTCCATAGACTTCGTACATTGCATCGCCAAGTATTTGTTCACACGCTTGAAGTTTTTCATTGGTGTTGTCATATTTTTTCTGAATTTCTTTTACATGCGTCTGTTCGGCAACAACAAACGCAATTAAAGGATCGTTTGATTGGAGAATATCTTCCGGTTTTCCGACAAGCAATGCTTGTGTTTTCTCTTTTGATGCTATGACTGAATTTGAGCTCAAATCTTCTGCCGCCTTCTCAGGTGTCCTTCCCGCCATCAGTTTGTCAAACGCTTCATCCTTTCCTGCCAACGCACGCTCCATAATACTCAATCGGAATGCAAGTAGTCGTTTCTCGACTTCTGGCGTTAAATTAGAAGGATAGAATTTTATTCGTGTCGAATCTGCAATCGAATCTTTAGATCGATTAGCTGCATTTACAAGATCGGCTGTCAATGACAAATATTTAGGGAAGTTTCGTCCACGAAATCTTAGAGCGTCGAATTTCGGATAGAGCCCTGTAAGCTCGGCTTGGTACTGCGCAATATCACTCCACGGATTGCCGTACTTCACAGTCAAGGCAGGTTTATCATGCAATGCGTTTTGAAACTTTTTTTCAAAGTCTTTTTTCTTTGCCATCAGCACAGGATCTTGCAAACCGTTTAATTGTCCTGTAATAGCTTTTCGTGAGTTTTCTAACCCGAAGATTGTATTGAGATATTTTAATTTTGCTTCGGGATGAGCTGCAATATACGATGAATAGATTGTTCCAACTTTCTCATACGTCTCGATATTTGCTGGATAGATAACATCACGAAGATATTCCAACTGTGCCACCGATTTTAAACGGTTTGTTCTGCCGGGATTTCCGATAACAAATACAGCGTCTCCTTCTTGTGCACCATCCTGACTGAATCTGAAGAAGTTTGTAGTCTTCAGGGGCTTACCATTATCATAAACGCGGAAGAAAGCGCAATCAAAATCGTACCTGGGATATGTGAAATTATCCGGATCGCCGCCAAAGAATGCCATCGCATCTTCCGGTGCGTACACAAGGCGTACGTCTATGTAACGTTTGTATCCGTAAAGTGAATAGCGTCCGCCATTGTAAAATGAAACAACATTAAACACCATCGAGTCTTGCGGCGAACTAGTTTTATATTTTACTGTATAGCGTTTCTGGATTTCCCGCATCTTCGCCATGCGATTTGCAACCTTAGTGTTGTCTGTCGTACCGCTATCAAATGCTTGTTGTACTTCCTTCGTAACATCCTCCATCACAAGCAACTGGTCAATAAAAATGTTGGATGCTTTGCGCTCATCATTTAATGTAGCTGCATAGAACCCGGCTTCCGCTAACCGTTCGCCTTCTCTATTCACACTATCCAATGCAGCGCGGGCACAATGATGATTCGTCATTACTAAACCATCTTCCGAAACAAACGATGCTGTGCAATTTGGCAACCGTAATGCAGATAAACGCGCCTTATCGAACCATTCTTTTGATGGAGTGAAATTATATGTCTTCGCGAAATAATCCATCGGTGGAAAATCGAATGTCCACATTTTGCCTGTATCAAACTGTCCGGCTTGAATTCTTTCAAGATTGGTGTAACGCGGCGTATCACTTCTGGTTACCTGTTGAGTCGAACAACCCATTAAAAGCAATACCGCAGCAATAGACGCGAAACTACACTTTAAGAGAAATTGCTTCATAGAAACCTCGTTTAGTTAATCTATTGTTTTATGTTTGGAATGTATGAAGAACAATCTACCAATGCAATAAATTCATTTGAAAGGCTGGAACACACTTTTTTCAATTAATATTATTCCGTAAATTCATTAACAATGTCAATAAAACGAACACTATGTCGCATAGGTTCCATTCTTTTGATAGGAACGATGTTTCTTGTAAGTTGGCAGAAGGCGGCAGCACAAGAACAACGCAGCGGGATTTCTGATTTATGGTTAATAATGCAAGCTGTCCCCAGTGTTTCATGGACATGTTATCCGGCAAAAACTCACTTTTCTTTTGAGTGGGAAGCAACACCTGTATTGTATTCATGGGGAATGACGAAGCTTGATCCGCCTTTACACTTCTTCTTCGTTACTCAGCCTGAACGGTTTGCAGGTTCAGTCGAGTTCAACATCTCCACACAGCTTTACACGAGCCCGATCGGGTCAAGCCATTGGGGCTTTTCCGGACAACTGTTGGCGCACTTACCGTTAGTGGAAAATGGTGAATATGCCGGACTAAATCTTGGCGTTGCACGATACAACATTGCAGGTGTGTCGTCAAATTATATTGTTGTAGGATTTTCAACACTCTTTGGTTTTCTTCATTATAATATCAAGTATAGCCCTGTTGATGAAATTTGGATGCATTCAATTGAATTCCGTTTCTTCTAATCTGCTATGAACAATAAAAATCATCTGTTGCATTTCCTTTTATTTTCACTCATTATTTTTTACTGTTCATTGAATATTACCGGCTGTAGTTCTTTCTTCACCCGCTTCATTACAAACTCTTTTAAGAATCTTCCGAGCTCGCCTGACACTGTTGCATCAAAACTAACACATCCGATTTTGCAGAACGTTGGATTATCAGTCTTGTGGGTCGGGCATGCGACATGTCTTATCCAAATCGAAAATAAAATATTTCTTACTGATCCAATTTTTACAGAAACGGCAGGAATGATATCCAAACGCAGAATTGAACCTGGAATTTTGCCATCATCCATTGATAAGCTGGATTATATTCTCATTTCCCATATTCATTTTGATCACTTGAGTTACGGAAGTTTATCAATGTTACCCAAATCTGCGGTAATACTTATGCCGATTGGCAGTGCAGAGTATATGCCGGAGTTTGGTTTTTCAGATTACCGAGAGATGAATCCGTGGACTACATTTGAAGCAGATGGCGTGCGCATTACTGCTGTGCCTGTCAAACATTTTAATGGAAGATACGGATTTGATGGCGCTTGGTCGAACCATAATACCTACACCGGCTATGTGATCGAATATAAAGGTAAAACAATTTTCTTCGCTGGCGATACGGGATATGACCCGGAAAAGTTCATAGAGATTGGAAGAAAGTTTGCCATTGACGTTGCATTAATCCCAATTGCACCAATTGAGCCGCACGACTTCATGAAACGTGTACATGCCGACCCAGAAGAAGCCCTGCAAATTTTTGCTGACGTGCATGCGAAGATCATGATTCCGATTCATCACCGAACATTTGTACAAGGATTAGATTCTTCGCTGACGACAGCACAAGACCAATTGAAACGGCTTATTGCAGAACGCCATTTGGAGGATCGCGTTCTTATTCTCCACATCGGCGAACAGCGAATTCTTGCACCGTAGATATCGAAACTAAAATTCAACTCTATAAAGGAGTTATTAACAGTGGAAATATCCTTCTCTTTCGCAAGATGGGATGGCATCCTGGCATGTTTGAATATTATCTTGAAAAATACACTCTTTTCATTGATTATCCTTCAACTTCTCATTACATTTCCACGTCATCTTGGGGTAAATACTCTGGCAACAGTGGAATGAACATCGCGGTTTTCGCCTCAGGGCGCGGCTCAAATTTTCAAGCAATTCTCAATGCAATTGACGCTGGACTTCTTCCGGCGCGAATCGTTGTACTCATCAGCAACAAGTCTGATGCAGGCGTGATGGAGATTGCACGCGCACATAATATTCCGACACAACATCTTTCGCAAAGAATGTTTCCGTCGGAAGAGGCGTTATCGGATGCTATGTTAGAAGCGTTGGATAAGAATCACACAGAATTCATTGCGCTTGCCGGATATTTAAAAAAAATTCCTGCGCAGGTGATCCGGCAATATCGTAACCGGATCGTTAATATTCATCCAGCGTTGCTGCCATCGTTTGGTGGCGAAGGAATGTACGGTCATCGCGTCCATGAAGCTGTAATTGCAAGCGGTGAAAAAGTCTCCGGCGCAACGATTCATTTGGTGGATGAAGAGTATGATCGCGGCCCAATAGTTCTGCAAAAGACTGTCGCCATTGCTCAAGATGACACAGCGGATTCACTTGCAGTAAAAGTATTGAAAATTGAACATGAAATTTTCCCGCTCGCATTGAAAGCATTTGCCGAAGGGCGGGTAAAAGTAGAAGGAACAAAAGCTTGGATAACGTAATAGTTCTAGATCCGTTCTCAAAATCAATTTCATCGGATGATGATATACCACCGCTCACAATTAAGCGCGCTTTAATTAGTGTATCGGATAAAAAAGGAATAGTCGAATTTGCAAAAGCACTGCGAGAATTCGGTGTAGAGATTATTTCAACTGGCGGAACATTTACAGCTCTGAAAAACGCCGGCATCGAAGTAAAACAAGTCTCGGATGTTACCGGCTTTCCTGAGATTCTTGATGGCCGCGTTAAGACTCTGCATCCAGCTATTCACGCCGGCATCCTTGCCGTGATGGATAATCCTTCACATCGTGAGCAGTTACAAAAACATAATATAGAACCAATCGATCTTGTAGTCGTCAACCTCTATCCTTTTGAACAAACTATAGCAGTTGAAAATGTGAAGTTAAATGAAGCTATTGAGCAAATTGATATTGGCGGGCCAGCCATGGTGCGTTCATCATCAAAGAATTTCAGGCATACGGCTGTTGTTGTCAACCCCGATCTTTATGGCATCGTGTTAGAAGAAATGCGCGAGCATAACGGCGCACTTACATTGCAGACACGATTCAATCTTGCGTGTCGGGCATTTCAACACACTGCGCATTATGATTCAATCATAGCATCATATCTTGCCGGACTAACCCCGCAAAAAACTCTGCCAGATTCCATCACCATTTCGCTGAAAAAAGAACTGCCGATGCGCTACGGTGAAAATCCGCATCAAGCAGCTGCGCTATATGGGACGTTCGGCAGCCATTTTCAGAAACTGCATGGTAAAGAACTATCTTTCAATAACATTCTCGACATCAACGCAGCAGCATTGCTTTGCACAGAGTTTAACGATCCCGCCGTCGTTATTGTTAAACACAACAATCCATGCGGCGTTGGTACTGACGCAAACCTTGCTGAGGCATATCGAAAAGCATTTGCAACGGATACAAAATCTGCGTATGGCGGAATCGTCTGTGTGAATCGCCCGCTTAATAGGACGACAGCAGAAGCCATCAACGAAATTTTCACCGAAGTAATTATTGCACCAGAATATGAAAAAGGCGTGCTGGAATTTCTAACAAAGAAACGGGATCGCCGTTTGATGAAGCAGGTATCAAACTTGCGAAAATTTTGGGAGTTAGATTTACGGAAAGTTGTTGGTGGCGTTCTAGTGCAGGAACCGGATCAACACAGAATTCATCAAAGTGACTTACGAATTGTCACAAAACGTCAACCAACTGATGAAGAGATGCAGGCTTTGTTATTTGCTTGGCATATTGCTAAACATGTGAAATCGAATGCGATTGTGTACACACTGGGCGACCGGACGCTCGGCATCGGCGCCGGACAAATGTCGCGTGTTGATTCCTCTAAAATTGCGGCTATGAAAGCAACAGAAGCTGGATTTGATTTGCATGGCTGCGCAGTTTCCTCCGATGCATTTTTCCCATTTGCAGATGGATTGTTGGAAGCGATAAAAGTTGGTGCAACTGCAGTAATTCAACCCGGTGGATCTATTCATGATGATGAAGTTATCAAGGCGGCTGACGAGCACAACATCGCAATGGTCTTTACCGGTATCAGACATTTTAGGCATTAAGATAATTCATTTATTAATTTTTCATTCATAATTTTGCAATTGGATTCTCATGGGACTCTTCTCAATGTTTTCAGCCGACCTTGCCATCGACCTTGGCACGGCAAATACTGTTATCTGGATGAAGGGCAAAGGTATCATCCTTAACGAACCATCCATTGTTGCGTTTGATCGGAACACGAAGCGCATCATCGCCATAGGCAATGAAGCGCGTGCAATGCTCGGCCGCACGCATAAAGACATCCGAACCATCCGTCCGATGAAAGATGGTGTGATTGCGGATTTTGAAATCGCGGAAGGTATGCTACGCGAATTTATTAAAAAAATCAGCGCAGGCTGGGTGCCAAGCAGACGCATTATTGTTTCGGTACCTTCAGGAATTACAGAGGTGGAAAAACGCGCTGTCCGTGATTCCGCCGAACATGCCGGCGCAAAAGAAGTTCACTTACTTGCCGAGCCAATGGCAGCGGCAATCGGCATTGGACTCGATGTTGATGCACCTGTAGGAAATATGGTTGTTGATATCGGCGGTGGCACAACAGAAATCGCCGTCATCGCACTGTCCGGCATTGTGAACGAAGAATCGCGGCGCGTGGCGGGTGACGAGATGAATAACGCCATCATTCAATTCTTTAAACGCAATCACAATATCCTAATTGGCGAACGGACAGCGGAAGCGATTAAGTGTGAAGTTGGCTCTGCAATGCCATTGAAAGAAGAAATTACGATTCAAGTAAAAGGGCGCGACCTTGTGAATGGTGTACCGAAGACAACGGAGGTCAGCTCAGTGGAAATTCGAGAAGCTTTGAACGAACCTATTGCTCAAATTGTAGAAGGAGTTAAAGTCACATTAGAACGAACTCCGCCAGAACTGTCTGCTGATATTCTTGATCGCGGTATTATGCTTACAGGTGGCGGTGCTTTGTTAAAGGGCCTTGACGAGCGGCTTCGTCTTGAGACAAATCTTCCCGTTCACGTTGCCGAAGAACCGTTACTCGCCGTTGTGCGTGGTACAGGTAAAGTTATGGAAAACATGGACAAATACTCCAAGGTATTGTTGAAGGGAAAGAGGTATTGATAATTTCGAATTGTTATCTGAGTTAGGAAAATCTAATTCTGAGGCAACTAAAGTATTGTTAAAGGAAGCAGGAGAGCTGACAGCAGTCTTTACTTCAACAAGAAAAACTGCAAAACGTAAATAATATTAATCAAAAATTCACAATCCGAAATCAGCAGTTAATATGAAATTATTAATTTGCAATTGACGATTCGAAATTCACAATTAAAAGATGCTTGAGCGACTATACGACATTCTGTACGAATTCCGAGAGTATGCAATCCTTGCTGTCTTAATTGTTATTTCCTTCGTTCTAATGGCAATGAACGACAATTCGCAGATCAAACAGATCCGAGCTATTTCGACTGTTATCTTTGGCGAAATGCAGGAACAGCTTAGTTTTATTCCCACGTACTTTGGACTAAAGGCAGAGAACGAGCTTCTTCATCATATCAACATTGAACTGGCTGATGAAACACAGCGGCTCCGTGAAGCAAAACTCGAGAACCTCCGTCTGCGGCAATTGCTTGGATTAAAAGCTCAACTGCCATATGAGCTGATTGCAGCTCGCGTCGTCAACAAGAATCTTACACTTTTGCGTAACACAATCGCAATTAACGTTGGCTCAAGTGATAGCATACAGCAATATATGCCGGTGGTGAGCGACGGTGGATTGATTGGCATCGTCACAGCTGTGACTAAGCATTACTCTACCATAAATATTCTTCTAAACACAGACTTTCGGGCAAGCGGCAAGGTGCAGCGCAGTCGTGTAGACGGAATTGTTATTTGGGATGGAAAGACGCTCAGTTTAAAGAATGTTCCGAAAATGCGCGATGTCAAAGTGGGTGACGTTGTCACAACATCTGAATATAGCAATGCTTTCCCACCGGATATTCGTATCGGTCTGGTCAGCGATGTACGCGAACAACCGGGTTCGCTTTTCAAATCCATCACAATTGAACCTGGCGTTGACTTTGTGAAATTAGAAACTGTGTTTGTGATGGCTTATACCCAGGATAAAGAGCGGGTCGAACTCGAACAGCGAACTGGTCCACAAGTCGGAAAATAATTCTCCCTATGCTTCCCCTTTCTCCACCTTGCATATTGCTCGTTTTTACGTTACTTTAATTTCGAAAATTAAAAACGAACACCGGTGATCTTACCGATGGCAAAGCTAAACACAAAACAATCTGGCCTAACCCATATTCCGTGTATTTCTATCGTTATTCCTCTCCTTAATGAAGAAGAATCTCTGCACGAATTGTTCTCGCTCATCAATGAGACGATGCAACGGACTAAGATGTCTTATGAAACCATCTTTGTGGATGACGGTAGCACCGATAAATCGTTTGAAATTTTAACTGCATTGCATGCTGAATATCCAAAAATTATTAAAGTCATTCGTTTTCGGCGGAACTATGGAAAATCTGCAGCGCTTTCCGCAGGATTCAAAGAAGCGCAAGGCGAATTCATTATCACAATGGATGCCGACTTGCAAGACGACCCGAACGAAATTCCATCGTTAATCGAAGCTCTTGGAGATTCATACGACTTAGTGTCGGGCTGGAAAAAGAAAAGACACGATTCCATCATCTTCACATTGCCATCACAGATCGCCAACACCATTACAAGCAAAATGACGGGGCTGCGCATCCATGATTTGAATTGTGGACTGAAAGTATATCGTAAAATTGTAGCTAAGGAATTGAAACTTTACGGCGATTTGTATCGCTATATTCCAATTTTATCGCATCAGGCTGGATTTCGAGTAAGTGAAAAAATTGTTCAGCATCATCCACGAAAGTACGGCCATTCAAAATATACGGTTGGAAAATTTTATCGCGGCTTTCTTGATTTACTGACGATTCTCTTCACAGCAAAATATATCCGTCGCCCCCTGCATCTCTTTGGTGTCTGGGGAATTATTTCATTCGTAATTGGTGCTGCAATTGATGGATATCTCTCGATTGAATGGTTCTTGGGCTTAACAGCCATCAGCAATCGTCCACTCTTCCTCGTTGGATTTCTCTTTATTATCATCGGCGTCCAATTCATTTCTCTAGGTTTATTAGGCGAGATGATTTCACGGAATGATCGAAACGAAGAAACGTACTCCATCCACGAAAGTTTGAAGTAGGGTTCTGTGCTGTACGTTTATTTCAATCAAAAATAACTAAACGATGCAATTTATTGTACTTAGTTAGATATTGTTCTAACTTTAATATACTAAATGAATACACAAATTGATTTACGAAAAGAGAATGAACGTGCTCATGGAAAATTCCTTGTTCCTAACGCTATAGAGATTTGGGGATGGGGAACTCCTGCAGGAATAGAACGTGCTCGTAGGCGAACAGAGCTGTTAATTGAACGAGCCGGAATTCAATCGGGAACAATATTGCTGGAGTTTGGTTGTGGAACCGGCATGTTTTCCAGGCGGTTTGCATCGAGCGGGGCAAAGGTTACTGCAGTTGATCTCTCGCCCGATCTTATTACTGAAGCACAAAGAGATTCGCATCCAAATATTTCCTTCCAGATCGGCGATATTGAATCTCTCAAATTTGAAGAAGAATCATTTGATGCGGTTGTTGGAAGTTCTATTCTACATCACGTAAATGTTGAAAAAGCACTTAAAGAGGCATTTCGTGTTCTTAGACGAGGCGGCCATATCACTTTTGCTGAACCAAATATGATGAATCCGCAAATAGCTCTGCAGAAAAACATACCGTACATCAAACGTAAAATGGGAGATTCGCCGGACGAGACCGCCTTCTTCCGTTGGCCTATGGCTAAATTGCTGAAGCAGATTGGTTTTTCAGAAGTACTCGTTGAACCCTACGACTTTTTACATCCCGCAATACCACCAACATTCATTCCTTTGGCGCAAAAGTTATCACACATCTTGGAAATCACACCGCTGATTCGTGAAATTGCTGGTTCCATTATATTGTCTGCACGTAAATCAGAAAAATAAAAACAATTTGTCATCATTGGCACAAATAAAGATATAATGCTATTATATAGTACAATTTCTATTTTACGCTTGTATAATAATTCCTCAAGAGATGAATAAAACTTCTTATTTACATAACCGATTAACAGAATATTTTGATTCAATTGCAAATTATTGGGATAAATGGCAAGCGCGTAATCGTTATTATCATGATAATATAGAAAAGTTGCTACGATTTCTTATTCCACAACATTCTTCTGTTCTTGAGCTCGGCTGTGCCACTGGTGATTTACTTAATGCCGTACAACCTTTCATAGGTGTCGGTGTCGACATTAGTTCAAATATGGTTTCCATAGCCCAAAATAAATATCACAACCTCTCATTTTATCCAATGAGTGCTGAACAGTTATCGCTTAAACAAAAGTTTGATTATGTAGTAATGTCAGATCTTGTCGGCCATTTGTATGACATTCAACAGGCATTAGAAAAAACGCACAGAGTGATGACGCCGCGTTCGCGTCTCATCATTACATACTACAATTTTATATGGGAACCGATTCTGTTTCTGGCGGAAAAATTTAGATTAAAAACTCCACAGCCCCATCAAAACTGGGTCAACGCACATGATTTGCATAATCTGCTTGATCTTGCAAATTTTGAAATCATCCGAAGTGGCTATCGTCTATTACTGCCCAAGAACATTCCGATTCTCTCTTGGCTCTTCAACAAATATCTTTCACAGTTTCCTTTGCTGCGAAAATTCTGCGTCGTCCGCTTCATCGTAGCAAGGCCTCGGGTCCAAGATATGCATCCTGAACGTTTTTCCGTCTCCATTATTATTCCAGCACGAAACGAACGCGATAACATTGAAACAGCTGTGCAACGCATCCCCAAAATGGGCAATAAAACAGAAATCATTTTTGTTGAAGGCGGCTCAAATGACGGAACACTCGATGAGATCAAACGCGTCGTAAAAACTTATAAGAAAAAACGTGCTATAAGCTTCTGTGTCCAAAGCGGTACTGGCAAAGCGAATGCCGTGCGTGAAGGTTTTGCGAACGCTACCGGTGATATTCTAATGATCTTAGACGCAGACCTGACGGTCGCGCCGGAAGACCTGCCAAAATTTTATAACGCACTTGCTGAAAACCACGGAGAGTTTGTGAACGGCAGTCGGCTTGTCTATCCAATGGAAAAGCAGGCGATGCGCTTTCTCAATCTGCTGGGAAATAAATTCTTTAGTATGATGTTTACATATTTGCTCGATCAAAAATTCAAAGATACACTCTGCGGAACTAAAGTGCTCTTTAAATCAGACTATGAAAAACTTGTGAAAAATCGTTCATACTTAGGCGAATTTGATCCATTTGGCGATTTTGATCTTATTTTCGGCGCGTCAAAGCAGAATTTGAAAATTATCGAATTGCCTATACGTTACGCAGAACGAATTTATGGTGAGACAAATATTCATCGTTGGCAGCACGGTTTATTATTATTGCGCATGGTTTTTGTAGCCGCACGCAGATTGAAATTTATTTAAGAATCATTTGAGTCTATGGAAAAGTCAAACCGTACAAAAATAAAACAAAAAGATATTAATAGATCAACGATTTATGATAGTGTAAATCATTGGTTATTGAAAAGGACAAAAGCATGTATTCTTAGCGTGCTTGCTATAGGATTTATAGTCGGTGTGTTGATGTTTGATATTAAACCAAGTACTGGAGGCGACGACACTACATATATACTACAAGCGATGGATTTTGTTTCGAATGGCAAAATGCCTGTTGGATTTAAAGCACCCGGTTATCCATTGGTATTATCATTATTCATCTGGATATTTGGTATGAAATTGATTCTATTGAAAGCGACATCATTGATGTGTTTTCTCGGAACGATTGTTTCTCTTTTCTTTGTGTTTCGTAATCGCCTTCAACCGATCACGCTGTTTTCATTATTACTGTTAATCGCTATAAACCCTATTGTTCAACAATATTCGCACCAAACATATAGTGAACTTCTTTTCACATTCATTCTGGTTTGGACAATTTATTTTATTTATCGTGCAATTGAGATAGAATCAAAAAGATCTATAATTATTGCAGCCATATTAGTCATGGTAGCATTTTACGTGCGTGCAACAGGTATTGTGATTATAAGTGTCACAGCGCTCTTTTTATTATTACAACAGCGTTGGAAACAACTTGCTATATTTATTGTTACGTGTGCTGTACTCTACAGTCCTATGAAAATATATGAGTGGACATCGGGCTCTGCTGCATTCGAGCAGGCATCTATTCTCATGTTGAAAAATCCCTATAACACAACTGAGGGAATGGAAACTATAAGTGGTTTTATCGATCGTTTCATAAATAATTTTATAAATCATGCGAACTATCAGATTCCTTCAGCACTCGGAGTGCCGATGCCTCAAGAATTAGGTGTTGCCGATGGTCAGTTTATACCAAGCACGCCAGCATTTTTTGGCGTACTCATTTCCGCGATTTTGTTAACGGGATGTATCGCGCCAATTATGAGAAAACCTAAATCGATAACGGCATTTCTCGGTCTTTTTACTGTTACGTATATAGCTTTTATTTCGATTGCCCTGCAAAATATTTTTGCCACGCCCCGGATGCTTATTCCAATAATACCCTATCTTATTATTGGAACGTTTGAAGGATTCCGCACTCTCGGTAATCGCTGGGTAAAAGTAACGAATGCAGAAGTGGTCTCGACTCGCGCCAAGACACTTATAGTTATTGCAATCGTTGGATTGATGCTTGCAAACATAGTTGGAGCGAAACAATCAATTGATGAGAACCTTCCGATTCTTAAAGCTAATCTTGGCGGCAACGAGTTCGCCGGATTCACCGAGGACTGGACAAATTACTTGCGTGCATCTGTCTGGATCAAATCACAGTTACCGATTCAATCTACTGGGATCATTTGCAGGAAGCCGGAGCTGTTTCTGCTCTACGCCGGAAATTACAATGTCTATGGCACTTATAAAATTGATCAGACAAATCCAGATTCAATTATTGCAAAGTGGAAATCACTCAACATGACGCATCTTCTTTACGACAACTTCCAGTGGACATCCACGTTACGTCGGTACATTCAGCCTGTCGCAGAAAAATACCCACAAATGTTTGAAATGTTGCATCAGGAAGGTTCGCCGTATCCAAGTTATGTCTTTCGCCTCAACTACAATGCAATAACAGACATAAACAAATTACAGAAAGAACCGCACCGATGAAAATCGTCCTCATCGGTCCGGCATATCCAATCCGAGGGGGTAATGCGCTCTTTGTCGCACACCTTTACGAATCATTAGCAGCGACAAACGACGTGCAGGTAATTTCTTATTCCCGTTTATATCCAAGATTTTTATTCCCCGGAATTCGTCAGACCGACATCAGTAGCGTCGCAATAAAAAAACATCCTTCCATACAAATTATTGATTGTTTAAATCCATTCACATGGTGGAAAGCTGCGCATCTCGCCGCTTCGATTAATCCCGACTTGCTTGTCTTCACTTGGTGGAATCCATTTTTCGGCTTCATCGTTAGAACAATCGCATCAACATTCAAGCAACGGACAAAAAAACCTGTTGTTATCATAGCCGAGAATGTCATATCACACGAAGGCAGATGGATAGATGTATTCCTTACAAAGACCGCATTGCAGACTGCGGACAGATTTCTTGTTCTGTCAAAAGTTGTGGAAGAGGAAATCAAGAAATTATATCCGCAAAAAATAATCTTTCGTTCTTCACTGCCGATCTATGACTGCTATCAAACGCCTGACCAGCTGACACAATTACAAGCTCAACAACAACTTAGATTAGAAGGTAAGAATGTGCTTCTTTTTTTTGGCTACATTCGGCAATACAAAGGATTGATGAATATAATAGAGGCGTTACCGTTGATTCACAAACAAATAAGCAATGCATATCTTCTGGTGGTTGGTGAATTCTATGACAATCCACAACCATATCTCGACACGATCAGGCGACTCGGTCTTGGTAACGATATCACCATCATTAATAAGTTTGTTGCAAATGAAGCAGTGCATCTCTATTTTACAGCGGCAAATGTTGTGGTTCTTCCGTATAACGAAGCAACTCAAAGCGGTATTCTCAGTATTGCATACGGCTTTGCGAAACCTGTCGTGGTAACGGATGTCGGCGGTCTGGCAGAATTAGTAGATGATGGCAAAACCGGTTTCATCGTGCCGCCACATGATATTCCGAAACTTGCCGAGTCTATAGTTCGATATTTCAAAGAAAATCGTGAACAAGACTTTTCTAACAATATAGAAGTGAAGCGACAAGAAAACAGTTTCAACAAAATCCGAATTGTGTTTGAAGAAATAGAAACCGATCTAAAAAACGAACGAGACACTAAACGCTAACTTTTATGATTCTCAAAACTGACTGTAAATATTTCCCAGGCGACCGTCCATGTTCATTCAATAAACGCGAAGGCGTGAAGTGCGATGCTTGTCCTTACTACGAAACCGAACAGACACGTATTCTGATCGTCAAATTAGAAGCTGTCGGCGATGTGCTGCGGACAACGTGCATACTTCATGGATTGAAAGAAAAATATCCGAAGAGTGAAATCACATGGATTACATGTAGAAGTTCAGTGCCGCTTTTCGAAAACAATAAATTGGTAGATCGCGTTTTTGCTTATGATTCGACAGAAACCATTCTGCACGTTATAGTTGAGGAATTTGATATAATTATCAATCTTGATTCCGCATCAGATAGCGCGGTGCTGGCGTCGACGGCAAAGGGGAAAGAGAAAATTGGGTACGGTTTTGATGCGAAAGGAAATGTATTTCCATTCAACACCGAATCGGTCACGTGGTTAGAAATGGGCGCTTTCGATGACTTAAAGAAGAAAAATACACGATCATTCCAAGACTTAATGCTTGAGATTTGCCGCTTGAAAACAACGAAGAAAGATATCGTCATCGAGCTTTCTGAAGAGGAATTAAAATTTGCGAATTCCTTTGCGGAGCGATCTGGTTTAGATCTCCAAACATTGAAGATCGGTATGAACACCGGCGCCAGCGGCAGATGGCAGTTTAAACAATGGACGATAGAAGGATTCGAGAAACTAATCAAAATGATTCTTGAACAAACAAATGCAACGATTCTTCTTTACGGTGGTCCGTTAGAAAAAGAGCGTAATGAGTATTTCTCCAAATTTCATCCGACTCGAGTTGTGAATACAGGTGCAGACAATTCGCTACGACAGTTTTTTGCTCTGGTAACATTAAGCGATGTATTCCTTACTGGTGATACACTTGCACTCCACGTAGCAACGGCGTTGAAGAAAAAGGTCATAGCTCTCTTTGGTCCTACTTCAGCGGCAGAGATTGATTCATACAATGGCCAGATTGTTAAAGTGCAGGCGAATTTAGACTGTCTTGTTTGCTACAAACCGCGTTGCGATTTCAATCCGAATTGCATGAACTCCATCACGCCAGAGCAGATTTTTTCACTTATTAAGGTCAACTTACCTTAAGTATTTAGTTTATTCTACAATGGTTCCATTTTAATCATATATACTTTTTCATTTTTACTTTTTAATTTTGACTTGAATGCACTACGATCCCATTAAAAAAGTCTTTGGTAATGTCATTCGCAAAAATACTCGGCTGAGAATCCTATTCTATAAATTGCTCGGCCTTATGTTTCTCCGTGAATGGCACGTAAAACGTGAACTCCGCCATCAGCTTGGCAACCGCAATAAACCGTTCACAGTTTATGACGCCGGTTGTGGCTTCGGACAATATTCATATTACATTGCTAAACATTTTCCGCTCGCAACAATTTATGGTATTGACTTGAAAGAAGAGCAAGTTACCGATTGTAATAATTTCTTTCACTCCGTTGGACTAACTCAATGTTCGTTTGCCGTTGAGGATCTGACACAGATCCAGCATTCGGATAAATTCGATTTCATCCTTTCTGTCGATGTAATGGAGCATATTCCTGATGATATAGTCGTTTTCCGCAATTTTTTCTGCGCACTAAAGCATGGTGGAACACTGCTCATTAACACGCCGTCAAACCTCGGTGGATCGGACGTACATTCTGATAAAGAGGAAAGTTTCATCGGCGAGCATGCCCGCAATGGATATGGTGTTGAGGAGATTCAGAAAAAGTTGGAATCGGTAGAATTTAAGGTTGAATTAATTCGATATACTTATGGCACATGGGGTAATCGGTATTGGAAACTTGGTATAAAGTATCCGATGCAAATGCTAAATATTTCTAAGATTTTATTTATCGTGCTTCCATTCTACTACTTAATCACTTTACCTTTCATTCTGCCGATAATGTGGCTGGATTATAATGCCGAGAATCAAGCAGGCACTGGTTTGAATGTGCTGGCGAAGAAAATGTGACATTGTATAGCACGACGAATTTATTGAATGTCATTCCTTTTCTCTTTATTATATCTTTTACACTAAATCAAAAAACGCTGATTATCGGTTATATTATTCTCAATATTCGTTAGGAATCAAAAATATTTATGGCAAAGAATGTAAAAGAACAAGTCCGCGCTCCAAAAAACGCGCGCACAGAACATCCTATTATCCCGCCAAAGTATCAGCACCTTGCTGCCATAGCATTTTTTTATCTGAGTTTACTCGTGTTCTTTCACGCTATTGTGTTTGACGACAAAACATATCAATCTGTCGATTCAATTGCTGCACATAGCTGGGACACTTTTCGAAATAATTCTGATGCCAAAGATATTATCCCTCTGTGGAATCCTTATATTTTCGGCGGAATGCCTGGCTTTGCAAGCATGACATATCCAATATCTCGCATATATGACTTATCAATAACTATGTGGGAACTTGGAGTTAGGCCGACAGTATCATATTTATTTTTTGACGAAAGATCTGCCGGATCTTGGCTTATTTATTATTTCGTTTTCGGAACAGGCGTTTACCTTTTCGTATATCATCTTTTAAAAAATAAGATGGTTGCATTGATTGTTGCTCATATGGCTGTGTACGCAACATATGTTACATTGCTTATTATGATGTGGCATGTAACGAAGCTCGGTGTACTAGCATTGTTTCCGTTTGTCTTTCTTATTGTTGATCGGTTACGCCATAAATTTGAATTGTTGCTTGCTATCATTCTTCCGATTATCATCCGACTTTTAATTGAGCCTGGACATGTGCAATTTATTTTTTATGTGTATCTCTCATTGGGAATTTATTTCCTCTTTTTCTTCATAAGGGCACTAATTAAGAAAGAAGCATGGCATGGGGTTGTTATCAGTTGCGCAACGCTTGTTTTGGCGACCGGCCTCGCATTTCTTATGGGAGCAGATTTACATTTGTCCACTTTGGAATATAATGCGTATTCAACCCGTGGTGCAAATCCAATCCAAAACACTACGATAGATACTCAAGACAAAACAGTTACTGGCGGACTTGATTACGACTACGCAACTCAATGGTCGTTCAGCCCCGGAGAGGTGATGACATTCTTTTTCCCTTCCTGGTATGGATTTGGACCGCTTCAATACCAAGGCCCTCTTACACAAAACCAAAGTACACGTCTCGATTTGTATTGGGGTTCGATGCCACTAATTGATGGCCCTCAATATATGGGAGTTGTTGTCATCGTTTTAGCTTTGATCGGGTTCTATAAGCTCAGGAAAGAACCTTTTGTGCAATACATGACAATTATGATTCTTCTTGCTTTGTTCATTTCATTTGGGAAAAATTTTCCGTTCGTATATGATTTGATGTATCGTTATTTCCCGATGTTCAATAAATTCCGTGTTCCAGTAATTATTTTGATGTTAGTACAATTCTTTACGCCAATTCTTGCTGGTTTTGGAATTGTTTCCCTCCTTCCAGTGAACAAAAAAGGAATTGACCCTAAAAAAGATAAATTCTGGAAATATACTTTAGTCGGCCTTGCAGCAGGGATATTTTTTACTCTAATTTTCAAAGATGTAATAAAAGATTTATATTCTTACTTCTTTCCTTTACAAGAAGTCGGAAATGTTTGGGCTCATAAGATCAGCAAAGATTCAACAGTCATCAGTATGTTGTTTGATTTTGTATTCTCAGAAGTACATACGGACATTCTCGTTTTCTTCATTTATATGTTCATTTTGTTTGGAGCAATCTGGTATTATCAAAAAGGAAAGCTAAAAGAATCTTCTTTGTATGGAATAATTTTAATATTAGTTATTGCTGACCTTTGGCGAATTGATGGAAAAACCTCAGAACCGGTCAGTAAACAAGAAACTAATCAATATTTTGCAACACCTGAATATGTAAAAATACTTCAACAGGATACAACGCAGTATCGTGTCTTAAAACTTGTGAATGGTCAGCCTATTTATGAAAATTCTCTTGCCTATTGGGGCTTGTACAGCGCGTATGGATATCATGGCGCAAAGATGCGTACTTATCAGGATTTGGTTGATGTTGCCGGATTAGGCAATCCATTGGTCTGGCAATTGATGAATGTAAAATACATTTTCACTAATAGACCGGACTCAAGTAATATGTTGATTCCTGTTTATCGGGGTAACGATATGAATGTCTATGCTTTCCGTTATTGGCTTCCCCATGCATTTTTTATTCGTCGATGTGAAGTTGCGGATGGCATCACGACATTAAAGCAAATGGCAGCGATGTCATTCGATCCCCGTGATATTGCCTATGTACCGGATCAACTCTCCGTCGCTATCGATCCTCCGCAAAAAGGGGCAGAAGCAACCCTTGTTCGATATGGAACACAGGATTTAGAAATACGAGCTACGGCTACAGGAAACAACCTGCTATTTCTCAGCGATGCATACTATCCCAAAGGATGGAAAGCGTATGTCGATGGAAAAGAGACGGAAATACGAAAAGTAGATTATATGTTCCGTGGCGTGATAATTCCACAAGGCACACATACGCTTTTTATGAAATTTGAGCCCGCATCTTTCGCACTTGGAAAGACCATAAGCCTTATTACTAACCTTATAGTTTGGAGTGGACTTATATTGTTCCTGCTTCGCCGGTTTCTGGTCAAACGAGAAAAAAGTACAATCATAAATTAATTTTACAATAATCCGAACCAATAAAACTTTGATTGTACAATTGACTCCATAATAATCTAGATAATTGATCAGTGTAACTTATTCAACTTTGAATTAAAAGTTGAATATTGTAGAGATTATTGTTGTATTAGTTTTTAAGGCCAAGATCTTTTCAATACTAATTTTAACTTCTATCTAATGAAATTTACTTCACCTATCCTCGCCGATAATCTTGCTTTTGTTCGCAAACTTCGGCGACAAGGTATTTCCTTTCTACATTCAGGAGATGAACGATCAATCAAAGTGAAAAAGAACGTCGTTCTTCTTGGAATTATGAAAGTAATCAGTATTCTTTCCGGACTTCTTATTGTTCCTATTACTCTTAACTATTTGAATCCTACAGAATATGGTGTTTGGCTTACCCTGAGCTCTATTGTCGCATGGATAGTATACTTTGATGTTGGTTTGGGCAATGGACTGCGCAATAGATTTGCTGAAGCATTAGCTGTTGGCAATAAAAATCTTGCCAGAATATATGTAAGCACAACGTATTTTCTTATTTTACTTATTGTCAGTTGTGGGCTTGTCATTTTTTGTGGAATAAACCATTTCCTGAATTGGCAAAAGATTCTTCGCGCATATTCTATTCCTTTACATGATTTAGATCTTCTCGTTCTGATTGTCATCGTCTCTTTTTGCTTGCGTTTTGTTTTCAGTTTGATCGGCACAGTTCTTACCGCGGATCAAGAACCGGGCCGCGCTGGTATGATAGAAGTATCTATCAATATCGTTACACTAGTCGCAGTCTATGGTTTAACAAAGCTGACTACAAGTTCACTTTTAACTTTTGGTATAGTTTTTAGCTCTATCGTAGTACTCGTTCCGGCAGTTGCATCGGTGTGGTTTTACTCAAAAAGGTACCGATATGTTGCACCTTCAGTTCATCTCATCCAATTGAAATATGCAAAGACGCTTGCGAATATCGGTGTCCAATTCTTTATCATACAAATTACCGCTTTGATAATTTTCTCTACTAGCAATGTTTTAATCGCAAATTTTTTAGGTCCAGCCGAGGTAACAGCATATAATATCGCCTTTAAATACTTTGGTGTTATTTCTATGTTATTCGGCATTGCAATAGCTCCCTTCTGGTCAGCATTCACGGAAGCGTTTCATAAAAAGGAATTTGGCTGGATCAAAAGTTCGACACGAAAATTAGTTGGCATTTGGATTCTGGCAACTATTACAACCATATTTATGCTAACGGTATCACAACCTATTTATCAACTTTGGGTTGGAAATAAGGTATCGGTCCCATTTACTCTTTCTCTCGCAATGGTATTTTATGTGACAATTAACAATTGGAACAGTATCTTCGTCAGCTTTTTAAATGGAACGGGGAGAATTCGATTGCAGCTCTACAGCTCAATCATTATTGGTGTTGTAAACATCCCGCTTGCGTACGTCCTTGTAAAATATCTGCATTGGGGAAGTGCTGGAGTGGTTGCCGCAACTTCTATTTGCCTTTTTGTCGGATCTATCTGGTCGCCGATTCAATACATCAAGCTCATTAATAACACAGCAACGGGAATTTGGGCTAAACAATGACCTGTAAAATTTGCCAACAAAAAATGGAACTTGCGTTCAAAGCCATGGTGCTTGGTAAATATCAAGTATGCTATTACCATTGTCCGCAATGTGGCTTTCTTCAGACGGAAGATCCTTATTGGCTTAACGAAGCGTACGATGATCCAATAAATGTAGAAGATACCGGGCTTCTTTCGCGCAATATTTATTTCAGCAAAACAACATCACTTCTTATTTTCTTTTTGTTTGACAAAAACGGAAAGTTCCTTGATTATGCCGGCGGCTTTGGTGTCTTCACACGATTAATGAGAGATATTGGATTTAATTTCCTCTGGCATGACCCAATGACACAGAATTTACTTGCACGAGGATTCGAATATACTGACTCTTTGTCTAACTGCGAATTGCTGACCAGCTTTGAAAGTTTCGAGCATTTTACGGATCCTTTAATTGAAATTAGAAAGATGTTATCCATTTCAAGCAATATTTTGTTTTCAACCTTTTTACTGCCCTCTTCTGTGCCAACCTCAGATTGGTGGTACTATCAATTTGAACATGGGCAGCATGTTTCGTTTTATTCAAAAGAAAGTTTTCAATACATAGCAAACGAGAATGGCTTAAATTATTATACGCATGGATCCTTGCATCTTTTCACTAAGAAGAATTTTCCGGATTCGGTGATCCGTTGGATATTTCGAATTCAGAAACTAGGATTGCATCATTATGTGCGCCGGAGAATGAAGAGTAAAATGATAGGTGATTTTCTAATTATGCAGAAATCAACGAAACCATGAAAATTCTCTATGATCATCAGGCCTTCTCCTCTTTTGCTTTTGGCGGAGTATCTCGTATTTTCTTTGAACTTATGAATGCTTATTCTAAAGATCCCGAGATCATGTTCAATCTTTCGCTTAAATATACTGATAATGAATATTTGAAAAATGCAAAATGGAATATTGATGTTCATCCATATTTGAAAAGAATTTCTTATAAAGCAGGACTCGGATTTCCTGTGCATATAGCAAGAAATGTTGTCGTTAAACAGATTAACAATTATCGGGAAAACGAAAACAAAAGATATTCTAAAGAAATCATTGCACGCGGAGAATATGATATTTTTCATCCCACTTACTTTGATCCGTACTTCTTGGACTATCTTCACGATAAGCCCTTTATCTTAACGGTGTTCGATATGATTTATGAGCTTTTTCCAGAATTTTATCCATCGTCCCAGCAATTTCTGAACTGGAAATCACTTCTTGCAAAAGAGGCTGCGAAAATTATAGCTATTTCGGAAAACACTAAAAAGGATTTGATGGAATTGTATAAATTGCCGAGCGATAAAATCGAGGTAGTATATTTAGCAAATTCATTAAATGCTGAAATAGTTAAACAAAACAATGTAATTCAGAAGTTAAATCTTCCAGAGCATTACTTGCTATATGTCGGCAACAGAGCGTTATACAAAAACTTTCTTTTCTTTATTGAATCAATCGTTCCGCTCTTATCACAGGATAAAACTCTTTCCGTGGTATGTGCAGGTGGGAAAGATTTTACTCAAGCAGAGAAATTGTTGCTCCATAAATGGGGTGTAGAGCATAAACTTTATTACTTTCCTGTGAATGACGCAATATTAATTTCCCTCTACACATACGCTTTAGCATTTGTTTTTCCGTCTCTCTATGAAGGTTTCGGAATTCCTATTCTGGAAGCATTCGCCTGTAATTGCCCGGTTCTCATAAGCAATACAAGTTCATTGCCAGAAATAGCAGGAAACGCTTGCTTGTGCTTTGATCCTAAAGATAAAACATCAATTGCCGGTGCTGTGAATCAGGTATTATTAGACAAATCACTCAGGAAAGAATTATGTAAAAAAGGAAAGGAACGATTGAATTACTTTTCCTGGGAGCGAACTGCAAAGGAAACGAAACAAGTATATAAGAGCATTGTCAAATAACAGCCCGTTCTATGAGTAATTTACAATCAATGACTATTGAAGAACTGTGCGATAGAAGATTCTTGCATAAGGCTAATGTATTGAGGAAGAAGTGATTCCAAAACTTTACATTTTACTTCCGGTTCATAATCGGAAACAGATCACTCAACGAATCATTACATGTCTTCAGCAGCAAACCTTCCAGGATTATCATTTGCTGTTGATCGATGATGGTTCAACCGATGGAACGGCGGAAATGGTCAAAGAGCGCATTTCATCTTTAACTATTATTCAAGGACACGGAGATTGGTGGTGGGGTGGCTCATTACATCAAGGATATCTCTGGATAAAGTCAAAAAACGTTCCAGCGTCATCTATGGTATTGATAATAAATGATGATGCTGTCTTTGACGCAAATTATCTTCAAACAGCAGTATCTATTTTAAACGAGCGGCAGAATATTCTATTGATTTCAAATGCTTATGGAGAAGTGAGCCAACGACTTTTTGACGGTGGAGTTCATGCCGATTGGAAAAGATTAAGATTTTCGCTCGAGACGAATCCGAATAAAATTAATTGTGCGTCCACCCGCGGATTATTTTTATACGTCTCGGATTTCTTAATTATTGGAGGTTTTTACCCACATCTATTGCCTCACTATGCTTCCGACTATGAATTCACTGTCCGTGCGCATAATAAGGGATATGCATTAGTAGCCGATGAACATCTTAAGCTTTACGCCGATGAATCTGCAACCGGAATAAGCAATTTTAAGAATGAGAAAACGTACAGCGGCTTTCTAAAGCATTTATTTTCAAAAAAATATACTCTTCATCCCGTTTACTATTCTAATTTTATTTTGCTTGCCTGTCCCTGGCCTTGGAAAATTTTTCATATATTGATTTTTGGGTCAAGTTGTTTATGGAAAATCATAAAATATTTTTTCCTTATCGTCGTCCTTAGAAATCGGTAATATTATGGCAAATAAAACATTCGACACGCCAATTCTTTTCCTCATCTTTAATCGTCCAGATACAACCGAAAAAGTGTTTCAAAGGATTCGAGATATTCAACCACGTCAGCTCTTCATATCGGCAGATGGGCCACGTGAACATAAAAAAGGTGAAGATCAGCTATGTGCTGAGGCACGAAAGATTGTTGAAAGAGTAGATTGGAAATGCGAACTCCAGACAAACTTTGCTGAAAAGAACTTAGGATGCCGAATAGGTGTCAGTTCCGGCATTGATTGGTTCTTCCATCATGTAACCGAAGGAATTATTCTTGAAGATGATTGTCTTCCGGACATGTCCTTTTTTCATTTCTGTGGGACTTTGCTTGAATATTATAGAAACGATAACCGGGTCATGCATATAGGAGGTATAAATCTTCAGGATGGCATGGTGCGCGGTGATGGTTCCTATTATTTTTCGAGAATCAGCCATATATGGGGTTGGGCAACATGGAAAAAAGCGTGGGAGAAATATGACGTTCATATGTCCACTTATCCACAGTTTCTCGAGCAAAACATACTGCATTTACTTTTTCCAACCTTATATACGCAAAAATACTGGAAAAGAAATCTTAATTTAGTATACAGAAAAATGAAAGATACATGGGATTTGCAATGGCAATATACATTGCTAATAAACAATGGACTAGTGGTTCTTCCAAATATAAATTTGATTTCTAACATCGGCTTTGATGGTGACGCTACTCATACGATCGACTCATTCAGTTCATTTGCCAATCGTCCAACGGGAATAATAGACCAAATTCAGCATCCACTTTTCGTCGTTCCCGATTCTGTCGCAGATGAATACACACTAAAAAAATATCTGAATCCACCTAAGCTTATCAAAGGTTGGCAATTGATTCGACGAAACATGCATCGATAGAAACTAATGCTCAATCATATGTTTTGATAGATATTATTATAGTGCTTTCAATAAGGATTGCAAATTGAATTGTAAAATTTGCGGAAATATTTCCTCAAAAATATTTAAGCGACAGATTCTTCTGAAGTACGAAGTTGAATACTACCAATGTCACACCTGTGGATTCATTCAGACCGAAGAACCTTATTGGCTCTCAGAAGCATATCAAAAAGCTATTAATGCCGAAGATACCGGGATTGTCCGAAGAAATATTTTGTCGGCGAAACGAACAAGTGCATTGATTTATTTTCTTTTTGAGAAAAACGGACAATTTGTCGATTGGGGAGGCGGATCTGGATTGTTTGTACGGCTTATGCGCGATTATGGTTTTGATTTTTTTTGGAACGATCCTTACGCAGAAAATATTTTCGCTCGAGGATTCGAATACGATAAATCGAAAAATCATACTATCGAGCTGGTAACGGCTTTTGAATGTTTCGAGCATTTAGCCGATCCATTGCAAGAGATTGAACGGATGCTTTCTGTTTCCCGTTCTCTTATATTCTCAACCGTACCATTTCCTTCTGGTACGCCAAATCCAGACACATGGGATTATTATGGATTTACACATGGACAACATATTGCCTTTTATTCATTAGATTCTCTTCGTGCAATAGCAAAGAAATACAAGTTAAATTTTTATTCGAACAAGAAAAGCTTCCATATATTGACCGACAAACGACTCAATAATACAGTTTATAACTTTCTCTTGAAACTCTCTCTGTTTGGTATTCCGGCGATTACGTCTTTACACTTAGGAAGTAAAACAGAATCCGATATTCATATTGCAAAGCAGAGACGAATAAATGGATAAAAAAAAAGTGCAGACCCTTTTTTTTAACTGCATAAGAAATATTGTTCGACGAATTATTGACCTGCAACGATTAGTGCGTTTTTTTATCCTAGATTCTTTACTCCTGACGAAGAAGCCGATACCTAACCCAAAGACACTGTTAATTATTCGCATAGATGGTATTGGCGATTATATATTGTTTCGGAATTTTTTAGAGGCGCTAAAGAATAGTCCACGATTTAAGGACTACAAATATACTCTTTGCGGTAATCAGGCTTATAAAGAGCTCGCTTTGGCATATGACTCTAAAATAGTATCAGAATTCATTTGGATTAACACTAACAAAATGAAACGCCATGCCTTCTATCGGTGGAAGATATTTCGGGAAATAAGGACAAAGGGAATCGAAGTTGTTTTAAATCCAACATACTCCCGTAATCCTATATGTGACGATTCAATCGTTCGAATTTCTGGTGCAAAGGAAAAAATTGGTTGTGTAGGAGATTGCGTACATGTAGAAGCAGTGGGAAAAGCACATCTTCAATCATTGCTATACTGAATTAATTGATATCCCCTCATCCACAATATTTGAATTTAATAAGAACAAAGAGTTCATTGAAAAAATAACGACGACTGATTCATATCAATATACACCAACACTTCCATCGCTGATCAATAAAACCGAGGCTGCTCGTTATGCTGTCATTTGCCCCGGTTCTCTTCTTGCAAAGAAACGATGGCCATTGAAATGTTTTATTCAGGTAATGGATTTTCTCTATACTGCACATGGAATGTCAAGTGTAATTGTCGGAGATCGTTGGGATATTCCTTCAAAAGAGGATACATATATTTTATCGCAACGTCCATATATCACAAATCACATCAATAAACTTACCTTAGCTGAAACAGTAGAGACTATTCAACTATGTAGGCTGGTTGTATCAAATGATACGAGCGTCAGCCATATTGGGGTTGCAGCAAAAAAGCCAGTCATCGTTATTTCTAATGGAGAACATTACGGAAGATTTACAGAATACCCCAAAAACATATATGATAAGATCTATTATGCATATCCTCCCGCGATTACAGCCTCACATCTCAACTTTGAAGAATTGGTAGAACTATATCAATATGGTTCTCGACTTGACATTAAGACCATCTCTGTTCAAGCAGTGATAGATATTATTGAGAAATCACTTAGTTGAGACGATATTAAGTAATTGATCGATTAACTTGTGGTGTGGTCTTTGTCTTTATTATATATTGTTTCAACAACTAAGGGATCCTATGGAAAAGGGAAAAAGCACAAGTCAGATCAATTCAAATTATCAGGCTCAAGAAATGAATATTATAAAAATGGCAAACGAAAAAGAGCAAGTGCTATTCCATATAAAGAATCAGAATTGTGCTGCCTACAAGTTGATTTCAGAGCCGCTGGAATTCCTCACACCTTTTTTTGATACGACCAAAACATGGTTAACTGTTGGAGACTATAATGGTTTGGAGGCAAATTACCTGTTGCAGAGAAATCAAAATGTTATAGCTTCCGATCTGTCTGACGCTATACTCAAAGAGGCAAAATCTGATGGACTCATTAAGGAATTCAGTAAACAAAATGTTGAAAGATTGACTTACAGCGACAATTCATTTGATTTTGTCATTTGCAAAGAAGCATTTCATCATTTCCCGCGTGCGTACTTAGGCGTATATGAAATGATACGTGCCAGCAAAATTGCTACGGTACTTGTCACGGAACCAATCGATATCCTTTCTAAAATGTCACTTCTCATTTGGATTAAAAATATATGCGACAAGATCAATCCTTTATTCATTAACAAAATCTGGAAGAATCGGTTTTCATGGGAATCTGTTGGTAACTATGTCTTTAAAATTTCAGAGCGTGAGATCGAAAAGATTGCTATGGGAATGGGGCTGCCCTGCATTGCATTTAAACGGTATGATAATTTTAAAAGTCATGAGAAAATTGAGGGACTATATGACGTTCCGATTAACCAAAGATTGTACAAGAAAATAAAAATGAAATTGGCGTTAAGGAGCTTTATAAGTTTATTAGGAATCATTCCCCATGGCTCATTGTGCTGCATCATATTCAAGGAACAACCTGATGAAAGGGTAACAAGGGGTATGAAAGAACGCGACTTTATTACTATCCAACTACCAAAAAATCCGTATCTAAGAAAATAATAGATGCGTTTAAACGAAAAGGTTAGTGCGCAGAAATTATTTCATTCAGAACTTTAGCCAGACCACCCGAAATTTCTTTTCTGTCGAATCGCCGCAAGCTACTTAGATTGGTCTGGAAGCGCGGCAGCTGCTTAAAAAATTCTCCGCCATCTGACGTCAAAGGAAAAATCATCCCTGCCCGTGTTTCTTCCAATATCCTTTGAACCTCTTCATTGCTATCACCAAAAGCAAGAATGGGCTTGCCTGAACGAAGATATTCAAAAAGCTTTCCGGGCACATGGCGTTTCTCTGAAGCACAGACCAGCAGGTACGATGCAGTACCTATTTCTTCAATCATTTGTTTATAGGGCAGAAATCCTTTGTATTCTGTTCTGTCACTAAGTCCAACGTCTTGTATTGACTGCCGAATACCCGGCCCAACTGTTCCAACAAAAACGATTTTAAGATTTCTTCCTTTATCGATTTCCTTTCGAAGGGTTATCCATAGCGTTTTCGGGTTCTGATGGTCATAGATATTTCCTGCATGCAAAAGTATTTCAGGTCCCTTAAGCTTTTTTGAAATGTAAGTGCTAAATGCTTCTTCATCATATCCCCAATAAAGAACATGCGACTTGCTTTGGATATTCGGATATCGACGTTCGTAATCTTCTTTCATACTTTTTGTGACAAAAACAATGCGTGAAGCTTTTTCCAGGACAGAACGTTCAAGGTGCCGATCTATTGCAAGAGTAAACATGTTTCTTTTAAAATCTTTGTAATAAGAGATATCAACCCATGGATCGATAAATACGGGAATATGTGGAATGCCTGCTATCTCACTCAATTTCTTACCCACCAACAATGTCGAATGCGGTGGTCCAATGGAAACGATCGCTTTGATATTCTCTGATTTAATAATTTGTTTCCCTTTTCGGATGGCGTTCCAGTACCATCCAATGCGCGCATCCGGAATGAATAAATTCATTCGTATCCAGACAGCAAGCCGATGTCGCAATCCACGGTTCGTTGTTGATATTGTCTCCGATGCAGTTAAAGGCGTATCTTTTTCTTTTCCCAACAGGCGGCGGTAAATGCCGAATGGTTCTATCGCCTTTGCTTTGAAGACTTTTAGATTAGGATCAACTTCTTTTAGCAGTGATTCGTCTTTTTGAGAAAATGTATCTTCATCGGCTGTTAGAACAATCGGCTGCCAGCCATATCCCGGGAGGTGTTTTATTATCTTAAGCGGCCAGTGAAGCGTGGCCTTACCTGACGGGGGCCAGAAATATGTAATGAGTAAAAACTTTTGCATAAATAATTGTGCTAATGTACTCTGATTCTAGTGGAATGTCAAAAAAGAATAGAAAAATGGTTAGCAAGAATCATGCTTGAATTTATTAAAACCTGACTTACCGAACCATCCCGAACATTTTGTTTTTTGCTGTTATCCTTAAAAAATACTGAAGGCGTTTTGTAAAAAAATCGTGACGATTTCGTGATGCATCAATCCACCCAATGCGAATACGTTTATATGATTCTGGAAATTTTTTGAAATTCTTCCACGCAAGCGGATGTGCTTTCAATTCATTAAGAATATCCTCAGGCATAATAAATTTCTTCAATGAAGTTGATTGTTTCGAGTTTTTCGATTCATTTTCCATGTGATGCTTGATAATTTCGAGTCCGAAGCGAGTCATCTTTTTTGCCTTGATCAACCGACGCACCCGTTCCTTGTTCATCTCCGAAAGTTTACTCCCTTTTCTTCTCGGACTAAATCGCTGCAAGTAGGATATTTTATCTTTGGGTTTCAATGTGCTGTCTATCCAGCCGTAACAAAGCGCTTCTTCTACAGCGTCGTTGTACGGAATGCGTGGCTTGCCGCTGTTCTTTTTATAGTAGATGAGCCAGATTTCAGGTTCCGACCCGTGGTTCTTTGCCAGCCACGACCGCCATTGTTTTCTGTTTGCAGCGTATAAAGTTTTGCCGATTTTCATATGAGTTTAGATGATATCAATACAAATATTAATGTTTTCACTACATTCTTCATAAGCTCTTCATCACTTTGATAACATACCTTTGAAGAAGAAAATCGTCCGCGAAAAACAGTACCCGTATTCCATTCCATCGCAGCATAATCACCAGTATTGATGAACAAGTGGACGTACACTCGAATCGTAAATCTCCTTGATCTTTTTCATGACGGAATCAGAAAGAGGCGGTTTGCCGACGGCTTTGATGTTCTCTTCAACTTGCTGCGGGTTCTTTGCTCCCGGAATAGCGCATGTGACGGCCGGATTCATTAAAATCCATTTGAGCGCGAACTGCGTCATTGTCATTCCGGCAGGGACAAGCGGGCGAAGCCGGTCAACAATGTCAAGACTCAGCTCATAATCGATACCGGAAAATGTTTCGCCACGGTCGAAAGCTTCGCCGTGACGGTTAAAAGAACGGTGATCGTCCTTTTCGAACAATGACTGTCTCGAAAACTTTCCCGTGAGCATACCGGATGAAAGCGGCAGTCTGGCAAGGATTCCAATGCTGCGTTTGTTTGCTTCAACGAAAAATAAATCCGAAGGCCTCTGACGAAAAATATTATAGATAATTTGAACGGTTTGGACACCCGGATACTCTATAGCTTTGAGCGCTTCTTCGACCTTTTCAACGCTCACTCCATAATGGCGTAATTTTCCGGCTTGAACGAGATCATCCAGGATTCCGAAAACTTCCGGCATATAGTACACTTCAGTGGGAGGGCAATGCAGTTGAAGCAAATCGATTGTATCGGTATTCAGGTTCCTCAGGCTTCGTTCAATAAACGCCGTGATATTTTTCTTATTATATCCTGCAGCGGTATGGGGATCCAAACGCCTGCCCGCTTTTGTGGCTATATAAAATGTTTCTTTACGCTCAAGTTTTAATTGAGCAAGAAGACGTTCGCTTCGCCCGTCGCCGTACACGTCGGCTGTATCAAAAAAGTTTACACCTAAATCCAAAGCATGGTGAAGAGCAGCGAGAGAGTCCTTGTCATTTACCGAACCCCACGCACTTCCGATAGCCCATGTGCCGAAGCTGATTGCCGATACGTTCCAGCCTGTTTTCCCAAGTTTGCGGTATTCCATTTTTTAGCCTTTGTTATTATTGCGAGATTGAATGAATATTATCCATTTTTCTTCACATATCACATACTCTTCCTCACGTTTACTATGCGACTCATATGGCCTATAGAACGTCCATCATCCTCTTTCTTTCTTTTTTCCACAACCATTACAATACCCTTTATGGACACAAATCGTACCTCCACATCGGGAACAAGTCCATCTTACTTTTTCATTCTCTAAAAATTTTCTAATGCCGAAATTCTTAATATTATAAAGATTTTCGATCATGCTCATATTGTATTTGGTCCGGTATCTTTTATCCAGATGTTTTAAATTGTTGCAAGGGAAATTTTCACATTGAAAACAAAACTTCGCCCTGTCGCTTCGAAAAATATTACAATTCTTAATTTTACATCTCACACGGGTAATTGGTTTATCGGCGTTAGCTCCTCTACAACCAGGACATTTATTCTTTTCTCTCAAATAAGCCATACAAATGCCGCAGTTCATTCCGCAGGGAGCGATAAGAGAATATTTATTCAAGGATTCCATAACCAACTATTATTTTTTATTTGCCAATGCCGCTCCAACAGCAATGCTCATTGCCGGGATCATAAGATATCTCAATCCTATCTGCGTAAAGTAATTCGAAATTGACATTCCCGACATTGGAATCAAAATCAGCCAATCCAACAGAATATTTATGATGAACCATATAGATCCAACAATGATTCCCTCTTTTATATAGTCCACCGTAATTTTTTTAAAATATGAAACCAAGAGGATAGCGCCAGTAATGGAGCCAACGATAATCATAATTGTTTTAAATAAAAAAATATCAATGGACAACTTTCCTTCTCTTGTGTAAAAAAAAGAAAGATGCAATAAAGGGTATGAGCCATGCTAAAAAACCATAGAAAGCAATTTTGAGATATTTTTTCATGATAAATACTCCTCGTAAAAAGTTAATATGCGATATACTTTCAATTATTTCTCAGGCGAATGCTGTCCAGTTTTGCTTTTGCTTCTGCTGTACCCGGATAAGCAAAAAAAGTTTTGAGCTCATTGCATGAATCATATTCAGAGCAGTAAGCGCAATTTTGAATTGCTTTAGCTATTGCACACTGACGAATTTTGCACATAAAGTTGCAGTAACCACTCTTCCTGCCATTTTTTGTGCAACCATCACACATAACAGATCCTGCTGTTATCTCTTGAGAATTGTACTGCTTTCGCCATTTCTCGGCAATGCTCTCTATGGCTTCGCGGTTGTTTGACTGTGTGGCAATATACCCCTCGCATTTAGAACAATCGATTCCGCAATATGCTGTCATGTTATCCATTTGATATTCTCCTTACTTTTTGTTTATGTATTTCTTAATCGAATGAAACTAAAAATTAAAGGCACTGGATAATTATAATTTATAATTCTTTATTCTTACTAAACACTCTTAATCACCTTGATTACACGCCACATAAAACTGACATCGCGTTTGCGAACAACCATCGGTTCGTACTCGGGATTGAGCGGAATAAGATGCACAAATTGCTCGTCAATTTTAATGAGCTTGACGGTGTCTTCATCGTCCACGCGCACCACGCAGATGTCGCCGCTTTTTACTTCATGCGTTGGGCTGACAACAATGATGTCTCCGTTTTCGATGCGAGGCGCCATGCTGTTTCCTTTTACTTCAAGCGCGAATGCATTTGGGTCCCGAACATCATCCACTGTAATGTGACGCTCTGCTTGATCGGAATGAAACCGCTGACTCATTGCTCCAGCCGGCACAGAGGCAAGCAATGGTAATGAAACGAGTGTTACCTTTTTATAGCGGCTTGTCGGTAACGGCAGCACTTTCGATTTGTGCTGTTCGGTTGGAATCATTTCTCCATCTCCGGTGAGCAGCCAACGAGCCATCACGCCGGTTGTTTTAGCGATGCGCATAAGGTAATTGCTGTCGGGAACTTGCTCGCCTTTTTCCCACCGCTGAATAGTGCGTGTAGCAATATCAATCTTTGCAGCAAGTGTTCCCTGATCTAATTGTTTGAAAGAGCGCGCTTCCCGAATGCGTTGTGCAATTGTAGATTTCATTTAATCCTCCGTATACGACATAAATGTCATTACCAAGATACCGCATTTTACCCTGTATTGTCAAGCTCTTTTTCATCTGCCGCTACGCGCTTTGTGTAATCCACTTGACAAGACGACAAAAATGTCGTATTGTCATTAGAAGATTAAGCTAAAAACATTTCCCTCTCCTACTAGGAGAGGGTTAGGGAGAGGTTCTTATGAACGATGCGCTTAAATATCGGCATGCTTCAATCGGCCAGGCGAGATCATTTCGCAGGAATATGACAGATACTGAGCAGAAACTTTGGTCACGATTGCGAAGGAATCAGTTAGGTCATTACTTTAGACGACAAGTTCCTATTGGAAAATACATCGTTGACTTTGTGTGCCGACAGAAAAAACTTGTTATTGAAATCGATGGAGTTCAACATTCAACAATGAAGGGTTTAGAAAAAGATCGGCAACGTGATAAATATTTGAGCTCGGAAGGATATCATGTGTTAAGGTTTAATAATTCTGAAATCTCGACAAATGTCGATGGAATAGTTGATGTAATTTATGGCGCATTGCAGAACCCCCTATTGTCCCCCTATGAGGGGGATAGGTGATATTATCAGATTACGCTTATGCCTGTATCATTTCATGCCAAATATCGTCAGCCTTCAAGCGCAACTGCTATATCAGAAATACATGACAATGCTACAGCATCCGGTTCAAGCAGCATCATCCAAGCATTTGCAGAAAAGCCCGGCAAGGTTTTCCTGCTCTACGGCGACCGCTCTGTATTCCATATCTCGCTTCAGATGGCGGCACACGCGATGGCTGGCGGAAATTCTATTGCTGTTGTAGACGGCTGTAACCGGTTCGACGTACACGCTCTTTCACGATTTGCCCGCACGCGGAAAATCGACCCAAACAAATTTCTCAATCGTATCTTCATCTCGCGCGGTTTCACCTGCTACCAGATGGAACAGGCAATTGCGCACAAACTGCCTTCGTTTCTTTCAACCGTCCACTCAAATACAGCATTGATCTTTGGACTGCTCGACACATTCTACGACGAACAAGCTTCCTTGCGGGAGGTGCAGCAGATTCTTCAGAGACTTTTGGTATCATTTCAAAAAATGAAAGCATCCGGCGCTTCGCTTTTACTGGTGTGCTTAGAACGAACTGTCGCTCCGCCGGAACGCAATCGATTATTTGCCACGCTGAAGAAGGGCGTGGACCGCGTGTATAAACTCGATACCAACGAACAAGGCAAGCTTCAACTATTTTTAGAACCACAGCAGACAACACCAGTTGTTAAGCTTATAGCCAGAGGAGAAACAAATTATGGGACGGACGGTACCAACCTTCACCAATCTGATCGACGCGGAATTGTCAAGCTGGTCAAAGTTCCGCCGCGGGCTGCGCAAAGAAGATCAGGAAACGTTTGATGAAATATTTCGTGCAGCAAAATTGCACTTAGCAGAAAATTTCTACGCCATGCGCGCTGTTCCATTTGAAAGTATTACGATGTCGATTCTTGTGGAACAACAGAAGGCGATACGGAGATTGGAGGAAGAGGCTAAGAAATTAAGATAAGTTGAGTAGTTGAGTCTTTAAGTAGGTAGTCTGATAAAAACAAATTCGAAACTGATAACGCGCAATTTGCAATTCACAATCCGAAATCCGAATTACAAAATCTCCGCCTGGTTGTTCGATGTCTATCCATTTGAACGTGGAGTGACATTGTGGTTCATTGATCGCAATGGCAATCGTCTGCACTTTTCCCGGCAATTCACGCCATACTTTTTTCTTCATTTAAGTGCATCCGACACAAAGCGCGCAGTTGCACTTGGAGCACGATGTCCGATTCATGTCTCATTCACACAAACAACACGCACGGAGATTTACTCCGGTGATTCCATTAATGTTTTACAAGTGTTCGTCCATGATCCGATGAAATTTAGAGAAGTAGTGTGGTACTTTGAAAAATTCTTTCCCCACTTTACATTTTTCAACTCTGATGTATCGGTCGAACAACAGTTTCTGTACGAAACGCAATTGTTCCCGCTTGGATTTGGTGAGTACGAGATCAGTGCGCAGGGCGAATTGCTCAACTGGAATTTGACAGACAATCGTGAAGCTTTTGAATATGAATTACCGCCATTTTCCATAATGCAGATTCGCAATAGTAATGATTTTGTTCCGCCGAAGTACCAAAAGTTTCTGCAATTAGAAATCAGCTACGATAACCGCACTTATGCGCTGGAGCAGGATTCTCCAAAAGAATTGCTCGAAGCACTCAACTGTCATCTCTACCGCTGTGATCCTGACATTTTAGTAACCGACTACGGCGACGCTATTCTTCTGCCAAAACTTTTTGCTCTTTCCAGGCAATTCAAGATTCCACTGCACCTTAACAGAGATGCAAACGCGAAGTTCGGCACAACGAAGGAATCCAGTTTCTTTCAGTACGGCAAGATTGTTCATAAGGATGGCGCGTTCACCCTCGCAGGCCGCTGGCACGTGGATGCGCATAATTCTTTTACTGTTGCAGAGGCTGATCTTGACGGCCTATTCGAAATGACACGCCTCACGCAAATGTGCGGACAGCGTCAGGGGCGTGCGAGCATCGGCACGTCTATGTCGTCTATGCAGCTTTCGTGGGCATATCGCAACAACGTTCTTATTCCATCAAAGAAGCGCGAGCCGGAGGGATTCAAATCTGCCGCAACACTTCTGCTCGCCGACCGCGGCGGACTTATCTTTAATCCACCGCTTGGTTACCATGAGGATGTTGCTGAACTCGATTTTGCATCGATGTATCCGAGCATTATGGTCAACAACAATATCTCACCGGAAACAATTAACTGTCGATGTTGTCACAACGAAGCAGTACCAGAGCTTGGTTACACAATCTGTGAAAAACGAAAAGGAGTTGTGCCGGAGACATTACGTGCCGTCGTTGCCAAGCGCGCGTACTACAAACAAAAGAAAAAAGAATTCAATGGAAAGGATGAGGTGCTTTTCAAACGGTACGATTGCCGGCAAAGCGCGCTCAAGTGGATGCTCGTGAGCTGTTTTGGGTACCTCGGCTACAAGAACGCGCGGTTCGGGCGCATTGAAGCGCATGAATCGGTGAATGCTTTCTCGCGCGACATCATTCTCACTGCAAAAGAAATTGCCGAGAGCCGCGGCTATCGGCTTCTCCACGGAATTATAGATTGCGTATGGCTAAAAAAACCTGGCGCGACACAAAATGATTACGAAGAACTCGCCCGCGAAATCTCTGCACGCGTTGGCATCAACATTTCGCTGGAAGGCATTTACAACTGGATTCTTTTCCCGGCTTCCAAAACAGATCCGATGATTACTACAGCGAATCATTATGTCGGCTGGTACAAACACCGCGATTTAAAAATGCGCGGCATCGAGGCACGACGCCGCGACACACCTAGGTTCATCAAGAATATGCAAAAAGCGATGCTGGATAAGATGTCGACTGCAAAAAATGTTGAGGAAGTTTCCGCGTTGGTGCCAGAACTGCTGGAAGTAGGCCGAAGTTACATTTCTCTTCTCCAGAGCGGACGTGCAAATCCGATGGAGCTTGTTCTCAAACGTCACATCACGCACGAGGCTGATGAATACGTCAACAACAGCATCAGTGCAGTTGTTTCAAAGATGGTGGAAGAGATGGGAGTGCATCTCTCAGCGGGTGAGTCGATAGAATTCATTATTATAGATCAATCCGGAAAGAAAAAGCCGGAAAAAGCCAAGCCCATCGCGCTTTATGCGTTCGAAGACGGCTACGATATCGAGCAATACACCGAGCTTGCTTTGCGGGCAATGGAAACGCTGCTGCTACCGTTTGGATATGACATAGACCGTCTAAAAGCGCACTTCGACATTAACCAGCCAAAGCGAAAACGGCTGCTTGGATGTCTGAAAAATCAGGACCTGCCGTTATTTAGAATTGAGATTTAAATAAAGTCGTGTGCGAAATGTCCTTGCGAGATTGATAGAGAAATCGTATCTTCCCGTTAACATAAACAATGAAGATTCGTCCTGCCTTCAACAGGAATAACGCTTATGGACCACAAGTTGAAACTACAGTTATTAGATGAAAAGTTTGCTATCAGCAAAATGCCGCAGTTTGCTGAACTGCCCTCTGTTTTTGCCAAAGGAGAGATGTGTTTCGTAATGCGAACAGATGAAGAGCTTACCATTATTAGCCCAGAGTTTATGGCACCGGATAATGGCCAACAAGAAATCGGATATCGCTGTATACGCATCGCGGGGCAAACTCCATCCAATACAACTGGTATTCTTATCTCTCTTGTAAAGCCATTAACTGAGGCAGGAATCAGTATTTTTGCGGTTTCTACCTTCAGCTCCGATTACATATTCTTGATGGAAGAACATCTCGTAAAGGCAACGCAAGCGCTCCAGCATGCGGGACACGAGTTTGTTCATGAAGAGTAATTACTAAATTCTAGACCTCAGATCATAAAACACAAACAAGTTCCAAAATTCAAATATCAAACAGTTTTTGGCAATTGTTATTTTGAATTTATTTGATATTTAAGATTTGTTTTTTTGAATTTTAAGAAGTTATTTCATCCGGCTTCGTAATTCTTTTGTCACATCAGCAAGCGTCAAACCCTGTTGACACAAAAGCACGAGAAGATGATAGAGAAGATCGGCGGATTCTTCCGTGAAACGTTTTTTATCTCCAAGAACTGACGCAAGCGCAACTTCCACGCCCTCTTCTCCAACTTTTTGTGCTATGCGCGGTGTTCCTTCTTTGAATAGTTTCGATGTGTAAGATCCTTCCGGCATTATTTGCTTACGGCTGCGAATGGTTCCCTCCAACCTACACAGCACACTGCCCACATCTATCGTTTCATCTTCACCAAAGCAAGTAAACTGATTTGTATGGCACACGGGCCCATGCGGAATTGCTTTGATAAGGAGCGAATCATTATCGCAATCTTTTTGTACAGAAACATATTCAAGATAGTTTCCGGAAGTTTCACCTTTTTGCCATAAACGCTTTTTTGTACGGCTCCAGAAAGTTACTTTTCTATCGGCAAGCGTTTTTTCAAACGCTTCAGGATTCATAAATCCAACCATAAGCACTTGGTTCGTTCGCGCATCTTGAATAACGGCTGGAACAAGCCCGCCTAATTTTTCAAAGTTTAATTTATCCATTACATTCGCACCGGAATATTATTGTTATGAAGAAATGATTTCAGTTCGGAAATTGAAATTTTGTTATAGTGAAAAATGCTTGCCGCTAACACTGCATCGGCATGACCAAGCAGAATTGCGTCCCGCAAATGTTCTTTACTGCCAGCACCGCCTGATGCAATCAATGGAACGGAGACGCGATTCGATATTGCTCTCAGCAACTCAACATCATAACCTGACGTCGTTCCGTCACGATCCATCGACGTAACGAGTAACTCGCCGGCACCGCGTTGAACTACTTCGTCCGCCCATAAAAGTGCATCTTTTCTCGTAGCTTCCGTGCCGGCTTTCGTCCAGACCGTCCAGCTTCCATTACTTTTTTTAACATCAATCGCAACCACAACGGATTGCGAGCCAACGCGTTTGCTTGCTTCATCAATAAATGATGGGCGTGCAAGCACTGCAGAGTTGAGCGAAACTTTATCTGCGCCGGCATCAAGAGCGCGTACGGCATCATCCATAGTGCTAATGCCGCCGCCGACAGTAAACGGAATCTGAATAGCTTCTGCCACACGCTCGACCATTTGCAGAAAGGTTTTTCGCCCTTCTAGAGTCGCACTAATGTCTAGAAAAACCAGTTCATCAGCGCCTTCTTCGGAGTAACGGGCGGCTAATTCAACCGGATCACCTGCATCGCGCAGTTGTAAAAAGTTTGTGCCTTTTACTGTCCTGCCATCTTTCACATCAAGGCATGGAATAATCCGTTTCGTTAACATTCGGCACCGTTTATCTTTGCGAGTTCTTCGATTGGTAGCTTATTCTCGTAGATGGCTTTGCCGACGATCACTCCAGTAAGTTCTGCTTTCCTTAACACTTGTATATCTTCAAGTGTTGATATGCCTCCTGAAGCGATAATAGATAGATCTGGGAAAGCTGATTTGAGGTTTTGATAAAAATCAATATTTACTCCCCCCAGCATACCATCGCGCGAAATATCTGTGCAAATGAATATTTTTGCTCCGCGTCTCGTCAGATCCAGTACAAAACCCATCGGTGCGCGATGACTGTCTTCTAACCATCCGCTGATGGCAACCGAATTATCTTTTACATCCATTCCAATAACAATCCTTTCAGCGCCAAACTGCTTAATCCAATATTCCACTAACTCAGGTGACTTTGCTGCCACACTGCCGATGACAACACGTAACACTCCAATTTCAATCAATTTCTTTATGTCGTCCGTTGTGCGAATGCCGCCTCCGACTTCCACCTGTAATCCCGGTACCGCGATGACGGATGCGATGGAATCCCAATTTACAATCTTCTTCTCCTTTGCTCCTTGCAAATCCACAACATGCAGAAATGTAAATCCGGCGTCTGCAAATTGTTTTGCTACTTCTGCAGGCGATGCGACATAAACAGTTTTCTGTTCGTAATCACCTTGACGCAGGCGAACGCATTTACCATCTATAATATCAATTGCTGGAATTATTAACACAGTTCGACAAAATTTTTTAAAACTTGTAATCCAACTTTACCGGATTTTTCGGGATGGAACTGAACACCGTAATGATTTTTATGGTGCATAGCCGATGTGAATTGTACACCATATTCTGTTGTGCCGATAGTTGCCGACACGATCGGTGCATAATAAGAATGGACGAAATAGAAGTACTCGCCTGTATTAATTCTGGAAAACAATGGGTCTTCTCCATTCTGTTGAACCTGGTTCCATCCTATATGTGGTACTTTTAGTTGAGACTGCTCGCTATTGAATCGTTTATTTGTACCATAAATAATACCGAGACAATCGGTTGCGCGTTCTGTCGTATGTTCAAATAGCAATTGCATTCCCAGGCAGATACCAAGAAATGGAACAGTCACTTCTTTCAACCAATCTGTAAGCCCGGTACGCATAAGTGCATCCATTGCACTTCGTGCTTCGCCCACACCCGGAAAAATAAATTTATCAGCTTTATTAAGTTCATTGCGATCATTGGAGACAAAATGCTGCACATTGAGCCGATTAAGCGCATTGCTTACCGACCGAATATTTCCGGCGCCATAATTGATAATCCCAATCACAATACACCTTTCGTTGAAGGAAGCACATCGGCATTTTGTTCATTCTGTGTTACGGCTTGCCGAAGCGCACGCGCCACTGCCTTGAAGATCGCTTCAATTTTGTGATGATCATTTCTGCCTGTAACAGTAATGTGAAGGTTTGCCCGCAAGCCATCAGCAAATGCGCGGAAGAAATCTTCCACTAATTCCGTTGGAAACTCGCCGACCTTTTCACGCTCAAACGATGCATTGAATGAACAGAAAGGCCGTCCACCTAAATCCAGCGCTACCTGTGCAAGCGATTCGTCCATTGGTAAAAGAAATCCGTACCGCTCAATACCACGCTTATCGCCAAGTGCTTGCCGAATCGCATCGCCAAGAGCCAGTCCCGTGTCTTCGGCGCTGTGGTGTTCATCCACCTGAAGATCGCCCTTAACTTTAATTTTCATATCGATACCGGAATGTTTCGACAGCAAAGAAAGCATGTGATCGAAGAAACCTATACCGGAATTTATCTCATAACTCCCCGTACCATCTAAATACACTTCCACGGAAATCTTTGTCTCTGTTGTATCTCGCTTAAGAGTTGCCGAGCGATCTAATCTAACAATATAACGGCATCCTTCAATAAAGCTTTCTGTTTTAAAATCAGCGCGTGTTGATTTTTCGGATGTTAAGCAAACAGCCTTACAACCGATATTGCGCGCGAGCTGGACGTCCGTTTTACGATCTCCAAACACAAACGAACGCGAAATATCGACTTTATTGATGCGAATAAACTTATCTACTAAACCAGTCTTTGGTTTTCGACACGCACATTTTTCTTTTGCACTATGCGGGCAAATTAAGACAGCGTTGAATTGAATTCCTTCACCATTCAGTAAGCGCATTAATTTTTTCTGAACCATTTCGTACTTCTTTTTAGGATAAGCTGGTGATCCAAGATTATCTTGATTTGATACCATCACTAAAACATATCCGCGGTTTTGTAGAAGACGTAGTCCTTGAATTACGCCGGGAATTAATTCCAGCTTCTCCAAAGAATCTATCTGCTTATCAGGGGGTTCCGCAATGATGGTGCCGTCACGATCAAGAAAAATAACTTTCATGCGCGATACTCCTTCATTGCTCGAATCAACTGTTTATTTTCCATCCTTGTACCGACGGTGATACGCAAACAATTCTGCAGAAGTGGTTCTGTAGAGCGATTACGAACAATAATTTCTCTCGCTGCTAAATATTGATAAAGCGCTGTTGCATTTTTACATCGAACGAGAATGAAGTTCGCAGCGGACGGAAAAACATTTTCAATACATGGTATAGCCGTCAGGTTAGCAGAAAGCCAAGCGCGTTCTTTTATAATTGAGTTGACCGTGCGGCGTACTTTTTCCTTTTTACGAAGCGCTTGAAGCGCTGCACGGCTTGTTAGCGCATTAATATTATATGGCGCTTTTACTTTCAACATGTAAGATATAACAAGCGGATCAGCTATGCAGTAGCCGAGACGAATTCCTGCCAATCCCCAAGCTTTTGAAAGCGTACGCATTACAATGAGATTAGAATGCTTGAGCACTTGTTTTCCCATTGATGTTGAGTGTGCAAAATCCACGTATGCTTCATCAACAATGACCATGGCTTCAAGTTGGCACAATGCAAGAATACTTTCTGAAGATAATAAATTAGCAGTTGGATTATTTGGCGAACAACAGAAGATAAGTTTTGTCGTTGCATCGATTGTCTTTTTCACCGCATCAAGATTGATTTGAAATTTATCAGTCAGCAAGCATGAACGGATTTGAACATCCTGAATCGATGCGGCTACGCGGTACATTCCATACGTAGGCTCCAAAAGAATAACCGAATCACGCTTCGGTTCACAAAATACGCGCACTAGCAGATCAATCACTTCGTCTGATCCCACGCCAACAAAAATATTTTCCACTGCAACGCTATTTATATTGGCAAGGAAAGATCGCAATTCACACTGGTACGGATCAGGATAACGGTTGAGAGATAGACCGTCATTTGCCAGAGTGCTTCCAAAAGAATTCTCGTTAGCATCAAGTAGAATCCCCGATAAGAAAATCTTGACGCGCACTGTGGTACGGTTTTAATGTGCGGATATTTGTTCGAATAAATGATTCTATATTCATATGATTAACCTGTTATTTTGAAAGTCGGGATGTTACGGCGCTTGCATGTGCCTGCAAACCCTCAACAGATGCAAACGTGGTCAATGTCGATGCCAGACTTTCAAGACCAGATTTCGTAATAGATTGAAATGTAATTGTTTTCAGAAAGCTATCGATCGAAACACCACTTGCCCAACGAGCAGTGCCGCTGGTCGGCAATGTATGGTTTGTGCCCGATGCATAATCCCCAGCTGTTACAGGAGCAAATTGTCCTACAAACACAGATCCTGCATTAATAATTAATGGAACAATTGCTTCTGCATTTTGCATATTGATAATAAGATGCTCTGGTGCGTAATCATTAGAAAACCTTACAGCGGACTCAAGTGAATTGGCAACAAAAATATAACTGTGTTCCAATGATGACTCGACGATTGTATTTCGTGAAAATTCTGATGCCCGCTGCGGTAAAATACGCAGCACTTTCTTCGCCAACAATTCGCTCGTTGTCACCAAGACGGCTTGTGCATCCGCATCGTGTTCCGCTTGGGATAGCAAATCATACGCTACAACCTCTGGATTCGCTGTTTCATCTGAAAGAATTAAAACCTCAGACGGCCCGGCAAGCAAATCAATTGCTGCACCTTCAGGATCGGTTGAAACAAACTGTTTCGCAGCGGTCACGTAACGATTACCGGGGCCAAATATCTTGTCAACCTTTGGAATAGTCTCTGTTCCGTACGCCATTGCGGCAATTGCCTGTGCACCGCCGACTTTATACACCTTCATCAATTCCAATCATTGCGGCGGTTGCAAGCACGAGCGGATCAATTGAACCATTTACTTTTGGTGGTGAACATAAAACAATGCTGCGAGCATCCGGCAAGTACCGCTGGAATTCCAAGCATTAATACTGTTGATGGCAGCGGCGCCGAACCTGCTGGCACGTACAAACCAACCCGTTCGATAGGACGCACCTCACGCCAGCAAACAATACCTTCCATCGTTGTGATGCGTTGTGTTTTATTTAACTGAGATTCATGGAATATGCGAATATTCTTTATTGCAATATTTAGAGCAGTTAAAAATTTTGACGTGATCGATTTATTTGCCAATTCAAATTCTTCTGCTGACACGCGAAGCTCTTGCACTTCTGCTTTATCAAACTTTCTATTATACTCACGCACAGCTTCGTCGCCGCGCTGTTTAATTGTGAGGCACACTTCCTGGACAATATGCCCGGTATCGCTTCGCAGTGTGCTTGGACGCCGAAGAAGTTTAAGGCGTTCTTCCTTTGTCAGCTTATTTTCAGAATAAATTTTCATCGGATAATTGTTTCAATAGGCACTACAATAATATCACTGGCACCGGCTTTTTTGAGTTTTTCCATTACATCCCAGAATACATCTTCTGCCACTACAGAGTGAATTGCGACCATGCCCGTTTCTGCGAGCGGTACTACTGTCGGACTTTTCAAGCTTGGAATAACACGCTTCAACCTCGCGACAGAATTAGCCGGCGCATTCATCATGAGATAACGCTTGCCTCCTGCCTCTAGCGAACCATGCACGCGAATCATTAATCGATCTATAATTGCACGTTTTTTCTTATCGTGCATCGATTCCAGATTTGCCACCAACACAGCTTGTGATTCTAACACGGTGCAGAATGTGCGCAATCCATACATCTTTGCCGTCGTTCCAGTTGATACTATATCGCAGATGACGTCGGCAACATTAAGACTCGGAGCCAACTCGACGGACCCGCTCAATTCGATAATTTCCGCCCGTATCTTGTTATCTCTTAAAAATGATTTAAGAATTGTAGGATACGTTGTTCCGATGCGTTGACCATTAAGGTCTGATACTTTTCGTACAGCTGACCTTTGCGGCACACTGATCATAAGTTTGCATCCCCCAAATCCCAGGTGCGCAAGTAGGTGCACATGTGCGTTTCGTTCCTGCAGTACATTTTCTCCGATGATACCGAGATCCGCTACGCCATCTTGCACATATTCGGGAATATCATCATCCCGAATCGCCAGCACGTCCAAGTCAAAGTTAGTACAAGGTGAATAGAGGCTTTGCTTTTGAAATTCAAAACTTAGTCCGCATGCGCGCAGCAATGAGACTGAATCTTCCGTTAGACGGCCGTTGCGCTGAATTGCTATTTTCATTCTTCCATTTGTCGCCAGCATACTTTATCCTGATAAAGTGAATAGTCCAAAAAAAATGATTTGTTATTTTGTCGTTCGTTTCAACATCATCGAATATCCGCCTTTGCCCTTCTTGAGCCACCTTCCGACACGTGCGATTGTACGTGTACTTAACCCTGTTCCTGCTTCAATTTGTGTATACGGAATGCCATTTGCCAGCATCTTCGCTGCCTTCCATCGTTCTACAAATTCCTTGATTTCGTATTCTGTCAGCAGATCGCGGAAGAATCGCCTGCATTCATCCAGCGAATTTAACTGGAGAATGGCATTATACAGATCGTCGACTTCTTTTATACTTGGCTTTTTCATACTTTACTCTGATAAAAGATTAAAGAATTTTTCCCAGAGTGTCAAGTATTTTTTTCTCTTGTCAAAGAAAATCATTTTCTCTAATTTACAATCGCATAAAATGACGAAATTTCTATGATTTCATTCACAGATATTGAATTAGCATATACTGTTATTAAGGATGTAGTACATAAAACCCCTATTATTACTTCTCGTAGTCTGAACGAAAGATGCGGCAACGAAGTCTTTCTTAAGGCAGAGAACTTCCAGCGAGTTGGAGCATTCAAGATTCGTGGTGCATATAACAAGATAATTTCGCTCACACAGGATGAAAAAGATCTGGGTATTGTAGCATATTCTTCTGGCAATCATGCACAAGGAGTGGCGCTTGCTGCAAAGCTATTAAATGTAAAAGCCGTAGTTGTTATGCCGAAAAATTCTACCCACATTAAAGTCGAAGCAACTCAATCGTACGGTGCTGAGGTTATATTTTGTGAAGATTCTTCTGATGATAGAGAACGTGCAGCTAAATTTTTACAAAGTGAATTTGGCTATGCAATCGTGCCTCCATTCGATGACGATAAAATTATTGCCGGACAAGGAACAGTTATGCTGGAAGTTGTACAGGAACTTGCTTCAATAGATTATCTTCTTGTTCCTATCGGCGGCGGCGGTCTTATAAGTGGCTGTGCCATTGCTGCTAAGCATTTCTTCCCTAAGATCAAGATTATCGGTGTGGAAACTGAACCGGCAAACGACTGTCAGCAATCGTTTCGTAAAAAAGAAATTGTACGCATCGCTCCGCCAAATACAATTGCCGACGGTATGCGAACTCAGTCCGTCGGCAAACGTAATTTTGAAATTATTCTGAATTATGTCGATGATATTATCACTGTAACTGATATGCAGGTAATTGAGATGATGCGTTATTTCATGCAGCGCATGAAAATTATTGTCGAACCCACAGGAGCGGTCGCTCCAGCTGCTGTCTTCCACAATGTTCTCAACTTATCTGGCAAGAAGATTTGTGCTATCCTCAGTGGCGGAAACATGGAACCTTCTCTGCTCAAACAGTGGTTATAGATAACAACGAGTCTATCTTTGATGAGACTTGTTCGTTTACGAAAACTTTCATATTTTATAAATAAGCAATTATCAATTACTAATTACGAATTACCGACATGAAGCTTGCAGTTTGTATTAATCACGTACCTGACACAGCGGCAAAAATCAATATTGCATCAGATGGAAAGAACATTGACAAGACTGGTATTACTTTTGTTCTCAATCCTTATGATGAATATGCTATTGAAGAATGTCTTCGTCTAAAAGAAAAGAATACCGGTGAAGTAATCGCCATTTCACTTGGCGGCGATTCGCACAAAGAAACATTACGCAAAGCATTAGCAATGGGCGTTGATAAAGCGGTTCTTTTAAAAGATGATTCGCCGCGTGACTCTTTCGCAGTTGCGCGTGCACTTGCCGATTACCTTAAAGAGATTTCTGCCGATGTTATTTTCTTCGGCAAGCAGTCTGTCGATTCAGATAATGCGGCAGTTGGAATAATGGTTGCAGAAATGCTGGGACTGCCTTCTGTTTCTGTCGCAGTAAAATTAGAAATTGCCAAAGGTATAGTTATTGCCGATCGAGAAATCGAAGGCGGCAAAGAAAAAGTCCAGACAACACTTCCTGCTGTGATTACAGCGCAAAAGGGAATGAATGAACCGCGTTATCCTTCGCTCAAAGGAATTATGTCGGCCAAGAGCAAGCCTATAGAAGAGAGAGTGCCCACGCCATCTACAGATTAAATCGGAGGTTTTTGCGATGCGTAAACCTCCTACAAAAAATGCCGGGAAAATCATTGGAACAGATGTTAATGCAGTACCAGAGTTGGTTCGCTTACTTCACGAAGAAGCTAAGGTTATCTGATTATAATCGTTGTATAATTTGAGATTTAGAATAGAACACTTTTCCCTTTTTATTTTTTACTTTTGACTTGAAATGAAAATACTTGTATTTGCTGAACAAAGAGATAATAAACTAAAAAAATCGGCATTTGAAGTTGTACGAACTGCTCGGACAATCGCAGATCAAACGGGTGGAGAAGTAATTGCTTTAGTTATCGGCGACCAAGTGCAAGCCACTGCCGGCGAGCTTGGCGGATACGGTGCAACAAAGGTTCTTGCCGTTCAACAGCCGAAACTTGGTAAATATTCCTCTATCGCGTATGCCAAAGTTATTGCGGAGATAGCAAAGAAGGAACAGGCAGACATCATTCTCCTTCCCGCAACAGCAATTGGAAAGGATTCTGCGCCGCGTGTTGCCGTGAAACTTGATGCCGGTCTTGCTTCCGATTGTACGTCATTAAAAGTAGATAGCGGCGATATAATCGCAACGCGTCCTGTGTATGCCGGTAAAGTTTTGGTAGAGATAAGAATCAATTCTGCCGTAAAAGTTTTTACACTTCGTCCTAATGTTTTTCCTGCCGGAATAAGCACCTGCACTGCGGCAAAGGTTGAAGTTGTGGATATTCCTATTTCCGAATCAGATTTTGCATCGCTCGCAATTGAAATTACACAGGCATCTGGCAAAGTAGATGTTACAGAAGCAGATATTGTCGTTTCTGGCGGGCGCGGAATGAAAGGCCCAGAGAATTTTAAAATGATCGAAGACCTTGCTGCTGTTCTTGGTGGAGCAGTTGGAGCTTCACGCGCAGTTGTCGATGCTGGCTGGCGTCCGCATAGCGAGCAAGTTGGACAAACCGGAAAAACTGTTTCTCCTTCACTTTACATTGCTGTAGCAATCTCGGGGTCCATTCAACATCTTGCCGGAATGTCATCCTCAAAGTACATTGTTGCTATTAATAAAGACAAAGACGCACCAATTTTTCAGATTGCAGACTATGGTATCGTAGCTGATGCGTTTGATATTGTTCCCGCAATAACGCTGGAAACAAAAAAACTTCTTGGGAAATAATATGCCCGCAGAGGACAAAGTTCAAGTTGAGATTTTAGGACTGTCCAGCAGTCAAGCCAGTGGCGGTGCATACGCGTTGATTCTAAAAGAGACCAACGGAACACGCCGATTGCCTATTATTATCGGAGCGTTCGAGGCACAATCCATTGCACTAGAAATGGAAGGCATCAAACCCCCGCGGCCATTGACACATGATCTCATGAAAAATCTCATTGACTTGCTTGGCGGTGAGCTAATTGATGTCTTGATCAGCGAGTTGCGTGATGGCACTTTTTTTGCTCGAATCAATCTTGACACACAAGAAATCGATTCACGTCCCAGCGATGCGATTGCGATTGCAGTTAGGTACGGTGCCCCAATTTATGTTGCCGAAAAAGTAATGGCTGAAGCATCATTCGTGTCTGAAGGCGGAGAAGAAGAGAAAGCAATTCCATCGAATGCGAAACCTGAACAGGAAGAGTCACCCAATCCTCAACTTTCCCAGGTCGAACAATTAGCAAAACGACTCGAGGATGCTATCGCCAAAGAAGATTATGAAAAAGCAGCACAACTGCGTGATGAACTTAAAAAGCTTCAAGCGCGAAATTCATAACATTATTCTTCACTGTTGCTCAACAATTCAATCAGCATTGATTTTCATTCAAATATCAAGGAGGGTCATACCTTGAAACAGGTTTTCAGTTTAATGTTACTCGTTCTTGTCGTTTGTCTATGTATATCTGCGGTTAAAGTAAGTGCGGCAACCCTCTCTGACGATTCAACCAAAGTCAGCCAATTAATTGCGAAAGGTGACAACTTCTCAGAGAAAACATTCGAGAACCAGAAAGCACTCGATATGTATAATGAAGCACTTTCTCTTTCACCAAATGATTATGAAATCCTCTGGCGACTCAGCCGCACATACGTTGACATTGGCGAACATCTTCCCACTAAAACTGATGCAGAAAAACAAAAGCAGCTGGAATTCTACGAGAAGTCGCTAGACTTTGCCAAGAAAGCTGTAATAGCTAATCCAAAGGGGGCAATGGGCTATACACGCGAGGCAATTGCAAACGGACGTATTGCCCTTTTTCGCGGCATCTGGGATGCTTTAGACCTTGTTAAGCAAACAAAGGCCGATTGTGAAAAAGCTATTTCATTAGACGCAGCAGAAGCAGCAGCATATTATGTTCTTGGACGGACAAATGCAAAAGTGTGCGAGAAACCGAAATTTGTTCGCTGGCCGCTCGGGCTCGGCTGGGCAAATATGGATGATGCAATAAAGAATTATGAAAAGTCGATTGAATTGCGCCCAAATTTCATTATGTACCGGCTCGATTGTGCACGAGCCTACGTTGAGATGGATGAATATGGAAAAGCACGCGAACACTTAACAAAAATTGCGACTTTGCCCAAAGAAGACGAAGATGATGATGTTTTCAGAAAAGAAGCTTTGGAGTTGCTGGATAAGATCAAAGATAAGTAATTAGATATGATACAAATAGAGGAATAATTATGAACCATAAAAAAGAATGTCCGGGCAAAGATAAGTATTTAAAAGGAAAGCGGGTTCTTCCTAAGCCGATTTCAAAAAACAGTACTCTTGCATCAGTCATTGATAATATGGATGCATACAACGGTGGAAGATTAAGAGCGGCTTGTCAATTACTGCGCGATAAATATTCGCAGAAAGATGTGACTATTGGATTAAGCTTAGCCGGTGCATTGACTCCCGCAGGATTGGGACCATCGACCATCATCCCATTAATGAATCATGGATTTGTTGACTGGATAACCGCGACTGGCGCTAATATGTACCACGATTTGCATTTTGCTTTCAACATGCCGCTGTTCCGTGGCAGCCACAATGTTGATGATGCAGATCTTCGGGATAAAGGAGTTACAAGAATTTACGATATCCTTTTTGATTATCAGGATGTGTTGATGGAGACAGATAAGATTCTTCGCAAAATTATGCTGCGTCCTGAATTCCAAAAGGAAATGGGAACCAGAGAATACTATTATCATCTTGGCAAAGTAATTAATGAGTACGAACAGAAAAGCAATATCGGTCAAGTAAGCATACTCGCGGCTGCATATCGAAATGGTATTCCGGTCTTCACCTCCTCACCCGGCGATTCTACAATTGGTATGAACGTTGCTGGATTGGAATTGCTTGCTGAAGCTTCTGGAATGCTCGATAGACTCAAACTCAAGATCAATCCAAGTATAGACGTGAATGATTCAACGGCAATTATTCTCAATGCAAAGAAATATGAGAACGGAAAAACCGGCGTTATTCTCATTGGAGGCGGCAGCCCAAAGAATTTTATGCTCCAAACCGAACCGCAGATTCAGGAAGTACTTGATGATTCCTGAAGCAGGTCAGGATTATGATATAAATATCACCGATGCACGTCCGGATACTGGCGGCCTTTCCGGTGCACCTCCGAGCGAGGCAGCAAGCTGGGGTAAAATTGATCCCACCAAACTTGACGAAACGGTAACTGCCTATTTAGACTCAACTGTCGCTTTTCCATTAATGGCCGCTTATGTAATACAAACAACAAAGCCAAAGAAGTTAAAACGGCTATATGATCGCGGAGAGGAGTTGCGGAAGAAGTTAATCAAATCGTATCTTGAAAATAATAAAGAAGTGGAAGAACTCAGATCCTTTATCAAAAAGCTTTCTATTTAATTTGAATTATCGAAGAAAAGATTCCAATAAATTTAGTCAGGAATATTGTGTAAATGAAAGATGAGTTTCTAAAATTAGTAGAACAGCATGGCACTCCGCTGTTCATACTCGACCACGATAAAATTAGGGAAAACTATCGGACATTTAAAAAGCACTTGCCACGGGTTCAGTGCTATTACGCGGTCAAAGCAAATTCCACTCAGCAGATTATCGAGACTTTGTTCAAAGAAGGATCAAGTTTTGATGTTGCATCCTACAACGAATTCATGCAGGTGTACCAGTATATAAAGCATTTCGACAAAAAAGATAAAAAACATTTTGTCTGGGACAAGATAATTTTTTCCAACACGATCAAAGACAAAGCGACGCTGAGCAAGATCAAACAATACAAACCGCTGGTCACATATGACAATAGCGATGAACTGAAAAAATTAAAGGACCATTGCGAAACCGCAGGATTGGTCGTGCGGCTGAAGGTTCCTGACAGTGGTTCACAAGTTGAAATGAGTTCGAAATTTGGCGCCGAACCTACCGATGCACAAAAACTAATCCAACAGGCATTCGATATAGGATTAAAAGTTGAAGGCATCAGCTTTCACGTAGGCAGTCAATGCACAAATTTCGATAACTTTACAGCGGCGCTTGCTATCACTTCAGAAATTTTCAACGACGCACGTAAAAAGGGATTTAACCTGAATCTAATAGACATTGGCGGTGGATTTCCGGTTCCTTATGATTCGCAAGTGCCGGAGTTTAAAGTTCTTTCCTCTTTATTAAATTCAGAATTTAAGCGGCTATTCCCAGACGATATTGAAATTCTTGCTGAACCCGGAAGATTCATTGTGGCGACCGCCGCCACGCTAATTTCGGAGATCATTGGTAAAGCCCGGAGAGACGGCAAAGTATTTTATCATATTAATGACGGAGTATACCATACTTTTTCTGGAGTTGTGTACGATCATTGGATCCCCAACTTCAGCGCAATTAAAGAAGGTGAAAAAGAAATCTGTGCAGTAGTTGGGCCTACTTGTGATAGTTTTGATAAAATCACTTTGTCTGCAGAGTTGCCGGCAAATCTGGAAGTCGGAGATTTTCTCTTTACAGAGAACATCGGCGCATACGGTCCTGCTTCGTCCACCAAGTTCAATGGATTTGATGGGGCAAAGATTATTCACATGAATCAATGAATGCCGCCCAATCAGCAACTGCTGCTCCATAAGTATTAATTATATCAAAGTAACATTCACTGGCGCGCTTTCTGCTTCGTTTCATTGCTTTAACATCAACGCAAAATAATCAAACGATATATTCATAGTTACAAGCGTCTCGCTTGACAACACATACCATTCACCGTACCTTACTGGTGAGGTGAGTAATGCCCGAAGTTATTTTGAAAGATATTCTTGCTGAACGTACAAAAGAGGGCGAATTATATACAAAGCTGCCGAATAACTGGGTACAATGTTTTGCTTGCGGACATCGATGCAAAATTCCACCGGATAAAGACGGAATTTGTAGAATTCGATTCAATCGACAAGGGACGCTGTTTGTTCCACATGGTTATGTCTCCGGTATTGCAATTGATCCAATAGAAAAGAAACCGTTTTTTCATGCATATCCTGGATCTAATACTTTAAGTTTCGGTATGCTTGGCTGTGATTTTCATTGCTCATTTTGTCAGAACTGGATAACCTCACAAGCTTTACGCGATCCTCACGCCGTTTCTTCTATCGAAGAAACCCATGCTGAAGAAATCGTTGACCTTGCTATTCAGCATAAAACGCCAATCATTACAAGCACTTACAACGAACCGCTCATTACAACTGAATGGGCTGTGGAAGTATTCAAGCTTGCAAAGAATGCCGGGCTTATTACTTCGTATGTTTCAAACGGCAACGCCACGCCGGAAGTACTAGACTATCTTCAGCCATGGATTGATTTGTATAAAGTCGATTTGAAATCGTTCCGCCAAAAGGCATATGCACAAATGGGCGGCGTGTTGCAGAACGTGCTTGATACAATCAAATCTCTGCACAAGCGCGGCAAGTGGATAGAAATCGTTACACTTGTTGTTCCTGGAATTAATGATTCAAACGAAGAATTGACGGACATTGCCAAGTTTATTCATTCCATCTCTCCTGATATTCCATGGCACGTGACGGCATATCACCAAGAATATAAGATGACAGGAGAAGAGTTCACTCCCATCTCCACGCTGATTCGTGCAGTAGAACTTGGATACAAAGAAGGATTGCACTTTGTCTATACGGGCAATCGTCCAGGAAAGACGCGCAACTACGAGAATACATACTGTTATTCCTGCAATGAATTGCTAATCGAACGTCGAGGATTCCAGGTATTGCGGAATCGGATCTCGAATGGAACGTGCTTAAAATGCAATACAAAAATCGCAGGCAGATGGGTGTGACGAACATTATTTTATTAGCGTTTAATTGGAAATTATATGAATTATACTTATTTACCTGATGTCGTTAGTTTTTTCCTGCTTTGCTGGACATTTATTTTACTATTTAGAGAGCGTAAACACTTTCAATCTCTAATTCCAGTTTTAATTGCTACCGTTTGCTTGTCTTTCGGCAGAATTGCGGATGTTATCCTTGAATTATCGATATCTCGCTACGCAACGACTCCGCTTGGCTGGAAACGCGAAAGTTTCGATTTAATTATGACTAATGCTGGCAATATTTGTGATGTTATAGGAATATTGTTTCTTATTTACGGATTTATTAAAACAATTGAATTTCAGAAAAAGGAAGAAAAGCATATTCAAGATTTGGAGACTTTGCTTCCACTTTGTGCATGGTGCAAAAAATATCGCTCAGAAAATGGTGAGTGGAAACCTATCGAAGAATATCTCCACGATAGCGGTGCACCAGCGGTTACACATGGTATTTGTCCGGATTGTGCATCCAAACAAATAGAAATGATAAAACAAAAGCACTAATCGACGGATCGTTCTTGCAATAGACAAAAATGAACATTAAAGGACGGGCTATGAAAACAAAATTGTTCATTATTTCTACATCATTTCCATTCTCTTCTGAAACCGTATTTACGGCTCTCACAAATACACGCCAAATAGCTGCATGGAGTGGTCAGAGCGGAAAAGTACAACCAACCATAGGTGGAAAGATTGAATTGTTCGACGGCTGGGTAAAAGGAATAGTACTTGCGTACGAATCAGGCAAACGGCTTTCTTTCACATGGAAACCATCGGAATGGGCGAAGGAAAAACAAGCATCCATTGTAACATTTCACTTTAAGCCGATAAAGACTGGAACGAAGCTCATTTTGAAACACTCGGGTTTTCCGAATGACAGTGAATTACAAAGTCATAAGGTTGGCTGGAAGGAATTTGTATTCGACCCGTTGAAAATGTATCTTACATCAAAGCAAAAATAAAGCTATACACGTATATACTTTGAATTGATGGAGCAAACCATTTACATTTCACTAAATTCTTTTCTAATTAACCGGAAGAAGACAAACAGCTTACAGGCATTTGTACTTACGTTAGCAATTTTGTTCTTGTACGGCTGCGCAACGCCACCGAAAGTAGAGAAAGAAGTATTACCCCAAAAACCCGAGATAACAATTCAGGTCGCAAGCATTAATCTTGCGAATTTAAAAAAGCGAATTGAACGAAAAAATATAATCGAACTAGTAAAAATTCTTAAAAGCGAACAAGTTGATATTCTTGCAGTACAGGGAATATCGCGTTATCCCGGCGTCGCAACACGTATAGATTTTATGAATGAACTTTCTGCAAAAACCGAGTGGCGCAATGCCTTCGGTGAAATGTTGAACATCTCAGGCAGGCAAACTGGAAATGCAATCTTCAGTGAGTATCCTATTCTTTCCCATCGGAATATTTCATGGGATCGGGTGAAATCAACATACTTCGATGCTGCTTTACAGGCCATAGTTGATGTTGGAGCACGTCCACTTATCGTTGTAAGCACACAATTGCCTTTAAAAGCAACGGAAAATGAGAAGGCACAATGCTTAAAATTGATTGCCGCCATGAATCCTGATACAACCGATCAACTTACTATTGTTGCAGGAAATATGCCGACAGATGAAAACATTCGCACGACAAATTTGTTTGCCGAGGTTCCATCGCTTGAATTCGCCAAGAGTACAACTTCAAGAATATGGTACTCAGCAAATACATCTATCCAATTGTTCTCGTCCCGATCACTGGAAACGGAATTGGGGACACTGGTTATCGCGCAGTTCGGATTGTTGAGGCAACAAAATCATTGAGATTTCATTTATCAATTAATTTTTCTGAAATATAGACAGTAATATGTGGACATTTAATATTTCACTTCTAGAAGTTGCATTAAAAATATTATTCGCATCTTGAATCAATCAGGAATTGTTTATGACAGAAGAAAAGAAAATTAATCCGCAGGTATTAAAAGAATGGATCGGCAAGCATCTTCGAACCGCAGATGAATTCACACGCGTCCGGCGCTACGAAGAAGCAATTATAGAAATTGAACATGTATTGGAGATCGATCCAAAGAATAACTACGCACGTTCGTTTCTTGAGCGTGTTAAGATGATGCACAAGCGAGCTAAACAACAAGAGACACAACAAGCAGGACCGGTTGAAATGTCGCTGGAAGAGCGAATGGCTGTTATCTCACATCATCTTTCCATAGCAGAAGATTTCATCAACAAAAAAGACTATAAGCATGCATTAGAAGAAGTGGCCCGTGTTTATAAAATTGACCCAACAAATTATTATGCGCAAACTTATTCCGAACGTATCGATTTATTGATATTAGAGGAAACTGTCGAAAAAAATAAGGTTGTTGTACCCGAGATACAACCCAAAGCACCAGACGTGCCACAACCACCCTCACCTGAACGAGGCAGTACACCTATGTATCGTGAACTTCTCAAACAAGCATGGTTTGATGGAAGTGTCTCGGAAAAGGAAGCAATGGAACTTGCTGCCATGCGTGAGTTGTTTGGCATTACTCCAGAAAATCATAAACAGCTTGAACGTGAAATTAAAATTGAGGCATATCTTGAAGCGTTGCGCATTGCAGGACGCGACAATATCATTACAGACACGGAACAAAAGACATTGCAGATGATGCGCACAAAATATGGTATTTCACCGGAAGAACAAGCAGTGGCGGAATCAATGTACAACGAGATAAAGCGTTCATCGAAATTGCGAGGCACTATCCTTATCGTTGACACTGACAGAGAAACACTCGTATCACTTGGCAACGCGCTTAAACAGCGGGGTTATACAATCTTCATGGCACAGAAGGTGGAAGATGCTTATCAAATTCTTGTCTCGCAAACTCCTAACATAATACTATCAGAACTATTTTTTACTAATTCACAGATTGATGGTGTGGCATTTTTCAAAAAGTTAAAAGAACATTCAATATTAAAACATGTACCGTTCTTTTTCGTCAGCTCCTTAACTGACAGGAAAATTATTCAGGCAGGCTTACGTCTTGGTGTTGATCATTTTATTACAAAACCGGTCAACATAGACTTATTGCTCGCAATAATTGAAGGAAAACTTTGGCCGTCAATTTAATTTAAGGATTTCAAAGTAATGCTGAGATGATAGTATACCAAGAAAATGCGATGCCAGATTGAAGAATAAATGTAGATGCGAATTCTGTAATAACCTTACGCAAATTTACTCAGAACTAATAACTTCGCCAATCTCAGGTAAATGTATCAGCTTAAGTTCCTTTTTTCCTTCTTTACTCACCATTGCGCGCTCAAAATAGAATTTCATTCCTTTGGCAGTCTGCAGGTAAGGCGAGTCCTGAAGATGATAGTGCAGTAATGGCTCAGTTGCATTTCCGGAACTGCCGCACTGTGCAAGCACTTGCCCACGTGTTATTCTGTCCCCCACTTTTACACGAATGCTGCCTTGTTTCAAGAAGGCAAGAACTGAATATTCTTTGTTGGAATGCTGGATGATAATTGTGTTTCCAATTTGTGCATACGGATTATGCGTACCGGGAGAATTCTCAAAAATGCCATCAATAACTTCCACAATTGTTCCATCGGCTGGGGCTAAAATTTCCTTCCCGTACCCAATATAATCTTCGCGTGCTTTTCCATCATTTTTAAAGCGAAGCCCAGATGCATCTGTTCCGGAAAAATCGAACGCATATTGCTGTTGCAACAAGTTGCGCTGTGCACCTTCACGAGATCCACCGCTCCCTATAACAGTCCAGGTGCCTGTAAATGGTAGATACAATTCTGTCTGTTGTTTGTTAGAAACGACCGGGGCCGCGGGTTGCTTCTCCGGATTAGATGATAGTGCAGAACTCTGTGCAGTATTTTTTAATGTTTCTGAATAAGTTAAAGAATCTGAATTAGATTTTGATGTTGCGGGCTTGGTGGATAGTGTAATTGAAGCCTGGGCTGCCACCTTGTTTGGTTCTGTTGTATTTTGCGGATTCAGTTGAGGTTCTGAGGCGGTGTGAGTTGTAAAGAGAAAACCCTTTATTTTTTCTTGATCATCAATGTAAAGCGTTAAATCCTGTATGCCGCGCTCGGAATACATTACACAAATGGCTTGATCAATTGCTCTTACTTGTAGTGAATCGATTCTAATAACTTTTCCATAAGTATTAAAATTATTTTTGAAAAAATAAGTCGTTTTAAAAAGAGGGAAAGCAACCGACATACTTTTGTTGTACTCTCGAACGATTCCATCATAATCCTGATTGTTCATTTCCTCGACCAGCCGATTCATGATTTTTACAAACTTTTCTTTCTCTTGCTGTTGTGCAAAAAACGGCTGCGCTAAGCCAAAGAATAAAATAATAAATATCGTTATTCTCATGATTATTCCTCTCATAAGACTCTGCTTTGCTATGTCTCCCCTTTGAGGAGCTGGCGCACAACTATTCCGAACAAACCGATGAACATTAGACCTTTTTTTTATAAGAATCAATAAGTGAAGACCTTAACAATAAGAAACGCAAGTCTTCTATAATAACCTCAATCGTTATCGCGAAATAATACGCGTGAATCAAGCCAATGAAGAACAATCGTTGACAAGGCAAAACCTGCTCAGGGGGTTACGGGAAAGTCAATACTTACTGATCTTTCCAATTCCACCAGAGAAGCAATTCAGGATCGTGCCGCTTGTGCGAAGCATAATACACCGCGCATCGAAAAACATACAACAGACATCGATCGATCGGTCGCCCGACTATAATGCAATGTTTCCGGTAAAGCATTTCTGGATTTTTATTCTTCAATGCACGAACGGAGCGAATGCCGAGGTTCCAAAGATCAACCGAAATGCTTTTACCAACACCGGGAATAGTGCGTAGTTCCTGAATTGCTTTTTCTTTACATATATTATTATTCGAGGCACTTGGTATTTCGAACCTATTTCCAATACATTTTTTCATTTACGTGAATGGGAAGCAGTCTCTACAATGGAGTCTCTGATGATGAATTCAATTGCCTGTGAATTTCCCGCAGCAATATGAATGTCAACGAAAAGGCAATCACTTCTAAAACCATTACAATCCCAAATGATCCTTCATAAAGAATCTTCCAGATTAACGCTGGCTCTAAAATGTTATTTGGTGCCGAAGCGGTGAATCGTGTATAAATGTTGTAGATCAACTCAGCTGGTAATATGCCAAGCAAAACAATTGCCCCCTGTCGTGCCGATTGCGTGAATAAAAAGAGAGCTCCTGCAAGAGGTGCAAGACAGAAGATCAAAAGAATCGGTGTGTAATCCGTCAACGCAAAAAGCTGGTCTATCTTTCCGTGCGTATAATTATATAGAACTAAGATCACCGTATGTGCTGAGATCAAATAAGTTACCTGTTTTGCAAGTAATCGCGTTTTTTCTGTTTGTACCATAGAATCTCCTTTTAAGAATTATATAGAACAATGCCGGTCAGTTCTGAAAAATTCTCCGAGCGCACACGAATCGCTTCAGGAGTGGCTTTTCATAATAGTCTGATGACGGATTAAAACTACTGAACCGTACTCGTTTTGAACTGTGAATGTACAATCCGTTTTCCAAGTATAAAGCAACATGCGTAATATGTTCCCGTCGTTTCGCTGTAGCTTTTCGACCGAAGAATAATAAATCTCCCTTTTTCAAATTTTGAAAATTTTCTCCGGGGTCAATAGGCTCTCCCTGTTGCGCTTGTTGTCTGGCGTCGCGGTTTAATTCTACGCCGTTCAAATGGTATACGGTTTTCACAAATCCTGAACAATCCATCCCCTTCACGGACATGCCGCCCCATAAATAACGAATACCTAAAAATGATCTCGCGGTTTTCTCGAGATTATCACCTGTCAATATACGGCTTTTATTCCATTCGCTAATATCTTGAACAAGTGTATCTGGCACAAATCCGTTTCTTCCGTCCGCAAGTTCTACCGCTATCCAGCCGCTTTTCTTGCCTGTGCTTTTTAAAATACATCCATCAACTATTTCACATACAATTGCAGAGGATGTATCTGACCGCACATAAACTGCGCCAATAAACTTTGTGACAATCACTTTAGAGGCGGTATTCCAGGTGTTTACTCCTGCTTGATCTGAAACAAATAATGAAGCTGTATCAAGCCAGCCAAGATAATGATCTGGAGTTTGGATAAAAAAGTATCCGCATTCTTTCTTCAGCAATTTTACGACAGTCCCCATCAATGCTTGCGTAAGAAGCTCTTCCTTCTCTCCTGGTTTTCGTCGAACATTAGCCACCTCACAAATTATAATTCCCTTTGTCGCGTTTCCGAGTGAAAAGTCAGGCAGCACGCGGATACTGTCTATCACTTTCCCTTTTACAATTTTGCGCATTTTACTTATCACCGCACTTTTTGCGTTAAGATCATCAACTTCTCCGCGTACGACAATTCCTGCTTCAGTCTGTGTATACGAAACGTTAAAAACTGCGAGCTGCAAATCTGGCGCATAGCGCTGTTGAACTGATTGAAGAACGTGTCTGATTTTTTTTGTCTGACTGTCGTTATTAATGCTGCCCATTTGCTGTTGATATGGAGTAACTTTTGCTCCTCCTATGAATAGCAAAAAAAGAACAACAGTGAAATATCTTCCGAAAGAGAAAGTCATCAAGGTATGATCCTTGGGGGAAAAGAAAAATTTTTAGAAATATACAGGAATTCTTTGCCTCGATCAACCTATGTTAACCAAATGATTTAGATTTTCGTTTGCAGCCAAGTGGCTGCATCAGCCAAACTCTCTTCGCTAATCGTGTGCTGAATAGGATACTCACGATATAAAACATTCGCCTTAACATCCATTAACCGCTGATGCGCTTGCCTGCTCATTTCAACTGGAACAATTGGGTCGTACGTTCCGTGCGCAATGAAAAATGATATTTCATTCAGATCATTCCATCGATAATTTAACTTATCAATTTGCGGCAACAGACCGCTGTGCGCAACGACACCCTTGAAACGCTTAGGATTACAGAGCGATACGGTCAACGACATTATCGCACCCATGCTAAAGCCAAATAAAAAGATGCGCCTTAAATCGACTAAATATTTCTGTTGAATATCATCCAAGCAGTGAATTAGTGCATCACACCCTTCGATAAGCTGATCTGTGTTTACTCTGTTTTGTTCATCAAGATCAAACCAAGTATATCCGCCATAAGGAAATTTGAAAGGCGCTCGAATACTAACAATAAGCAGTCGAGGATCGAATGACGATGCCAAACTGAGAAGATCGTTCTCATCTGTACCGCGGCCGTGCAGAAGAATAAGTGTTGGATGAGGACCAGCTTCATTACAGTTCAGCGGTGCGATTTTGTAGAAGGGTGACGCTTCCATAAGAATTTGATTAACAAGAAAAAAGTGAGTTCGATCGGAAAGAATAGAACATACTATGACTGTTCTGATGAACGGATCAGTTCGTCAATACCGCCTGAACGCAGAAGTATTAAAATAGAAGAGTGCGAAACAATGAGATATTTTTCTGCCTCGTACTCCACTTCAATAGCAGCATCGCGAAGAAATATCGCGTAGTCGCCTTCTTCGGCTTGCAGGGGTATGTACTTAACAGGATCTTTTGGGGTTGTTGACCATGATTCCTGATCGATGAACTGTGGATTAGGAACTGCATATCCAGGACCAACGCGTACCACATAACCGCTCTGAACCTTGTCTTTTTCCTTCACTCCCGGAGGCAGATATAATCCGTGAGCGGTTCGTTCATTTTCCTTATCCGGTGAAACGAGTACTTTATCACCAACAAGGATTATCTTTTTGCGGGTCTTTAATTCCATTGGTTTACCATATCTGTATAGACAAAGAGAGCACAGATGAATAATATCTTTTCATACTGTGCTACCTTATTTTTGTCGGGACGGCGGGATTTGTCACGAAGTGATCCCTTCGGGAAACCCGCGACCTTCATTCTCGATATTTCTATACTCTATCCATCCTTGAGGAGATTTGAAAAAATGTTCATCCATTATTGCTTCAGTGCGTGAAGCACATTTTTCAATGTGGATTACTTTCAAAGGACAATGAGATTTCGTCCATCTAACACGTCCTTGATTATGTTCTTCCAATCTTCTGTCAAGATTGGAAGTCTGTCCGTATAATACTATCCATCTTTCAGACCTTCAAGAATATAGATGATGAATTTCATATCCTGATTTTGTCGGGACGGCGGGATTTGAACCCGCGACCCCTTGCACCCCAAGCAAGTGCGCTAGCCGGGCTGCGCCACGTCCCGAATTAAAATCGCCAGTTTTTAGGTCCGGCAACCACTTTAATTGCCAATTCTCATTAGCAATTTATTAGCAATTTTCTTTCTGCCAATGGTAAGTTCCTCATGCTCATTCAGCACGCCGGGTTGCAATACATGAGAAACGTGTTTTTCAATTCCTAATTGTCAGCGTTTTGAATGATCAATTGTGATCATAATTTACAAAACTACTGACTCGTAAACAAGTAGCGGGGCTAGTTAGTAGTTGCATTCTGATTGTATTCAGACAATTGAATTTTCTCGACAGCATTTCAGAGATGTTCATGGTCAAGATGTGCGTAAATCTGTGTTGTCGTTACAGATGAATGCCCCAAGAGTTTTTGAATTTCTACCAGCGATATTTCAGACTGTATGAGCCAAGAGGCATACGAATGGCGTAATGAATGAAGGTGTATCTTTTCAGGTAGACCAAATTCTCTTGCCATTCGTTTGAATTTTTTTGTTACAGTTTCAGCTTTGTAGGGCACTTCCTCTGCATCAATGAATATATATTCGGATTCTTTGGGAATGTTTTGCAGCAGATTGTACACGTCTCGATTCATCGGTATTGTTCTAGAACGCATCGCTTTGACAGTAAAATTCTCGCTGTTCTGAATATAAATGAACCGAGCATTCATGTCGATATCCCCCCACCGAGCATTCACAATTTCTCCTCTTCGCATACCCTTCAAGGCGGCAAACAAAACAAGAATACCGAACCTACGGTCAGTGATCGTTCGCAAGAAAAGAACAAATTCATCTTTGCGCAAGTAGGTGGGTTGGACTAGAGGAATTCGGAACATTTTGCACTCCTTAAAAGGATTTGCTTTTACCAGATTCAGGCGAAGTCCAATGTTGAATGCCGTTTTAAGTGACCTGAGATAGTCGTTTGCTGTTACCTTACTGACTTCTCTGATGAGATGTTCCTTGAATTGTTCAATTTCCAAGGCTGTTAATACTCGAGTTGGTTTATTACCTACGCAGGCAATGAATCTCGTAAATGAGATTTTAAAAAGATTCGAATGTCCCCTTTTTGTTGTTAAGATTTGCATACTGGAGAATCTTTTCCTTTAGATGCTGTAACTTCATTATTCGAGTGCTTTCCCCCGCTACTTAGTCCAAAGAAGAATTCTCATTGATGAAAATCGGTGAGAATTTTTTAGTTTATGGGGAAAAACTTTGATGTGCTTTTCAATTATTCGCGTCTTTCGACTCTCACTCCTCTACCTTGCTCAATAAAATCACAACTTTAAATCTTGATGTGATTTTAAATATGGACTGGGGTTTTATATCAACGGAGTTTTATAATTCTGTGTTTTATGTCGTTAACTTTGTGTACTGAAAAAATTATATAAACAAAAAGCCAGATGAAGATGATCATCTGGCTTTCGAAATATCTACATTAATTAAGCCTTAGACTTGAAAGAATAACCTATTTGAAATTCGCATTGCATGTGGCGTCGGGGATGATGTATGTAAATGTGTATGATTTCCCCTCGATCACATAATCGTTCGTATACATTTCTCCTTCCATAGAAATTATTGCGAAAGTATACGTAGCGTGTAATTTCAAGCCCTTCACAGTTATCTTACCGTTCATTATTGTTCCCAGATCAATTACTCCGCCTAGTAGACCGTTATTACTTTGATTTATTTCAAGAAGCTCATATCCGCTCGGTCGGACTTCAATGACAGGATTTAAATTTGGGCAAACCGCGATTATATCCACATCGACATCTACTAGTTCGGGACCGGGAGGAAGATTTAGATTTATAGTGCCAGAGCAAGGATCTGCCATTGTTCCGGTACCGACAGGTGCGCCGGCCACATAAGCAGTCCATATTATCGTAAGCCCACTAGGAAACGTGAGGTTATTTATGGTAGGATTTTGACTGTAATTTACATCTGCCTCTAAAAAGAATCCGCCCCCCGGCGTTGTAAATACAAATTCCAAAGCGCTATAGCTTCCAACAATATTCAGGGGGATATTTGTGGTACAATAGCTCATAAGCCAGCTTAAACTATAGTATGAAAGATGCGTCGTTTGAAAAGTAACAGTGAAGTTTCCCTTGCTGTCGGGGCCGGCAGCCGTTGAATTAGTCTCAAACTTCCAGGTCTGCGATGATTCATCAAAGCTGTAAACCGGCATAGTATCGCCGTTTTTGACCTGCACGTTTGTAAGGGGATTAACCGTGCTTCCGGGAATTGACATCGTCAATGTAATAGGAGAAGTAAAGTTTTTAGCGAGCTGACCATTTTGATTTGTAATTGTGAATAATGCAATGGCAGCCGTCTGCAGACATCCCTGGGTTGTTGATCCACCCTGGTTGGCACTTACACTCCATCCTGTCTGTATGCTTCCACTTGCCAATCCGTTTGTGCCGGATGTATAGGTTACATTGGCGGTTAATGTCCCGGTAAGAGGATTTCCACCCGCATCATTAATTCCGGTGCCGGAATTAATTATAATACCTGCCGAACCTCCCGTTGTAAGCTCGGCATCGGTTTTAACCGTGACAGATGCAGTGGTTTGTCCTCCTGAATTTGTTTGAACAGGTGTAGAAGGCGCCGTACTCGAGCCTTGCGGTGGGGATGAAATTTTTACCATTTTTAGAGCATAAGCAGTACTGCCAGTTGAGTAAATTTTAATCGGCAAACTTGTTGTTTGATATCCATTGGAACTAGCAACCAGAGTTACCATAACAGGATTAGCGGTTGTTGGGGTAATGCTGTTCGTTACACAAAAGGTTACAATTCCGTAAGCAGTTGAGGTAGATGTTAATGGTTTATCGTTTTGAGTAACGATCTTATCGGCATTGGGACCTGTAAAGTTTAAATTCACAGGTACACTTTGACCGCTTAAACCGATTGCCTGATTAGTAGCGGCATTCGTAAAACTGACAGTCACACTTGTATTTATTGAAAGTGTATTAAAAACTACGTTGATGTTTTTCTCAGGTGAAGTTATGTCGCAGCTTAAATAAAAAAATACAAAAGATAGAATAATAACTATCCCCAACAAGCCTTTTAGGGCTTTCGTAATATTTATAATCATGTTGCAATCTCTCCTTTCCTGTGTTAAAATTTATATGTTAAACCGAATGAAAGGACGGGGTAGAATTTAAACCACTTGAGATTGTCCTGTAATTGGCCGCTTTGACTCTCCATCGGTTGGAGCAGTTTGGTAGCACTCAATGAAGCTAGAGGACTCCCCTGATAGTAAGTACCCAGATCGAAAGTAAAACCGAATCCGCTCCTGCCTGCGGTCGGGTTACCGAACCCGATTCCCAGGTACGGGGCAACTTTATCAAAAGTAACATCCGCAAGTACCTGACCTAATTTATCTGGTGTATATTGTATGTTTCCGTCGTTATATGTTTTTACAGGGGTCATAGTCATGGAAATTTTATTCAGATTTATTATAAGTCCTCCGCTCAATCTAAAACTGCCTCGAAACGGAAACCAATCCGCCAAAGCTGTAAGAGATAATAGTTTCAGTTCTCCGTCAACTGTAAGCTGGTCATTGCTGGCGACATTATTTGCATTATAGGACAAAACCGCAACACCCAATCGCGCATTAAAACTTGAAGAGAACGATCTTAGTGCTTCAAGATTGACTCCCATGGTACTTACTTTTAAGGATGCCGCGTAATTTTGAGCTAACAATTCACAGAAGGAGGAAGTGAAGACAATGAGGATCAATAAAACCAGTAATTTTATTTTCATGCTAAACCTCCGATAAGGTTTATAAAATAATTACTGAATATTTGATAATTGGAAGAAGAGATTAAAATACTTGCTGCAAGGGTCTCGGATTTTGTTGAATGAATTTCCCGGTTGCAAGCTCAGGATGGATATAGATTGAAAGTACAAGTATCGCATTCAATTGTCAATACTTTTATAAATATATATAAGGTTCAACAAAGTTATAAGTATTATATTTTATAATACAATCTTGTGCATAGTCAAAACCTCATCCGCAACGACCGGCGTTAAGTGGAACATGGCGCTTTGCTACACTGCGGCGCTGAAAAGTTTCGTAATGCAACCAACGAAACAAGTTCATAATACCAACTTTCAATTTAACACTAAACCTATGCTCGCCATGAATTTTGCAGTGGGTTCATTTCGTTAGCTTGTCCAATGGTT